>CALPMT020000031.1 GCA_943324745.2 Chitinophaga pinensis | reverse complement strand
GCTTGTAGCTCATAATAATACGTTCCAGGAGTATAGTCTGAAACTGGTAATTCCAAATGATCCACTTGACTGGAAACTTTAAATTCTTTGACTAAGACTCCTGTTTGTGTGTAAAGTCGTAAGGTTCCAAATGGAGTACCTTCTGGTAAGGTATAAGCCAAGGTTACATTATCAGAAGAAGGATTTGGAAAACCGTTTACTTGTATTTTTTTGAATTCATTTGGTTGGGAGATTGGTGCTATAGCTGCAGCTTTTTGAGAACACGAAGTTGGACATGGGAGGTTTCCAGGAACGGAGTAAACTTTTGTAATATTATTAAAATTCACATATAAATTCTCTAAAAAATTAAAACTCATTCCTTCTATATTACTGTCTAAATTACTGAATTTTTGAATTTCTTTTCCATCTTCATTCAATAGAATACATACGGAGTAATATTTACTAGATGTACCACCTGGTATATACTTTATACTATTGTAATTTAAAATAAACTCGATTTTATCATCCAAGTTAAATAATTTGTCTGTTAGATAATATCTTGTATCATTTATATCTTTTATTGATTTTAGACCACTGTAAGTTTGAGGATGTCCAGTTGTATCGTACGGGAAATTTAATGAAATATTAATAGTCTTATAAAAACTCAAATCTTTATTATAGATATCAATTGATTTAATGAATGATTTGTTATAATAGTTTGTCACATAGAATTTAATAGTTCCATTAGACAGTTGAATTGGGCTTAAATTTTGAGATTCTTTTTCAGTTATTAAAGTCAATTGTCCAAAAGACAGTAAAGAACAAAATAATAGCACGAGTGTAAATATTTTTTTCATAGTATATAGATTTTAAATGAGTTACAAAACTACCTAAATTTTTACAAATTAAAAAAGCACGATTTCTCGTGCCATTTTTAATTATAAATTTCCCTCCTTGAGGTGAGACTAAGGGTGGTGATTAATTCATATCACCCTCCTCAATCCTCCCTCTAGGGAGGAAACGATAATATTTCAACATTAATTAAACGTTTTCTCCCCAATGTTTTATTTCGTGTTCTGACCAAAGTTCAGGAAAGAAAATACGACGTTGGTATTTCGGATGCATGTATTTTCTCCAATCACTTCCTCCAGTCGCCTCCACGAGTTCGCCTTCAGGTTGCAGGTATTTTGCAGCAGCATGATAATGAGCCATCACCCAAGTTACGTTTACGGTATAATCGTAGTGACGCATGGCTTTAATTAGCATTGGATCTTCTTGTGTTTCTTTCGGTAAAGACTTGAACTTCGCATACAAGTTGGTGGTATTATATGCTTCCATTTTACGCAAAAACAACGCTTTGTATTTTTCTTCAAACAAACGAATTAACGTTGATTTTTTTCCTGTTTTATGGTCTTTACCTGCAGCATGCCAATAAAGGTGTTCGTACGCATGCTCAATAGGTGTGTTACGATCTATTGTTGCTCGAAAACGATAATCAATCAAATTAATAGTATCTGTTGAAGCGAATTCAATCAAACGGTATTGAGCACTTTGGAAACCACTTGCCGGTGTTAATGTATTTCTAAATTTCAAATACTGTTCCGTGTCCATGCCATGTTGCATAATTGAAAAAGAAGAAGCAAGCATATCAAAATAACGACTGATACGATCTAATTTTTCCGCAAAGAAAGTGGCCGTTAACGCATTGTTTTTAGTAACTTGTTCAGCTTCCCATAACATCATTTTGAATAATAATTCATTGATTTGGTGATACATTACAAATACCATTTCATCTGGAAGTGTTGTGCGTTGCGTTTGAAGAGCAAGTAGTGCATCCGTTTGGATGTAATCCCAATAAGTAATTGGTTTTGCCCAAACTAAACCTTCCAGATGCGTTTCTGGATTTTGATCGATTGCTTCGAATTTCTCTTCGATGCGTTTTACTAATTCTTCGGTTGATTGTTTCATATTTTTTATTTTATAAAAAATGGATGTTGTAATGCAACATCCGTACTTATACTTTATGCTAATTCGTGTTTGAAGTATTGATAGATTAATTCATCTAATTTTGCAAAAGGTGTTTCTTCGTTTAGATTGTGTTCTTCGATAATTCCTTTAATTACTTCTTGTTGCTCATTTCCTTTTTGTAAAGCATGTTTGTATTCGATGTTTGAAAAGGATACCATACTATATAATGGGATATAACTATCCGGGAATAAGTTAGACAGACGGTGTTCAATTTTATGAATCATTTTGAATGTTGGGTCCGTAACTTTATCACGCATTACCAAATAATTTTGCAAGGATAAATCTTGCATTGCATCACAATTTGGTTTTCGAGATTTTTCATATTCTTTAAAAATCACTGGCCAATTTTCATTGTGCTCTTGCATCAAATCATACATTACTGTACAATCTTCAAATCCACAATTCATTCCTTGACCATAGAAAGGAACCGTAGCGTGAGCAGCATCCCCCATCAAAGCCATTTTGCCATTTGTCCAAGGATAACAACGAATTAACGCTAAAGCGGATAATGGGTGTTCTTCCCAACGATACGCAACATTAGGCATCATATCGTAAAAATCAGGGAACACTTCTTTAAAGAAATTTTCTACTTTTTCTCTGTCAGTCAATTTATTAAAACAATATTCATGGTTGTCAAAAGGCATGAATAGTGTACAAGTAAATGACCCATCGAAATTTGGAAGTGCAATCAACATAAAACGTCCTCTAGGCCAAATATGCAAACTGTTTTTTTCTAATTTATGTGAACCATCCTCGTTTGCAGGAAGCAAAATTTCACGGTATCCATCTTCAATGTAGTTTTGACTATAACTAAATCTGTCTAACTTTTGGAAACCTGAATATCTTACCGCTGAAAAAGCTCCATCTGTTGCGAATAACAAATCCGTTTGATGATGCGTTTCTTCTCCTGTTTTATTATTCTTCAAAGAGAATTTACCTGACTTTGTATCAGCGAAAGTACAATCCACATCAAAATGCAAATCTACGTTCTCATTTTGTCCTGCAATCTCTAATAATTTTGCATTAATTTCTCCTCGAGAAACGGAATAGATTGCTTGATTTTCTTTCCCATAAGGAAGTGCTGAAATTGTTCCATCTAATGCATGAATAGTTCTACTATACATTGGAATAGCTATTTCACGAATTGCATCGCCGATTCCTAGTTTATCCAATGCTTTCCATCCACGGAAGGAGGTAGCAAGGTTGATTGATTTCCCTGCAGATAAAGCTACGTTACGAAGGTCAGAACGACGATCGTAAGTACTTACTTTATAGCCAGCTTTCGCAAGGTATACAGCCCACAAAGAACCTACAAGTCCTGAGCCTATGATTGTTGCTGTTTTTTGAGTCGACATGTTTTTTGATTTTTTATTTTATAAAAAATGGATGTTGCGTAAAGACGCGATATATCGCGTCTTTACGCATATTGATTATTTTCTGCAGTTGGAATTTCCATGACTGTCCCACATTTTTTACACGTACGTATTTCTTCTGATTCATACACTTTGGAAAGTAGAGCTTTCAGTTGCGTAACAATATCTTCAAGTCTGAATTCTTCAGAATATAATTTTTCATTGCAAGAATCACAAAACCAAGTACAAGAATCAAACTCTTCGTCTGTACGTTTTCTTTCGATAACTAATCCTATAGTATCTTTGAATCGTTGAGGTGAATGATACGTTTTTGGAGGTAATAAAAACATTTCGCCTTCTTTAATTTCAATCACAGAACGTTTACCATCTTGAATGATTGGAAGTTTCATGTCTCCTTTCAATTGATAAAACAATTCTTCTCCTTCATTAAAATGAAAATCTTTACGCATATTAGGGCCTCCAATAATCATAACAATGAAATCAGAATCTTTATATAAAACAGTATTATTTACTGGAGGAGTTAATAAGTGTTTGTTATCTTCAATCCACTTATTTAAGTTGAAAGGCATTAACATAATTACAGGTTTTAATTTCCTCCCTTCTGGAAGAGGGATTGAGGGAGGTGATACTAAATATTGAATTTAAAAACTATCATCTTTAAGTTTTAGAATTTTTTTTCACCCTCCTTGATCCTCACTCAAGGGATAAAACTTAAGATCTTATTTTAAATTATGAATTAGAAAAAAATGGGCTCTGAAATCCATAACCCATCTTCATCATTCATGATTAAAGAGTTCCCCGTTTTTCTTGTTCTGCTTCAATAGATTCGAACAATGCTTTAAAGTTTCCTTTACCAAAAGAGTTTGCTCCTCTGCGTTGAATAATTTCAAAAAACAAGGTTGGTCTATCTTCTACTGGTTTTGTGAAGATTTGTAGTAAATATCCGTCTTCATCTCTATCTACCATGATACCTAAACTTTTCAAAGTGTCAATATCTTCTTGGATATCACCCACACGACCAAATACTGTATCGTAATAATCTCCAGGCACATGTAAGAATTCTACACCACGTTTACGCATTTCAGAAATTGTGAAAATGATGTCGTCTGTAGCTACTGCAATATGTTGACAACCAGCACCTCCGTAAAATTGAATGTACTCTTCAATTTGAGATTTTTTCTTTCCTTGAGCAGGCTCATTGATAGGGAATTTAATACGACCATTTCCGTTCGTCATTACTTTACTCATCAAAGCTGTGTATTCTGTAGAAATATCTTTATCGTCGAAGGTGATTAAGTTAGCAAAACCCATAACATCTTGGTAGAATGTAGCCCATTTGTTCATGTCTCCTAAATCAACATTCCCAACCATGTGGTCAATGTATTTCAAGCCCGTTGGGATTGGATTGTATGCTGAGTCCCATTTTTCAAATCCTGGTAAGAAAACTCCGTTGTAGTTTTTACGTTCTACAAAAATGTGAACTGTATCTCCATAGGTGTGAATCCCTGCACGAACTACTTCACCTTCTTTATCCGATTCCACGCGTGGTTCGAAATAAGATTTAGCACCTCGTTTAATTGTTTCCTCATACGATTTTCTTGCGTCATCTACCCAAAGAGCAATTACTTTAACACCATCTCCATGTTGTTTGATATGATCAGCAACTTCATTGTCTGAAGTCATTGGTGTAGTTAAAATCAATTTAATTTTATCTTGTTTGACTACATAGGATGTACGATCTTTTACACCTGTTTCTAATCCTTGATAAGCAAAGGATTGAAATCCTAAAGCTGTTTTATAATAATGAGCAGCTTGTTTTGCATTTCCTACATACAATTCTACGTAGTCTGTACCATTTATTGGGAGAAAATCTTGAGCCTCTTCGAAGATTTTTTCTAACCCATAGTTATAATTCCCAACGTTTTTTAAGTCTTTAGTTTCCATTTTTTTGGTTTTTTTGGTTCTTATTTCTCCCACCTTGAGGAAGGATTATGGGAGGTGACAGAATAATTTGGTGTCATCCCCTTTAATCCACCTTCGAAGAGGGAAATATGTATCTACTAATTTTGTAACATGTTTTGATTTACCCAGGATTTATAATAATCCTTGATTTCTAATCCAAGCGCTTCTTCTGTAATCATTACTGGTTTGAATGGATCAATCATCACTGCTAATTCATTTGTCTCTTTCTTACCGATACTTCTTTCGATAGCACCTGGATGAGGTCCGTGTGGTAATCCTCCCGGATGTAATGTAATTTGTCCTTTATGGATGTCATTTCTACTCATGAAATCACCGTCTACATAGTATAATAGCTCATCAGAATCAATATTACTGTGATGATATGGAGCAGGAACTGCATCAGGGTGATAATCGTATAAACGAGGTACAAATGAACAAATCACGAAGTTGTTTCCTTCAAAATTTTGGTGAATTGTAGGTGGCATGTGGATACGACCTGTAATTGGTTCAAAATTAAAGATGGAGAACGCATATGGGAAATGGTATCCATCCCAACCAGCGACATCAAAAGGATGTGTTGCATAGGTATAAGGATAAATCATTCCTTGTTTTTTAATATTGATTTTGAATTCACCAAGTGTTTCATGAGTCTCCATATTTTGAGGAGTTTTCACATCTCTTTCACAGAATGGAGAATGCTCTAATAATTGACCGAATTGGTTTCTATATCTTTTTGGTGTTGTAATTGGACTGAAAGATTCTACAATTAATAAACGGTTATTTTCGGTATTGAAAATAATTTGATAAACAGTTCCTCTAGGAATGATCAAATAATCTCCATATTCGAAATCGATATTACCATACATTGTTTTCAATGTACCTGTTCCGACATGAACAAATATCATTTCATCTGCATCTGCATTCTTAAAGAAATAAGGAGTAGATGTTGTCGGTGCAGCTAAACCAATATGCATATCGTTATTTACAAATAGTGTTTTACGACTTTTTATGTAATCTGCTTCTGGTTTTAACTCAAATCCTGAAAAACTCAAACATTTTAAATTTTCCGTAATAGCGATTTTTGGTTTTACAGAATATGCTTCACCCATTTCTTTCACCATCGTTGGCGGATGTAAATGGTATACTAAGGAAGACATTCCGGCGAATCCTTCAGTTCCCACTAATTCTTCGTGGAATAGATTCCCATTCGCTTGTCTAGAAACGACGTGTCTCTTTTTTGGAATTGTTCCGTGTTTTTGATAAAAAGGCATATTGATCAATTTTATAATTTTCTAAAGCAAAGTAAAGAAGATTGAAATCTATGCTGAATGATGCGGCTCACAGAAAAACATGATTAAAATCACATTATGGGAATGCAGTTTTTTAGGAAAATGTGGATGTTAGATTCCAAGATTTAAGTCTAAGAAATCAATGACATTTAATAATTAAGAGATAAGTCTAGGAAGACTAATTGATTTTTGAAAAATAAGTTGGAGTAGTTAAAGGTTAAAATCACCTTAATCCTTCAGAGTCAGTTTAATGTTGAGATGTTCACTTCGAGACTCAAAGTAAAAAATTATCCTTTTAATTTTTTTACAATTCCAGTTGTCGAAAATCCTGCTTCTAATTCAATTACAGCCACTTTTCCACCATGTGAATGTACAAATTCAGAACCAACAATGTACTTTTTTGAATTTTTATCAGTTTCATTTGGGTCGTAATCTGCACCTTTTACTAACACATCTGGAATTAATAATTGTATTAATTCTTCTGGAGTGTCTCCATCAAATAACACTACAAGATCAACAAAGGTGAGTGCTGCTAAAAGTGTTTGACGGGCTTCTTCAGGATTGATCGGACGCTCTTCACCTTTCCCTTGTCTGCGAACAGAAGCATCTGAATTAATTCCTACTACCAAACGATTACCTAAATCGGCTGCTTTTGCTAAATATGTTACATGACCTTTGTGAAGAATATCAAAACAACCATTAGTGAAAACAATCGTTTCATCTTTTAGTCTCCAAATGCCAATTTTACGTTGAGCTTCTTTCAACGTAACTATTCGAGAACGTAAAAAATCAATTTTTGACATCTTCTTTAGCGAAATTTTTAGGGATAAAGATAAAAGAAAGGAGTCCTAGAATAATTAATAAAATAGTTTGCGAAGCCCAGATAATCATTCCCAATGCATTGCCTATGGCTAACGCATTTGGAGTTTTGTCGTGAAGTATAAGATTAACGACTAATCCAATCAATAAAGGAAAAACTCCCAAGCCACCATTTGTGAAAATAATTCCAAGTGAACCAGCAATAAAACCTAATAAAATACCACTTAATGGAAAGTCTTTTGTTTCTTCTAAAGAGAAAAATGCAATTCCAAAATAGGCAATATAGGCAACCCAAATAAAGAGTGTGTGAAGTATGTAACCGGAAGGATTTTTTGTTTTAAAAATGGATAATAAACCTTCAAAAATGTCTTTAGCAAATCCAAGCACTTTTTGTCTAAGTTCAGGTTTGAATTTCATCAATGCTAATAATCCAACAAATCCAATACCAACAACTCCGTAGAATACTAACTTCCAAGGAAAAGAATTCGGATCAGTACTAGGCTTCCCTCCAAACTTCACGGAGATTTCATGAAATATTTTAAAGAAATTATCCATTCCAAGTAATGCTGTCAGTCCTGCAACTAATAACAACATGACAAAATCTACAGCTCTTTCAGCAATGATAGTTCCAAATGACTTAGTAAAAGGCACTCCTTCAGCTCGGTAAAGCATAGCTGAACGTGCAGCTTCACCAGAACGGGGGATAGTAAGATTAAGAATATAACCAATCATCATCGAATGGTATCGATTCCAAAAGGTGGTTTTATAGCCGATAGGCTCGAGCATATATTTCCAACGATAAGCGCGAGAAGCAAAGGCTAAAAAAGATAAGATCACAGAAAGTATGATCCAAGTATAGTCAGCTTTATCGATTGCTTGATAAAAAATCTCTTTTTCATTCTTTCCCATTTTTGCGAAGATGTTATACATCACATAACTTCCAAAGGCAAGGGGTAAAATGGTTTTTAGAATTTTTATCAATATCGTTTTCATATGTTTAAACGATCAAATTAGTTTGTTCGTTTGGAAAAACCAAAGATGGTTTGAATTTTTTTGCTTCCTCAAAATCCATATATCCATATCCAATTATAATGATTGGATCTCCAACAGCAACTCTTCTGGCTGCTGGTCCATTCAAACAAATCGTTCCACTGTTTGCATCGCCTTTAATTACATAAGTCTCAAATCGCTCACCATTGTTAATATTCACAATCTGAACTTTTTCTCCTTCAATAATATTAGAAGCATCCATAAGAGCTTCGTCGATAGTAATACTTCCTATGTAATTTAAATCGGCTTGAGTTACGCGTACACGGTGTATTTTTGATTTTACAACTTCAATCAACATAATTTTTTCTATTGCGACGCAAATTTACAATAAATACTAGGAGTTCACTATAAAACGCAAATTATTCTCGTATTTCCATGTTGTCGATGAGTCTAACATCACCTGAATAAGCTACGATACACATTCGTGCATGATTGGACCAACTTGTTTGTAAATTATTCAACGTATTAGGTTCAACTATTTCAACATATTCCAATATCAAAGAACTATTTTTAATACTTTGCTCAGCCATTTTTTTGACTTGAATTGGTGTCATACTTTTGGAATTTATTTTAGCTTGTTCGAGCGTGTTAAATAATACTAAAGCTTCTGTTTTTTGATGTTCAGTAAGCCTTAAATTTCTACTACTTAACGCTAATCCGTTGTTGTTTCTACTAGTTTCACATGGGACGATTTCGATAGGAAGTTTAAAATAATTCACCATAAATCGAATGACCGATACTTGTTGAAAATCCTTAAGTCCAAAATATGCTTTTTGAGGCTGTGTAAGTTGAAAAAGTCGATAGACGACTTGACAAACTCCAAGAAAATGCCCAGGTCGATGCTCTCCTTCCATTGTTTGGTCTAAAAATCCGAGTTCAATTCCTGGAAAATGATAGTCATGAGAATATATATCTTCTACTTGAGGGAAAAACACTAAATCGCAATCAAGCGATTTTAGTAGTTCAATATCTTTATCTTCTGTTTTTGGATAATTGCTTAAATCATCAGGATTGTTGAATTGAGTTGGGTTAATAAACACCGTAACAATCACGAAATCACTCGTGTTTTTAGCAGTTCTAACCAAAGATGCGTGTCCTTCATGTAAAGCTCCCATGGTAGGAACTAGTCCAATAATTGTCTCGGAGGTTATTAAGTTTTTCAGCGCAGTTTGTAATTCTGCGAGTGAGTAGGCTGTAATCACAATCTGTTTGTTAGTGTTAATCAAGGACAAAACTATTCTTTTTTAATAAGATTTGGTATTTTTTTTGTAATTTTGCATACTATATATATATTATACTTCCTATGGAGAAAAAGAGAATACTTTTTGTATCGCAAGAAATAACACCGTTTTTACCTAAAACAGAATTATCACACACAGCTAGAAAATTACCTCAGGGTATACAAGATTCAGGTAAAGAAATACGTGTTTTTACTCCAAAGTTTGGAAGTATTAATGAACGTAGACACCAATTACATGAAGTGATTCGTTTGTCTGGTATGAATTTAATTATTGATGATAAAGATCATCCGTTGATTATCAAAGTTGCTTCTATTCCTACAGCTAGAATGCAAGTGTATTTTATCGATAATGAAGAATATTTTAAAAGAAAAAATACGATTACAGAGGAAGATGGAAGTTTGTTTTCAGATAATGATGAACGTTCAATGTTTTTCTGTCGTGGAGTACTTGAAACAGTAAAAAAATTAGGTTGGCAGCCAGATGTAATTCATTGTCATGGATGGATGGCTGCTTTGATGCCATTATATATCAAAAAGAATTACAATAAAGACCCTCATTTTGCCGACACAAAAGTAGTGGTTAGCTTGTATGACAATGGTTTTGAGACACCATGGGATTCTCGTTTTGCTGATAAGTTAGCGTTTGAAGGATTTGAAGCTGATGTAACAGAAGGTGTAAAAGATCCTTCCTATTTTAATGTGATGCAAACAGCATTAAAATTTGCAGATGGCGTGACTGTTGGTAGCGAAGTATTAGATGAAAATTCGATTAAATTATTTGATGAGGCAAGCTGTATGAAATTAGCTTATGCTCCAGAAGAACAACAAGTGAAAGCGTTATCGGAATTTTTTGATCGTGTCATTGAAGATGAGGTATTAGCATAAATTCATTTGAAGATTTTGAAACGGATATTTTTCTTACTTACGATTTGTATTACTTTGTTAACTTCTTGTAAAAAAGAGGTTTCAAATGCTGGAATTTCTTTATTAAACAAGGAGAACGATTCTTTTGGCAATGTAGATACGTTTGCACTAAAAGTTGGTTCTATCTATGTGGATACAGTTTCATCTTCTAATCCATCCTATTTATTGTTAGGATCTTATGTTGATCCAGTTTTTGGTAAATACGACGCTAGTTTTTATTCACAAGTTCGTATTTCTGCGTTGCAACCTGATTTTGGAGACATATCTAAGATTACAATAGATTCAGTAATCCTTGGCATGAGATTTAATGATTATTATGGGAAATTAAATGAGCAAAATTTTGAAGTGTATGAGGTTTTAGAAGATTTAAAAGCTACGAATTCATACAATACCAAGTCTAAACTAACTGTTAACTCTGAGAATCTTGTTGTTCAAGGTGCTGGAAAACTTACTCCTAAACCTTATGGGTACAAATTTGCACAAGATAAGAATGACACCGTCTACGATAATATTCGTATTCCAATAAATACATCTCTTGCAAAACGATTTATCACAGATTCAAAGTCGAATCCTGCTAGTTTTGTTACAATGGATGCGTTCTTAGCTTATTTTAAAGGGTTATACATAAAAGTGAATAATACATTGCAGCAAGAAGGTGAGGGGGGAGTGTTCTCTTTTGCTTATCCACCAATACTGACCATTTATTATAAATTAGACGGAGTAGTTAAAAGATTTTATTTTGAGTTGAATGCTAGTGGAACACGATTCAATCATGTAGATTGTAATTATATAGGTACAGAAGTAGAAAAATTAGTAAAAGGTGAAATCACTGATCAAAAAGATTTTTATGCCCAAGCAAATCATGTAAGGGGAACTATTAGTCTACCTACTCTTGTTAATATTCCATCAAATTCCGTAATTCATTATGCGAAGTTGTTATTGCCAGTTGACTACAAGTTGACAGATATTTATGGATTGAGTAGTGAATTATTTGTTTCCATACCAAACTCGGAATATGATCCAACTTTACGGTATATTGGTAGTGCTGTTCGCGATTCAATGAATAGTGGATATTCAATAGATATTAGAGATCACGTTCAGCAAGTGATTACTGGTAAAAGACTCAATAATTATTTAGTAGTATCACCTAAATTTTTCAGCCTAAGTGCTGAAAGAATACATTTTTTAGGTCCTAAAACTCAAGGTGCTGAAAAACCAAGATTGTTAATTAAATATTCAACTTTTTAAATTTCAAATATATGTGTGGAATTGTAGCTTATATCGGAAAAAAAGAAGCTTACCCTGTTTTAATTAAGGGTCTATCACGTTTAGAATATAGAGGATATGATAGTGCTGGAATAGCCTTGTTAGATGGTACTGAACTTAATTTATACAAAAAACAAGGCAAAGTTGCTAATCTCGTAGCTTATGCTGAGGATAAAAACATTAAAGGTCACGTAGGAATTGGTCATACGCGTTGGGCTACTCATGGAGAACCTAATGACATAAATTCTCATCCCCATTTTTCAATGGATAAGCGTATCGCTGTAATTCATAATGGTATTATTGAAAATTATGATACAATTAAGGAAGAATTAATTAAAAGAGGATATGTTTTTCAAAGTGAAACTGATACTGAAGTATTGGTACATTTGATTGATGACATTCAAAAAATAGAAGGATGTACTTTAGTTGAATCAGTAAGACAAGCATTACAGAGTGTTGTTGGCGCCTATGCCCTTGTAGTAATTTCTAAAGATAATCCCAACCAATTAATTGCGGCTCGTAAAAGTAGTCCTCTTGTGGTTGGAATAGGAGAAGATAATGAATTTTTCCTAGCCTCCGATGCAACTCCTATCGTTGAATATACCAATCAAGTTGTTTACTTAAATGATGAGGAAATTGCGGTTGTTGATATTCACGAAGGGTTACGTATTACTAACATTAATAATCAAGAGAAAACTCCATACATCCAGGAGTTAGAACTTCATTTAGAGGCGCTAGAAAAAGGAGGGTATGACCATTTCATGATGAAAGAAATCTTTGAACAGCCTCGTTCAATTCATGACTGTTTTAGAGGTCGTTTAAATGCAGCTGAAGGTTTTGTTTCTTTAGGTGGTTTGAAAGATTTTGAAAACCGAATGCTTAATGCAAAACGAATAGTTTTCGTGGCTTGTGGAACGTCTTGGCATGCTTGTCAAGTTGGAGAGTATTTGATCGAAGATTTAGCGCGTATCAATGTTGAAGTTGAATATGCGAGTGAATTCAGATACCGTAACCCTATTATTGGTGAAGGAGATGTTGTGATTGCAGTTTCTCAATCGGGTGAAACAGCTGATACTTTAGCTGCTTTAGAATTAGCAAAATCAAGAGGAGCAACCATTTTCGGAATTTGTAACGTAGTAGGATCTTCTATTTCACGTATCACAGATGCTGGTTCTTATACACACGCAGGACCAGAAATCGGTGTAGCTTCAACAAAAGCATTTACTGCTCAAGTAACAGTATTAACTTTACTTGCGTTACGTTTAGCTTCTAAGAAAGATTCTTTGAGTAGAATTCGTTTTAGAACCTTACTTTCCGAATTAGAAGCGATACCAGAAAAAATTAAACGCGTTTTAGAAAAAGATGCATTAATTAAAGAAATTGCATCACATTACAAAGATTCAGCAAATGCATTATATTTAGGTCGAGGAAGTTCTTTTCCTGTAGCTTTAGAAGGTGCTTTAAAATTAAAGGAGATTTCTTACATCCACGCAGAGGGATATCCTGCAGCTGAAATGAAACATGGACCAATCGCATTAATTGATGCGGAGATGCCTGTTTTTGTAATAGCTACTAAAGGAACTTCTTATGAAAAAGTGGTAAGTAATATTCAAGAGGTGAAAGCACGTAAAGGTAAAATTGTTGCAATTGTAACTGAAGGTGATACACAAGTGAAAGCAATGGCTGACCATGTGATTGAAATACCAGATACGGACGAACATCTAGTTCCACTCTTAGCAACTGTTCCATTACAATTACTGTCATATCATATTGCTGTTATGAGAGGGTGTAATGTGGATCAACCAAGAAATTTAGCGAAATCGGTTACTGTTGAGTAATCTTCGAGATTTATAAGTTAAAAAAAGAGAGGCTAATCATTTAATTGATTAGCCTCTCTTTTTTTAGGAAGAATTAATTTCTTCTCAATCTCTTTCTTTTAACCAAGCTGTTACTGCAGGGGATAATTCTTTCTGAGATTTACCACCTACAAAAACACCAATATGTCCACCTTCAAACTTGTAAATACTTTTATCTTTAGAACCTACGTAATCATTTAAAGGAATTGTAGAGGATGGAGGTACCAGATGATCATGAACAGCATAAATATTCATAAGTGGCATGGTCAAGTTTTTTAAATCGACTTTTTTATCACCCACAACGAGTTCGCCTTTAATTAGTTTATTTTGTTGGTATAAATCTTCCATAAATTGTAAGAAACAGCTGCCTGCTTGGTCTGGACTTTCAGCAATCCATTTTTCCATACGAAGAAAGTTCAACAATTTGGTTTTGTCTTCCATCGCATTTAATAAACCGGTTGATTTATGAACCTTCATCATTGGTTTCAGCATGTCAAATCCATCATTTAAAAATGAACCTGGGATTAAGCCGTCAAATCCATCTACCAAGCTTTTAAAATCCATGTCTTTACTCCATCTAAACAATAAACCATCATTTGGTTCAAAATCAATAGGAGTAACATGTGTCACTAGATTTTTAATTTTCTCTGGATGTAATGCTGAATAGATTACACTGAACGTTCCTCCTTGACAAATACTTAATATATTAATCTTATCCACTTTGTTTGCTGTTCTCACAAAATCAACACAATTATCAATATATCCATTGATATAATCATCCATGGAAAGGTATTTATCCATTTTGGTAGGTTTACCCCAATCAATTAGATATACATCTAAACCAGCATCAAGTAAATTTTTTATGTAACTTCTATCTGGTTGTAAGTCTAACATTTGGTAAGTATTCACCAATGCATAAACGATAAGTACAGGAGTTTTGTACGAAGGCTTTGTTGTTCTAGAATAACGGTAAAGCGTTAATTTATCTTCTTTATAAACAACATCTTTCGGGGTAGATGCAATATCCACTTCTTTTATCTCGGAAAGATTTTCAAATCCTTTTAAGATTTTAGAAGTATTGTCCGATAATTCGTGGAGTAAATTTGCTTGGTTTAAATGCATAACTTGGTTTTTTTGGCTAAAAAAAAGGGAAACCTAAATTTCCCTTTTTATTTTTTTATGAAAAAAATTAAACTGTAGTAACTTTTTTAGCAGTAGTTGTAGTTTTTGGTGCAACAACTTTTTCTGTAGTATTTACTTTGTTCTCTAAATTTTTAATTGTTTTCTTTAAATCATGAATCGTTTGGTATAACTCATTTAATTCAGATTTAACAACTAATGGCAATGATTCAATTTTGTTTTCGAATTGGTATTCAAGATTTTTTTTGATATCCAAAGACAAAGTTGTAAGTTCACCTTTTAATTTAGAAAATTCCTCTGTAGCAAATAATTTTGTGTAGTGTTTTTCATTTAAAGTAACCCACTCATTGAAAAATGGTTGGAAGCTTGAAGTAAAAGTTACATCTTTTGCTTTTTCAGTAACTAAGTTAGCTGCATCTTTAGCTACATTTTGTCCTGTAGTGTAAAGCAAATATTGTAATTCAGCCAATTTTGTACTATATACAGAAGCTTTATCAATTGCAGTTATCGCTAATTCAATATTTTCTTTTTCTTTCGTATTAGAAACTAATTTCATTAACGGAGCAAACAATTCTGAATAAGAATTATTAACAGTACTGAAAGTGTTATTAAATTTAGCAAAATCACCAGAAATTAAATGTGGAAATTTTTCTGTAAAAGTACTCCAGTATGTTTGAAATTCTGTATTTGTGTTTTTTTGTGTTTCAAAGAAATTTTGAACGATTTTCGTGTTATTCTCAAGTAATGAATTTAAGTTGTTACTTGGGAAAAAGTTTTGAAACAATTCTTCTGTAATTTTTTTGTAATGTGTTGGTTCGAAAACTTGTTTGATACTGTCAACAGAAAAGTTATTTGTGTTGAAAGCAGTAAACAAAGGTTGGTAAAATTCTTGTAACTTGTAGTACAAAGCATTTGTGTTCAACGCATTTTTAAATAAATCTACATTGAAAGTATCTTTAGGTAAAGTTTTTGTTAAAGATTCAAAAGTAGAATTTAATGTTTTTGTCCAAGATTCAAACAAAGTATTCCATGTAGTATTGGCATGTAATAAATGTTCGTTTGTTTCTGTAGTTGTTTTTCCAAAACTAGAAAGTGAATTATACAAATTCAAATTGAAGTCAGTCGCTTTTTTAATTGCATCTAATTGGTTTGTATAGATGTTTTTGTAAAAATCTTCTGCTTTTTCAGTAGTGTAGTTAGTAGTGAAAGGCACATCTAATTTACTATCTGTAGCTAAATTTTTGTAAATTGACATTTGAGATTCCCACCAATTTTTGTAAATTTCAGTAGATTTTTCAAAAGCATTATCTGATTTCAAAGCTTCTTGAAATTTATTAGCTGTTTCAACAAATGAATTGATCGCTTTAGTTTGCGTATCAACAACTGTGTCTAATATTTGTTTTGTGTTATTCATATTATTTTTTTGTTTGTTTTTTTTAGTTATCTGTACAAATTTCAACCATTTAAATGGAATTACCAAAAAAAGTTAGTATAATTTTTGAGAATGTTTGTAATTTTATTTACATGTAAAGTCCGCCATTGATATTCAAGCATTGACCTGTTACGTATGGAGCGTCAATTAAAAAAGCTACACCTTTAGCAATATCTGAAGGACTACCTAAGGCTGCTGCTGGAATTTTAGAAACGATCGATGTTAAAACTTCACTTGGCATGGCAGCAACCATTTCTGTTTTAATGAAGCCAGGGCAAATGCAATTAACTGTAATTCCGTATTTTGCAGTTTCAAGTGCGAGGGATTTAGAGAAGCCGATTAACCCAGCTTTTGCAGCCGCATAATTCGTTTGCCCAAATCCACCAGATTGACCAATCACAGAACTTATGTTAATAATTCTGCCATATTTTTGTTCAATCATTTTATGAATTGCTAACTGTGAAGTGTTATATGCGCTTGAAAGGTTGGTGTTAATTACTTCATCCCATTCTGTTTTTTGCATTTTACGGAACGATTTATCACGTGTTATACCAGCATTATTTACAAGTATATCTACTTGTCCAAAAGCAGATTCTATTTCCTTAAATAGACGTTCGCTTTCTTCTGGTAAAGCTATGTTCGCTTGAATTGCTATTGCATTTCCACCTTGTTTTTTTATTTGGTCTACAATAGCATTGGCTTCGTCTACTTTAGTATTATAGTTAACAATTACGTTAAATTCTTTTTTGCCAAGTTCTAATGAAATAGCTGCACCGATTCCTCTAGAACCACCTGTAACTAAAACTGTCTTAGTTGTATTATTAGGATTCATAACTTAAAGTTTTATGGGGTGAAACATTTTGTTTTTACTTTTTAAAAGTTACACATAAATATTCATTTTTATCTATATCATTCTTTCTTTTTTATTTGTAACTTTCCAATTCGTATTAAATACTTAATTATGAGTGAAAAGTTACATTTAAATCAAACATTTTCAACTGATTTCTCATTTAGTCAACAAGATGTTGCTGATTTTGCTCGCGTAACTGGAGATAATAATCCTGTTCATTTGGATGAAGATTTTGCGTCCACAACGATTTTTAAAACTAGAATTATGCATGGTATGTTAGGTGCTTGTGTCTTTTCTAAGGTTTTTGGAACGATGTTTCCTGGAGAAGGGACAATCTATTTAAGTCAGTCCGTTAATTTTTTGAAACCGATGTATGTCGATACTATGTATAGTGCTCATTTTGAAGTGCTGGAAATATTAGAGAAGAATCGAGCACGAATTTCAACTGCAATTCTTACCCAAGAAGGAAAAAAAGTAGTTGTCGGAGAAGCTGTTGTTATGAATCTTGAAAAAATAGGTGAGTGATTTGTAAATCTGAGGATGCTAAATCGATTTATTTTGAAGTAATTGGAAATCTAACTTCGCATAAGTCGCTTGTTTTTTTGAATGGGCTTTCGCAAACCACGATCGCTTGGGGTTTTATGTTTCCTTATTTTGAGCAAGACTATCGAATTATCGTGTTAGATTTTATTTTTCAGGGTCAATCTGAAAAAACGGGTGATGTTCGTGATTTTGATCAACATGCGAGAGATGTACTCTCTGTTTTGGATACACTTTCTATTGAAAAAGCAACTTTTATTGGTTTATCTTATGGTAGTTTGGTAGCGCAACATCTAGGTGTAAATCATCCACAAAGAGTGGATAAATTATGTTTGATGTCTACGTTTGCTCACAAAACTCCTTATTATGAAGCGATTGAATTATCTTGGAGAAGAGCGTTGGATTTTGGGGGGTATGGCTTAATGCTTGATGTCATGTTACCATTTGTACTCGGTACTTCCTACTTTTCACATCCGCTTATTCCAATTGAGCTATTAAAGGCTGCACGTAAAGATTTAGTAGATGCTTCTGCTTTGGGGAAATTAATGGATGCAACACAAGCACGCAACGATTATCGTTCAAGTTTAACTAAAATAAAAGCACCAACGATTGTGATACATGGCAGACAAGATGCATTGTTTTCGGTGGATTTAGGTAAATCAGTGGCGGACCAGATAGTGACCAGTCAATTTGTTGTGATTGAAAATGCGGGGCACACATTAAATTTGGAAGAAGTAAAATTAGTTTCGGAAACAATCATAAAATTTTTAAAAAAGTAAAATGAAAATTGCATTAATTACTGGAAGTACAAGCGGTATAGGACTTGGTATTGCAAAAGAATTTGCGAAATCGGGATATGCTATCGCTTTCAATGGGTTAGAAGAAAATGGTGCTGAAATAGCACAAGAAGTTGGCCAATCCTATGGTGTAAAAACGCATTTTTATGGTGCGGATTTAAGAAACTCAGCACAAATTTATCAAATGATTCAAGAAGTAGAATCCAATTTTGGGCATATCGATGTTTTGGTAAATAATGCTGGGATACAATTTGTTTCTCCCATTGAAGATTTTCCAGTAGATAAATGGAACGCAATTATAGATATTAATATGAATTCTGTCTTTCACGCTTCCAAAGGAGTTTGGAAAGGAATGAAGCAAAGAGGTTTTGGTAGAATTATCAATATAGCATCCGCGCATGGGTTGGTTGCATCTCCATTTAAATCGGCATATGTTACTGCAAAACATGGTGTGGTAGGTATGACTAAAACATTGGCACTAGAGGGTGCTACTTTTGGAATAACTGTAAATGCAATATGTCCAGGTTACGTAAAAACACCCTTGGTCGAAAAACAAATTAAAGAACAAGCGATAGCACATGGAATTCCAGAAAGTGAAGTTATTTCAAAAATCATGTTGGAAAAACACGCTGTAAAGGAGTTTGTTACTGTTGAAGATTTAGGAAATTTAGCTGTTTTTTTAGCTTCTGATTCGGGGAAATTAATTACAGGTGTTGCAATGCCAGTTGATGGAGGTTGGACCGCACAATAAAATAATATGAAAGAGAAACACGTAGGAGTTGCATTACAAGGAGGTGGAGCGCATGGTGCGTTTACTTGGGGTGTTTTGGATCGTTTGTTAGAAGTAGATGAAATCGTTGCTGACGGTATGGTTGGTACAAGTGCAGGAGCTATAAACGCGGTAGTCTGTGCTTATGGACTTCATATTGGAGGTAAAGCTAAAGCAAAGGAATTATTAGATCGATTGTGGAAAGACATCGCTTTGTCAGGAAATGTAATGTTTAAACCTTCATTTATGGATTCGATGTTTTCGAATGGAGATATGCATAATACACCTAGCTATATGATGTTTAATGCAATGACACAATTTTTGTCACCATATCAAATGAATCCAGCAAATATAAATCCTCTAAGAGAAATTTTAAATAATTTGGTAGATTTTGAAGAACTTCGTAATTATAATAAAAAACGCTTGTTTGTGTGTGCGACTAATGTGAAAACAAATCGCGCAAAAGTTTTTTCAAATTCTGAAATGACGGTTGATGCAGTTTTAGCTTCTGCTTGTTTGCCTTATTTATTTCAAGCAGTTGAAATTGATGGAGAATTTTATTGGGATGGTGGATATATGGGTAATCCGCCCTTATTTCCGTTAATTGAAAATACGGACATCCATGATTTATTATTGGTGAAAATTAATTCGATTAATGTAAAAGAGGTTCCTACAACTGCTAGAGATATCGAAGATCGTATTACAGAAATTTGTTTTAATAGTAGTTTAATCAATGAGATGAAATTGATACATTATCGTAACGAATTGGTTAGAAAAGGGGTGGATTTACAAGATGGAAAATCTTCGCGTGAAATATTTGTACATTCAATTTCAGCACATGAGGCATTGGGACATATGAAACATTCTAGTAAAATGAATACTTCTTGGGAGTTTTTGTTAGACTTAAAACAAAAAGGAAGACTGTATGCAGAAAAATGGCTGCAAGAAGAATATCATCTGGTTGGTGTTAAATCTACATTTGATATAGAAAAACATTTTTTTGATAAATATTAATGCTAAATTATGAGGCAAATACTTCGTTTAGTATTTAAATTTATTTTTGTCTTTGTAGTTTTTGTCTTATTTTATTTTACAACTGCTTTTTTATGTGCACGAATAACGGTCAACGAAGACGTTTCTTCTAAAGGAAAAATTACAGTATATGTTAAGTCAAATGGTGTCCACACGGATTTAGTAGTTCCAGTGAGAAATTCAATAATTAATTGGGCGCAAGTTTTCCCATATAAAAACACAAAAGATAAAGATTCAACTTCAACATTGTTAGCATTAGGTTGGGGAGATAAAGGGTTTTATTTAAATACGCCAACGTGGGGGGATTTAACTTTTAAAACCGCATTTAAAGCAATGTTTGGATTGAGTACTTCTGCACTTCATACAACGTATTTAGATTCAATACACGAATCTGAAACCTGTAAGAAAATATCAATGTCTGAAAATGAGTACAAATTGATGGTTCGTTATATTCAACGTACTGTGTTAAAAAATAAACAAGGTATAAGTATTTACATTCCTACGAATGCAGTTTACGGTACTAAAGATGCTTTCTATGAAGCAACTGGCAGTTATCATTTGTATAGTACTTGTAATTCATGGACAAATCGTGCTTTGAAATATTCAAATAAAAAAGCCTGCTTTTGGACACCTTTTGACACGGGAATTTTAAATCAGTATCCTTAATCTATTAGGATATGATTTTTTTTTAATATTTTTAGTTCCTTGTTCTTATAATATACGATAAACTAGATAGAAAATATGAAAGGAATCATTTTAGCCGGAGGTTCTGGTACAAGATTACATCCGTTAACATTGGCAATTAGTAAACAGTTAATGCCGATTTATGATAAACCAATGATTTATTATCCCTTATCGGTATTGATGGGAGCAGGGATTAAAGAAATTTTAATTATTTCCACTCCACACGATTTACCTCATTTTAAACGTTTATTAGGAGATGGTAGTCGTTTGGGTTGTACTTTTGAATATGCAGAACAACCAGAGCCGAATGGCTTGGCTCAAGCGTTTGTAATTGGGGAAGAATTTATCGGTTCCGAAAGTGTTGCATTAATATTAGGTGATAATATTTTCTACGGTGCAGGAATGCATGAGTTATTAAAAGAAAATTTAAATCCTGAAGGTGGAATTGTATATGCATATCACGTGAGTGATCCAGAACGTTACGGTGTCGTAGAATTTGATGAAAATATGAACGCTTTATCAATCGAGGAGAAACCAGAAAAACCACGTTCAAATTATGCAGTGCCTGGTTTATATTTCTATGATAATAGTGTTATTGAAATCGCCAAAAGCTTAAAACCTTCTGCAAGAGGTGAGTATGAAATTACAGATGTAAATTCAGAATACTTACGCCGTAAAAAATTAAAAGTTTCTATGTTGAGTAGAGGGACGGCTTGGTTAGATACAGGAACTTTTCCATCGTTGATGCAAGCTGGTCAATTTGTTCAGGTAATTGAAGAACGTCAAGCATTAAAGATCGGATGTATTGAAGAAATTGCATACCGAAATGGTTTTATTTCAAAAGAAGAATTAATTAAAATAGCTAACCCATTAGTAAAAAGTGGTTATGGTAAATATTTAATATCGTTAGTATCCTAATGGAGTCCATAAAACCTTTTGCAAAGTATTTTGAATCTGAAATCGGCAATTATAGTTTTCCTTTATGTCCTTCAAATTTATATGATCCTTTAACTTATTTCCTACAATTAGGAGGGAAGCGTATTCGTCCATTATTGACATTAATGGCTGCAAATATGTTTGGAGAATCAGAGTCAAATGCTATTCACGCTTCCTTAGCAATTGAGTTCTTCCATAATTTTTCATTAATTCATGATGATATTATGGATAAAGCTCCTTTAAGAAGGGGGAAAGCAACGGTGCATAAAAAATGGAACGATGATATTGCAATATTATCAGGAGATGTACTTTTAATTAAAGCTTATCAAGAATTGTCTAAACAAGAAAATATACATGTTCCACTGTTATTGGATGTGTTCAATCGAACAGCAGTAGAGGTTTGTGAAGGACAACAATTGGATATGGATTTTGAAAGTAGAGTAGAAGTATCAATTGATGAATATATCGAAATGATTCGCTTGAAAACATCTGTTTTATTAGGTTGTGCATTAGAATTTGGAGCTATTGTATCAAATGCTTCTAAAAAGGATCGTGAATTGATTTATGAGTTTGGTCAAAATTTAGGAATTGCTTTTCAAATTCAAGATGATATTTTAGATTTATTTGGTGATCCTGAAAAATTCGGTAAACAAATTGGAGGAGATGTTATTTCGAATAAAAAAACAATCTTATTATTAAAAGCAAAAGAGTTAGATGTACAGGAAGTTTTGAAAATGATGCAACTTTCTAATTCAGAGACCAAGATTAATGTTGCAAAATCAATTTTTACTTCCTTAGGAGTTGTAGATTTTGCGCGTCAAAAAATGAAAGATTATCAAGATAAAGCACTGAAATCCCTTTCTGAAATTTCAGTCAAACCTTCCAATAAAACTACATTAATAGAATTGTCTGAGTATTTATTTCAACGTGACGTTTAACACTTCAAAGAATCATTGACACTTGTTTAATTTTAAAAATAAACTATGAAACATATAATCAAGCACGTGGAAAATTTTCACGATTCCTTTGGTATATTAAATAATTATCAACCAACAACAGCTCTTTCAGAGGATGAAATAACATTGCGTTATAACCTTATGAAAGAAGAAAATGAAGAATATTTAGAAGCGGCTAAGAACAATGATATTGTAGAGATTGCTGACGCTTTAGGTGATCAACTATACATTTTATGTGGAACGATCTTAAAACATGGCTTACAGCACAAAATCGAAGAGGTTTTTGAAGAAATTCAACGCTCTAATATGAGTAAGTTGGATGGAAATGGAAAACCTATTTTTAGAGAAGATGGAAAAATATTAAAATCTGACAAATATTTTAAACCAAATATAAAATCTGTATTAGATAAATAATTTAGTCTGATCAAATTAATTAAAAAAGGTGGTTATCAATATTGATAACCACCTTTTTTAATTGTAAGTGTTTTAGGTGTATTAAAATACTACAACTTTATAAGTCGATGTAAAAGTACCTTGGGTAGCTTTCACAAAATAGCATCCAATTTCTAAATTATTTGTATCAAATGTATGTTTAACAAGAATGTTTTTACTCGTGTTTACTACTTTGGTTAATGTTTTCCCTTGTACGTCAATCAATTCAAAAGTAACATTATCATTATTCGCTAAATATCCAATTGATATACCTTCACTAGAAGATGTTGGATTAGGATACACATTAATGTTCATTTTAGTGAGTGGACTTTCTTCAATCTCTAGTGTACCTGTAATTGCTAGGTTGTCTATGTAAAAGTTGTTCGCTTTTTTAGAAGGGATAAATTCAAATTTAATACGTGTTCTTGTATCCACATCACCAACAGGTAATTTTATAGAACTATTTTTCCAAAGATTGTCAGATTGAGGTAAAAAAGGAGTACCACTTGAATTACCGGCAGTTAACAAAGTATTGGTAGAAGTTGTAATACCAGTTGTTACAACAGGATATTTTGGACCGCCAATTGTATGAATTAAATCCCATTTTTGACCACAATTAGTAGATCGGTATACATTTAATTTATCAGTAATTGAATCAGAATAAGAATCAGTTGCAAATGCATAATCAAAAGATAAAGTAACGTTTTTTGTTGTACTCAAATTAATAGCTGGAGTCATTATAGAGTGAATAGTTCCTTCAAGACGTGTATAGTGTTGATATCCTTCTTCAAATGTATAGTATTTAGTAATATCTCTATAATTGTCTAATTTTAAACATTTACTATTTGATTTTCCATTTGTAGCAGATAAGTCAAATCTAGAAGAATTTACATTGTAGTCTTCAACACGCCAATCCCAAGAAAAACCTGAGTTGAAATTTTCGATCAATTCACCAGAAACTGATGATAAACCAGTTACAAAAATATACTTTCTTAAAGTATCAGAACCATATTTATTGCTTACAATAAGTGTGATGTTGTGACCACCTGCAGCAGTAAAAACTACTTCAGGATTCTTCGTTGTATCTGTTGCTGGTGTTCCATTTTCAAATATCCATTTTCTAGAAGTAACCGTACCATTATATGAAATATCGTTAAATATCAAAGGATCTCCCGAACAAACATTCATTTCTTTATAGTCTTTATTTTTTTTGACATTTAAATAAAAATCAGCAATAGGAAGAGAGCATGACTTATTAGTCGTATCAAAAACTCCCGTAGTTTTTAAATTCGATTCAGTCCATAAATTATTTCTTGAACTAATTGGACTTTCTAGAAAGAAACGCATCAAATTTGCTTGTCCTAATGTAAACATACGATTCTTACAGCTTGTATAATCCATATAATTTTCTATATTTTCAATAGGAGAAAATTTTGTTGAAAATGAAACAGAATCAAGGTCTAATGTACCAACACTATCATTTTCAGAGTTCCATCCGTATATTCTGAATTTTAAAGTGTCTAAACCTTTCAAATCATTAAATTTTTTGCCTAAAGTAATTGAAACAACATTCATAGCATTAGTATCACTAACATAGATGAATTCATTCAAAGATGAGTTACGAATGGTAGGTGTAATGATTTGAATAGGAAATTTAATCATTGTATCGTGACAAATATTTTTAAGATTATAGCTAACGGTATATTTACCAGTTTTACTATTTGCTAAATTAATTTTCCCACTTAAACTATCAATTTCCATACCTATATTAGTATAAAACTTCCCTGAAAGATCACCGATTCTTAATGGTTTAATTTCACCAACTTGATTATTCACGATGGTTGGGTATGTCATTTTTACATTTGGGTTATAAATATTTATTGAAATACTATCGGTATATGTTTTATATTTTGTTTTTAATGAATAAATAATTTTATAATTTGTAGAATCAATTTTTGATTTCGTTAAATCTATCTCTCCAGTTTTACTATTAATTATTAAATTATTATTTGCTTTAAACTCTCCTCCTTGAACGAAGTTTTCAGCAAGAATTGGATTTAGCGATGATTTATTTGCACACGAATTTGTTGGGTATGAAAATTTAATTTCAGGTGAATATACTGCACTATCAATAAAATTAATTTTTGTTACAGCTTGTAATTTACAACGTTCCTTAGAAATGGTATTGTAGTAAATTGTATGTATACCAAATTTACTTTTATTAAGATTTAATGTTCCAGTTACTGAATCTATAGTTAGATTTTTGTCTGCATAGAATACTCCATTCTTAACACCGGTTATAATTGGTTTTGTAGGTGTTATGGTATCTGAAAATATATAAGATCCATAATTTATTGAATTTAGGGAATCATTAATATAATTATTTGTATAATTAATTGTTGTTTTTACACTTAATTTACATGAGTTTAAACCTGAAGTTTGGTAGAATATCTCATGAATTCCCTTTTTACTTTTATTAAAATTTATTTCTCCTGTTTTAGAATCTATGGCTAAACTATCGTCGGAAGCAAATACTCCTAGTTTATTACCTGTTATCATTGGAACAGTATGCAACGTATCGTTACAATAATAAAAAGACGAATATTTTATTTTGCTAATTGTATCATTTATAATGCCGTTTGTATAGTTTATTTTAGTGACTGTTTCGGACTGACATTTATTAAATCCTATTGATTTATATCGAATCTCATGAATTCCTTTTTTACTTTTATTAAAATTTATTTCTCCTGTTTTAATATCTATAGCTAAACTATCGTCTGAAGCAAATACTCCTAGTTTATTGCCCGTTATCATTGGAACTGAATGCAACGTGTCATTACAATAATAATTAGATGAATATTTTATAGTATTTATAGTGTCATCAATTATAGTTAATGAGGCAGTATCTATAGAAGGCTTAGGATTACATGAAGTAGCTCTCAAATTATAGAAAACTAAATATGTTCCATTACTCGATAATTTTGGGCTTACTTTACCTGTGATAGAATCTAAAATTAGTGTATTTTTATTTGTTGTAAAAATTCCACCTTTTGTGAACAAACTATCTTTTATTGGAAGGATAGAATCTTGATTTTTACAAAAAGAAGAATAATTGAATTTAGACTTGTTGATTTTAATAGGTGAGATATTTATAGAAATTTTTGAGCTAGCCAAACATTTATTTGTATCATTCACTTCATATTTGATGGTGTAGTGATCGGCTATACTTTTCTCTAAGTCAATTACTCCTGTTGTTGGATTAATTTTTAAGCCTATTGATGAAGTGAAAACACCTCCAGACTTTACGATTGAAGTTGGTTTGGTAGTTCCTGATTGACAAAAATCACTGTTAGAGTAACTTAATTTTGGATTTTCAACAGGAATAATTACAATGTTTTTTGTAATCGAAATTCCATTTGTCAAATTTGTTTTTGGAAGAGTATATGTGATTTTATAACTACCAGTTTTGGTTTTTACTAAATCAACATCACCTGTAATAGAGTCAATGAATAGATTTGATTCACCTTTGAAACTCCCTCCAGAAGGAAAGTTTTGAGAAAGTTTTGGTGATACTTTATTGACTTTAGCACATTTTACAGTGTCATAACTAAAATTAAATGTAAGAGTTGGGTTTTGCTTAGTTAAAAGATTGATTGGTAAGTTAACTTTAAACGTATCTAAACTAGATTTTACAGCTATATTTTTTACACCTTGCTTATTTCTACCAATCTTAAAAGTCAACTTATTAATGTCAATTAGGGTACCTTTTTTAGGTGCTATTTTAATTTCATAATATTTTGACAAGTTAATTTTACCTGTATTTGATACCATTAGTGTATCATTATTTTTACCTCCTGTTGGCCATTTAGAAAATGAAAATTGTTTTTCTAGGGTTGAGTTTGATGATAAATTTTGCGCTTTTATAGGAAATTCAACTGGATCTAATCCAAAAAGATTTTTTATTGGAAAAACGTTTAATTTAGTTGTATCTGTTTGACCAGAAGTTTTAGTAACACCATTAAAAGAATAATTTATTGTTTCAGGTTCAACACATGCATTGGGATTGGAGTTAGATGATTTATTACATGAAGATATACTTCCCTTAGTTAATGGAGTATCAGCAACTCCATCGTCCCCACAGTTTTCACCGACATTATTATTATTTCCCCAAACATGTGGTAATCCTAAAAAATGTCCTACTTCATGAGTTAGTGTTGAGGAATTTTGAACATTAGATTGTAAAATTGATCCAACGCAATCGTAACAAATCAATACACCATCTAATTTGTAATTAGATTGTGCACTCATTGGTTGTAAAGCATTTCCAAGAACTTTAATCTTATTATCTACTCCAATTTGTTTTACCACCCAAACGTTCAAATATTGATTTCTGTTCCATTGATTAATTTTAGATTGTGGACCGGCGTTATTTGTGAAGTTTGAATAAATATGCTCAATTCCATTTGTACAATTACCCATTGGATCTTTTTGGGCTAAACGAAATTCAAAATTACAGTTAGCAATAAGATTTTTAAATTCTGGTTGAATATTTGTCGTATCGATAGAATTATAATCACGATTCAAAATTGCTATTTGATCTGCTATTTGAGCATCAGAGATATTTTCAATTCCATTTTGATGTAAAACATGAAATACAACTGGAATAATATATTTCTTGGTTCCTCTTTTATTAACGATTTCTTTTTCAAATGATTCAAAGTTCTTTAAGAAGTTTTCATATTCAACTTGTAAACTTGGATTTTCTTGCCACATTTGTTGCTGTATTTCATCGTATCCACATTGAAATTTTGTTTCTGTTTTTTGAGCGAACAAACCAGTAAAACCAGATGTTAGAACTACGATTAGCATTATAATTTTACGTAAATTCATGATGTTTATATTTAATTAATCTTTACAAAACTCTTAAATTGAATACAAAGAAACAATTTTTTAACAAATAAATAATCCTTTTTTTCTTTAGTGCACTAACAAGACGTATATTATACTGCAACGTTGTGTTCTCTTAATGCATCATTTAAAGAAGTTTTTAAATCAGTACTTTCTTTTCGTTTGCCAATAATTAGTGCACAAGGAACTTGAAATTCACCTGCGGGGAACTTTTTAGTATAACTGCCAGGAATCACGACACTTCTTTCAGGGATATATCCTTTTGTTTCAATTGGTTTTTCTCCTGTTACGTCAATTATTTTTGTAGATTTTGTAATACATACATTTGCCCCAATAACAGCTTCTTTACCAACGCGTACACCTTCTACAATGATACTTCTTGAGCCAATAAAAGCATTGTCTTCAATAATCACAGGACTTGCTTGTAATGGTTCTAAAACTCCACCAATACCAACACCTCCACTAAGGTGAACATTTTTACCAATTTGCGCACAAGATCCAACTGTTGCCCATGTGTCAACCATAGTGCCTTCGTCTACGTATGCACCTATGTTTACATAGGATGGCATTAAAATAACATTTTTAGAAATATATGCTCCATATCGAGCAATTGCGTGAGGTACAACACGAACACCAAGTTCCTTATAACCCCGTTTTAATAACATTTTATCATGAAATTCAAATGGACCAACTTCGATTGTTTCCATTTGACGAATTGGAAAATATAAAATCACTGCTTTTTTAACCCATTCATTTGTAATCCAATCACCATTATCAGTTGGTTCAGCTACACGAATAATACCTTTGTCAAGTTCTTCGATGACGTGTTCGATAGCTTCGATGGTAGTTTTATTAGTTAAAAGGGAACGATCTTCCCATGCTTTTTCAATGATTGATCTCATGTTTACATTTTTCACAAATATACATAAAGCAAAGAAATATTTATGCTATAGGATTTCTATCTATCTTTGTATTTAGATGAATAAAAATAAACGAATTTTAGCGCTTGATTTTGGTTTAAAGCGAACTGGTTTGGCAATCACTGATGAAAACAACATTATCGCAAGTGGTTTAAAAACAGTAGATAGTAAGATTTTGATCGGTGAGATTCAAAAAATCGTTCGTGAGAAAAATATAGGGGTTTTAGTGTTAGGTGAGCCAAAGAGACTCAACAATGAAAACACACATATTACCGAAAATGTTCATATTCTTTTTGAAGTGTTGAAAAAAGAATTCCCAGATTTGAATGTTACTTTGTACGATGAACGATTTACCTCAAAAATGGCAAGTCAGGCGATTTCAATGTCAGGACTATCTAAACTTAAAAAGCAAGATAAAGGATTGATAGACGAGGTGAGTGCGACCATTTTATTACAATCCTACATGAGTTCAATGAGTTCATAATTATTTTTTTAAAAATAGGGATTTGCTAGACATAGTCTGATTTATTGTTAATAGTAGGATTACCCTTTAACTTGTTGAAGTCCTACTTTCTTTCTATTTTTGATCTTTAAAAATTACACGATGATATTACCTGTTGTTGCCTATGGCGATTCTGTATTAAAGAAAGAGGCTGTTGAGATAGAGAAATCTTTTGAAGGTTTAGGCACTTTAGTCGAGAATATGTTTGAGACGATGTATAATGCGCAAGGTGTTGGATTAGCTGCTCCTCAAATTGGTCAATCAATTCGCTTGTTTGTAGTGGATGGATCTCCTTTTATTGAAGAAGAAGAAGAAGAGATAGATCCACGAGCTGCAGGTCTAGAAGATTTCAAGAAAGTGTTTATAAATCCGATTATACACGAAGAGCTAGGAGAAGAATGGGGGTTTAATGAAGGATGTTTAAGTATCCCAAAAATTCGCGAAGAAGTTTATCGTAAAGAGAAAGTAGTTATATCTTACTATGATGAAAATTGGAATTATTTTGAGAAAATTACTTTTGATGGGTATGCTGCTCGTATCATACAGCATGAGTATGATCATATTCAAGGTGTATTGTTTACCGACCATTTGTCTGTTTTAAAAAGAAAATTGTTGACCAAAAAATTAGGCAACATTTCTAAAGGGTTAATTGTTGTTGATTATCGTATGCGTTTTCCTGCTATTAAAAAAGGTAAATAATGAAATTATTGTTATTCATTAGTGTTGTTTTAGTGTTCATTGGCTGCAACCGTTCTGAATTTTCAGAAAAAAAAACGGTTTTAGGATTCACAAATTATGAACGTGTTGAGAAAAAAATTGTATTACTGGAGGATACGCTTCAGTATGCCTACCGATTACTTATGAATAATGAAGTTGATACACTTCCGTTGAAGAGCATATATATGTTAGAAAATGAATATAAACATGCTTTTGTATTGGGTAGTAATAAACGATCAACAGCATTATATTTAGATAAATTACAGCAATTATATTTACAAGAAAAAAAATATGCTTTATCCTTGAATTGGACAGATACTTTGTTACATTATTTCCCTAATTATGATCAAAAAGCGACTTTATTATTGAGCGCAGCTACAACTGCTGAGTTGTATTTGAAAGATCAAAAAAAAACGGAGTACTATTACTATCGTTTATTAAATGAACATCCAAAATTGAAACCAGAAGTTGTTGAAATGGTTAAATTTCGTTTGAAAAATTTTAACAAATCATAAATTTATTTTTTTTTGATATTTTCTCGTTATATTTGGATTACTAATTTTTGAAAACACTGATTATGAAAAAAAGAATCTTATTACTTCCTATGTTTTTAGTAGGATTACTATTTACAATCACGTCTTTTATGCAATTGGGAGGGCCTCAAATTGAATTTAAAAAAGAGGTTCATGACTATGGTAAGCTTAAATATGGTGGAAATGGAGAATCTACATTTGAATTTACAAATACTGGGACTGCTCCTTTAATTATTACGAAAGCTACTGCACCATGTAATTGTACTGTACCATCTTATCCTAAAGAGCCAATTCCTCCAGGGGGTAAAGGAGCTATTACCGTAAAATACAACACCAAAATTGCTGGACCAATCAATAAGAGTATTACCATATTATCTAATGCGACTAATGATCCTTCCAAAATTATTCGTATTAAAGGTAGTGTGAATCCTGCACCAGATGGGGATGCTCCAGTGAACACAGGTGGACCAAGAAATTAGTCGAACAAAAAGAAAATGCTTTTTCTTCGTTCAACTTCAAAATTAAATTTCTCATTTACTGATGTAAACTGCGGATTTAATTTTTTGTTTGCCTCGAAAAATCTATTCTCTTTTCATTCTTAGAAAATCATTCAAAAAAAGGTTATTTCATTGCGAGATAACCTTTTTACATTCATAGAATCAGTGAAAGACTTTATTTATTTTCCAAAAGATCAGTTAATCGGTTTTGGTGCCGGTGAAAGATGGGTTATGTATCCAGAAGATGACTTTACTGGGATGCAAGTATTTTTGGATCAACATAAGGGAAAGTATATTTTCACATGTCTTTCTTATGATTTAAAAAATGAATTGGAAGAGCTAAAGAGTGAAAATCCCGATACTATCGAATTTCCGCTTTTGGTTTTGTGGTCTCCGGAAAGTGTGGTTGAAATTCATCCTGAAGCTTTCAATTTTGTTCAAGGTGAAGAAACAGTTAAAACGCAGGACTTTGTTAAGTTGTTTTTTGATAAAATTCAAAGCGAAACTTCGTTTTTGAATACTAACAAACTTAATTTCAGTAGTCGTATAGATCGAGAGACATATATTCAATCTGTTAATAAAGTAAAAGCGGAAATTCAGTATGGAAATTGCTATGAATTGAATTTTTGCCAAGAATTTTATGCTGATCAGGTGAAAGATTTGGATGTACTTAGTTTGTTTGGCGCAATTCATCAACAAACTAAAGCACCATTTTCAGTATTGATGAATTTTGAAAAATGGTCAGTATTGTGTTTTAGTCCAGAAAGATATATTCAAAAAATAGGTGGTAGATTATTGTCCCAACCTATTAAAGGAACGATTCGTAGAGGAAAAGATGAAACGGAAGATGTCATATTACAAAAAAATCTGTTAGGAGATAGAAAAGAAGTTTCTGAAAATGTGATGATTACAGATTTGGTGCGTAACGATTTTTCGCGCATTGCTAAAAAAGGGAGTGTTGAGGTAGAACATTTATGTGAATTACAGACGTTTGAAACGGTTCATCATTTGGTTTCATCAGTTATATGTGAGGTGGAGGAGAATATTCCTTTTGAAAAAATTATACGTGCTTCTTTTCCTATGGGTTCTATGACAGGTGCACCAAAAGTAAGTGTGATGAAATTGATTGAGCAATATGAGTCATTTAGAAGAGGTCTTTATGCTGGATCGATAGGAGTGATTTATCCAAACGGTGATTTTGATTTGAATGTTGTGATTCGTTCTTTGCTCTATAATAAATCGAAAGAAATGTTGACTTGTTCGGTGGGTAGTGCAATTACAATGAAGTCGGACCCTGAAAACGAATACGAAGAATGTTTGGTAAAGGTGAATAAGATACTACAATTTTTCAGTGGATGCAAATAAAGCAAATACATGCTAGGTGGTCTTTTTTAGCTACACACAAAGTGTTTGTAGGGTGTAGTGGTGGTGTAGACTCTGTTGTGTTATTATTTATACTAAAATCCTTTTGTCCAGATTTGGAGGTGATTCATGTGAATTATTCGTTACGCGGAAAGGATTCGGATCACGATGAAGATTTTGTTAGAAAATTATGTATTTCGCTTAAAGTACCATTGCATGTCAAAAAAGTAGATACTAAAGCAATTCTAGCTAGTTCAGGGGGAAATTTACAAGAAGTTGCCAGAACAATTCGCTATACCTTATTTCGTGAAAAATTATCCCTTCATCCTGGCAGTATAGTTGCGCTTGGACAACATGCAGATGATCAGGTGGAAACATTTTTTCAGCATTTAGCTCGTAAATCAGGCGTATTAGGAATGTCTTGTATGCTTTCTCAATACGAAAGTGTTGTACGTCCTTTACTGTCTTATTCCAAACATGAAATTCTTGCTTTTGCGAAAAAGTATTCTTTGGTTTGGCGGGAAGACCAATCGAATCAAACGAATGCATATACTCGTAATCGTATCCGAAATTCTATCTTGCCAGATCTATATGTTAAAATTCCTAGTCTAAAAGACTCTGTATTAACGCTTGTGGATGCGTTTCAAGAAACACAACGAACACATGAGCAACAAGCGTTAGTTGTTATAAGTCGATTTATTCAAGGGAATATATGGGCGTATGTTGATTTTGATATTTTATCGGAGGATATTTGTTTGGAGGTTATTCGAAACTATGGAGGGGATTACAATGTCTATGCCTCCTTGTTGAAAATGCGAGAATCTCAAAAAGGAAAGTGGATTCTGTGTGGGCAATATAAAATTTATAAGGAAACCCATGGTTTTTGTTTTGTAACAGCTTCTGATTCAATATTGAAATACACGTTGAAAATTAGCTATTTAGAAGAATTGCCTTCTGTTTTTTCAAAGGAAATAATTTATTTAGACGCTACAAAAATAGAGGGAGAGTTAGTTTTACGATTTTGGGAACAAGGAGATCGTATTTCACCTATCGGGATGAAAGGGAGTAAATTGGTGTCGGATATATTAACTGAGGCAAAAGTAAACACTTCGGATAGAGATACATGTATGGTATTAGTAGATGATAATTCAATTTTATGGTGTGTCGGACATAAAATAGCTAGAAAAGCAATCGCAAAGATGACTAGTGAAAAAATAGTTCAGGTGGAAGTGATTAAAACAGAAGTTTAAGCAAATTATATTTTTTCAATTTATAGGTGTGTTGCCTGTAGCTGAAAAATGAAGAATATAAAAAAAGAGAGTGTCTCGATGATTCGGACACTCTCTGTTATTTACTGGAAGTTGTTTATTCCTTAATTACTCCAAAATTATTTTTTTATTCTCGATGGTAGTACCATTATCGTCAGCAATATTTAAGATGTAAACACCTTTTGCAGCGATCGCGCTCAATGAAATTTCGGTATGTAGATTTTGAACTTTTGTTTTATAAATTTCTTTTCCATTTAAGTCTATTATTTTATAATAGAAATTTTCTAATCCTTTTAAATTATCTAGCGTAATACTTAAGATATTCGACGTTGGATTAGGATAGACTTTTAAAGTATTTATAAAATTATTTTTTTCCATCAGGCTAACCTTGTTAGAATCAGTTTTGATCCATGTACATTTAATACTATCAAATACATATGTGTCTGTAGCATTTAATAGAGGTTTTTCAGGTTTGTCTCCTGTAACATTCCAAGAACATGTTGAATCTACCCAAGTTGCTTTTTGGTAGCATGCAAGTGTCGGTTGCGTAGGTTTTTCTCCTGAAACTTTCCAAGAACACGTCGAATCTACCCAAGTTGCTTTTTGGTAACAAGTAAGAATAGGTTGCGTAGGTTTTTCTCCTGAAACTTTCCAAGAACACGTTGAATCTACCCAAGTTGCTTTTTGGTTGCATGCAAGCGAAGGTTGTGCAGGCTTTTCTCCTGAAACTTTCCAAGAACAAACTGAATCTACCCAAGTTGCTTTTTGGTAACATGAAATAGTTGGTTGTGCAGGTTTATCGCCTGAAACTTTCCAAGAACATATAGAATCTATCCACGTTGCTTTTTGGTAGCATGCAATTGTCGGTTGCGTAGGCTTTTCGCCTGAAACTTTCCAAGAACAGGTAGAATCTACCCATGTTGCCTTTTGGTAACATGAAATAGTTGGTTGCGTAGGTTTATCGCCTGAAACTTTCCAAGAACATGTTGAATCTATCCAAGTTGCCTTTTGGTAGCATGCAAGCGAAGGTTGTGCAGGTTTATCGCCTGAAACTTTCCAAGAACATGTTGAATCTACCCACGTTGCTTTTTGGTAACATGAAATAGTTGGTTGTGCAGGTTTATCTCCTGTAACGCTCCATTGACATGTAGAATCTACCCACGTTGCTTTTTGGTAGCATGCAAGTGTCGGTTGCGTAGGTTTTTCACCTGTAACATTCCAAGAACATGTTGAATCTATCCACGTTGCTTTTTGGTAGCATGCAATTGTCGGTTGTGCAGGTTTATCGCCTGAAACATTCCAAGAACAGGTAGAATCTATCCAAGTTGCCTTTTGGTAGCATGCAAGTGTCGGTTGTGCAGGTTTATCTCCTGAAACTTTCCAAGAACATGTTGAATCTATCCAAGTTGCTTTTTGGTAACAAGTAAGAATAGGTTGCGTAGGCTTTTCGCCTGAAACTTTCCAAGAACATGAAGAATCTATCCAAGTTGCTGTTTGGTAGCATGCAAGCGAAGGTTGCGTAGGTTTTTCTCCTGAAACTTTCCAAGAACATGTAGAATCTACCCACGTTGCTTTTTGGTAGCATGCAATTGTCGGTTGCGTAGGTTTTTCTCCTGAAACTTTCCAAGAACATGTTGAATCTACCCAAGTTGCTTTTTGGTAGCATGAAATAGTTGGTTGTGCAGGTTTATCGCCTGAAACATTCCAAGAACAGG
>CALPMT020000030.1 GCA_943324745.2 Chitinophaga pinensis | reverse complement strand
TTTGGAACCTTACGACTTTACACACAAACAGGAGTCTTAGTCAAAGAATTTAAAGTTTCCAGTCAAGTGGATCATTTGGAATTACCAGTTTCAGACTATACTCCTGGAACGTATTATTATGAGCTACAAGCAGGAGGAAGTTCTTCTGGAGGTAAAAAAATGGTGGTGATTCATTAAATAAGGAATTTCAACATAAGAGTTTAAAGCACGAGAAATCGTGCTTTTTTTTGGTTTTGTAACTAAAAAAATAACGTGAATTCATTCTAAATTGAGGTTAAGTAATATTTTATACCCTTTCACGTAAAATGATATTGATTAATAATTTCTATATTTATAATAATGAAATTGATCAATCACATTTTTGTTTTTTGTTTTTTTGTAGCAACTCTAGTTCCTACACAGATTTTTCATTATTCACATGTCGTAAGTGACATTAGCGAACATTATCAACACCATAAAGACAAACCGTTACTTGATTTTTTGTCACATGCACTCAGTATTGATAATCAAACAGATTCTAAACATCCAGAGCATAATCATTCCCCCTTCAATCAACATCATGTAAGTTGCACAATACCATTTGTGAGTATCATACCTGATATACCAAGATTTAAAATTCAACAAGAAATTAAATTTTTATCGACTGAAAAACAAAAATTTCAGATCAAATCTTCTTTGATAAAAGAACTATCTTTTTCTATCTGGCAACCGCCAAAATTAGTTTAATGAAATTGTTCATCCATTGTTGGATGTGTTCAAATTACAATTGTAATTATTTCATTAAATAAAATCATTTTTATGTTAAATAAAATCATTGAATTTTCTGTAAAACAGAAATTAATAATTGGTCTTTTCGTTTTGTTTCTTGTAGGCTATGGAGCTTATGAAGTAACTCGATTACCAATTGATGCAGTACCTGACATTACGAATAATCAGGTGCAAATTATCACTGCTGCACCTTCTTTAGGTGCAACGGACATCGAGCGATTAGTAACGTTCCCAGTCGAACAAGCAAACAGTAATATACACGGATTAATCGAATTAAGAAGCTTTTCACGTTTCGGTCTTTCTGTCGTTACCTTGATCTTTGATGACAAAACAGACGTTTATTGGGCTCGTCAACAAGTGCAAGAACGTTTACAAAATGTAAAAGATCAAATTCCTGCTGGCGTAGGAAATCCAAGTATGGGTCCAATAACAACTGGTCTTGGAGAAATCTACCAATACGTTGTCAAAGCAAAGAAAGGCTACGAAGGAAAATATGATGAAACGGAATTACGCACCATTCAAGATTGGATAGTGCGTCGCGACTTACTACGCGTGGAGGGAATTGCTGATGTAAGTAGTTTTGGTGGAAAATTAAAGCAATATGAAATCGCCATAAAACCAGATAAATTAAATGCGTTTGGAGTTACGATGGATGATGTTTTCAGTGCGGTTGAAAAAAACAACCAAAATACAGGTGGTGCATATATCGAAAAACAGTCAAGTGTTTTATTTATTCGTACCGAAGGATTATTGGGAAACAAATCAGACATTGAAAATATTGCAATAAAAACGACAAAATCGGGTGTTCCACTATTATTGAAAGATCTTGCAAATGTCGAAATTGGTCATGCCATTCGCTATGGAGGGATGACTTACAATGGAGAAGGAGAAGTTGCTGGAGCAGTTGTGATGATGGTGAAAGGAGGAAATAGTTCTCAAGTAATTAAGGATGTAAAAGAGAAAATCACTGAAATCCAAAAAACACTTCCTGAAGGAGTTGAAATTGAACCTTTCTTAGACCGAACAAAAATGGTGAATAACGCTATACATACCGTAGAAACAAACCTATTGGAAGGCGCACTCATCGTTATTTTCATTTTAGTTCTTTTCCTAGGAAACTTTAGAGCAGGTTTGTTGGTCGCAAGTGTAATTCCTTTGGCCATGCTTTTCGCAATCATTATGATGAATATTTTCGGTGTGAGTGGGAATTTAATGAGCTTAGGTGCATTGGATTTTGGATTAATCATTGATGGCGCCGTGATCATTGTGGAAGCAACTATGCATCAATTGGAACACAGTAAACGATTTAACAATATGACTCGTTTCAGACAAAATGAAATGGATGGTATCGTTAAAATTAGCGCAGGAAAAATGATGAATAGTGCTGTTTTTGGACAAATTATTATCCTAGTAGTTTATCTGCCAATTTTCACGTTGGAAGGAATTGAAGGTAAAATGTTTAAACCGATGGCACAAACCGTAGCTTTTGCATTAATTGGTGCTTTTATTTTATCATTGACCTATGTACCTATGATGAGTTCACTTTTACTTTCAAAAAAAGTAAAACAAAAACCAAATTTTTCAGATCGATTTCTTGGACGTGTGGAAAGTAGCTACCAAAAATATTTGAAAAAAGCGTTGGATATGCCTAAAGCAATTGTAGGAACAGTTATTGGTCTGTTTTTATTAGCAATTCTGGTTCTTACTACATTGGGAGGTGAATTTATACCTGCATTAGAAGAGGGAGATTTTGCAGTTGAAACACGTGTTCTTACCGGTACAAGTTTAAAAGGATCTATGGAAGCTTGTTTGAAAGCGGAAAAAATATTAATCCAGAAATTCCCGGAAGTAATTAAAGTCGTTGGTAAAACAGGAAGTGGAGAAATTCCTACAGATCCAATGCCAATGGAGGCGACTGATTTAATGGTTATTTTAAAAGATAAAAAAGAGTGGACTTCCGCCAAAACATTTGATGAGTTAGCTTTAAAAATGAAAAAAGAATTAGAAGATGTTCCTGGAGTAACTTTTGGGTTTCAATATCCTGTACAAATGCGTTTTAATGAGTTAATGACAGGAGCTAGACAAGACGTAGTTTGTAAAATTTACGGGGAAAACCTTGATACATTAGCGAAATACGCGAACGAATTAGGTGGCATTGTTTCTAAAATTCAAGGTGCAGCAGATTTATTTGTAGAACCTGTAACAGGTATGCCTCAGATTTTGATTAGTTATAATAGACCGATGCTATCTCAATACAACCTTACAGTAAATGATCTTAACCGAACTGTAAACACTGCTTTTTCTGGCCAGAAAACAGGCTTAGTATATGAGGGAGAAAAACGTTTTGATCTTGTCGTTCGCATGGAAAAAGAAAATCGCACGGATGTTTCAGATGTTCAAAATTTATTAGTGAATACACCTTCAGGTATACAAATTCCGCTAAGTACATTTGCGAAAATAGAAGTGATTGATGGTCCAAATCAAATACAACGTGAAAATACGAAAAGACGTATCGTTGTTGGATTCAATGCAAGAGGCCGTGATGTTCAAAGTTTAGTTGAAGAATTAAAATCGAAATCTGAAGCAAAAATTAAATTTCCTCCAGGATATACTATCGAATTTGGAGGTTCATTTAAAAACCTAGAAAAAGCAAAACAACGACTTTCAATTGCAGTTCCATTGGCACTATTGTTGATTTTCTTCTTGTTATATTTTGCGTTTAAATCAGTTAAACAAGGTTTATTGATTTTTTCAGCGATTCCCCTTTCTGCGATAGGTGGAATTTTCGCCTTAGCACTACTAGGTCTTCCATTCAGTATTAGTGCAGGTGTTGGATTTATAGCATTATTTGGCGTTGCAGTTTTAAATGGGATTGTATTAATTGCCGAATTTAATCGAATTCAAAAAGAAGGAATCACAGATTTAAAAGAAACAGTACTTATAGGAACCAAAATTCGTATGCGACCTGTATTGATGACAGCATTTGTTGCATCTTTAGGATTTCTTCCTATGGCAATGAGCCACGGTGCTGGCGCTGAAGTACAACGACCTCTTGCTTCCGTAGTAATTGGTGGACTTTTACTAGCAACATTCTTAACCTTATTTGTTTTACCAATTCTCTATATTTTGTTTACCAAAACTTCAAAAAGGAGTATAGTTTCTAAAAATTTGGCGACCATTCTAGTGATCGTACTCGTAACAAATTTTGGCAATGCGCAACAGACGATAACTTACAAAGCAGCCCTTGATAGCGCAATTGCTAATAATTTGAATTATAAAAACGAAAAATTAAAAGTTGAATATCAAAAACAACTAACTCAAACGGCATTAGCACTAACCCCAACGGATGTGAATTATGAGTTTGGAAGATTAAATAGCAGGTATCTTGATAATAGATTATCCATCAAACAAACAATTGATTTCCCTTTAGTGTATGCACGTAAAAAGCAAGTTTTTAAAGAAGATTGGGACAAAGCAAGTTTTCAATCTGAACTAAAATTAAAAACGTTGAAAAATCAAGTAGGTATCTCTTATTATTCTTTAATTGTATTGGCTGAAAAACACAAATTATTGTTAGTCATTGATAGTATATATAGTGAGTACCTTCAGAAAGCAGAATTAAGAATCCGAACAGGAGAAACGAATATTTTGGAGAAAATAACCATTGAAAATCAGCGTATACAAATTGGTAATCAACTCAAACAATTAACGAATGCGATATGGATAGAGCAATTGCATTTTCAATACTTGTTAAATACTCAGTCTAAATATTTACCCGTTAATTCTGAAAGTAAAATTCTACTGACACATAAATATGACAAAACAATGATTGGATTACATCCAAGTATTAAAATGGTAGAAGCCGATGTCCACAAAGCAATCGCACAATTGAACTTAGAAAAATCAAAATTGATTCCTACCATTAATTTTGGAGTAGTATCTGGTACAATGTATGGTTATGGCGCAGATAATAATTTTTACACACATACTTCGCGTTTTACAGCAGGACAAATAGGTCTATTAATTCCTGTTTTTTCTAAACAAGGAAAACAAGTGAAACTAGCGACGATAAACAATCAAATTGTCCAAAACACTGCACTTTCAGAACGATTACGCATTCAGAATGAGTTCGAAGGATTATTAAAGCAATACGAAACCCAAAATCAAATTATTGCCGAACTAGAAAATAAAGCCTTACCTAATGCGACATTAATTTTTGAAACTGCGCAAAAACAATTTGTGAATGGTGAAATTGACTACCTAGAATGGGCAATATTAATTAATCAAAGTATATCCATTCAAAGCGATTACCAAGACGCATTAATGAAATATAACGAATTAGCAATACAAATCAGTAACCTATAACACTCGGATGTTTCTAGGATCCATTAATTACTAGACAGTTACATTTAATTAAATACAAAAAATATGAAAAATATAATCCTTTCAATCACGATCCTATCCATCATAGGATGTGGGCAAAAAGAAGAAAAAAAAATAGTCGAAACAACATCTAAATCTGTAGAAAGTTCGATGGTTAGTTTAACTCAAGCGCAACTATCAAACGCTGAAATTCAAACTAACAAACTTGTTAAAAAAGAAATTTCATCTGTACTGAAATTGAATGGAAAAATAGATGTCCCACCTCAGAATTTAATTTCTATCAGTGTACCTATGGGAGGATATTTGAAATCTACAGAACTACTTCCTGGAAGAATGGTTAGTAAAGGACAAGTATTAGCAATTTTGGAGGATCAGCAGTATGTAAAAATGCAACAAGATTATCTGCTTGCAAAAGTAAAATTGAAAGTGGTCGAAGGGGAATATCTAAGACAACGTGAACTAAATGCTAGTAAAGCTTCAAGCGATAAAATATTACAATTAGCAGAGGGTGAATATCGTAACGCGAAAATAAATCTCAAGGCTTTAGAGGAGAATCTTGAATTAATTGGAATTAATCCGGCAAGGTTAGATGAAAGTAAAATCTCAAAAAAAATAACTATAACCTCTCCTATTAATGGCTATGTTTCTAAAGTCAACGCAAATATTGGGAAATATTTAACCCCTAGCGAAGTTTTATTTGAATTAGTAAATGTTGCAGATATTCATTTGAATATTGCAGTATTTGAGAAGGACCTTTCATCTTTAGCAATCGGTCAAAAAGTAATCACCTTCAATAATAGTCAACCAGAAATTAAATATGAAACAGAAATTATTTTGATTGGACATTCGTTATCCGCTGATAAAAACACAGAAGTTCATTGCCATTTCAAAAAATACGATAAAAATTTAGTCCCAGGAATGTATATGAACGCTGAAATTGAACTAAAAAACAAAATAGCTCAAACAATTACTGAAAATGCAGTACTTCGATACGGTAACAAAGATTATGTTTTTATTTCGTTAGCAAAATCTAAATTCCAAATGATACCAGTGAAAATTGGAGCTATAGAAAATGGTTCTGTTGAAATTATAAATTACGAAGCAATTAAAAATCAGCCAATTGTTATTAATGGTGCATATTCCCTTTTAATGAAATTAAAAAACACCGAAGAATAGTTGAAACGCAATGTGTTTCGCTCAACACATTTTATGATCCCAACGCATTGCACAAAAGATCTAAAAAGGATGTTGCTAAGCAATGTCCTTTTGTTATATCTCAAAATAAAACTAACTACTAAAATATAAAAGTTAAATATGGAAGTAGCATTAAAAGAAGATATAACATTCAATTTTTCAACTGGTTCATCTAATAACTTACAGCGTATAAGTAAACGTAAAATATGCAAGATTATAAATTAACTAATTGTTTAACAGTTAATTTACCTAATTAAATTAACTACAGAAACTAAAAACGACCTCTTTTTTTGTTCCTAGAGTAAGTATATACGTTCAATACATCGAGGCCTTTTCAATGACTAATTAATACATGAATCATAAAACAATCCTTATTTTGCTTTCTAAATCGAAAAATTAGATGTAGCTTTCACTAAAAGTATCCAAAAAAATTTAACGTTAAATTTTAACGTTAAATTTAAAATCAGCTTAAAAAGTGATTAATTATCGATATCTTTTTAAAAACTCTTCACTTATTTTTCTTAAAAAAACTATATTTGTAAAAAAATATAAGTTATGTCAAATCCTGATAATTTTTTCGATAAAGAGACACAAGCTGTTGGATTTATTTATACTATCGTTGTTTTAGGTGTTTTAGCATCTATTTTCATCTGGGGATAATCCACATTTTTCGTTTATTTATTTAACGTACATCTTGTATGCCTTTTAATGCTTTATTCTCATGGGTAATCAAAAAAAGGATACATCAAATCGATTTATTTCGAAAATTTCCACTTGAGGTTCAAAAAGAACTCTTTTTTCGCATGATTAAAAATGCCGAGAATACAACTTTTGGAAAAAACCACCATTTAAACAAAATTTCCGATTACACTTCATTTAAAGAGTCTGTTCCTTTACAAACATACGAGGAATTAAAAACGGATGTCGATAAATTAATTGCTGGCGAAAAGAATTTGTTATGGCCCGGAATAACTAGTTGGTTTGCAAAATCCTCTGGAACAACTTCCGATCGGAGTAAGTTTATTCCTGTCACTAAAGATTCTTTATTTGAATGTCATTACAAGGGAGGTAAAGATTTATTAGCACTTTACTACACCAACTATCCCGATCGAAAATTATACAATGCTAAACACCTCATTATCGGTGGTAGTGCTAAAATAAATCCAATCGGTATCAACTCCTATCTGGGTGACCTATCCGCAATTATCGTGAAAAATCTTCCTTGGTGGGCTGAAATCCGCAGAACTCCTTCGCGTGAAATTGCTTTGATGGATGACTGGGAAAAGAAGTTAGACAAAATGGCAAAACAAACCATCAAACAAGATGTATGCATCATTGCGGGTGTACCCAGTTGGACATTGGTATTATGCAATCGTATCTTAGAGATTACAGGAAAACAAAACCTGAAAGAAGTTTGGCCTAATTTAGAATTGTTCATGCATGGTGGCGTAAGTTTTCAACCTTACAAAAAAGAATTTGAACGAATTATTCCCGATCCGTCGATGCACTATATTGAAACATATAATGCTTCTGAAGGATTTTTTGGAATACAAGATAATCCTGAAAGTAACGACTTGTTACTGATGTTGGATTATGGAATTTTCTATGAATTTATCCCGATGACTTCATTTGAAGGGATTAAAAGTAAAAATGTTATTTCGCTCAAAGATGTTGAGCTTAACATTAATTATGCCCTTGTGATTACAACGAATGGTGGTTTGTGGAGGTATATTTTGGGTGACACAATTACCTTTACTTCCCTCCTACCCTATAAATTTAAAATTACGGGTAGAACACAAAGTTATATCAACTGTTTTGGAGAAGAAGTGATAGTAGATAATGCAGAAAAAGCAATTGCTTTTGCGTGTACACAAACGAATGCTATTTTGAAAGAATATACAGTTGGACCTAAATTCATGGAAGATTCTTCGAAAGGAGGACACGAATGGCTAATCGAATTTGTTCAGGAACCCAAAGACCTTGAACAATTTACGAGATCATTAGATAAGGAATTACGGAATCTAAATTCTGATTATGACGCAAAACGAACGAAAAATTTAGCGCTAGAAATGCCCAGTTGTAACGTTGTTCCGACTGGGACATTTGATCGATGGTTGCAGGGAAAGGGGAAATTGGGAGGACAAAATAAGGTGCCGAGACTGAGTAATGATAGAAGGATTTTGGAGGAAGTATTTATTCTAATTGGGAAATGATGAGGGGGGTGGTTTTTTTGGTGGTTTTTTATGGGGGAGTGATTTGGGCGAGTCCCGTTCGGGCGAGTCACGACTCGCCCGAACGGGACTTTGGTAAATATATTTTGCAAGGGGAGAACGATACGCTTATAGATTGTGAGTCGGAGATAATGGTAAGCAATGTAAGTGCTTGGGATATAGATGAATTTGGAAATACTATTTTAGTAGAAGCAAACCAATTGAAGAAATACGACATAAAAAGGAATTTGTTATTTACGCAAAGTATTAAAACAGTCGGGAAGATTACAAAATTGGACGCTCGTAATCCGATGAAAATTTTATTTTTTTCCGAAGATCAGCAGTTGGTCGGTGTGTTGGATAACAGCCTTACTTTCCAAGGAGAAAATTTTGATTTGAGTTTGTATGGTCTGAGTTATGTACAAGCATTTTCGTCTTCTTTTCAAAACAATAAATTTTGGGTGTACGACCAAGATAATTCAAAATTGGAATTACTTTCTATAAACAATCAACAAAGCGTAAAAATTGAGAATTTAAAAAGTTTATTAGGTTTTAACGAAGTAACACAATTAATTGAGGAAGGAAATTTTTTGTACTTATTCGACAAAACAAAAGGAATATACAAGTTAGACAATTACGGAAATTTAATTGACTTTATTTCAATTCAGACAGGTACTTACATCACCATTGAAAAAAATATTATATATGTTTTGTGCGGAAATCAAATTCGAGCTTACAGTGAAAAAGAACCCATTCCATTAGTGCTTACTCTGCCAAAATCAGACATTGTTCAATTCAAAAAACAAGGAGCATTTTTCTATTTTCTACAAAAAAATAAACTTTCAAAATTTTCTTTTAAGAAATAAAAAAGTACACGTTAGATTTCCTATATTTGAAGTTCGTAGAATTTTAAAATCATAAACAATGCATATAGCAGTAGCAGGAAATATTGGAGCAGGTAAAACGACTTTGACGCAGATGTTAGCCAAACATTATGGTTGGGAAACACATTTCGAAGATGTTGAGCAAAATCCATATTTGAATGATTTCTACGAAGATATGCAACGTTGGTCTTTCAACTTACAGATTTATTATCTAAATAGTCGTTTCACACAAATTCAAGAAATTAAGCAAACGAATGCGATGGTGATTCAAGACAGAACAATCTATGAAGACGCGTTCATTTTTGCACCAAACTTGCATTCTATGGGCTTAATGACAACGCGTGATTTTGAGAATTATTTCTCTTTATTTAACCTTGTTGAGTCGTTCGTTTCTGCCCCTGATTTATTGATTTATTTACGCGCAAGTGTTCCAACTTTGGTACACCAAATTCAATTACGTGGTAGAGATTACGAAGAAAGTATCCGTATTGATTACTTGAAGCGTTTGAACGAACGTTACGAAGCATGGATTTCTACCTACGACAAAGGAAAATTATTAATCATTGATATTGATAATAACCGTTTCCCAGAAAATCAAGAGGATTTAGGGAAGATTATTAATGCGATTGACGCAGAGATTAATGGATTGTTTTAGCTAGAAATGTCTCATATTTATAAAGCCAGGATAAGTTGTTCTGGCTTTTTTAATGCGCTAAATAATGGAACTATGTATAAAACTTACTCTGTTTCTTTATTTTGATTCGCCATCTGATTCATTAATCGAATACGCGTTTTATTAGCTTCTTTCTGACTTTGTTTCTTATTCTTTTTTTGTTCCAACAACTTCGAATGGAGTTTTTTGTTTTCGGTATTCTTTTGCTTTGCCATGTAATTCAGATATACTTCAAAATTACAAATTATTGTTTAAGAGTTTTGGTAAATAGACAAAGTCTTCTCTAATAATTTCTTATATTTAATATCACAATTTTGAATAAAATTCAGATGGATAATTTTGATGAATACTTACGTCAGGACGAACCGAATAAATCGGAAAAGGCTATAGTTTGGAAGACTGCTATTGGACTCCAACAAATTGATGGACTAGTACCTTCAAATTATCTCATTGAAACTGCCAAGCAAAATATTGAAGGTGAACTTACATTCACAGAAGTTAAAGATCGTCTTGACAGTTATTATATTCAACATCCATTAAAAAATGATTCAAGTCGAACCGAAGAAGCCGATAAAGTTTCAGCACGGATTGCAGAAATGTTAGGTGAAAAAACATTTACTTTTTCTCCTGCTGAATACTTAAGTATACATCGAAGGCTATTTCAAGGAATCTATTCGTTTGCAGGACAAATCAGAGATTATAACATTACCAAAAAAGAATGGATATTAAATGGCGAAACAGTTTTGTATGCTGGTGCAGCTAGTTTAAAAGCAGCATTTGAACACGATTTTGAACAAGAAAAAAGATTTAGTTACAAAGGACTAAATCAGCAAGAAATCGTTGAACACCTAGCTCAATTCATTTCCTATCTCTGGCAGATTCACATCTTTGGTGAAGGAAACACCAGAACGACCGCTATTTTCTTAATCAAATATTTACATAAATTAGGTTTCAAAAAGGTAAATAACGAACTTTTTTCAAACCACGCTTGGTATTTTCGTAATGCGCTTGTAAGGGCTAATTATGAAGATTTATCTCAGAGTATACACAAAACAGATACGTTCCTTATTCAATTTCTTTCTAATTTACTTCTAAAAGAAAATCACATTCTTCGAAATAGAGAAATGCATATTCATTATGATAGCACCCAAAATGACACTGTAAAAACCAACTATGACACTGTAAACTCAAAAAATGACACCGTAAATGATATTCAAAACATAGAATACGGCACTGTATTTAGTTTAATCCAACATAACAGTAAAATTACTACCACTGAAATCAGTGAAAAATTGAAAATAAGTTTGAGTACTGTAAAACGAAAAGTGAAAATTTTAAAAGCAGAAGGAAAAATAGAACGTATTGGGAGCGACAAGACGGGAATTTGGAAGGTGATAGAATAAATTACTTGCTTACAACACTCTCCATCAACATTTTCAAAAACGGCTGACATCTATCCCAATATAAGGCGTAATAATTGAAACCTAAGGAGATATTTTCATAATACGCTGGTCGGTTATCCCAGTAATATTTTTCTGAATTAACTGACCAAAGACTTTTCCCTAATTTAGAAACTAAAAACCATTTCTCAATCAAACGAGCCGATCTACCATTTCCATCCATGAAAGGATGAATTTTTGCAATCCATAAATGAATCATCGAAGCAAAATAAAACACCTCTTGTATTGTTAACTTTTCTTCCAGAAGCATGGAAATATCAGAAAACAATTTGGTTAGTTCAACATCTACAAATTCTGGTTCAACCGCTAAATAAATAGGTTTTAAAGTCTTAGAATCTCTAACGCCAACTTGCTCTTTTCGAACTTTTCCTTGTTCTTTTTTTGGTAACAGAGACTTCGAAAGAATACTATGCGTTTTAAGGAAATTCGACTTTGTCAACGTATTTTCTGAGGCAAACTTATACGCTTCTACTAATTCTTCTATTTCTTGAACTTCTTTTTTCTTTGGAGAGGTACTTTTTCCTCTATTTCTAAAAAAACTATCAGCATCTAGCGTATTACCTTCAATTTTAGATGAATATAATGAGGATGCTATGATGTAATAATCAAAATCCTCCGAGGAAAATTCAGGTGCTGAATTCAAGGTTTGTAATGAATTCAAACATGAATCCGGAAAAGAAATTATATATTCCTTCAAATAATCAGTTGAAATAAAAGTTAGTTTTGACAACATTTAAATTTATTCAAAATGATTCCAACCTTGTGCTTGCATTGGTACAACAGCACCATGTTTATCCACTAAATTCAATCCACTTGCGTGGTCTGTAATATGACCAATTACGGTGAAATTTGGATTCGCTGCTACTTTTTCGTAATCTTCTTGTTTTACGGTAAACAATAATTCATAATCTTCGCCACCATTTAACGCAGCTGTAATTGGATCAATGTTAAACTCAATTGCTGCCATCGATGTTTTAGCATCTAATGGAACGCGGTCGTCATAAATCGTACAACCAACATTACTTGCTTTACAGATATGGAATAACTCAGAAGCCAATCCGTCTGAAATATCAATCATCGAGGTTGGAACTACTTCCAATTCCTTTAGGAAGGAAATCACATCCTTACGCGCTTCTGGTTTTAATTGACGTTCTAGCAAATAATCGTGTCCGTCTAAATCTGGCTGAATATTTGGATTCGCTTTAAACACTTCACGCTCACGCTCTAATAATTGGAGTCCCATATATGCTCCTCCAAGATCTCCAGATACAACTACTAAATCGTATTCTTTCGCACCACCACGGTAGACAATGTCTTTTTTGTTTGCTGTTCCTAATGCCGTAATACTAATTACTAATCCAGACAAAGAAGAAGTTGTATCCCCACCTACAAGATCAACTTGATAAAAATCACATGCTTTTTTGATACCTGCATATAATTCTTCCAAGGCTTCTAGAGGAAAACGACTTGAAACTGCAAATGATACTGTAATCTGCGTTGGTTTACCATTCATCGCATAGATATCCGATAAATTAACTACAACGGATTTGTATCCCAAATGCATCAATGGCGTGTACATCAAATTGAAGTGAATCCCTTCGACCAACATATCTGTCGACACTAACATTGCTTCCGTTTCCGAAATTGATATCACAGCAGCATCATCCCCTACTCCTTTTAAAGTGGTTGAAACATGTGTAGTAAAGTTTTTAGTTAACGTGTCGATTAGGCCAAATTCACCTAGATCTTTGATATCAGTACGTTTTTCAGACATTGTTGCTGGATTATTTAAGAAAGTAAAGATAATGAAATGGTTTGGAAGATGTCACAAATTATTAAAAATGAAGTCGAGTTAGCGTTGTTCATTAAAAAACAAACGCAAGTAGACAGTTCCAACGGAGCCATTTTTTTGACTATGTCAATATAGGATGATTGAATTATTTATTAACGCAGAGAACTGTGAGATTTTTGAAATACTATCGTTTTGGAGACCGCAGAGTTTTTTTTGACTGCATCAAAATATTTTTCAAAGCACAAATAGTTATATAACATAAAAAAGTCGTATATTTGCAGTCGGGTAAGTCTTTTACGACTAGCTCCTTCTGACTCCTCCAGGACGGGAACGTAGCAAAGGTAAGAGGTTGAGCGGTGCGATAAAAGTAGCTTACCCTTTTTTTGTGCCTTTATTTTTCCCTATGAATACCACCGAAATTTTTAAGAAAACAGGATTGGATCAACCAACTCCGATGCAAGAGAATTATTTGAAAAATGATACTCCCTTCTCCATTTTATTAGCAAACACTGGTAGTGGGAAGACGCTAGCTTTTTGTGTTCAGTTGGAAATTCAACTTCAAAAAGATGTGTTTAATGGGCAGGTTTTGATTCTTTGTCCTACGAGAGAATTGGCAGGACAAGTAGCAAAAAATTACGCTTCTCTTAAAACAGGTCGTAAAACAGTCCTTTGTTATGGCGGACACTCTGTCAAAAATGAAAGTTTACAATTACAAGAATTCCCTCAAGTAATAATTGCTACCCCTGGAAGAATCTTAGATCACTTAAAAAGAGGAACTGTTGGGTTGGCAGGATTTTCACATTTAGTAATTGACGAATACGACAAGACCTTGGAAATGGGGTTCTTAAATGAAATTAGTCAAATTTACGAATATACAAACACCTTAAAATCCGTTCAATTAGTTAGTGCAACAGAGATAGAAACACTTCCTGATTTTTTAACGAAATTCTCATTTACTACACACAACTTTATCGAAGAGGCAAGACCAAACCTAAGTTATTTCTGCGTTGAAGCTGATGGTCACGACAAATTATTTGCGCTTGTTTCCATGTTAGCATCTAAAGACTTTGGTCCCGTATTGATTTTTTGTTCTTTTCGTGAGGCTGCTGAACGTATTTCACAACATTTAAACGAATACGGAAAGGCTAATGTGTTATTCCATGGAGGAATGGAACAAATCGATCGCGAACGCGCATTAGTTAAATTCCGAAATGGCTCAGCAAATTGCTTGGTTTGCACTGACTTAGCCGCTAGAGGTATCGACATCCCTGAAATAGAAGCTGTTTTTCATTACCAATACCCACATACTATTCAAGATTTTACGCACAGAAATGGTCGTACTGCACGCATGAAAAAAGATGGAAATGTATATTTAATTCAATCAGAAGAAGAACCTCTTCCTCCTTATGTGAATACATTTTCAATCGACATGCTAAAAGCTCCAGCAACGATTGGGACTTTTAATGAATCAGAATGGATCACCTATTATTTATCAGCAGGTAGAAAACATAAGATTCGTAAGTTAGATGTAGTAGGATTTTTCTTACAGGAAACAGAAATTCAAAAAGAAGAATTAGGAATGATAGATATTTACGACACCTATAGTTACGTGAGTATTGCTAAAAAACAAAAAAAATACGTAGAATCTCTTTTTCCACGTGTTCGCATCAAAAAACAACCAGTATTAATTTCAAAGTGTCGATAAGGAAATAACTAGAAATTAGATTTTTTTGAGACAAACAAAAATTTATCCCGCAGTTTACAAGAGTCATTGAGGAAATTAATTTTGCAGTTCACGATAAAAAAGCAATTTATAGAAGTTTTCAAGATTATTCAGAATTCAATGTTTAAATCTAATTGAGTTACTCAATATAACCCTTATAATAATAAATACATTTGCTAGTTATCTATCTAAATAGCAAATTATGATCCGTATACTCTTTGTAATTTTTCTACTCACTTCTGTTTTTAATGTTTATTCTCAAGAAACAAGTAAATTAACAGCTGAGGAAAAGGCATATTTCTTTCATATTGTACGTAAAAGTCCAATTTTAGAAAAAAATATAGGTCGGTACATCGAATATAAAGGTCCTCAAATCAGTTTTGCGAGTGGTGATTTGAATTACGATTCTATAGAATCAATCATCATTAATAATCCAAATTTACTTTTTATTCGTTCATCAGAAATTGCTAAATCTCCAAAAGGACTAATTGCAGAAGCAGCAAATAAAATGGCGTTAATGGAATTGAATAAAATACTGTTAGCCAAACGATTTGATAACGAAGAAGAAATCGCTATCTATCAAGGAAAATTACAAGATTTTGAAGAATTACTTTTGAAAAAACTACCTCGTTCAGCTACAAAAGAAGACAACAAAGGAAACGAATATCCACATAAAAAAATCTACAACGTTCTCGACCCAGTGTTAAGCTTAGAAGAGAAAATCGAAATGTTAAGTTCCTTTTATTTTTTAACAAAAAGTGATCAATTAAACACCTTAGATGCAATTAGTTTTGCTGTAAATAAATACGTTGAAAACCGAACTTATTTTATCTACAGAGCTTTAGGTGGGGAATCGGACTATTTTACGAATTTATTGGTAGCTGCTGGAGACGGAAGTAACACAACGGGATTATTAGATGAACGAGAGCGTGATGAACAAGGACGTTGGAATAAAGGTTTACCAAAAGCGGTAGGTTTATTTCCTTATCAATTACGAATGTTTGCCGGAGAAAAAGGAGAAACCATGATTGAACCTAAACGCTTTACAACAAACTATCTTCGCACTGTTGGAAATAGCAAAATAACTAACTTACATTTTGATGTTTGGGGCTATAACTCAAAAAAACAAACAACGGTTGTTATTGAAAAAAAAGGACTTTCTTACCATTTATTTGGATCTGGAAGCACCCGTTTTTTATCCCCGGATTCAAGTTTTTCAGACGGATCTACCTTTCAGAGTGTGATTAATGAACTAGAATTTGTGAAGATTAAGAAATTAAATGATATGATTTCAGGTAAACGTGGATTTGATTACTGGATCAGCCATTATGAAAAGAAAAAAGCAGAAAGCGCAAAAGATATTAAAAAACTAGAATTAGAATATTCCGATTATGGACATACAGCCATTGTCACCGACAATAAAATGTCCCGTAAAGGAAAAAAAGAATTAAAAAAATCGAGGTTAGCAAATCCTATCGAACAGATAGACCCTAAAAAATCAGCTGAAATTAAACCAAAAACAGATTCTCAAAAAGATAAGCGATCAATCATACAAGAAGAACTAATCAGAGAAAATGAAAAATATAAAACATACGTTGGAAACATCAAAAGTTTAAAATATGAAAAAGTAAATGCTCAGAAAATTTTAGCAGAGTACCATCTTCAACTGAATGAATATAATCGTTTAATGGGTACACGATGGGCAAAATACACTTACAAAAATGGGTTGTATACTTTTAGTGATTCTGCAACATTTGATATGTTAACCCAGGAATTTCAATTTCCAGAAAGTGATGTAATTGACACCTTTGAAGTACGTTTATTAGCAATTCCTTACTCTTGTTTATCTAAACAAGCAGATGAAGTGATGTTACATATTCATATGACCGATGCAGAACCAGCTTACGACGCACGACTACAAATTCGATTAGAAGACGCATTTGAATCCGATAAATACATACTAGACAAACAGTTAATAAACAAAGAGGATAGCGTAGCTGTTAAACAACTTTTTGAATCAATTTTAAACAAAAAACTACCTATATATGTAAAAGCACGAGGAGGAGGTGTAGGAATGTGGAATGGCTTTAAAACAATTAAATCTCCTAAGGTCGGCGAGTTATCAGCTTACCCAGGTAGCACTCCAGAAGCTCGTCGGGAATCACGCATGGACACTTCTTTTGTTCGTTTGAGAAAAACCGAGTTAATCATCAAGACCAAAAACAATATTACGTTCGAAATCAATTCATTCACAGATCCAGTTGCAAGTAATTTAGAAATTAGTAATGCTAGTATTTTGTCAGCCATGGAAAAATATGAGTTTACTAAAAATGACATTTTAAGTGCTTACCGTACTGCATTTATTTTAAAGAAAATACGTCAAGAATTAAATATTCTTGCAGGCGAATATCTTGACCAACAGACAGCTAAGATTGTACTAGATCGTATGAATTCAGAGGTTGATAAAGCTAAAATTCAAGTTGGAAAAACAAGTTTTAAATTGAAGGATTTGATGCCTTGACAGACTTTTTCTGTCTTTTAACAACTTGTTCAAAAATATTCCCACTTTCCCGTGCTCCTTCCTATGAATGTATTAACTTTGTTCCCCGTAGTTACAAAATTTTTAACATGTCAAATTCAACAAAATACATCTTTGTAACTGGGGGGGTTACTTCTTCTCTAGGGAAAGGAATTATTGCAGCGTCATTAGCGAAATTACTTCAAGCGCGTGGATATTCAACCACCATCCAAAAATTAGATCCTTACATCAACATTGATCCTGGAACATTGAATCCATATGAACATGGTGAATGTTTTGTAACAAACGATGGTGCTGAAACAGACTTAGATTTAGGACATTACGAACGTTTTTTGAATGTCCCAACTTCTCAATCAAACAACGTAACTACTGGTAGAATCTACCAATCGGTGATTGAGAAAGAAAGAAAAGGGGAATTTTTAGGGAAAACGGTTCAAGTGATTCCGCATATTACTGACGAAATTAAAGAACGAATTCAAATCCTTGGTAAAAAAGGTACATTTGATATTGTTATTACTGAAATCGGTGGAACTGTAGGTGATATTGAATCGCTGCCTTATGTGGAAGCTGTACGTCAAATGTTGTGGGAACACGAAAACGATTGTTTAGTAATTCACTTAACGTTGATTCCTTACTTAGCTGCTGCAGGAGAATTAAAAACAAAACCTACACAACACTCTGTAAAACAATTATTAGAATTAGGTGTTCAACCAGATATCTTATGTTGTCGTACGGAACATCCTTTGGATTTGAACCTACGTCAAAAAATAGCTAAATTTTGTAATGTTAGTGTGAATGCAGTGATTGAATCACGCGATGCGGAAACAATTTACGATGTTCCATTATTAATGCAACAAGAGGAATTAGATAAAGTAGTATTGGAAAAACTTCAACTATCATCTAAGACGACTCCAAACCTAGATGCTTGGAAAGAATTCTTACATACGTTGAAAAATCCTAAGCATGAAGTAAATATTGGTTTAGTAGGGAAATATGTAGAATTAAAAGATTCTTATAAATCTATCAGTGAAGGCTTTATACATGCAGGTGTTTCTAACGAATGTCGTGTGAATGTAAAATGGATTCACTCTGAGAAATTATCGAAAGAAAACATTGACAAAGAATTAGGCGGATTAGACGGAATTTTAGTAGCTCCAGGTTTTGGTTCGCGTGGAATTTCAGGTAAAATTGATGCTGTACGTTATGCACGTGAAAACAATATTCCATTCTTTGGAATTTGTTTAGGAATGCAATGTGCAGTCATTGAATTTGCGCGCAACGTAATTGGATTGAAAGATGCTAATACAACAGAGATTGCAGAAGATACAAAAGATCCAGTAATCGATATGATGGAAGAGCAAAAAACAATTTCTGACAAAGGAGGAACGATGCGCTTAGGAGCTTACAAATGTGAGTTGAAACCTGATTCATATTCTGCAATTGCCTACAATACAGAAAAAATTTCTGAGCGTCATAGACACCGTTATGAATTCAATAACAAATACTTACCTACTTTCGAGGAAAAAGGAATGATTGCAACTGGTAAAAACCCAGAAACGGGATTGGTTGAAATTGTTGAAATCCCTGGTCATCCTTGGTTTGTAGGTGCACAATTTCACCCCGAATATAAAAGTACGGTTGCAAAACCTCACCCACTTTTTGTAGCATTTATTAAAGCTGCTTTAGAAAACAAAAAATAAGAACATGGATAAAAATCAAGTCATTGGATTTAGTTTATTAGGCGTATTGATCGTTGCGTTTATGTATTTAAACAAACCATCAGAAGCAGAATTAAAAGCAAAAGAAGCACAACACAAAAAAGAGTTAGCACGCGAACAAGTAGCTGCTGAAAAACAAGCGGATCAACAAAAAGCAGAAAAACAAAAAACTGTTATTGCGCAAAAATCTGGAAAGAAAATTGTTTCAACTCCTGTTATTGAAGATGAAATTATTTCGCTAGAGAGTAATAAATTAAAAGTAGATATCCATACAAAAGGTGGAAATGTATCTCAAGTTAATTTGAAAGAATTTAAGACATATTTCCAAAAATATGGAGCGAAAGATAAAAAGAATTCGCTAGCACTTTTTAAAGAAAATGATTCTAAAAACAGTTTGAAATTTAAACTTAACGGAAAAGAATACACTACTGAAAATGAACATTTTGAGATTGTTTCAAAAACAAAAAAAAGTATCGTATTAGAAACGTCTCCGGAAGAAGGGAAAACAATTCAATTCATCTACACGTTACTACCTAATCACTTTGACTTAGATTTTGAAGTACGTTTTAATGGATTCAAAGGGAATGAAATAGCAGCCAATTCAGTGATGTTAGATTGGACTTCATCTTTGGCTAAAACGGAGCGTTTATTAAGTGAACAACGTCGTGTTTCTACTGTATGTTATAAATACAAAGGCGAGGAATACGATTACCTTTCTGAAGTTTCTGACGACGAAGAGAAAATGGAGCAAGACATTGAGTGGATTGCTTTCAAACAAAGTTATTTTTCCAGTATCTTAAAACCTATATCTGGATTCAGTAAAGAAAACTCCGAAGTTAAAATTACTAACTTCAAAGAAGGTCACCCGAATTACCACACAAACATCAAAAAATATACAGCTGCATTAAACCTTGCACTTACCAATACAAGTAATGGAACTGCACGTATGAACTGGTATTTTGGTCCAAACGACTATGAGATATTGAAATCATACGATTCAAACTATGAAGATATCATCAACTATGGTTGGGGATTATTCCGTTGGATAAACATTTATGCAATTCAACCAATGTTTAACACCTTTGCAGGTTGGGGAATTGGATTAGGAATTGTTATTTTATTGATAACAATCATCCTTAAATTATTCTTAACACCGATTCAATGGAAAATGTACGTTTCTTCCGCAAAAATGAAGATTCTAAAACCAGAGATTGATGCATTAAATGCAAAGTATCCAAACAAAGAAGATGCAATGAAAAAGCAAATGGATATGATGGCGCTTTACAGAGAAAGTGGTGCCTCTCCCCTTGCTGGTTGTATTCCAATGTTAATTCAAATGCCAATTTTATTAGCAATCTTCCGTTTCTTCCCTGCAGCATTCGAATTGCGTCAGAAACCATTCTTATGGGCAGAGGATTTATCGTCATACGATTCGATTTATGATTTCTCTACTTATTTACCGTTGTATGGTAATCACGTTTCGTTATTTACACTGTTAATGTCTGTAACAACACTTGTTTATACATATATTAATAGTTCGAACGTTACGCAACCTCAACAACCAGGCATGCCAAACATGAAAGTGATTATGTATATTTTTCCTTTTATGATGATCTTCTTCTTTAATAATTACTCTTCTGGTTTGAGTTATTACTATTTTATTTCTACCTTGATTTCAATTATCATCATGTTAGCTATTAAACAATTTTTTGTCGACGAAGACAAATTGAAACAAAAAATGAATGCTAAGAAAATGGCAGCATCAGCTACTCCAAAGAAAAAATCAGGATTTCAAGAGCGCTTAGAACAAATGCAAAAAGCACAACAAGAAAGACTTAAGAAAAAATAAATTTAAAACAAAACTGTGAGAAGGAATTAGTAATAATTCCTTTTCTTATTTATACTATATGATGAAAAACATTGCTGTAATAGGTTCAGGTACCATGGGGAATGGTATAGCTCATACATTTGCTTTACATGGGTTTTCGGTGCATTTAATTGATATCTCAGAGGTTTCTCTTCAAAAAGGAATCGCTACAATTACAAAAAACTTAGATCGTCAAGTGGCTAAAGAAGCAATTACTGAGCAACAAAAACTTTCTACTCTTTCCAATATTAAAACATTCACTATTTTAGAAGAAGGGGTTAAACATGTGGAATTGGTAGTCGAAGCTGCAACAGAAAACATTGATTTAAAATTAAATATATTCCGCGATTTAGATAAATTTACTTCTGCTGAGACTCTTTTGGCAAGTAATACATCTTCTATTTCTATAACAAAAATCGCATCGGTTACGACAAGACCTGACAAAGTTATTGGAATGCACTTTATGAATCCTGTACCGTTAATGAAATTAGTGGAGATTATTCGTGGTTATTCTACTTCAGACGAGGTAACTAAAACGATTGTTGACTTATGTACACAACTTCAAAAAGTTCCAGTTGAAGTCAATGACTATCCAGGATTTATTGCGAATCGAATTTTGATGCCAATGATCAATGAAGCAATTAACTCGTTATATGAAGGAGTTGCTGGTGTTTCTGAAATCGATACGGTGATGAAACTAGGGATGGCTCATCCAATGGGTCCTTTACAACTTGCAGATTTTATCGGTTTAGATGTTTGTCTATCTATCCTACGTGTACTACAAGACGGTTTTGGCAACCCAAAATATGCACCCTGTCCTTTGTTGGTAAATATGGTAACAGCAGGTAAATTAGGCGTAAAATCAGGAGAAGGTTTCTATTCTTGGTCACACGGAAGTAAAGAACTAATTGTTTCAGAGCGTTTTTCTACTACTCAAATAGCTTAAATTAACCAGTGGCTAAATCGAATTCAAATCCCATGAATGCTGTCAAACGTAAACCAGCGACTGTAAGACGTACCCCAACCAAACGTGCATCCTCCAAAAAGAAAAAGAAGTCAAATAAGACTTTATACATCATCATTGGAGCTGTTTTATTGATATTGGCAGGAATTGTTTTGTTCACCCAAGAAGAAGAAAAAACTTCAGAAGAGAAAATCAAAACCTTATTAGTTCATTTACCCAAAGGATTTAAAAGTTCAGGGATGGATGTTTCTCACCACCAAGGAGAAATAGTTTGGGATAAGATAGTTAATTCTTCTCCCTTTGACACATTGATTGATTTTGTGTATTGTAAAGCCACTGAAGGAAGTACATACATCGACAAAGAATGGGAATCAAACCGAAGACAACTTAACGAATTAGGCATACGAAATGGTGCCTACCACTTTTTAAATTCAAACTCCTATTCTATCCCTCAAGCGAAACATTTTTTAGCTATTTGGAAACACCGAGAAATTGATTTACCACCAGTACTAGATGTAGAACAAGAAGCTGATAAAGAGGATGTTTTAATTAAAAACATGTATGATTGGTTAGAATATGTGGAGAAAGAATCAGGTTTTAGACCAATCATATATACCTCATATTCATTTTACACAAAAAAATTCAAAAACGAATTTAAAGATTATCAATTTTGGATTGCTTCCTATGATCAAGACCCTAAAGCCCTTAATGACCCTCGAATCGTACATTGGCAATTTACTGATAATTTGGAGATCCCAGGAATTAGTGAAAAGGTAGATTTTAATGTGTCAAAAAGGAGGTTTTAATTCTACCTATTTGAGTCAAAAACAGGTGGCGTAAAAAAGTTTAGCGACTAAATTTATGACTTCAAAACAAATATAAAATTTGTTGTCAGAATGGATAACCAATACCTAGCCTAACCGTATTTATAAATTCAGATAATGATCTTGGTAAGAAAGGACTCGAATAATCATTAGTATGTTCTGAAATGATTTTATACACTTGTTCGTCTTTTGGTTGGAAGAACCAACGGTGCCCTTCCTGAAGGGCAGGATTACGAAGTTTTAAACCTACATCTAAACGTATCACGACAAAATCTAAATCATAACGTATACCAAATCCGGAAGAAACAGCTAATTCTTTGTGCCAATCTTTGGTGAATTGACTTCCAGGTCGTAATGAATCATATTTCACTGTCCAAATGTTTCCAGCGTCAACAAATATAGCACCGCGAAGTTTAGTAGTCATTTTGAACCTTAATTCTCCAGATACATTGATACGCACATCTCCAATTTGTGGTTTGTTAATTTTACTTACCAAGTATGAATTATATGTACCAGGCGTCAATGATCCATATCTCCAACCACGAATATCATTCGCACCACCTCCAATAAAACTGAAATCAAAAGGCATGGAATACAAGGAATTTCCATAAGGTAATCCACCTCCTGCGAGTGCACGGAAATTAAAAGAGGTGAACTTAGTAAAATTATGGGCAAATATAAATTCGTTATCCAAACGTGTAAATTGTGAATAAGGAATTCCAAGTATAGTTCTTTGTTTTAATAGATTTGCTTGTTCAAATCGTCCAAAAATAGAAAGTAAATTTCCCGCTAAGTCAAACGAAGATTTAAACGAATAATGCCCACTCAATAATTTTTTATTGTTCACTTGAAAGACAAATTTGAAGTCGGACCAATTGATTTGACTCGTATATTGATTCAAGGTATATAAGTCATTACGTTTGTAAATACTATCTATGAAACTACTAGAAATTTGCGTAAAATTGGTCAAGTTAATCGAAGATAAACCAGGAAAACCAAAAGTAAATTCTGAATTATCTCCAGTAGAAATCGAGAAGAGAACATTCGTATTCAAGGATTGTTTAGTGAATACATCGCGAATTTGGAACATATAAGAAGCCGACATCGTAGTTTTAGGTCGATTTTGCTTGGAAACAATATTTCTCAAACCCAAAAAATATGGAATTTCAACTTTTAACGAGGGTATTATTTGAAATGTCCAAAAACGGGAAGATTCTTTAAAATTTCCAATGGCATTTGTATTGGAAGAAGTACTTATTGACTGGTACTTCAAATTAGGCATCGCTTGTAATCCACCTGAAATATTAAGAGTTATTTTTTCAGCACGTTTTAGTAAATTAACATTCGTAAAAGAGGGCGCAAATGAAGCTCCAAAAAATGTTCCCGAAGTAGTCAATTTTATAGGTGTCGAGAATTGGTTTTTCTTTTTCAAGATTAAGTAATAATGAACCTCTACATGATCTGTCCCTTCGATTTCTATAATTTCTGGTTTTACTAGGTTAAATAACCCCAATTCTATTAGATTTCTTTGTGTTTTAACTACTAAGTTTTCATTAAACAAACGCGTATTCTCAGTCACGTTTTTTATTTCAAGTAAATCTGGATAAATAGAAAAACCTCCGTTATAGGTTAAAATTATGGATCGTTTTTGTTTCAATGAATCCATATTATTCGTTTTAATTCCTTTTATCACCTCGTCATTCGTGAAATATAGGGTGTCCATGGTACGTAAAAAGTTGTTGTATTCTAACGACAATCCTTTGTTTTTTAAATCATTAGAAAAACGATATGATACAAATGCCGTATCTACGATATGAAAAAAAACTTTGTTGATGTAGGCATATCGATGTGGAGCGGTTACTAACGAATCACTTCCTATATTTTTAATCACACGATCAGATATTTGCAGAGTTACATTGACCTTGTTCTTTAAATTAATGGTATCAGCAATGAATGTAATATTGTTGGTACCGAAACCATACATCCCTTGATTTTTGATGTGTTGACTCAAGTTTTCACGGTATGTTTCCAATTTATCCGAATCAAAGACAAGGTTTGAGAAATTTTGTTTTTCGGGATAATTATCGATAATACGAACAATCTCTTTGTTGTCGCAATCTAGTGCAAAAGTGTCAATCAAAAATACTTTTCCGGTTTCGATATAATAAATCGCTTTCACTTTTTTTGACCGACTATTATAGATCAATTCTCCACGCACTTTAGCGTCATAATATCCTTTTTTACGTAAGTAAAATGTGGTTTGTTCGATTGATTTATTAAAATAAAGCGAGTCTAAAATACTTGGTGGTTCTCCCACCTTAAATTTCAACCATTCCTTAAGTGTTTTTCTCGGACTAATCGTATCTCTTAAATCAACCAATCGTTCTTTATAATCTGTTCTCCCTTTACGTATTGCTTTTTGAATGCGTTTATTATTTATTCGCTGCTGTTTGACTAATTTTTCGTGATTGATTTTATGTAATTTGTTAAGATGATCTTGAGCTTTACACAAAATTTTAGATGAATCAATTTGATTGAATAACATCAAAGAGAGCGGAATTCCTAGTATTTTATGATTTGGTTTTTGTTTAATGATACGTTCAACCTCCTGAGTTTTCAAACCATCTCCTTGAATAACTACTTCATTTTTGGTAAGTAAATATTCATTTTTGGATAAATATTTAGGCTGACTGCAGGAAGCCAAAATAAAAAGTAGGTAAAAAGGAAGATAATATGTAAGTTTGGCTTTGTTCAAGGACAGCAAATTGAGTAACAAAAATAACAAAAACAGATGATTTCAAAGAACAGAATTCGTTTTATTAACACGCTTTCACAAAAAAAGCAACGCATTGAAAACAATCGATTTATCATTGAAGGTGAAAAGATGGTTAACGAAGCTATACTATGGATTCCTGAATTGATTGAAAATATTTATGCAACTTCTGATTTTGAAATAACTAACGCACATTCTGCAATCATTGTTGAGGAAATTAGTCCGAAAGAACTTAAAGAAATTTCATCATTTACAACCCCCAATAAAGCGTTAGCTATTTGTAAAATTCCAGAAAATAAAACCGTTGATTCTAATTTAATTATTTGTTTAGATGGAGTTCAAGATCCTGGAAATATGGGTACCATCCTTCGTTTAGCAGATTGGTTTGGAATCAAAGATGTTGTTTGCTCGAACAATACAGTGGATTGCTACAATCCAAAAGTTCTTCAAGCAACCATGGGTGCTATTTTTAGAGTAAACGTTCATTATTTGGACTTAACCGAGTTTCTATCTATTACGGAGCTCCCAATTTATGGTGCCTTGTTAAATGGTGAAAATATTTTAGAGAACCATTACGAACCTAAGGGAATTATCGTTTTGGGGAATGAAGGTAATGGAATATCCGAAGAGATTAAAAAGTTCGTTCAAAAAGCAATCACTATCCCTCGTTTTGGAGAGGCTGAATCATTGAATGTTGCAACAGCTGGAGCAATTATTTTGGGAGCTTTTTATAGATAATGAATTAGTTTTTCCCTACAACTCACAGAAAATTAGTGTTTTGGATTGTTTTCTCAAAACTATTAATCTTCTCTTGAATGAAAGTTAAAATCTATATAAAATTTAATTTATTTTGGTTTAATTACAAAAGAATTATAATCAATATTTAATTGAAATTCTTCCCTAAGTTCATCTCGTTCGCCAAAAACATGAAAGTCATCTGCTATTTCCAAAATATACTTAGAAATACCCACATAAAAAAGTGGTTTTTCTATATTCCATCCGTCACTCGTCACTTCCGTCACTTCCGTCACTCGTCACTTCCGTCACTCGTCACTTCCGTCACTCGTCACTTCCGTCACTCGTCACTCTTTTTATCGCGCTAACGCATTGCATTCCATCGATCGCTGCTGAGATAATACCACCTGCGTAACCTGCACCTTCTGCACATGGAAACAAACCAAAAACATCCGGATGCATCATAGTTTCTTTGTCGCGTGGTATTTGAATAGGAGAACTTGTACGAGATTCTGGAGCATGTAAAACGGCATCATTTGTTAGATAACCTGGCATTTTTCGTCCAAAATCAATAAAGGCTTGTTGTAAACGTTTGGCTACAAATTGCGGAAGTACTTGATGTAAATTCACAGATACTATGCCTGGTTGATAGGATGACCTTGGAAATTCTTTCGTTAATTTATTGTCCACAAAATCTTTCATACATTGCGCTGGGACACGTTGTGTTTTTCCTGCAGCTTCCCAACACGCTTTTTCAACCGATTTTTGGAAATCCAAGCACACAAAAGGGTCAGTTTCTTTTCCTGGGAAATCATCTGGAGAAATACTAACCACAATTCCTGAATTAGAATAAGGATTGTTACGTTTAGACGGCGACCAACCATTGGTTACCACTTCTTCTTGCTCTGTTGCACAAGGTGCTACAATTCCACCCGGACACATACAGAACGAGTATACCCCTCTTCCATCCACTTGAGTAACTAAAGAATAAGAAGCAGGTGGTATAAAATCATCATTCAATCTGCCGTGATACTGTATTGAATCAATTAAATCTTGTGTGTGCTCAATACGGACGCCTAAAGCAAAAGGTTTTGCTTGTACTTTCACCCCGCGTTTGTCTAACAAATAAAAAATATCACGTGCAGAGTGACCCGTAGCTAAAATGACATACTTAGCTTTTACTTGTTGTGAGTTATTTATAGTTATTCCAACAATCTTTTTGTCTTCGATGTGAATATCGGTCAATTTAGACTCAAAATGGACTTCTCCACCACAAGACTTTATAAATTCACGAATATTTTCAATCAACTTAGGGAGTTTGTTTGTCCCGATGTGAGGATGAGCATCTACTAAAATATCTTTATCCGCACCAAAAAACACCAACCATTCCATCGCTTGTTGGACATCACCACGTTTTTTCGAACGCGTATACAATTTACCATCAGAATATGTTCCTGCCCCACCTTCACCAAAACAATAATTCGATTCTGGGTTGACGATTTGTTCTTTATTTAATATTGCTAAGTCTCTACGACGTGCTTTTACATCTTTTCCACGTTCAAAAAGAATAGGTTTATATCCTAATTCAATCGCTTTTAACGCTGCATACAACCCCGCAGGTCCAGCACCAATGATGAAAATTTCTTGTTTGTCTGCAACATTTTGAGCAGGGAAAAGTATTTCTTGATTAGGAATTGCTTCTCCATTCATAAATACTTCCAAAGAAGCATTAATTTTTACATCTCGCTTTCGGGCATCAATAGAACGTTTTCTCCAAAAGTAAGTAAATGAATCACTTGAAACACTTAATTGTTTACTCAGTTTGTCGCTCACCATCCATTCAGAAGCGGCTTCTTCAGGTCGAAGTTGCAATTGTATAATTTGACTCAAGTGAAGTTGGGGTTAGATTGATTTTGCTACTTTTGTTTTACCCACAAAATTAATAAATGCTGCGCATAGTTGTTCTTTTTTTTCTGTTTGTGACCTTAGTTGGTCATGCAAAAACAATTTACATAGCAAAAAACGGCAAAAACACCAACAACGGAAGTAAAAAAGCTCCTTTTTTAACGATACAACATGCTGTAAATCAATTAAAGGCTGGTGACCGTTGTTTTATTCGTGGAGGGACCTATCGCGAGGTGATTCAATTTCATACTTCTGGAAGTTTAACTCATCCTATTTTACTCTCAGCATACCCCAATGAGAAAGTGATTATTACTCCTACTTTTCATAAAAAAAAATGGGTTTATCATTCCAAACATATTGTTAAAACTAAGATTCGACATAAGGTTCTTCAGGTATTTGAAAATGGGAAACCAAGTATGCAAGCATGTTACCCAAACATTATCGAAGGAGAATTAAGCACCAAGCCTTGGGCAAATCTTTTCACTACCTCATCGAAAATTGCATCTATAAAAGGCTTAGAGAAATTTGGACCTTTAACAGGTTGTCATTTAGTTGGTATATGCGGTCGTGGTTTGGTTGCCTTGAATGGGGAAATGACTCCTATATCGGGTAATAAATACGCAATTAAAAATAATGCATTTTATTGGAAAAAAGAACATTTTAAAGCATATCTTGGCAAGGGTAAAGGATTTGTTACTGGAAATTTAGCCTTGTTAGATGCTCCCGGAGAATGGTTTCATGATGGCGAATATTTATACTATTATGCCAAACAAAAATCCATTTCTCCATCTAAACTAGAAATTCGAACAAATGAATTTGCACTTGTCATTCGTAATCAACAATACATTCATATTCGGAACATTTCTGTTTTTGGTGGAAATGTAAAAATTGACTCGAGTTCTCATTGTGAATTAAACGGGATGAACATAAGTTACCCTACCCCTTTCTTCACGTTTAAATCTGGATTTGATCGTTTTGGAGGAATTTTGGATGGAATCGATTTTAACAATCCCATCAATTGGTCAGGTAAAGGAGTACAAATTTCTGGTTTGAATAATGTACTGATGAATTCCATCATCGAACATAGTTGGGGGGATGGCTTAACTGTTTGGGGGAGTAACCATCAAATTAAAAATTGTTATGTGAACGATTGTGACTGGATAGGAATTGACTGTGCACCGTTGAACATTACAGGAAATAATCACCGTGTGGCATATTGTACGTTTAGTAAAGCAGCACGAAGTATACTTGTTCACCGGAAACTTACGCATAGTAAAATTCTTCACAATGAAATTTCCGAGGGCGGTATTTTAAATGATGATTTAGGCTTAACCTACACCTATGACACAGATGGGAAAGGAACAGAAATAGCCTACAATTGGATACACGATAATTTTGCTCCTCATTTTGGTGGTGGAATTTACCTCGACAACAATCACAAGAACTTTGTGGTACATCACAATGTTGTTTGGAACTGTTTTGTGGCAATGGTAGTCAATCAACGCGCTGAAAATGATCGTATTTACAATAATTCATTTATCCATAATAAATATTCAATGGGAGCTTGTCGACCAGATGGTGGCGCGCTCGATTTTACAAACATTTTTACCTTTAATAATCTCACGGATAGTGAACTCAAAGCTCGAGACCACAACGTATTTTATGGAACTAAACAAGTAAACAATCAGTTTGTACCTCATTTGAGTAACTTAATGGTCAACCCTTCAGAGAAAAGGTTTGAATTGAGAGATGGTCCTTCATCTGGATCAGGAACCGGAATGTTCAATTCTGGGTATGGAAAAAATACGTTGACAAGATCAGGAGTAAATGTAGTAGGCGCGCGCGTACATTTAAAAAAAGAAACGTCAACTTTTAACGTGGATTGGGTACTTTTCGCGTGCTACTTGATCCTTTTTTGCTTGCTCATAAAACGGGTTGCTTTTTTACGTTTTTCATCCTTGTCTTTTTGGAAGAATATTGGCTTGTTTATAGTGAAAATTTTGGGGGCATTCAGTTTGTTTTGGGTCTACACTTCCTATTATCCAAATCGAGAAACAGCAGATATTTTCAAGTGTTTTGATGATGCAAAAATTATCTATAATCACGTGTATTCAGAATCTGCTGTCGATTATTTTAAATTCCTGTTCGGTTTACAGGTAGATTCGCCAGCGATGAATGAGGCTTTGATCCATACCAAATATTGGCTGCGACAAACCGAATTGGGAACCATTGGTGATAATCATGTATTGATCAAAATTCATGCGTTTATTCATTTATTCTCACATGCATACTATCCAATTCACCTCTTATTTTTTGCTTTTATTTCGTACTTGGGTAGCTTATTATTTTACAAATTCATCATTAAATTTTCGCTTCCTTCGAAATTCTTACTAATAAGCTTGTTTTTCACTCCTTCTGTTCTATTCTTTTGTTCAGGAACCTTGAAAGAAACGATAATTCTATTCTTAATGATCGTATTATTTTTCGCAACATACCTCATCGTTGAGCGTAAAAAATGGTTATATATACTTCCACTACTTCTTTCAGGTTATTTATTACTGATTCTGAAAGTGTATGTTCTACTTGCACTGTTTCCCGGACTGATCTGTTTTGGATTGTTTACTGCTTGGAAAACGAAATTTTGGTTTTGGTTTTCATTAATCATTTTTGTTGGATATATCTTCGTCTTGTTCACACTTCCTTCGATTGATTTTATATCAAATTTACAATTCAAGCAACACGATTTGATGTTGGTTGCTCGTGAAATGCATGCAGGAAGCACCATTAAAATTCTGCCTTTGGATGGAACAATTATGCAATTAATTTCTACGATTCCTTCCGCTTTTTACAACGTATATTTACGACCATCATTGTTTGATGCACATTCTTGGACCGAAACGATCGCTGCACTCGAAAACTATTGTTTTCTTGTGTTGATCATCCTTTCAATCATGCATTTCAGGCACACCTCAAAACAACAGCGCGTATTTCTTTTTATGATATTCTCATTTGGAATTTTACTCACCTTATTTATCGGATGGACTGTCCCGATTGTAGGGGCAATTGTTCGTTATAAAGTATTCATTGTGGCGATTATTTTACCTAGTATTCGACTTCAAAGTGTCCGAAATTTAGATAACACTAATTCAGATATTTAGTACTTTTTCTGAACTATTTAGTACTTTTGAACATCTTTTAACTCAAGAAATAATTTAATAATGCAACATAGAATAACAAATTACATAAAACTTGTTGGAATCCATTTTTTAATTTTCTGTATTTTCTATCTCATTTTTTCTTTTTTTGGATTTATTAAAGGATTTCCTACGAATGAAACCATCTCACAATGGGACGTTGGATGGTACAAGTCCATCATAAAAGATGGTTACTCCTTTATTGAAAATAAACAATCAAACGTAGCATTTTTTCCGCTTTTTCCGCTCTTTTGGAAATTTACTCATTTATCACCTATTGGAATTAGCATTGTTAATCTTTTGTGCTTTTACTCAGGAATGTTTATCCTATTTAAAACTTTCAATTTAGATGCGAAAAAATTACTCTTACTGTTATCTATACCTAGTTTATTCTTTTGCTATGTTCCTTATACTGAATCCCTCTTCTTTTTAGCAGGATCTTTCATTATATACGGTTTAAAAAGAAACCATTGGTTGGTAATTCTAGGTGTATTTCTCGCCTGTTTAACTCGTTCCGCCTCTCTAATTTTTATCCCAATAATTTTATTTTCTAAACTTTACAACTTAACATCTGAAAGAGAAAACAACAGGAAAATTATCAAAGAAACAGTCTTACTTATTCTTACAGCGATTATCGCAACACTTCTTGCGCAATATATTCAATATCTCTACACAGGTGAATTTTTCACGATTTTTAAGGCTCAGAAAGCATGGAATAGAATTATAAAAATACCTACACTTTATTTTACAACATGGGATGAAGCACGTCTTATTTGGTTAGATGGTTTAGCTTTTTTAATTGGCACACTCGGAATCGTTCTATCTGTAATTTTGTTGATCAAAAAAATAAAAAATAAGCATAAAAAAATCTCTTCCGACTACCTATTTTCAATTTCGTACTTAGGCTTAGTAACGCTCGTGACAGTATTATATTCAGGAGAAGATGCTAACGGGGGGACAAGCTTAGTGAGTTTGAATAGGTATGTATTCTCAACTCCTTTCTTTATGTTGTTTTTAATCATGTTACTAAAACGAAATAGACTAATAAAAAATCAATTAATTGTATTTATAACTATCTCAATAATCACTTGGCTAATGTTTCATGCCACAGGATATTTGCACAACTTAGATCGTTTCGTAATATCAAGTGCAAAAACGCAAATCTATTTTGGAATAATTATTTTATATAGCTTAATCTATATGCTTCTGTCCAATAAAAAATACTTATCCCTACTATGGTCTGGATTTTATTTATTAAACATTATCATACAAATATTTTTATTTAATTCCTTTTTGAATGGAATTTGGATTGGTTAATTATCTCTGTAAGTGTTTTATCATAGTTAGAACGCATAAAATATTTACTACTTTTGGATAAAATCTCACTTCGGATTTGTGTCATCTTATAAATCTGTGTGAACTGTTACCATTTTAATTTAAGAATGATAAAATATATTAAAGGTTTTGATGGACTAAGATTTTTCTCAATTCTATTAGTCGTCATTAATCATTTGGGGGTATCGGAGTACTTTAAATCAGGAAGTTATTTACGTGAAAATGTATATTATTTTTTTTCGGGTGCTGCTGGTGTAACTATTTTTTTTGCAATTAGTGGATTTTTAATCACCACACTCATCCTCAATGAAATAAAGGAAACAGGAAAGTTCAACATTAAATATTTCTTTATCAGACGATTTCTAAGATTGATTCCGCCCGTTATTCCTTTTTTTATACTCCTTTTTATTTTTATGAAATTGGATTATGTAAGAGACACATCAATTGGATTGCTAGCTTCCATTTTTTACTTATTCAATTTTGTTCCAAAAGCAAAAATATGTTGGTCGGCAGAACTTAGTCATACCTGGTCGCTGGCAGTAGAAGAACAATTTTATATCATTTGGGCACTGATTTTTAATTATTTCAACGCACTCACCAGAAATAAAATAATATTCTTTTTATTAGCATTGTGTATTATTACGAGTTATACGCTCCCCCTTATGTCTATTCAGCTTCATGGAAAAAAATATCTACTTGATAACATTTTTTTTGTAACTCGATGGACTATTCCTGCTATTGGACCTATTTTACTGGGTGCATTATTTGCGAGTCTAAATCATACGAATTGGAAAAATATTCAACGAAAATTCAACGAAAAAAAATACGCATTCCTTAGTCTTTGTGTGTTTTTTTCTCCATTCTATTTACCACATGTACTCATGCCTTTAATTAATCTATTTCATGGATTAGGAGCTGTCTTAATTTTACTCTGGATCGCTAACAATCAAGAAAGTAGTTTAATCAAAAAGTTAGAATGGAAACCCATCAAATACATAGGAACAATTTCTTATGGAATCTATATATGGCAAGGATTTTTTGTGCGAACCGGACCCAATTTAATGCCAAAAACATGGGTGCATGAGTATCCTCAAAATGTGATTCTGACTCTATTCGTAGCAATATTATCCTATGAATTATTCGAAAAAAAAATAGCACACTTAAAAAACAGATTCAAAACCGTCACTAACTAATGAAAAAGGAATATACCTACCTTTTATTATTGTGTTTTTTTGCACTTATCCTTCGACTTGTCATCTGGCCGTTTACACAAATCGTAGATGCTGATGTTAGTTCAAGAATATTTATCGCGCAAGATCTTTCATCCCATTTTAAACTCATTTATGAAGGGGTTTGGTTACCACTGCACCATTACCTGAATGCTACTATGATTCTGATAACGAAACAGCCTGTATCAGGTCCTATTCTTATTCATATCTTTCTTTCTGTTGCAACAGCAATTCCAATTTATTTCTTTTCTAAACGTGAATTTAATCAACGCGGAGCCTGGATTGCAACTGGATTATATCTAACTTGTCCAATTATATTTCGGAATTCTTTTCATGCGTTATCAGAAATCCCGTATGCTTTTTTCATAGCATGTGCACTCAATAGTATTTCTTTATCCATTCGTGAAAAAGAACTGAAAAATGTCCTTTTTGCGGGATTATTTAGCACAATTGCTGCTGGATTTCGCTATGAAGCTTGGGTTTTAATTGCCGTGTTTACGCTCATGTACTTTATTAAAAAGCAATGGAAACTTGGTTTGATTTTTGGAGTGATTGCTATGATATTCCCTAGTTATTGGATGATTGGTAACCAAATCGCTCATGGACACTTATTTTACGGGGTCACAGGAGTCTACAATTCAGAAATTGTTCAACAAAAAAATACAGTGATTAGTTCCGTTGAATACTTGAAACGAATTCTATTTTTCCCCATTTCCTGGTTTTTCTTTATGTCACCTATTGTACTATTTCTTTTAATTAGGATCTTCTTAATGAAAAGAAAAGTTAAACATCTAACTACTAACAAACTATTTTGGCTATTGCCTTTTGGGATATTACTTCTGTTTTTTTTGTACAAAGCGTTAACAGGAACTTTACTACTTCAACACCGATTTTCAATCTCATTAATTGTATTAAGCATTCCGTTTACCGCCCTTTTGGGAAATTATCTGGAATGGACAAAATCACGTAAAACAACTGTTATTTTAATTTTACTTACCCAACTTCCCCTCGCATATCTTTGGATGAAAATTCCATTTGAGAACATAGCTGGAAATGGAAATAATTTACATCAAGCATTAAAAGAAATTAGGGTAAACTCGTTAAATGAAACAGAACCAATTCCTAGACTAGAAAATCAGGAAACCTTAAAAATACAAAAGGTAATATCTGCAAATATTCATAAAAACCAAGGCCTTATTCTCGATTTTACAGGTTGGGAAAATACCTATTTTTTAGCACTGGAATCAAAATTACAACGCAAAAAAATCTATATCGTTGATGTAGAATCAACAACGAATGCCTACATTACTGAAATAAATAACTTTATCATCGCACATCCAAAAGGGGTCATACAACTCAACTGTTTCTCTGCTTTTTCTTCTATCTGGAAAAATACTGGAGAATTCCTCACGTTAAATGTTGATTCATCGATTATACTTTATTTACATACCATCGGTAAAACAGCTACATCGACTATATTCACCTATAAAAAGGTCAGTGAAATACCTGTAAATTACATACCTAAAAATGCTATTCAATGCCCGAAAGAAAATTCAGTCGCCTGGTTTATTCACAGCATTCATTCTGATAGAAACTGGTACAATTCCATTAAAGCCTCAACGCTTCGAAGCGGAGAACTAATAGAGGAAGCAATCAAAAAAAATGCTGAATGGATGGCGAATGAAATCTCTAAGAAAAAATAGGTATGACACGTATTAATTCCTTAGAAAAGTATTTTTTCATAGTAATCATTGGTCTCAACCTGATTCCAATTTTGTCATTCTCCTTTTTTCCCACCTTAGATGGACCAGCTCACTTATACAATGCACAAGTAATCAAATCGCTGCTAATAGATCACAATAGTAGTTTAAATGACTTTTTTAGCTTTAACAAAGAGCCTGTACCAAATTGGATCGGTCACTTCATACTTACAGGCTTTAATTCATTTTTACCAGCTTTTGTCTCTGAAAAAATTTTACTATTAACTTATCTTATCGGATTACCTATTTCTTTTAGGATGTTAATTCAAACAATATCACCAAAAAATACCTGGTTTAGTTATTTTATTTTCCCGTTTACGTATTCATTTGTTTTTTATCTAGGATTCTATAATTTTTCAATTGCAATTGTACTACTTTTCTTCACCTATAACTATTGGTTAAAACATGAAAATAGTACTTTCTCGTTTCCAAAAATACTTACCTTTTTTAGTTTAATTATACTCACTTATTTTTCTCACATTTTTGTTTTTGGGATCTTACTTTTTCTAATCGGCCTACATATAGCCTTGAATACATTACTTAAAACCATTGAAAATCCAAACCAACGAAAACAAATCATATACCACGCTTTCAAAAAAATCAGAATTGTCATTCTAACTTCCATCATTCCATTAACCTTTTTTACTTTCTACTTTTACTCTAGACCTTCATCTGAAAACAACACCTATATAAATCCAATTGATCTCATAAAATGGTTAAAAAACATTAGACCAATTATAGCTTTAAATTTCGAAATCGAAGAAAAATACACCAAAAAAATTCTTTATTTGATCCTTGTATTAACGTGCTTTGCTGTGTATCAAAACGGGAAAGAATTTCTCCGAAATGATTCGAAAGTAAACGCCAGACAATGGATTCAAACTCTGAAAATTCAAAATTTATGGCTAATCGCAACTACTTTAATACTTGTATTATATTTCATATTACCTGACTCAGATGGTTATGCGGGCTACGTATCTGTTAGACTAGGTTTAATATTTTTTCTTTTTTACTTAATTTGGCTTTCAACTAAGAAATTTCCGAGTTGGACAGGTGTCATTACAGTCGTTTGTATACTTTATTGTAACTTCAAATTAAACGCTTATTATACATCGTCAACAAAAGAATACAATGTTGTAGCAAAAGACTGTCAAAATGCTTCAAGACTTATCCCAACAAACAGTATTGTGCTTCCACTAAACTACAAAGAAGATTGGTTTTTTGGACATTTTACAAACTACCTAGGCATCGATAAGCCAATGGTCATCTTAGAAAACTATGAATGTGAAACGGGGTATTTTCCATTAAAATGGAATGAAAAAACATTTCCTCACATCTTATTTGGAAATACGAATCCATCTGACTTTGAATGCCTAAATTGGAAAAGCAATTTACAAAGTACTAAAACCTCCAAGATAGACTTCGTGTTTATTTTAGGCAATCAAAAATTGAATAACGATACATGTACACATACAATCAATCAACTTTTGATTTCTCAATATTCCAAAATATATCAAACTAAACATTGTATACTCTATAAAATCAAAACCAAAAAATAAGCTATTACTATTTCTTGAAAAGGATTTAGCAACTTCTTTTAAAGTCCCTTTTTCATCGAAATTTCCCTGCGTAAGCATAAAATTAAAAACAACAACTTTCTCATTTACAATTAAATAAAAAAATATCACCAATTAATAAAGGATTTTGATAATTCTATAAGTTGTCCCATGATAAGAAAAATGAATGAAATACAAAGTACTACATATTTTTTAGGGGATAATTTATTTAAATCTATGGACAGTAGATAAAAGATTAAATTAAAAACTAAAGGAATAATTACCAGAAATTCAAACATGTACATATGTATAGTAGAATGCTGAGGGATTATTGCAAAAACTAAAAGTGCAGGAATAAAAGATAATATCAATCTATCTAAAACTGACTTCCAATTGATTTTTAAAATGTAAATGGTTAAGCTAAGCGAAATAATGAGTAGAAGTATATTTACAATATGTTGCTCAGAAGCTGCATCAAAGATTGGAGATAAAGAAGATTTTAGATAGTAAGATGATCCATCTAACCCAGAACGAAATAAATAGCTTGAAGAAACATTTACAAAACCTTTAACACGTTGTAATATAAATGGAGTTAAATAACTCAGAATTCCATAAAAAGAAACAATAGAGATATTGATCAACATTTTCTTTCTTAGTTTGATCTTGTACTCAGTATAGATATACAAAAAAATCCAGGGAACTATAAATACAATAAAAAAACTTGAAATAATTAATCCGGTGATTAAAAAAAGAATATCTTTTTTTTGCAAATTGAAAGATCTAGCAAATACACTCAAATAACAAAATACTAATGAAATAATAAAATAAAAGTTTTCGGTGCTGTACTTTAAAAAGGAAATCCATGGTAAAGGATTAGTGACTAAAATCCCTACGATTAGGAAAAACCATATAATATGTAATAGATTATTAGATTTTAAAATAACATCAATTTGTTTCTTTCTAGTAAAATACATAGTAACTAAAAACAAGAATTCAAAAATGTAAACCAGAAAATTTTGAGTTACTTCGAATGTACGCCCCGTTATGAAATTTAAGGTCGAAAGCAGCGTGTAGTTTGCGAATAGAGCTTGAATAGTATAGGATGTATACACATGGTTTTTAGGTATGTAGTCGTCATTTATAATGCCTAGAAAATAATGATGATTAAAATTATTTTGAGACCACCAATTAAAAGTACTAGAAAAAAAAGTATTTCTATCTATAAAACTAGCTTGAAATACCTTTGTAATCCAAATCATTAAAATCCAAAGAGTAAAAAAAAGGAATAGATATATGAATGCTTTTAAATATTTCATGACACCATCCCATTAAATGCGTAAACACGATTTTTAGTTAGTTTTTCCATCCTCAAAAATAATTAAAAATTGGCCATAAATAGCATCTCAATTCCTAATAAGCGCCCTAACCATAATGACTTAGTTAACAGTTGATTATACTTATTTCGAACGTTTATTTTCTTATTTTCACATTTAGATTTTCAATAATATTGGTTGTGAAAATAATTTGTCTAATTCCTGTAGGACAATCAAAAAATGCAATTAATTTTGTGTAAGAATAAATGGCTTTTCAATACGTTGAATCTAAGGCTATAAATACTAACTAACTGAAAATGAAAAATTCAATTTATTTACTGGCAGGAGTACTACTATTTTTCGCTTGTAAAAAAGAAAGTAATAATTCAACTCCAAACACAGTAACAAATTCTACAAATACTATTACCTGTATTGATAATCCCAACATAAATTTCACGAGTATCGGAACTCCCATAGGAAAATTT
>CALPMT020000029.1 GCA_943324745.2 Chitinophaga pinensis | reverse complement strand
AATTACTCCAGTTAGTACATCGACAGAAAGCAAAACAGTTTGTTCAAGTTATACATGGAATAACCAAACGTATACACAAAGCGGGGTTTACACATTTACAACTAAAAACAAAGGAGGCTGTGATTCAACGGCTAGCTTGAACTTAACGATAACTCCAGTTAGTACATCGACAGAAAGTAAAACAGTTTGTTCAAGTTATACATGGAACAACCAAACGTATACACAAAGCGGGGTTTACACATTTACCACAAAAAACAAAGGAGGCTGTGATTCAACGGTTACCTTGAACTTAACGATAACTCCAGTTAGTACATCGACAGAAAGCAAAACCGTTTGTTCAAGTTATACATGGAACAACCAAACGTATACACAAAGCGGGGTTTACACATTTACGACTAAAAATAAAGGAGGCTGTGATTCAACTGCTATCTTGAACTTAACGATAACTGTACCTATTTCGAATCTGAAAATTTCAGGAGATAGTGTAATAAAAGTGGGTGAACAAGGAGTATTGACTTCTAATTTTAAAGGAACTTGGTCTGTGACACCTGCCAATTTAGCATCAATTGATACAACAGGAAAAGTTACAGCATTAAATGAAGGTATCGTGCAAGTTACTTTAAGTGTACAAAGTAAAGATGGATGTATTTCAACAACTACCAAACAATTGACGATAAATCCTAAAGTAGATTTATGTTCAGGATTCTTTGCTAATTTATTAGTAGAGAATGATAAAACAGGGGATGCTACTTGTACAGGAAAATTAACTTCTAATGTAGGAGGAGGTCAACAGCCATATAGTTATGTATGGTCAACGGGTGTATCTACAGCAAACCTAAATGACCTATGTGCACAAAATTACACACTCACTGTAACAGATAAAAACAATTGTACACTTACAATTTCTAAAGTTGTCGGTACAGATACGGTTGTAAATCCATGTACTTCCTTGAAAGCGACTATTTCATCGGTAGAAGCTACAGGTATCAATGCTAAAACGTGTAATGGTTCTATAAGTACAAAAGTAGAAGGAGGTCAATCACCATATAACTACACATGGAGTAACGGTGTAACAACTTCATCCATTACCGAAGTTTGCCAAGGTGAATATCAATTAACAGTAAAAGATAAAAATAATTGTGTACTGAATTTAACCGCAAAAGTAAGGATAGACTCCACTAAAAATGCCTGTAATGGTTTTTACTCAAAAGTAATTTCGGTGAAAGATGACAATGCTAATTGTAATGGAGAAATTCATACCCAAACAGTTGGAGGAAAATTACCTTACAGTTACAAATGGAATAATGGAAAATCAGATTCTGTTTTATTGAATACTTGTGTAGGTAATTATACGTTAACCGTAAGTGATGCAAACAATTGTTTGTTTACCCTTGAAAAAGAGGTTAAATCAAGTAAAGTGGTAGATCTATGTAAAGATTTTTATGCTGTTATATCAGAGTTGGAAGACGATAAATCAACCACAAATGTATGTTCAGGTAAAATAGTTGCTTTAGCAAAAGGAGGGAAAGCCCCAATTCACTTCCAATGGAATACAGGTGATACAACGTCTGTACTGATTAATAAATGTGCTGGAGATTATAAGGTAACTGTTGAAGATGCCAATCAATGTTCAGTGGTTTTAAGTACAACGCTGTCAAAAATTGTAGCACAACAGGCAAGATTAGAAGTTGAAATTACGACAAAGGATGCCTCAAGCGCAAAATCATGTGATGGAACCATGTCCGTGAAAGTATTAACTGGGACAGCGCCATATACTTATAGTCATTCGAATGGAAATGTATCTTCAGAAATAGATTCTATCTGTTCAGGAGTTTATACTTTTACTGTGAAAGATGCGAAAGGATTGGAGAACACATCCACGTATGTGATTTCAAATCCAATTAATACCATCACTAAGGTAATAAATGCTTTGAAAGATTCTATTTCCATGGACACGTTGAAAACGATATTGAAAAATGATTGTTCAATTAATTACAATGCGATCGATTCAGTAAGAATCAAAGAAGTATCTAATATTTCGAAAGATTCAATATTAGTAACGTGGGCGGTGTATACATCTATGAATACAACTTTTGTTTCACAAAAATATATTGTCAATAAAGGAAGTGGAGTATATGCATTAGCATTAACGATGTACTGTAAAGAATTGAAAGCTATTGGTAATTACTTTACTGCAACGCAGCAGTTTTATTACAAAGAGAAGAATAATTCAACATCGGGTGCCCAAGAATTAGCAGGACAGATTCAGTTGAATGTATATCCGAATCCGTTCTCAGACATCATTCATGTTGCAGTGGATAAAGTCGGAAATTACCAAGTTCAATTGTATGATTTAACGGGTAAATTCTTATCCGAAAAACGATTTGATAATACCAACAAGATTGAATTATCACTTGGTCATTTAGCAGATGGAGAATATCTATTAAAAGTGATGAATGATCAATTTGTTCAAACGCGAATGATTACGAAATAAGAGTAATACTGCCTAGTTAATTAGAAAGCGACTTCAGAAATGGAGTCGCTTTTTTTTTGTAGCTTCGCGCATTTCATCCACCAAACTTGAAAGTTTAAATTTCAGATAATTAGTTAGTTATGTTTTAGTTAAAAAAAATGTTATAAAATCAATTAAACTTTTTTAGATCTCTGTTATCATAGAGATATAACCGTTAAAACTTAAATACCATGAAAAAATTAATTTTATCCGCGGCAGTTGTATTTGCAAGTTTCACAATGTTCGCACAAGATGGAGCAACAAAAAAAGATGATAACAATAAGTCCGAAATCAAAAAAGATAAAGAGACTATCAAAAAAGACAAAGAAGCAGTTAAAAACGATGTTAATGCATTGAAAGAAGCTAAAGCATCTGGAAATAGAGATGAAATTAAAAATGCGAAAGATAAATTAAAAGCAGATAAATCAATATTAGATGCTGATAGAAAATCAAAACACGAAGATAAAAAATCGATGCACCACGACAAAAAAGAACATCACAAAGATCACCACCAAAAATAATGGTGTAAACTTTCATCGATATTCTAGGGGCTATTTAACGATAGTCCCTTTTGTGTTTTATGGGATACTACTTTTTCATTACTCTTTCTTCTTGAGCAATTGTTTTATTCTTATTTGCTAATTGACCACAAGCAGCATCAATATCTTTACCGCGACTTCTTCTTACGTTCACAATTAAATTGCGAGCTTCTAAGAATTCAGCGAATGCATTGGTTGTTTTTTCATCCGCCTTTTGAAAACTTTCGCCGTCAATTGGGTTGTATTCAATGATGTTGATTTTACAAGGAACACATTTGCAAAATTCTGCTAATTCTTTGGCATCCATCAAGGTGTCATTAAAATCTTTGAAGATGATGTATTCGAAAGTTACGCGAGTTCCTGTTTTTTCGTGGAAATAAATTAAGGCTTCTTGCAATGTTTCTAAATTGTTAGACTCATTGATTTCCATGATTTTGTTGCGTTTTTCATCGTTTGCAGCATGTAGTGATAAGGCTAAGTTAAATTTCACTTCATCATCTCCGAGTTGTTTAATCATTTTTGCAATTCCCGCTGTTGAAACAGTAATACGTTTAGGTGACATCCCTAAACCTTCTTCAGAAGTCAGTAATTCGGTTGAACGTAATACGTTTTTATAGTTTAGTAAAGGTTCACCCATTCCCATATATACAATGTTTGTGAGGGATTGCCCGTAGCGAGATTCTGCTTGATTTTTTAAATAAACAACCTGATCTACAATTTCACCTGCCGTTAAGTTTCGTAGTAATTTTAGTTTACCTGTAGCACAAAAAGTACAAGCCAAACTACAACCTACTTGTGAAGAAATACATGCGGTAGTTCTGGATGCGGTAGGAATTAGTACACCTTCAACTACTTTTCCAACTTCCACTTCAAAGGCGCATTTGATGGTTTTATCCGAGCTAATTTGTTGGTCGTCTAATTTAATTTTATCGATGAAAAAAGAATGTTCTAATTGATCACGCAATGCAACACTTAAATTTGACATTTCACTGAAACTACTACAGTTTTTCTTCCACAACCATTCATACACTTGTTTGGCACGAAATGCTTTTTCTCCCATTTCTACAAAGGAAGCTTGTAACTCGGATAACGATAAATTGCGAATGTTGATTTTCTTTTCCATGGATGTCATTTTGTGTTTGAAAGTATTGTTCAGGTTAGCGGTTTTTTGATTTTATCCGAATATTTTTTCATAGAAACAAATGTACGGAAAGGGGAGTGAGATGCAAAATTTTGTTGATAATTGGTGGTACCTACCTATCAGTTTTGTTCCAACCAATCATTGATATTTTTTTCAAGGAGATTTAAAGGTATACTTCCATTTTCTAAACATTTATCATGAAATACTTTTATATCAAATTTATCTCCAAGTTTTTCTTCTGCTTTTTTACGTAAAGCAAGAAATACAGATTCACCAGTACCATAAGATGTCATTTGACCTGGTGTTATAATTATTCTTAACACTAAATTTTCAATTGCTTTTTTGGATAAATTAGGACAGTAATCAGTATAATATTTTATTGCATCAGAATGTGTCCAATTTTTCGCGTGAATACCTGGATCGACAATCATTCCAATTCCAAATCTAAAATATAAATTTATACGATTTGTATCATTTGAATATAAATTCATTTCATCTGCTAAAAGTTCTGAATATCTCGCCCAACCTTCATTAAAACCACCATTTCCGATTAGTTCGAGTAATTTTGATGAATTTGCTAGGTCTAATTGAATTCCTCCTTGAAGGTGGTGGCCTGGATAAACTTCGTGAAAAGCTAATGCTTCAATCAGCCCTTTGTTTTGATGTTTAAAATCATATAATTGTATATAAAAAACTCCTGAGTCAACATCCTTATGCATAGGTTTTTGATATTCATTTATAGCCATTGATGCATAAGCGGGAATTGGTTCAATTTTATATTTTTGTTTTGTGATTATATTAAAATAGTGAGGAAGTTTTTCTTCTGCTCGAGATAATGCATTCTTTGTATATTGAATTAATTCTTCTTTAGATTTAAATGTTTCAGAAGTATCAGATACTATAGATTTAATAGTGTCAAAATTGGAAGTTTTAAAAAGTTCATTTCCAATTTTTATTATTTTCTCTTTTCTAAAATTCAATCTTTTTACTCCATTTTCATACATTTGATTAGCACTTATTTTTAAAGTCGTGTTTGCTCGTAATTTTGCTTCATAACATTTAAAACCATCTGGATTTGATGAGACGCCTATGTTTGATTTAGCTTTAGGTAAATAGTTGAATTGAAGAAAATCTCTGTATTCTTTTATTTTCGGATAGATTTGATTGGAAATAATTTTTTCTAATTCTAATCCAAAATATTTTAGAGTATCTTTAGTTGCAGGGATGTAATATGGAGATTCTTTAAATGGGATTGCTAATTGCTCATCAAGTTGTGTTATGATTAATTCAACAATGACTTTTGGTGTTGAATAGCCTTGTTTGAGTCCTTCCTTTAGTTTATCCATTTCATTTTGAATAAACACTGGTATTTTAATCCATCTTTTAAGTGTATTTTTTCGATTCAATTCTGAACCTACAGGTTGTGCTTCACAAAGCCTACTTATTCCAATGTGCCATCCATCTAAATGGCTAAGTAACCACAGATCTTCTTTACAAATTCTACATTCTTTATCACTTTCCAATGTTTCAAAAAGTACTTCGTATGTTAATAGGTCAACTTTTGTTAGCGATTTTTTGTCAATTTTTATCAATTCTGCAAATAACGAATCTTCGAAATTTTCTTGGATTTCAATAGCATTCATTGAGTTATCGCCTAAATTCACATTGTCGGCGTTTTCGATACCGTACATTGTTCCGTATTCAGGATGAGTCTTAAAAGCTTGATTGATATATAAATCAGCTAACTGATTTACTTTAGAGTCTTGAGCAAAATAAAAGTTGCAAATTAACAATAGCAAAGAGAATGCGATTATCTTTTTCATTTTATTAGATTAAATATTATTTTATCTAATATACAATTATTTTATAGATGAATTTGTCATCCCTCTCGGTCCCCCTTCGAAGGGGGAAGTTTTATTTTGGGTTTCGATTAAGAATAATTTTCAAGGTTTTTTAGACTCTGTTTTAAGAATTAAGCTTTAATTATTTTCTTACATTTGCAGTCAAAAATTACTTGTTATGGCTGACTTTTTTTATCAAAATCCGTTTCCAATTTTAGGAGATAAAACCGAATATAGAAAAATCACTTCTGATTATGTGAAGGTAGTAAACTACGGCAATAGAGAGGTGTTAGAAATCGATCCAAAAGGATTGGAAGTCTTGGCACAAGAAGCATTGAGTGATGTTTCTTTTTACTTGAGAGCATCTCATTTGGAAAAATTACGTGCGATTATTGAAGATCCAGAAGCGACAGATAACGATCGTTTTGTTGCATATAACTTATTGCAAAATGCAACTATTGCAGCGGAGGGTCAATTACCTTCTTGTCAGGATACAGGAACCGCAATTGTGATGGCGAAAAAAGGGGAGGATGTTTACACTGGCGCTATAGATGAAGAGCATTTATCGAAGGGAATTTACAACACCTACCAAGAGAAAAATTTACGTTTTTCACAAGTGGTTCCATTGACCATGTTTGATGAGAAAAATTCAGGAACAAACTTACCTGCACAAATTGATATTTATGCTAAAAAAGGAATGTCTTATGAGTTCTTGTTTTTAGCAAAAGGTGGAGGTTCTGCAAATAAAACGTTCTTATACCAACGTACAAAGTCCTTATTGAACGATGCATCTTTAGAGCAATTTGTAAGAGAGCGTATCAAAGATTTAGGAACATCTGCTTGTCCACCATATCACTTAGCAATGGTTATCGGAGGAACATCTGCCGAATCAAACCTAGCGACAGTGAAGAAAGCATCCGCTGGTTATTTTGATGAATTGCCAACTGAAGGAAACGAAGGAGGTCAAGCATTCCGTGATTTAGAATGGGAGGCACGTGTTCACAAAATTTGTCAAGAGAGTATGATAGGAGCGCAATTTGGTGGTAAATATTTTACACACGATGTTCGTGTAATTCGTTTACCTCGTCATGCGGCTTCTTGTCCGGTAGGATTAGGTGTTTCTTGTTCTGCAGATAGAAATATCAAAGCAAAAATCACGAAAGATGGAATTTTTGTAGAGCAATTAGAACAAAATCCACGTAGATTGTTACCTGAAACTGCTCCACATTTAGAGCCTGCAATCGAAATTGATTTAAATCGTCCGATGGCAGAGGTTTTGGCTGAATTGTCGAAATATCCGATTAAAACGCGTTTGAAATTAAATGGAACATTGATTGTTGCGCGCGACATGGCACATGCTAAAATCAAAGAAATTATCGATGCTGGTCAACCTATGCCAGAATATTTTAAAAACCATCCAATTTATTATGCGGGTCCAGCGAAAACACCAGAGGGAATGCCTTCCGGAAGTTTTGGACCTACGACAGCGGGAAGAATGGATGCTTATGTAGATCAATTCCAATCGTTAGGAGGAAGTATGATCATGTTGGCGAAAGGAAATCGTTCGAAAGATGTTACGAATGCTTGTAACAAATACGGTGGTTTCTATTTAGGTTCGATCGGTGGTCCTGCGGCTATTTTAGCGAAAGAGAATATTACATCTGTTGAGGTGGTTGATTTTCCAGAGATGGGGATGGAGGCAGTGAGAAAGATTACGATTAAGAATTTCCCAGCGTTTATTATTACGGATGATAAGGGGAATGATTTTTTTGAAAATATTTAGAAAAGTTTTAGCTCAGACTATTCTTCGTTCGACTTCAAAATTATTCTCTTCATTTACTTTAGTAAACTCAGAGAATAATTTTTTGTCTGCCTCGAATATTCAGATCTAAATTCTTTTCTAGTTTTGATAAAGTTTTTAAAGTTCCGGTTTTGCTGGGACTTTTTTTGTTTCGCTTTGCGAAACGGAGGTTTTTCTCTTACTTTTTTCTGGCCAAAAAAGTAAGCAAAAAGGCCTTGTCGCTCGAAAAGCAACCACCCATTACGAAACGTAAACTAGAAAAAACAAACTCCTCCTTCGTCGTCAAACACTGTTTTTTCTTGCGTTTACTTATTCTATGGGGCCCGGTTTTACTTTTCTGATGCGACGAATTTCGGTTCACGTATTTTAATGGTTCGAAAATAGTTCAATCGCATTGGTTGGGTATTGTATTTTGACAAAGTCAAAATGGACTCTGCGTCCTCTAAAACGAGTGAACGTCAAATTCTCCGAATACTCTGCGAAAATATTTTCTTTCAGTTTCCAAAAATTACATTTTCTTGGATGGTTTATTGTTCATCCTTCGGTTTTCTGATTTTAATTATCTTTGCGGACTTAATATTCTGCAACAAACCTATGGCAAAAAATAAATTACGTCGTTTTAGTGAAATGAAAGAATGGTCGAATGTGTATGAACCATCGTTGGATCCATTAAAGCGGGAGCCTTTTCCTTTGAAAGGGAAGTGGAATGCGGAACATTTCAAGAATGAAAATCCGATCGTGTTGGAGTTAGGTTGTGGTAAAGGGGAATACTCTATTGGGATGGCGGATCATTTTCCGGATAAGAACTTTATTGGTGTTGATATTAAGGGTGCGCGTATTTGGGTAGGAGCGAAGGATGCTGTGGAACGTGGTGTGGAGAATGTTGCTTTCTTACGCACAAAGATTGATTTTATCACCGATTATTTTGGAGAAAACGAAGTGGATGAAATTTGGTTGACATTCTCAGACCCTCAACCGAATAAACCTAGAAAACGTTTGACTTCATCGTTATTTATAAATCGCTACCGTAAAATCTTGAAAAAAGGTGGAATTATCCATTTAAAAACGGATAGCGATGTCTTGTTTGAATCTACGGAAGAAGAAATCAAAGAACATGGATATGACTGTTTGGAATTGACTTGGGATTTATATGCTTCTTTAGAAGGTAAAACGGAATTAGAACGCGAGATTTTTTCTATCAAAACACATTATGAAGAGTTGTTTACAGCGAAGGGTAGTGTGATTAAGTATTGTAAGTTTAGGGTGGAGTAGGAAATAGCTTTTAGAAGAAAGGCAATAGTTAATAGTCAAATATTTAAACACGTATAACATCTTTTATTTTGAAAATTATTTCTTGGAATTGTAATGGTGCGTTTAGAAAAAAGTATTCTTTACTTGATTCATTTAATGCAGATGTTCTAATAATTCAAGAATGTGAAAATCCAGCGGAATCTAAAGATACTAATTACGTAAAATGGGCTAGTAATTTTTTATGGATTGGTGATTCAAAAAATAAAGGATTAGGTGTTTTTGTTAAAGACTATTATTTATTAGAAAAATTGGATTGGTCTAACTTATATACTAATCATGCTGTAAAATATTTCCTTCCGTTTTCTATAGATAAGAAACATACATTTTTAGGAGTGTGGACACATAAAAATAACTCACCAAATTTTGGTTATATCGGCCAACTTTGGAAGTATCTACAGATTAACATTCATAACATTGACAATTCAATTATCGTTGGTGATTTTAATAGTAATAAAATCTGGGATCAATGGGATAGATGGTGGAATCATTCTGATGTTGTAGAGATTTTAGCTAGTAAAGGACTTCAAAGTATTTATCATTTAAAATTCATTGAAAATCAAGGTGAAGAAAAACTACCTACATTTTATCTACAGAGAAACAAAAAGAAATCTTACCACATAGATTATTGTTTTGCTTCAAAATTATATTTGGATAAATTGATTGATTTTAGTGTTGGTGATTTTTCAGAATGGTCAGAATTTAGTGATCATAATCCAATCTGTATTGAGATATCAGACTAGAATACTTTAATATTTGTCACCCTCCTCGATCCTCCCTCAAGGGAGGAAGTGAGACTATTATCCAATCTTTTCCAACTCCTCCTTCAACATTTCTTCGAACAATTCATCTTCTTGCGCGCCGACGAAGGATTTACATGTGGAATTTCTTACATAAACAAAGAGTCTAGATTTAAGTCTTTTGTTACAAGACCTATTCCGTGTTTTCCTGTTGTACCCCAAGGGCTAATCATTACTGTATATACACCTTTTTTTGTTTTTGTCTCCTCCTTAAATTGAGATTCTTTATTTCTAAGTTTACTGGCATAATCCGTGTCAATTGTAAATACGTCATTGTAGAATTTTAGTTCACATAGAAGTATCGTATTATCATTTCTATCTATTATGAGGTCAATTTGTGCATTTTTATTACTCCAACTGTAATTTTTCGATATAATCTGGTCACATTTCAAGGTTTTTTTAATGCTGTCAATGTGTTTGTAACATATCATTTCAAAAGCGTATCCACACCAAACTTTATATTCATTTGTCGTGTGTAATTGTGACCATTGATTATTTTTATTCTTTGCAATAAATTGTAAATGAAATAGGCAGAATTCATCAAAAATACGATAACGTGTTATTTTTCTATTGTTCCCAATAGCTTCGTATTTTTCAATAAATCCTGACTCTATGAGTTCTTCTAAAGATGTAGAAAATTGTCCTCCTGAAGTTATTTTTTTATCTTTTAGTATCTCATCTCTTGTCATTCCCATTTTAGCACCTCGGGAAAGCGCTTGTATGATTTGTTCGTGATAAGTTCCTTCGTCAAAAAGTGATTTGAATACTTCGTCAAATTCATACTCTAATTGCGCTCCTTTTTGAAAACAAATTCTGTCAATTGCTGTAACAGCAGAATCTCCAGGTTGTATATGTTCTAAATATTCAGCCACTCCTCCAAAAGTCATGTAAATCTTTACAATTTCAATTTCAGGTAATATGATTTTTTTAGTTGTAAAAAACTCTTTAACTTCTGATAATGTGAATGGTTGTAACTTTATTTTGCGTGTAATTCGGTTGTGTAATCCTCCTCTATTTCTAATTATTTTTTTTAACATGTATGAAGCTGCGGATCCACATACTACCACAATAAGATCATTTCGAGTGGTACAGTATGTATTCCAAAAATTTTCAAAAGCTGGAAGAAAATTCGATCGCATGGTGTCCACCCATGGGAATTCATCAATAAATATTACTTTCTTTTTTTTCGTTTCTTTGAATCCTTTAAGATACTGTTTTAATAAATCTAATGCTTGGAGCCAATTTTCAGGTTTACTATCTTGAAATTTATTAGAGATTGTTCTTAATTCAATCATAAAATTTTCAATCTGATTTTGTTTTACACCATCTCTTAATCCTGAGAAACTAAACAACAGATTTTTTGAGAAATACTCTCTAATTAGATAGGTTTTCCCTATCCTTCGCCTTCCATAAACAGCAATTAATTCTGAACGATGACTATTTAAAGATTCATTAAATTTTTCTTTTTCTATGTGTCTTCCTGAGATTTCTTTTGACATAATTTAAGTTTGAATCACAGCCAAAAATACGATTTTTTTATGATTTGGCTGTATTTAAATATTGTTTTAAATTATTCAATTGAAGCCAAAAAGCTGTAATAATGTTTGTTTTGGCTGCTATTCAAGATATGTTTAGTAGTCTTAAATATTTGAAAAACATAGTTTTGATTGAAAAATGTTTGATTTTAAACTTTTTCTAACTCCTCTTTTAACATTTCTTCGAACAATTCATCTTCTTGCGCGCCGACGAAAGATTTGCGTTGGTTGATGACAAAATGCGGAACACCACGAACACCAAATTTACGTCCTCTTTCCATGTCGAAGTTGAAGGCTTGGGTGTATTCGTCGGAGTGAATGATTTCAAGTGCTCTTGTTTTTTCTAAACCAATGTTTTCGATCGATTTTAGTATGTTTTCTTCCACTGAAAAATCTACACAGTTGGTGAAGTATTGGTATAAAAACTCTTCTTTAAATTGTTGTCCTTTGTTTTCGGTTTTGCTCCACTGCCATAAACGGTGAAGGTCGTAGGTGTTGAAAACAGGTGTTTGGTCTAACTTCAAATCGATTCCGTAACGTTGACCTGTTTGTTTCAGTTCCACAAACATGTTGGATAAACGTTCCATTGGAATACCTGTTTTTTCTGAAAGGTGTATGGCAGAATTTTTAGAGGTATTCTTTGGGAAAGTTGGGTCCAATTGAAAACTTCTCCAGGTGATTTCTACTTTATCAAGGGCGTTTAGTTTACGCAAGGCTTGTTCGAGTTTCATTTTCCCGATGTAGCAGAAAGGGCAGGCGATGTCGCTCCAGAATTCGATTGAAAGAGTAGGGGTCATGCTCGTAATTATTACAATTTCACCTCCCTTAATCCCTCCTCAAGGAGGGAAAAAAGAGATCCATTTATGGTTTACAAATTAATTTACCAAAGTTCTAAACTCTTCAATCGCTTTGTCGACACCTTGTTTGTTTTTACCACCAGCAGTTGCGAAGAATGCTTGTCCGCCGCCACCACCTTGGATGTGTTTGGAAATTTCACGGATGATTTTTCCAGCGTCTAACCCTTTTTCTTTTGCAAGAGCTTCGTCGATGATGATGGTTAACGAACATTTGTCGTCTTCTACACCGCCAAAGATTCCTACGAAATTAGAAGTTTCCCCTTTTAATTGGTAAGCGATGTCTTTGATACTTCCCGCGTCTAAGTTTACTTTTGTTCCTAAGAAATTGATGCCGTTGATTCCTTCGATCTTCGTTTTCAATTCGTGTTTCACCGCTTGTGCTTTTTCACGTTGGAAAACTTCGATTTGTTTTTGTAAGGCAGCATTCTTTTTGCTTAGTTCTTCAACTGCTTCTACAATGTTTTTAGGATTTTTAAGTACTTCTTTAATTTCGTTTAACGTTTCTACTTGTGAACGGTAGAATTCTTCTGCTGTAGTACTTGTGATTGCTTCAATACGACGGATACCTGCTGCAACAGCTGATTCCGAAGTGATTTTGAATAGACCGATAGCGCTAGTTGTAGAAACGTGTGTTCCTCCACATAATTCGATGGATTCTCCAAATTGGATAGCGCGCACTGAATCTCCATATTTTTCACCAAACAAAGCCATTGCCCCCATCGCTTTAGCTTCTTCAATCGGAATGTTGCGGTGTTCGTTTAACAAGATGCTTTCACGAATATTAGCGTTCACTAATTCTTCGATTTGTTTCAATTCTTCATTTGTCACTTTAGAGAAATGGGAGAAGTCGAAACGCAAGTTTTTAGCATTTACCAAGGAACCTTTTTGTTCCACGTGTGTACCTAAAACCGTACGTAAAGCGTGGTGTAATAAGTGTGTCGCAGAGTGGTTGCATGCAGAGAGTGCACGTTTTGTTTTATCTATATTTCCAACAAAGGTTGCTTTCGGATCTGTAGGTAATTTTTCAGCTAAATGCACGATGAGGTTGTTTTCCTTTTTCGTGTCGAAGATGCTTGTTTTTTCACCGTTAGCTTCAATGAATCCAGTATCACCCACTTGTCCACCACCTTCTGGGTAGAACGGAGTTTGGTTGAACACCAATTGGTAGAACGTTTTTTGTTTTTGACTTACTTTACGGTATTTGATTATTTGTAGTTCGGCAGTCAGGTTGTCGTATCCTACAAATTTCTCGTCTTGATCTGCTTGTAATTGCACCCAGTCGTCTGTTTCAATAGCAGTTGCAGCACGTGAACGGTCTTTTTGCGTTTGAAGTTCTGCTTGGAAAGCTTCTTCATCGATAGACAAGTCATTTTCTCTTGCAATTAAAGAAGTCAAATCTACAGGGAAACCGAACGTATCGTATAATTCGAACACAGAAGCACCGCTAAGTACTTTTGTGTTCGTTTCTTTTGCCGTTTTCATTAAGTTGTCCATTCTACGAATCCCTAATTCTAATGTTCTAAAGAAACTTACCTCTTCTTCGTGGATTACTTTTTGGATGATGTCTTTTTGTGTGATTAATTCTGTGAAATATTCCCCCATCGTTTGTCCTAGCACAACACTTAATTCTCCCATGAACGGTTCTTTTAAGCCAAGCGTTTGGTATCCGTAACGAATAGCGCGACGAAGGATTCTACGTATTACATAACCAGCACCAGTGTTGCTTGGTAATTGTCCGTCCGCAATCGAGAATGCAATTGCACGGATGTGGTCCGCGATGACACGTAATGCGATATCTGTTGTTTCCACTTTCCCATATTCCACACCAGAAACTTTTTCCATGTGTTTGATCAATGTTTGGAAAAGGTCGGTATCGTAGTTGGAAGTTTTTCCTTGTAAAGCCATAGCCAAACGCTCTAATCCCATCCCTGTATCTACGTGTGTAGCAGGAAGTGGTTCTAGGCTTTGGTCCGCTTTACGGTTAAATTGCATGAATACATTGTTCCAGATTTCGATTACCTGCGGGTGATCGTTATTTACTAATTCTTTTCCAGGTGTTTTTAAACGATCTTCTAATGGGCGAATATCTACATGGATTTCCGTGCATGGTCCACATGGTCCAGTTTCTCCCATTTCCCAGAAATTATCTTTTTTCGAAGCAAGCAGGATGCGATCTTCCGCGATGAAACGTTTCCAGATAGCAAAACTTTCTTCGTCTTTTGGAACGTTGTCTTTTGTATCCCCTTCGAAAACCGTTACATATAATTGATCTTTTGGGATTTTATACACTTCCGTTAATAATTCCCAAGCCCAAGAAATAGCATCTTCTTTGAAATAATCGCCGAAAGACCAGTTTCCAAGCATTTCGAACATAGTATGGTGGTAAGTATCTACACCCACTTCTTCCAAGTCGTTGTGTTTACCAGACACACGTAAACATTTTTGCGTGTTTGCAATACGTGTTACGCTTGGTTTGGCATTTCCCAAGAAATAATCTTTGAACTGATTCATTCCCGCGTTCGTAAACATCAACGTCGGGTCGTTTTTGACAACCATCGGAGCAGAAGGAACGATTTTGTGTCCTTTGCTAGCGAAAAAGTCGAAAAAATGCTGTCTAATTTCTTGAATAGTCATAGTGTCTTGGGTGTTTTGAATCAATTTTGCTCAAAGATAAGGGATTAAAAATTTATTTGTCTATTTGATTAGGTAAATTCTAATCATTATGAACGTAATTTTCGATATTAAACGAATGAATTTGGAATCTACCTGCGAAGATTTAAAAGAAAAAGATTTTTACACGATTAGTTATCTCCATAATAAATAATGGTGCAGATGCAGAACGGTACACGCTTTTCAAGTTGCCGTGATGGGAGATTGAACACTTACATTAGATTACACTCCCAACGATGCAAAAGCTATTCTCAAAGAAAAGCTAAAAAAGTACATTGCCTCTGGGGATTTCCGATAAAATTCATAGCGGAAGGGATATGAATAAGCTTTTTGTTGAGGTGAAATGAAAAAATAATTATTTAATTTTAAATAATTATTTTTGAATCTATTATGAAAACTTATTCAGTCCATATTTGTGATGATCATCCTATTTTGACAATGTCAATGGTAGAATTATTGAATAAACAAGTTTTTGTTTCTGACGTGTCATACTCCAATGATCATAAAACATTGATTGAAAAATTAAGAGATACTAAAGTTGATTTATTAGTATTGGACGTATCATTAAATGGAGCATCTTCATTCAATTATATTGATGAGTTAAAAAAAGAGTTTAGTGATTTAAGCATATTAATTTATACAAATTACGAAACCCTTGATGTTTATTTAGAGTCTAGAAAACAGAACTTAAATGGTTTCATAGGTAAAAGTAAATCGGTAGATGAGTTTTTGAATGGATGTAAATTAATTTTAGAGTCTGGGGAGTATTGGGGAAGTTATCAGATACCTAAAAAGTTATTTTCTGAAATAACACCGAGGGAAGCAGAAGTATTAAACTTTATAATGAAAGGAAATACGAATCAACAGATTTCTGAAAAACTTTCTATCAGTATTCTAACTGTTCAAACGCACAGAAAAAATATTAAAGCAAAATTAGATGTTGAAAGTGTAAACGATTTAATTTCATTAACGAATCAATTTAGGTTTCTTTAATTAATGGAACTACGAAAATATGCTTCATTCCATTTTCTAATTTTATAACTTCAAATTTTCCATTTAATTGTAAGGCTCTTTTTGTTAGAGTTTGTAAGCCTATACCTGCGTTATTTTTTTTGTTGTCTGATATGTATCCGATACCGTTATCAATAACTAGTAGATAAATGTCATTTTGTAAAATGTTTAATTCTATTTCAATAATAGTTGCATTGGCATGTTTCAAACAATTTTGTACCAATTCACAGAATGAAAAATAAATTATTTCTTTAATTTCCTGTTTAATCAATGTAAATTCATCACTAGTTGAAACAGTGAATTTAAAAGTAATATCCTCAAAAATAGTTTCCATTTTTGCGATTTCTAAATTAATAGATTCAACTAACTTGTTTGATTTTAAGGTTATAGGGTGTAAGTCATGAGAGGTTGATCGTATGTCTTGTTGAATTTTTCGAATTTCATTTAAAAAAAAGATATTTTTTTCATTTTGATTTAATTTAGTTAATTGCATTTCCAATACTGTTAGGTTTGAACTAATTGAATCATGTAGTTCGCGCGCAATTCTGTTTCTTTCATCTAACAATCCATTCGCATAATTTTCAATTGATTTTTTCTCTTCTAACAGTAGGTTTTTTTGTAATTCAATAGCATTTATTTTTGATCGATATAAATCTCGATGTAATATTAATAATACTGCAATTCCTTCGAAAACAATAATCCAACGAAAAGTCATCAATTGATTGTGGGACACAAATGAAAAGGGAAGAAGTGAAAAAAATACAGTGAATATGAGCGTAAACGTAAAGAGTAGTAAAAAATACAATGCTTTTTCAGAGCGATAACGTTTATAGATGATGAAACAAATACTAAAAAGAAATAATGGATAAAGAATTAGTAAAATATTTGCGATTTCATAAAGTTTGAGTGGATAATTAGGCCAATAAAAAAATGCTATTTGGTTAATTGTCATGTTAATAAATGTCGCGACTATTTTCCATTGAATGATTTTGTGAAGTTTTGGAAATTCTTTTCGTATGTCAAAAAGTTTATATAAGATTAAATAAAGCGCAAAAAATGTACATATTATAAAGTAGTACATTGTAAAATAAGCCTCAAGAAGGTATTGGTTCGGAGTGTATATCCTAAATAGTCCATTAGCAATAAATAGAATTCCTCCCAATGAAATCATATAAAAGGTGTAATAAAAGTAGATTTTTAAACGAAATATTATTCCAGTCAATATACCCATGAATATTAATACAAGTATAATTCCAAAAATTAAACCATATTCGCGTTCATCTTTTTTATTCAGTTCATGATAACTTGTGTCCGAGTACAAGTATAACGGTTGACTAGGTATGGCAAATTTTTTATATAATTTGATGAAGAATGTGTACGATTTTCCCTTGGTAAGATTAAGTATGAAAGTGGGGTATTTTTGTTTAGGAGTATACTCAGCTGGGATGCGTAAACCGAAATTTCCATAGTGAAATACTTTATTCTCGCACTCATGAAATAATTCAAAAGTTTCCAGTAAAGGGTATTGATTTTCTAAATAATAACGACCCGTTTTTTTGCATTTCACATTGAATTTTAACCACCAAACACTAGTATCATTCTTCTTTTTAAACCCTTGTTTACCAATTTGATTCCAAATTTTATTTTTAGTGTTAAAAAGGGTGTGAATGCTTTGTGTTGTGTTTGACTTATTATTATACGTATATAAATAAGTATTTAATGATTCAATTTTATAGTTTTTGTTTAATACTAATTCTCTGCTTAATAATAAATTACTATACGATAATACTACGAATAGTAAATAAAAATTTAGGTGCTTTAATTTCATAAAAGCCAAATTAATTTCTTTATTTAACTCTAATCTACCCATAAGTGGGTAGATTAAATACTTTTTTTAAGTATAATTTTGTCAAAAAAAAATTATTATGAAAAAAGTATTCCTTTTTGGGGCATTAGTTCTAGGTATTTTAGTTGCATCTTGTGATAAAGAAACGGCTAAACCTGCTTCACCTGCTTCACCTGCTCCACTAACTGTTTCTGGAAGTATAGAACTTTTGTGTACAGCACCGTGGAAATTAGTGTCAAATACAATTATTAATGATACGATGCCTTTAACCGAACAAATAAAAGCGTGTGATAAAGATGATCAAAGACAGTACTTTAAAAACGGCACTGCTATTTTCAGAAGTGGTAATGTACTTTGTACTGATGAAAACCCTAAATCAATTGATACAACTAATTGGTTTATGGAATCTATAAATGGTGCTATTTTTATAAGTGAATTTATCCCATCAAAAAAGGAAGAAAGTATGTCTACCTATAAAGTTGACGAATTAACAAAAGATAAGTTAGTGTATTCATTGGAATATACTATTAATAAAATCACTACAAAACATAAAATGACTTTAAGTCATTAGTAGTTTGATGTATAAGATTAGTTAGCAAAGAAGGCTGTTTCGAAAGAGCAGTCTTTTTTTGTTAATTAAAGAAATACACTATTGTAAGAATAATCTATTTTCATATGAAAAAAATCGCGTATTTACTCTCTATACTTTTTCTATACGGCTGCCCAAAATCAAGGACAAAGCAACAGTTACTAACGGATAGTTTATGGAGACTTACGTCAAAAACTGAAATAAAAGACTCGGCTAATGTTACAGAAATAATCAGAGGCTGCGATATGGACGATCGAATTCAATATTTTACAAACGGAAAAGTAGAATATATGAATGGTGATATGACATGTAATTCTGATGAAAAAACAAATCAAAAAGAACAATTTAATTGGAAGTTCGGAGACTCACTCAACAACACATTGATTGAAACTAAGATTGTCAATGGTACAATTAAAACTACAGTAAAAAAAATTGAAGCATTATCATTTAGATCATTAATCACTTCAACATTTCTTCAGATTGATAATAAACAAGTTGAGATAAGAGAATATTACAAGGATTAAAAAAAGAATATTCTAATAAATATACCCACTTGTGGGTAGATATACCATTTTTTGAAAGCGTAGATTTGTAAAAATTTAAAAGATGAAAAATTTAAGTATTGTTTATTTGTCAATTATTTTTTGTGTTTCTAACCTTTTTGCTCAGTCTATTTGTTTTAAATCTAACACTATTAAATTTGAAGGTCTAGTAGATGATGTAACAAATGCAGATTTTAATGGCGATGGTAAAGTAGATTTAGCTACAGTTAATTTTGAATCAAATAATGTATCTGTTTTACTAGGAAATGATCTTGGTGGTTTTGGAACAGCAACTGATTTTAAAATAGGTAAAAACCCTATATCTTTAATTAGTGGTGATTTTAATAGAGATGGTAAATTGGATTTAGCTACGGCTAATTCTGAATCAAATAATGTGTCTGTTTTATTGGGAAATGGTCTTGGTAGTTTTGGAACAGCAACTAATTTTAATGTTGGTACTAACCCTATGTCTCTAATTAGTGGTGATTTTAATGGTGACAGCAAATTGGATTTAGCTACGGCTAATTTTGGATCACATAATGTATCTATTTTATTCGGAAATGGACTAGGTAGTTTTGGAGCTGCAACCAATTTTAATGTAGGTACTTACCCTGAATCTTTAATCTGTGGTGATTTTAATAGAGATAGTAAATTGGATTTAGCTATTGCTAATTCTAAATCAAATAATGTATCTATTTTATTGGGAAATGGTCTTGGTAGTTTTGGAACAGTAACCAATTTTAATGTAGGTACTTACCCTAGGTCTCTAATTAGTGGTGATTTTAATGGTGATAGCAAATTGGATTTAGCTATTGCTAATTATGGGTCAAATACTGTATCTGTTTTATTGGGAAATGGTCTTGGTAGTTTTGGAACAGTAACCAATTTTAAAATAGGTACTAACCCTGAATCTTTAATAAGTGGTGATTTTAATGCCGATGGTAAAATAGATTTAGCGATTACTTATCCTAATTACGTTTCAATCATAATAGGAAGTGGGTTAGGAAGTTTTGGATCAGAATATTCGATTTTTTATGGAGGTTCTAGTAATAAATTAATAAGTGTAGATTTTAATAATGATTCTGTAAAAGATATAATTTCGGTTAATAGAGAATGTATTTATACGAAATGTATTACAAATATTAATATCCTTAATGGAGATGGAGTAGGTGGTTTCTCACCTATTAATTCATTGAAAATAGGAGCTGGAAAAAACAATTCAAATTCTTTTCATATCAATGGTGATTTTAATGGAGATGGTAAATTGGATTTAGCTACGGCTAATATTGGTTCAAAAAATGTATCTGTTTTATTCGGAAATGGATTAGGTAGTTTTGGAACAGCAACTAATTTTAATGTTGGTATTATACCGAAATCTTTAATCAGTGGCGATTTTGATAGTGATGGCAAATTGGATTTAGCTACGGCTAATATTGGTTCAAATAATGTATCTGTTTTATTAGGAAATGGATTAGATAGTTTTGGAACAGCAACTAATTTTAATGTTGGTACTTACCCTGAATCTTTAATTAGTGGTGATTTTAATGGTGATGGAAAATTGGATTTAGCTACGGCTAATAATGGTTCAAATAATGTATCTATTTTATTCGGAAATGGATTAGGTAGTTTTGGAACAGCAACTAATTTTAATGTTGGTACTAACCCTATATCTTTAATTAGTGGTGATTTTAATGGTGATAGCAAATTGGATTTAGCTACGGCTAATTTTGAATCAAATAATGTGTCTGTTTTATTGGGAAATGGTCTTGGTAGTTTTGGAACAGCAACTAATTTTAATGTTGGTACTTACCCTATGTCTCTAATTAGTGGTGATTTTAATGGTGACAGTAAATTGGATTTAGCTATGTCTCATTCTTTATCAACCAATGTATCTGTTTTATTAGGAAATGGATTAGGTAGTTTTGGAGCAGCAACTAATTTTAATTTAGGTCTACCTAGTTCACTTAGACGTTTAATTAGTGGTGATTTTAATAGCGATGGTAAATTGGATTTGATTAGTGGTAGTCAAAATCGAGTATCAATATTATTAGGAAATGGATTAGGTAGCTTTGGAATAGAAACTGGATTTACTGTTCCAATGATGCTTGATAATATTTCTTATTCAGATTTAAATCAAGATGGAAAAATGGATTTGTTATTATTTGGAAATGATGATTTTCAATTTTTATATGGCACAAATATACTTCTTGATTTTACAACTACATATTCTGATGTTAGTTGTTATCAAGGTAAAGATGGTAAAGCATCTGTTACATTGCTCTCTGGAAATACTGCTCCCTATTTGTATGCTTGGGGTTCTGGTAGTTGGTCAACTAACTCTATCAAATTAGCAAATCTCGGTGCAGGTAGTTATTCTGTTTCTGTTTCAGATATTTCGGGTTGTATGTTAACAAAAACAGTTACAATTAAAGAACCTTCTGCTATTTCTGTATCAACAATTAATACTAATTTAACTTGCTTTGAAGGTAATAATGGTAAAATTCAGGCATTTGCATCAGGTGGCAAGGCGCCATATAGTTATGCTTGGAACACTTTACCTATTCAAAATACATCTACTGCGAAAAATCTTAAAGCTGGAAAATACATAGTAACTGTTACTGATTCAAATGGTTGTAAATCAAATGGTGATGCTGATTATTTATCTCAACCTTCAGAAATAAGTGTTTCAGGCGTATTAAAAAACGCTACTTGTTTTGGGGGTAATAATGGCAGGATAGATTTAAAAATAAGTGGTGGTGTAAAACCTTATTTGTATAATTGGATATCTTTGCCAATACAAAATACATCTGTTGCAAGTGATTTGAAATCTGGTGATTATACGGTTAGCATTACCGATTCTAACGGATGCATTAAAAAACAAAATTTCACCATTCAACAACCACCTGAATTGGAAGCAATTTTTTTATCTACCCCTAACACCAGATGTAGTGGGAGCTGTAATGGTACTGCTTCAGTAACCTCAATAAAAAATGGAGTAGCTCCTTATACCTATGAATGGGATACATTTGCGAATAATCAAGTTACAGAAAAAGCTTCTAATCTTTGTTCTGGGAAATATAGCGTTTTTATTAAAGACGCTAATCAGTGTTCTGTAACCAAGGAGGTTGAAGTAAATTTAGTTTCTTCAATCGACCCAAATATTTATCTGACAAATATTGCTGCTGTAGATCAAGTAAATATTTCACCATCTTTTGCAGCACATTATAACTATAATCTTCCTGAAGTTATTATTTCCAATCCATCAAACCCTCGAAATCTGGTAGATCCAGGCAAAAAAGCACGATTCAAAGTAGAATGCACAAACCAAAAAGGCAATGGACAATCCATTGTAAGTGGTATTTGCAAAGTAAGAAGCAATAATCCACATATTACAATCACCGATAGCTCTTCAGCATTGAATAATATTGGATGGAATGATAAAGTTTGGTCTGCGGATGAGTTTGAGATAAATATTGATCCTAAAACACCATCAGGGACTAATGCATATATTGATTTTATTGTTCAAGAAAATGGTTTAGAGTATTCTACTAAATGTATTTCAATTCCTATCCAACCATTGGTTTATTCACCAACTACACCCTCAACTATTGATGATGACAACAATCCTGATAGTAGAGGAAATGATAACGATATTTGTGAGGATAATGAAGTGATCGAATTTTATCCTTGGTTAAATAACATATCAACATTAAACGCTGAATATGTTCGAGGTAGGTTTGAAAATTTAGATAATCATAAATTTATTAATATTTGGAATGGAGTTAAGGGAGTCAATACTACTGTTTATGATGCTGGATGGTGGAATTATTCATTTGGTAAACCTCTAACGATAAATTCAAATTCTTTATTTATAAAACCAGAATATGACTTTGTATTTGATTTTAATAATTCTAATTCGGTTGATGATTTTAATTTGTATATGGTTATGTCAGGTGGTTTTAAATTATTTGCAGGAAATGCATTGTCCATGGTACAATGGTCTCTTCCATATAAGTTTAATTCGACTAGTGTTAGTGCTATAGATCAGAAATTAGATACTGATAATAGTTTAAAAATCTTCCCAAATCCAACAACAGGAATCGTGAACATCCAATTTATGAACAATAATACACCCGAAAAATATACATTGAAGGTAACAGATGTTGTAGGGAAAGAGTTGTTAAACACGAAATTGCATGATATTGAAACGACAATAGATTTGAGAAAAGTAAGTGTAGAAGGAGTATATCTTTTTCATATTTACGACTCAAAAGGCGATTTAATACATTGTAATAGGATTGTTTACAATGATTAATTTGTTTTGATTTTCAAAAGGAAGAGGTTGTCATGTGGCAACCTTTTTTCTTTTTTGGTAAAAAGAGTTTTTTCACTTGATAACAATTTCAACCTATGACTTGTCAAAACTTTTCTTTAATTATTTAGGTGGTAACAAGGTTGAGGAGATACAAACAGTAATTAAATCCAATTTTACTGTCATAAACACCGACATAATGTCATATAATTATTGTGTCAAATAATAATATATGAGCAAATTGACATAAAAATCGCACTAAATTCGCGTGGCACAAAGATTGAATTAGGAAATGAAATAAAAAAAGCAAAAAATAAAGATTATGGGAAAAATAATTGGAATTGACTTAGGAACTACAAACTCGTGTGTTTCTGTAATGGAGGGAAATGAGCCAGTGGTAATCGCTAACTCAGAAGGAAAAAGAACAACTCCATCGATAGTTGCATTCGTTGAAGGTGGTGAGCGTAAAGTAGGGGATCCTGCAAAACGTCAAGCAATCACGAATCCAACAAAAACAGTTGGTTCAATCAAACGTTTCATGGGTGCTACTTATGATGATACAAGAAAAGAATCTGAACGTGTACCATATACAGTAGTAAAAGGGGATAATAATATTCCACGTGTACAAATTGATGACAGACAGTATTCTCCACAAGAGATTTCTGCAATGATTCTTCAAAAAATGAAGAAAACAGCAGAAGACTATTTAGGTCATGAAGTTACGGAAGCTGTTGTAACAGTTCCTGCATACTTTAACGATGCGCAACGTCAAGCTACAAAAGAAGCTGGTGAGATCGCTGGTTTAACAATCAAAAGAATTATCAACGAGCCTACTGCAGCAGCATTGGCTTACGGTTTAGATAAAAAAGGAACAGACAAAAAAATCGCAGTATTCGATTTCGGTGGAGGAACACATGACGTTTCTATCTTAGAATTAGGGGATGGTGTTTTTGAAGTATTGTCTACAGACGGAGATACACACTTAGGAGGTGATGATGTGGATGCAGTAATCATTGATTGGTTAGCTGACGAATTCAAAAATGACGAAGGAGTTGACTTACGTAAAGATCCAATGGCATTACAACGTTTGAAAGAAGCAGCAGAGAAAGCAAAAATTGAACTTTCTTCTACAGCATCTTCTGAAATCAACTTGCCATACATCATGCCAGTTGACGGTGTTCCAAAACACTTAGTTAGAACATTACAAAAAGCGAAATTTGAGCAATTAATTGCTTCTATCGTTGAAAGAACAATTGCTCCATGTCGTTCAGCATTAAGCAACGCAGGTTTAACACCAAGCGATATTGACGAAGTTATCTTAGTAGGTGGATCTACACGTATTCCAGTTATTCAAGATGCAGTTGAGCGTTTCTTCGGAAAAGCACCATCTAAAGGAGTTAATCCAGATGAGGTAGTAGCTTTAGGAGCTGCAATCCAAGGAGGTGTATTAACAGGAGAGGTGAAAGACGTATTATTATTAGACGTTATTCCATTGTCTTTAGGAATTGAAACAATGGGTGGAGTATTGACAAAATTGATCGATGCTAACACGACTATCCCAACTAAAAAATCAGAGACTTTCTCTACAGCATCTGACAACCAACCATCTGTAGATATTCACGTATTACAAGGTGAGCGTCCAATGGCAAATGACAACAAATCATTAGGTCGTTTCCAATTGACAGACATTCCACCAGCACAACGTGGAGTTCCACAAATCGAAGTAACATTTGATATTGATGCGAATGGTATCATGCATATTTCTGCAAAAGATAAAGGAACAGGAAAATCACAATCTATCAAAATTGAAGCTTCTTCAGGATTGAGCGATGAAGATATCCAAAGAATGCGTGCAGAGGCTGAGCAAAATGCAGAAGCGGACAAACGTAAGTTAGAAGAAATCGAAAAAATCAACAAAGCGGATTCATTGATTTTCCAAACAGAGCGTCAAATGAAAGAGTACGGTGATAAGATTCCTGCGGACAAAAAACAACCAATTGAAGATGCATTAGCTGCATTGAAAGTGGAGTTCGAAGCGAAAAACATCGCAAACTTGGATGCTGCAATGGAACGTTTGAACAATGTATTCCAAGCTGCTTCTCAAGATATGTATGCAGATGCTAACGCAGGAGATGCTCAACAAGGAGCTTCAAATGATGGAGGTAATCCAGCGGATGAGGTTACTGATGTTGATTTCGAAGAAGTAGAAGACAAAAAAGCGTAAGATTTTAAAATTAATTTCTTCTTCGTTCGACGTCAAAATTAATTTCCTCATTTACTAGTGTAAACTGCGGAATTAATTTTTAGTCTGCCTCGAATAAATTTAATTTTAAAAATCTTACTTGAATAAAAATGATTAAGGGTTACCGCGAGGTAGCCCTTTTTAATTTTAGCGTATTTCTACGCAATCTTTGTTGTGACTGGTTTAGGACTGTGTTTATTTGATAATTTTGTTAGAAGAAAATGAATTATTAATACAGACACTTGTGAAATTTAAAGTATTCTTTGATAATTTCAAGAAACTTTGTAAATTTGGTTTTAGCTATGAAAACGAATCAATTAAATAAAGAACTTATTGTTGAGTCTATTACTAAATTGGTAAAGGATAAAGAATTGGTGCGTTCATATATTAAAGGTCGAATTTCTTTGCAAGAGTTAAAAGACAAAGGAATTAAATTTGCAAGACCATTATAATTATGTTTTTGACGACATAAATTCAACTTACCAATTTACAACCAAAAACAATATCTCTTATCGTGTTGCCTTTGTAAAGGATGAAACATTTAGTATGATTTCATCTCTTGAGATTGATGATGTTTTTCAATTAGTAGTAGATAAAACAAGTGATCTTAAGGAGCCATTGGATTTATTAGTCTCCAAAACTATAGAACATATTATAGCTACATTTTTCAGGAATATATTCAATTCATTGATTTATGTTTGTTCGGGTGAAAGTGATATAGCTTTAAAAAGGCATAAGGTATTTAATCGATGGTATTCTAGGTCAGTTAATAATATTAATATTGTAAAGTTTGATAGTGTAATTCAAATTGAAAATTTGGTAATTGGAAATTATGAAGTTTATGCTTCTTACTTGATTCATAGGGAAAACAATAATTATAATGAATTATTAAAGTTGTTTTTTCAACTTGAAGATGTGTTAAATTCAACTAAATAATTTCCCGAAAAAATCTTTCATCGTGATTTTTCATGTATCTTTAATCTCGATAAAAAATAAAAACAAAATCCTATGTTTGGAAACGACGAATTTAGAAAATATGCTACAAAACATGTAGGTATTAGCAGTATGCATTTAGAGCATTATATTGAATCATCAGTAACACCATATATCATTGAGGAGCGTCATTTGAATATGACACAAATGGATGTGTTTTCCCGTTTGATGATGGATAGAATTATCTTTTTAGGAACAGGAATTAACGACCAAGTTGCGAATATTATCAATGCGCAATTATTGTTTTTAGAGTCTGTAGATGCTAAGAAAGATATTCAAATTTACTTGAATTCTCCTGGAGGTTCTGTATATGCAGGTTTAGGTATCTACGATACCATGCAATACATTAAACCAGATGTTGCAACGATTTGTACGGGTATGGCTGCTTCTATGGGAGCAGTGTTAATGTGTGCAGGTACAAAAGGAAAACGTACAGCGTTGAAACACTCACGCGTGATGATTCACCAACCATTAGGAGGTGCTCAAGGTCAAGCTTCGGATATCGAAATTACAGCGAGAGAGATTCAAAAATTGAAAAACGAATTATATCAAATTATTGCTGAGCATTCAGGTCAAGATTTTGATAAAGTTTGGGCTGATTCTGACCGTGATTACTGGATGACAGCTGAAGAGGCGAAGGCATACGGTATGGTGGATGAGGTGTTGGTTCGCAATCCAAAATAAATTTATCGGTTGATTTAAAATTAGTACTAACATCGTTGTTCTCGATTCAAAAATGCTCATTTACTAATGTAAACTCCGCTTTTTTCATCTTTGAACGCCTCGTTATTACATTTTTAAATCAACCTTATTAATAATTGAGAGATACTATGTTTAGTATCTCTTTTTGTTCCAATATATATGGCAAAAAAAGAAACGAATTGTTCATTTTGTGGTCGTCCGAGAGCGCAAGTAGGTATGTTGATTGCCGGTGTTTCTGGACATATCTGTGAGAGTTGTATTACCCAAGGATATACGATTGTACAGGAAGAAATGGGAGCTGGAAACAAAGCGGTTGTAAAATCCCAAGAACCATTAAATGTCTTGAAACCAAAAGAGATTAAAGCAAAATTGGATGAATATGTGATTGGTCAGGAGGATGCTAAAAAAGTGTTGTCTGTATCGGTATATAATCATTATAAGCGTTTGAATCAAAAGGTAACCAAGGATGAGGTGGAGATTGAGAAATCCAATGTCATTTTGGTTGGTAGAACAGGTACAGGAAAAACATTGTTAGCGAAAACGATTGCTAAAATGTTGAATGTTCCGTTTTGTATTGCCGATGCAACTGTCTTGACTGAAGCAGGTTATGTAGGGGAGGATGTAGAAAGTATCTTATCCCGTTTATTACAAGCTGCTGATTTTGATGTAGATGCTGCACAGCGCGGAATTGTATTCATCGATGAGATTGATAAAATTGCACGTAAGAGCGATAATCCATCTATCACACGTGATGTTTCAGGTGAAGGTGTACAACAAGCTTTACTGAAATTATTAGAAGGTACGGTAGTAAATGTTCCACCACAAGGAGGAAGAAAGCATCCAGAACAAAAAATGATTCAAGTTGAGACAAAGAACATTTTATTTATTTGTGGCGGTGCTTTTGATGGCATAGAGAAAATAATTTCTAGAAGAATTAATCGTCAAACGATTGGATTTACTTCCAATGAAACAGTTCGTATTGATGGGGACAATTTCTTGAAATACATTAATCCTACGGATATAAAAACATTTGGTTTAATACCGGAGTTAATCGGTCGTTTTCCATCTTTAACGTATTTAGAGCCTTTAGATGCGAAGAGTTTAAAACGTATCTTGACAGAGCCTAAAAATGCGTTGGTAAAACAATATTTGCGTTTGTTTGAAATTGATGGTACGAAGTTATCTTTTGATGCAACCGCTTTAGATTTTATTGTGGATAAAGCAATTGAGTTTAAATTAGGTGCGCGTGGATTACGTTCGATTTGTGAGGCAATTTTAACGGATGCCATGTATGAAATTCCTTCCGAAAAATTAGGGGAATTTAAAGTTACCTTGGAATATGCGAAAGAGCAATTTTCGAAATCGAAAGTTGCGCAGTTGAGTGTTGCGTAGTGCAGGAATTCAATTCCAGCACAGCGGGGATGTAAAGCATTGCGGCTGTACGGAGCAAAATAAATATGGAGTATGAAAATGGGTGTTTAGAAATTTCTAAACACCCATTTTTATTTTAGGTAGAAATGTTTTACATTTCTAAATGAGAGAAGCAAAGCATTGCCAAGAGACGCAAAGCATTGCTTCTGTAAGATTATAGGGTAGGGAAAAGTTCGGGTGTTAACTTAGGTTCAAATGTTTTAAATTTCTCTAAACCTGTGTTTTCTAGTAATTCCTTTAGGATAATTCCTTTATTATATTCTTTCGCACGAAGAATAGCGTTTGCTTTCATTTCAGTTTGAGCTTCTTTGTTTTGAAAGAAATGAATAGCATGTTTAACCATTTCTGATTTTCCGGATGCTAAATACCCTGTGTTTTCAGTGATAATATCTTTAGGCCCTTTTGCTTTGTATGCAATCACTGGAAGACCACAGCTCATAGCTTCAAGTACTACACAACTAAACGTATCAAATTTAGACGGAAGAATTAATAAATCTGCAGACGAATAAATTTCAGGTAATTTTTTAGCATCTATCCAACCTAAGAAAATGGCATTTGGAAGTTGTTTTTTCAATTCTTCTTCTGCCGGACCAGTACCTGCAAAAACGAGTTTTACATTTGGAATTTCTTTTTCAATTTCAGGGAAGATAGAAACGATATCTAGGACACCTTTTTCGTGACTTAAACGACCCGTAAAAAGGATGACCTTTTCTGATTCTTTACATCCGAATAATTTTTTCTTGGTACTTTTTCTTGGGTAGAAAGAATCGTTACACCAATGTGCTGTTCGTTTAATTTTTTCTTGCGGGAAATCCATGTCTTTTCCGGAGAACCAGTTTTGGTGATCTGAATTCAATACATATAATTGATCGAAACCAGCATAAAATGCACGCAACATTCTTCTAATCCGGTTTAGGTTGTGACCGTCAACTCCAAGTACTTTTCTAGCGAACAATAACCAATCAGTATGTACATAGAAATTTGCAGGAACTGAATAAGCGTTTTTTAAGTAAAGCGATACAGCTCCGATAACACCTTCTGTAGAACACATGATTCTATCGTATTCGTTCTCCAAGAAAAGATGATGTATTTCGTTTAAGTTAGGGATACGAATCGGTTGTTGTTGGTAAAATGGCAGTGTAAATTCCGCTAAAGGTTTTACGACAATTAAATGATCCTCTGATTGTAAGGTACTGCTACAAACTAAGAAATCAATCGGAAGATTCAGACGTTTTACTTCTTTATGCATTTCTTGCAATACAGACGAAACACCATTTTTATCTTCAAAAGTATCCGTCAGCCACAACATTCTTTTTGGATGTGGGAAAGCATTTATTTTTTCTGAGAATACATCCAAAAGTGGTCTGTTAGAGTACATCACTTTGGAACTTGTAAAAAGGGCTCCTTGAATAAGTGAAGCTGCTAACATTGGGAAAGGTAATCCATCTAAAAAGTTGGATATGTCTGGATTGACCATTTTTTTACCAAATAGTTTTGCTTTTTTGCTTTTGGATTTGGTTAACAATCGTATTTCACTTGGTATTTCTAGTTTTTCAATGATGTCTGTAATATTGATTTTTTCTAACGACCCATCTTGCATTAATTTATTGACTTTTTCGGTTACTCTTGCGAATAAAACTTTACTTAGTTCGTTACTAATTGTATTGACGCCTTCTGTGATTTGCGCGTTCATTTCTTCCCCTTCTAAGTCATTTGCTTTTGCTATTTGTACAGCAGCATCGAATACCGGTTTGTAAATTTTAGGAAGAAGTAGTCGTTTTCTTTTCGATGGCACTTTACCGATAAAGCAGTTATGAAAAAGTTCTATAAACTTCATCGTTACTTTATGGCGACGAAGTTCAGCAAATGCATTTGTCACGAAAAGTGCTAACATTTTTTCATTGAACGAACCTTTATGCAACATGATTCTTACTAATCCAGGATCTTCCATGTACATGGCAATTTGACAGAAATAATCTAAGAAAGCTACCGTAAGTTTCTCTGAATTTTGGTGTGTTCCAAAAGGCGCCATTGCACTATTTCTTATCGCTTCGAGAGCCAGCGATGAGGTAGATTCCGTTTTTAATCGTTCTTGTAAATTGGGAATATGAAGATAGGTTCCGGTTTGCCCAGAGAAGATTCCCATGTGACTATCCGAACCACCTGAATACGATTTTTTGTAACGATTTTTACAATACAGACTGATGTCGACATTGAATCGCTCAGCATCTTTATCAATTTGTTCTGGTGTTAGATTTTCAAGCCACGTTTTTACAAGTATATTTTGCCAAGTATCCCGTTGACCATTTAATACTTCAAAACGTTCAAAAAGCAGCACCATTTTACTTAGGAAATCGAAAGAAGGAGTTTTCTGTACATTGTAATGGTAGAGTGGGTGTGCCCAAATCGTAGGTAGATTATTTGCATGCGTATATTGAAGAAACTGGTAGACATTTCTTCTTAATTTGTTTAGGACATTTTCTTGTTCTTTAGTAAATCCATAAGTTAACACATGAATACCAATGTTAAAATCAGGAACTGTACAACTAAATTCAGCGCCTACAAGTACGTCATTTCCAAGTTCGATTTGTTCAAAACAAGAGCGTGCATTGTTATGGTTTGTGATCGTGATTGCATTCACCTTATTTTTTTCAAGACGTTTGATTAATCGTTCAGTAGGCAGCCATGTTTCAGGTACATTTAATATTCGACCGATTAATTCATCTGGAACATCGCTATTGTAGTCGTGACAATGTAGATCAATTTTCAGAATTTCATCTGACGGAAATTTATCTTTTTGGAATTTTAAAAAATGCTGAAGTTCGTTGTTTAGTTCAGCTTGAAAAGAGGTTCTTTTAGAAGTTTTTGTTGACATAATTGATAGCTATGATTTCTATCAAAGCTATGAAAGTTTGAAGGAAAAAAACAGTGTTAAATCACTTAATAATATGAGGTTACAGAAAATTAACATGCAGGAAACATAGGCTTAGTAGAGACACAATGCATGATGTATACACCATGAATTATGGAGATGAAATGCGACTTAGCCGCAGGGAAATAGTTCCAGTGGTGCAGTTAGATTAGTAGGAAAAATACCAAGCGTTTGGTTCAAATTGCTTTCTGAATTTTAGCAAGGTAGGTTTAATTTTTTCTTTTGATTTTAGTTTGTACACAACATAGTAAAGTTTTCCAGTTGGAATGGTTTCAATTTCTACACCCAATTGAATTATTTTTTTTACTTGTTTTTCAGCGTTTGATTTTATCAGATATGCTCCAAGTACAATTACGTGTGAAGGTTTAGTAATAACTGTCTTATTTGAAGTTATGCTTGATTGTTGAGATGGTTTTGTAAGTTGAATTTTTAAAGCTTGAATTAAAGAGTCCTTCTGTAAATTTAGAGCGCTTAATTGCTTAATGATTTCAACTAATGAATCTTGTTTTTTTGATGAAAATGTTGGTTGTTCTGTTTTAATTTTATCAATTTTAAACATCAAACCATCAATTTTACTTTTATTGATTACTTGTTTTTTGTTGTCAATATGCTCGTTTGAAATAACCTTTACCTTATCTATTAAATTAGAAATTTTTTTTGTTTGCTTCACTTGTGTAGTGTCCTGACCAAAAGCTATTTTGGTTATCAAAAATGAAAGTATTATTAGTGTGTTTTTCATAGAAATCTAACTTTTATTTTCGAAGCTTTTGTTGCACTATTTTTAATTTTTCTTCAATCTGTTGAACATAAACATCCACAATTGGTGACATTTCAGGGCTAATTTGAACATTGGATAATTCTTTTAATTCATCACTTACTTTATCCAATTCTTTTTGAATATCTGTAGGTGATATATTTTCTAAAGTCGCTAATAGTGTAAGTCTGTTAACAATATTTTTTAGTTTCATTAGGTAATAGATATCTTCAGGATCATTTGTTTCAATTTGAGGAAGTTGATCGTTTTGTTTTTGATTAGTTATTTCTTCTTTAAGATCAGCCTTTTTAATTGTTTGAAGTTTACGATTAGAGATATGTGTATATGAAATTTCCGTTCCACGACTACCTGAAGAAACCAAATCGCCAATTGCAGTAGCATAACTGATACGAAATATGTTGTTTTCGCTAAATTTTAAACCTATTTGTGCGACTAGTGCTTTTTGATAAATCAAGTTAACTCCAACAATTGGCTCAATATGTTTATTCACTTTGAAATTCACTAATAATCCAGCGTTGTATTCGTTGGTGTTACTTTGGTTCATGTACAAAAACTTTGGAGTAATAGTTAGTAGCTCATTTAGGCGACAAGTTAAAGAAATATGATAATTTGATCTAATATCAGCTCCTTTATCTAGTGTATTTGATTTTTTTTGACCTCCTAAATGATAAAAGGATAGTCCTGTAGCTAGCATACACTTGTTTTTCAGAATGTTGGTACTGTAGTAGATCCCCATATTGTTATCTAAAGTGTAGAAACTTTGGCGAGTAAAACTTTCACCTGATGAGAATGTATTGTCAAATCCTGTAGTAGAATTTGGAGAATATTGCGAGGCATAGGTAAAGTTTTGTGTATTCATACTCGTATTAAGAACACCAAATTGTAAACCAACTGATAAACTTGTTTTATGTTCGTTATTGGAAGGATTAATAATTTTGTATGCACCGGAAATAAGAAAATTGAATGTGTTAAATGATCCATTTCCACTGCGGTTATTCCCCAAAAATTGTCCGATAGCGAAACGGTTTGTTATAGGCATATCAACACCGACAGAAGAAACTATATTTCCGGAACCCCGAGACGCATTGGTTGTATGATATCCATTATTTGTATTTAACTGAACCCCTTCTAATTCGTAAATGCGTTCGCCAGTTAATGCAGGATTCAAATATAATGTATTCATATCATATTGGTAATAACGAGCATCTTGCGCAAAAATTCCAAAACCAATAAGTATGAAAAATAGTGAGAATAAATAGTTCATAGTGAATAATATTAACGTGTCAGATTGATAATTCCATTTCGAGTGATTTCTTTTCCGTCAACAGTTGTTGCAGTAAATGAATAACTATATGCACCTACTGGTTGAGCTGCTCCATTGAAGTTACCGTCCCAACCCTCTTTTTGTGAGGAACTAGTGAATACCAAATTTCCCCATTCGTTAAAGATTTTCAGGTCTAATTTTGTGATTGGCCCACCTAGAATATTAAACTCATCATTTTTGTTATCACCATTTGGTGAAAAAGCGGATGGCACCGCTAATTGGGTAGAATAATTGATTTTAATGGAATCACAAGTTTTGGAATAACACGCTTTAGAGGAATAGGCGGTCAAACAAACTAAATAACTTGCTGCTTTTTCTTCGATATAGGCATGTCGTGGTGAAACTAAAGCCGTACTTGTGTTATCCCCAAATTCCCACAAAAATTCGTTTGCATAACTAGATTGATTTTCGAATTCTATTTTTAAATTAGGAATCAATGAAGTTGTCGTATTAATAGCATATTTAGCAGTTGGAACGGGATAAATTTTTATTAAATTAGGTTTGATGATACTATCTTTACATCCCAAGGGAGAAGTAGCATATAGTTTTACACTAAAGGTATCCATTGAAAGATACTTGTGAAATGGACTGATAGTAGCTTCTTTTGAACCATCTCCAAAATCCCATTTGTATTTCGTATTTGATGGAGATACCGAATTATTTATAAAATTTACCACTTCTGGAAAACACCCTTCTGTTTTATCTGTCGTAAATGACACCAAAGGCATATCTTCAATTTCGATCATTTTCTCAACAGAATTTGCACAATTCTGATCGGAAGAAACAGTTAATTTAATGTTGTATTTTCCTGGTTTTGTAAATACATACGATTTATTTTGTGCTTGAATAACATCATTGTTGATTTCCCATTTCCAGTTTTTGATAGAACCACTTGAAACTTTTGAACTATCTATGAATTCAGTGATTCGATTGGAACAGAAATTTCTAACTACAAACTTTGGGGTTACCGCACTTAACGCATAGATGTAACCAGGAATTACTAACGAATCTTTACAACCACCTGGAGCTGTTATTATTTCTTTCACAGTGAAAAGTCCGTCTTTAAGATAGGTATGATTTGGAATTTTGTCGTTGGATGTTGTACTATCTCCAAATATCCATTGGTAGGTAGAACCTTCAACAGTTGTTGAAAAATCATTGAATTTCGGTGCTAAAGGCAAACAACCAGAAGTGTTTTGCGCATTGAATTGTACAATTGGTTTTTTATTTATTGTCAGGTCTTTACTTACAGAGTTTGAACATCCGATACTAGATGTAGAGGTCAATTTAAGTTTGTAATTACCTGTTTTTGTGTAAACATGGGTCGGGTTTTGACTGTTAGATGTGCCACCATCTCCAAAATCCCAAAACCAGGAAGTTATTTTTGATGCAAGAACGGTTGATTCGTCCGAGAAGTTGATAATTGCATTAGAACAAGCAGTTGAATTAGTAAAATCGGTTACTGGAACATTAAGTACTGTGATATAAGAGGTTTTAATTAATGAATCTTTACACCCACCTTTCGTCGTGATGATTTCTTTGATGGTATATGAACGATTTGCAATAAATGTATGTGTAGGATCTTTTTCAGCCGATAATTTAAAATCTCCAAAATCCCATAAATATTCAGAACCTTCGTCTGCAATCGATTCATCACTAAAGCTTACAGGGAATGGCGAGCAACCGCTCATTGAGTTGGATAGAAAATCTACTTTTGGTTTGTTGTTAATGATGATTGTTTTTGTCACATTTCCTTTAGATCCTAGGCTACTTGTTACTGTAAGTGTAACTTGATATGTCCCTGGTTTCGAGTAGCTATGAGATGGGTTTTCGGTGGAAGCTGAGTTAGAATCTCCAAAATTCCATTGCCAATCCGTTATTTTTCCAGAGGTAAATACGGATGTATTGATAAAGTTTAAAGAAGTATTTAAACATGCATTGCTTGGAAGCATAAAATTTGCTGTAGGTTTGGAAAGCTCAACAGAATTAGTGTACGAACTTACACAACCTTCAGCGGTTCTTACTTTTAATATGACACCAAAGGTTCCTCCAGCGTTATACTGATGCATAGGATTGAATAAAGTGCTTGATTTTTGATCTCCAAAGTTCCATTCATAGGTTGGTGAATTCCCAACATTTACGGATAGGTTATTAAATTGTGTTGAATCTTTCAAAGGGAAAAATTCGGCAGTAAAATTTGCAGTTGGGGATTGATTTATGGTAAATTCTTGTTGGATTGAATCTTTACATCCCTCCGCTGTTTTAACAACTAATTTAGCTGTATAATTACCTGGCTCTATATAGTTTGTGCTGATGTTTTGATTTGTTGAAGTTGATCCGTTACCAAGTTCCCAGTTATAGGATGAAATTGGAATACCAGAAGAATTTACAGGACCATTAAAAACGATTGGACTTCCAGAACAAAGGGTGCTTGTAGTTAATTTTGAATTAGCAGAAATTGGTGTTACTGGCGTTACTTTGTTTTTACATGGATATCCAACTAATAGGGTAGTGATGGAGAAAAAATCATTAGCAGAAACTTGTGTACATGGAACATTGATTTTAAATCTAACATAAATAAGGGGTGTATTATTAGGAATAACATAAGAAACATAAGGACCAGAGGTATTATTTCTTAAGAAATTGTCCGTAGGATTTAAGAAAGTATATGGTTCTAACTGTGCTACTATTTTTGTAGTACTAATGTAAGTTAATTTTGTTTGGTCAAATTTAATCCGGAAATCGAAAGAGCTCACTGGACTTTTTGATTTTACATAAATCGGCAAATCAAAATAGGTTACACCATTTGAAAAAGAATAAATTGCATGTTTCAAATCGAAAAAAAGTGTGTCATTTGCTACGTCTGGAGGTGGAGTAGGTAGCATGGATGTATTATTGGTTAGTGCACTTGTCGCTCCTTTTACAGAAATTTGAGAAGCAAAAATCATGAAAATAACCCAGACTATTTTTTTCATTGGAATATATTTAGTGATGTCATTATTTGTAGTTATGTAAAGGTACTTTGACAACACTAATTCTAAATAAAGCCTGTATTATGATATGTTTATTAGGTTGTGTTTTTAGTGTTAATAGTTGGTTTAGTAGACACAAAAAAAGGTCGTGGTTTTCACCACGACCCTTCTGAAAATCAAACTAATTATTAGTTGTTGATAGCAACTCTTTCTACTTTGTTAAAGTTTTCATTGTAAACTTTAACTAAGTACATACCGTTTGCTAGGTTTGAAACATTGATTTCTTGTTTCATGTTTGCAGTTAAATCACCAGAGAAAATTACTTCTTTACCAGAAAGATCAGTAATAATTACTTTAGAATTAACACCGGAAACGATGTTTAAAGAACCAGCAGCTGGGTTAGGGAAAACAGAAACTGAATTTGAAGCATCAAGAGAAGCTATACCTGCAGCTAAACCTCTTAATTCAACTTTAACAGCTTTACCATCTAACATACCTTTAACAGATGTGAAATCTTCAAAGTTGATAGCACCATTTGCTGTGTTAAATTTAACAGAAACAACATTTGAGTTCATATCAAACGTAGAGAAATCATTTGAAGTGAAACGTAATGTTCTGTCATTTGTATTAAAGTGACTGAAGCTTTCGATTTCGTTAGATTTTACTTCAACGTTGTTATAAGTTAAAACATCTTCGTTGAATTTGATCGCGAAGTCAAGACCTTTAACCGCTTTTTCACCTTCGATAGAAACTGGAACTTCAATTGTAGAACCGTTTACAGTTACGTTAGCAAAATCAAATACGATTTTGTTATCTAAACTTTTAACTAAACCATTGTTAGTGAAGTTAGCGTAGCTACCATCAACGTCACCTAACATTACACCTTTGTAAGTTTCAGGTTTGATATCTGGACAGATAGCAAAATCAGTAACTGTAGCAGGTAAGAAGAAAGGAGTTACAGGAACTCTTGATTTAGAGAAACCTCCAGCGATATCATTTGCAGGATACGTAGTTGAAATTTTGTAAGCAGCGTTGTTTTCGATTCTTAATGAGTCAACGAATGTCCAATCTTTAGAAGGTTGTCCATTAGAAACACCAGCATTTGTATAATTCCATGCTTGTCTGTACTCACCAATGCTCAACGCACCTCTTTGTCTAATTTGAGAGATATCTCCCGCAGAGATAACACCATCGATGTTTACGTCCGCTGCAATCATTTGGTAAACTGTAGGAGTTACCGCTGCATCACTTAACAAGATAGAGTTAACGATGTTAACGTCACCTGCATTTACTAAATCAAATACATCGGATGTATTAGCGATATCTCTTACGATACGTATTCCTAAACCATTGTTTAAGTCGTATGTCATGTTACCATCAATATCCGCTTTCACGTCAATGTTGTTTCCATTGATGATACCAGTGTTTACATCAGCACCATACACTTTAGTAGCTAAGTAATCATTTGGACGACTAGCGTCAAATTTGATTGGTGTGTTGTCTCCCCAGAATCTTAATGCCATTGGGAAGCTGAAATCTTTGTGTGTAATTGCTTTACCAGCAGAAACAGCTTTTGTAGAAACACCACCAATGTATGACTCTTGTAAGAAAGAAGAAGAGATTGCAGCTGTATCAACAGATGCAAAGTTTGCAGTTTTGTTAAATTCTACAGAAATGATTTTACCGATACCAGCAAATTTAGTGTTAGCAGGTGCATTCGCTTTGAAGTAAACAGAAATGTTCATTGTTCCAGCTTCAGTGTTGATAGCGTTTGAAGTCTGAACGAATGCTGGGTTAATCAAATCACTGTTTACAGTAATGTTTCCAGTCGGTGTAACTTTTGTTTTATCGTAAGCAACAACCATATCATAACCAATCACGTCGTTTACTGTGTTTGTAGCAGCAGCAGCAACAGCGATGTCGAAAGTAGGGATGTTACATTTTTGATCTACCGTACGGATTTCGTAAGGAAGTGCGTTTGGATCTGCAACAGAGAAAGTTTGAGCAGCTGAAGTAGTTACTGCACCTTTGTTATCTGTAGATCTAACAGTTAATGATTTATTTCCAGGTGTACTTGTCCATGCGAAAGAATATGGAGTAGAGTTATCTGTTCCAACAACTTCACCGTTGATTAAGAATTCAACACCTGTAACAGAACCATCAGAATCAGCTGCATTAGCATTGATTGTAATTACTGTTGGAGCGATAATAGAACCAGCAATAGATGGAGATGTTGAAGCGATAGATGCTGATGGAGGGTTGTTAGCAGCGATCGTAATGTTTGGAGTAGAAGAAGTTCCAGTTAATCCTAAGTTATCTGTAGCAACCGCTTTGATTGTGTGAACACCTAAAGTAGAAGTCCAGTTTACAGAATATGGAGTTGAATTATCCACACCAACAGAAACGTTATCTACGAAGAACTCAACTTGAGCAACTGAACCATCAACGTCAGCAGCAGAAGAAGTTAAAGCGATTACATCACCAACGATACCGTTTGAACCAGCAACTGTAGCTGTTGGAGCTTGGTTGTCAGCAACAGAGATTGCAACTGCAGAAGAAGTTGTATTATCTCCTTTGTTATCTGTAGCAACAGCAGTAATGTTATGACTTCCAGCAACAGCAGTATAATTAGCTGTAAAAGGAGAAGCGTTATCAACACCAACAGAAACACCATCAACGAAGAATTCAACTTGAGAAACTGTTCCGTCAACGTCAGCAGCAGCAGCAGTTAATGTAGTAGCTGTTCCAGTGATGATTGCAGCACCATTAGTTGGTGAAGTTACACTTACAGTTGGAGGTGTGTTTGGAGCTAAAATTAACGACTCAAGAACTGTTTCACCAGCAGCAGCGTTGGAAGCTACGTATTTTTGAGAAACACCTGGAGTTGGTGTACCAATTTGGATGTTTAATTCGAAACGGAAAACACCGTCTGTTGTAAACTGACCTAATAATACACGGTTAGCAGCAGTTGGTCCAGTTGCACCATTTAATGCAGAGATAGCACCATCTGTAATGATTAAAGAGTTACCTGATTGACTTGTTGCATCAAATAAACCTCCTGTTGGGTCAAAACCTACGAAAGTAACAGCCTCTGGAGAACCAGCCATATTACCATCTTGTGTTTTTAATCCAGTACCAATTAAAGCATTAGTGTTGTTTAAGATAGAAGACAAAGTCAATAAATTGGCAGCACCGTTATCATCTGTTTTCAATACACCAAATTGTCCTGTTGCAGAAGCACCTACAGAGAACCAAGAGTCAAGTGCAACTGTATTGCTTTTTAAAAATGAACTTGCGATAGCATTTGCTGTTGTAGCTCCACGATCTTCATTGTTGAAGAAAGAAGTAGAAGTAGAAACTTTTAACGGGTGAGCAACGTTACCATATAATGCTTGGAATTTGTATCCAGGTAACATATCTGCATAAACACGGTAAGTTACGGATCCAACTGGAAGTGTACCACCTAGAGTAGCAGAAGCAGCAGCATCTGCAGCATCAGCGATATAATATTTTTCAACAACGATTCCCTCTAACCCGTTTTGAGCTTGAGCGAAACCACCTAATAAAGCTAAACTAAGCCCCATAAGGATTTTCTTTGTTACTTGTCTTTTTTGTCTTTTTGTTTTCATTTTATTTTTTTTAAAAATTAACCGAGTCCAATTAGCTGGACTCGGTAATATTATTTTTAGTTACAGCTAGTTCCGAAAGAAGAAGATAATTGTAAGAAGTCATTTACGTTAGTCACACCATCTGCGTTGATATCTGTAGGACAAGCAGCAAGACCTTTAGTAGCCCCTAACATGTGCGAATAAGACCAGTCAGATAACCAGTTTT
>CALPMT020000028.1 GCA_943324745.2 Chitinophaga pinensis | reverse complement strand
TCCTGCTTTTTCTTCACTTCGCAAGAAATCAAAATGATCTACCAAAAAATCAGGTAGAAATAACTTTATTAAGTCAATTGTCAAAATCGTTTTTTGAAAACAAAATTACTAATTTTAAAAATTCATCCCCAACTTTTGGTCATGACCCGAAAAAGGTGGGTGAAATAGATTTACTAACCTAGAAATTTAATAGTTAAATAAATAACCAAAATTCCTAAAAAATAGCCCATCAAACATTGGCGTAAATTATGTTTACCTAAAAATAAACGCGCTGACATTACAACACCACTTACAATTGTTGTCAGAAATAATATACCCATCTGAAATTGTGCTTGAGTTTGGAAGTAAGCAATTAAAAACCCCATCAACATACCCACACCTAATGCATGTAAACTGATTTTATCAAAACGTGTAATGAGCATTACCAAAACGATTGCAACAGTTCCACCTGCTGGCAATAAATAAACTGCAGGAGGTAAAATACCAGGAGGTGTTTTAACCATTAAAAACCACGCAAGTATTAAACTATAAATAGCAGTGATAAGTATGGGAATCGAACGTTCAGAACGATTGTCGATCTCTAAATTGGAAATCTTATTGTTGCGCTTTAAAATAACTAAGGAAATAGCAGGTGCTAAAAAGGAAAAAAGAAAGAAAATGCCTAACAATGCTAACTTCAATCTTGGATCTAATAAATAAATCGTATTGTTCTGAAAAAAACCTTGCTCTAAAGAAGGGATATACATCGTTAATAACAAAGCATATACAGGCATGAAAAGCGGAAGAAAGATCCAAGAAATAAGTTGAGAAAAGAGTTTCATGATGGAAGTATTAAAACCAAATATGGCTTCTAAGAAAATGAAAAAAGTGACTATAGCTCTTTACGAAGTCTAGCTACAGGATAATTTAATTGCTCACGGTATTTAGCAACGGTACGACGTGCGATATTATACCCTTTTTCTTGTAATATAAGGGTTAGTTTGTCATCTGTTAATGGTTTGTTCTTTTCTTCGCATTGAATAGCCTCTGAGAGTATTTTTTTAACTTCTCGTGTTGAGACTTCTTCCCCTGTATCTTTCGACATGGATTCTGAAAAGAAATATTTCAAAGAATATATACCATAATTTGTTTGAACATATTTGCTATTCGCCACACGTGAAACGGTAGAAATATCTAATCCAACTAATTCTGCAATATCTTTCAAAATCATTGGACGTAAATTAGTCTCATCTCCTGTTAAGAAAAAAGCACGTTGGTAATTCATTATGGCGGTCATAGTGACAAACAATGTGTTTTGACGTTGCTTTATTGCATCAATGAACCATTTTGCATTTTCCAATTTTAGTTTGACAAAACTCACTGCCTCCTTATCAGACTTAGAGGATTTTGCGCCTTCGGAATAACCGCGTAACATATTCTCATATTCACGACTCACCTTTAAATCCGGAGCGTTACGACCGTGAATGGATAATTCTAATTTACCTTCGAATTCAATGATGGTAAAATCTGGTGTTATTTGCTGCATCGGTTTGGCAGATTCTTTCATAGAACCACCTGGTTTGGGATTCAATTTCAAAATCTCATCGATAGCTTCTTTTAAATCTTGGTCTTCAATCTCTAATTTGAGTTGAATTTTATCGTAATGTTTTTTGATAAATTCTTCAAAATGATCTTCCACAATCTTCTTTGCAGTAAATCTTGTAATATCTCCCGATTGTGTACGCTTTAATTGTAACAGTAAACATTCTCTCAAATCACGTGCTCCTACTCCAGCTGGATCTAGTTCTTGTACTAAATATAATACTTCTTCCACTTGTTTTTCTGTAACATAAATATTTGCAGAAAAAGCAAGATCATCAACCAAGGCATATACCGTTCTATTCAAATAACCCGATTCATCCAAATTACCTATGATCACATCAGCAATACTGAATTGGGTATCGTCTAAATCTAACAAATGCAATTGCTCAATCAACTTTTCTTGAAACGATTGTTCGCCTGAAAGCGGAACAAAATATTCTTCATCATCGTTAGACCTATTGTTGACTTGAGTTTTATAATCTGGACTATCATCATCCATGTATTCTGACAAATCAAAATCGGTCGAAGCGTCTAATTCTTCGGTATAATCCTCTTCGTTTGCAAAATCATCCTCAACTGTGTCCAGACCTTCTTCCAACGCAGGATTTTCTTCAATTTCCTGTTTAATACGTTGCTCTAACTCCATCGTTGGCACTTGCAACAATTTCATCAACTGAATTTGTTGCGGAGAGAGACGTTGCTCTAACTTTTGTGCAAGATGTTGTTTAAGGGCCATGGTTAAAATTTACTTAAAGTTCGGATTTATAAATGAAACATCCAATTTTAGAAGGATGATCTTGAACATAATTATTAAAATTATGCTTTAACAATTTTGAAATAATCATAAAATCCCCACCTGCGGCTAAAGAAAAAAAACCTCCTAAAAGGAAACAAATTGAATTACCTGTTAACAATGCATAAACGGAAGGTAGAATCCCTAGTATTAATCCTGGCATAAATGCACCTAGAATATAATGCTTAACTAAAAGTGGTTCTTTACAATGACAATAAGGAGTAACGGCTTTCCAAATAATTCCATATTTTATGGATTTATGACCATTTTTAGCAAATCGTGCCCATGTTATCCCATGAATAAATTCATGAAGAATAATCCCACCTAATACTATAAAAATAAAAGAAGAAAAAATAGTAACGAATGAAACCGTTGTTCCCATAGAAACTAACTTAAACATCACCAACTTAATTTCTTTTAAGGCTGAAAAATGCCAAATTAAATAATAAGGAAGGCCTATAAATGGCAACCAAGGTAAAACATAAAAAATTGATTGAAATTGTGCTTGTAAAGGGTCAATTAATAATTCCTCTCTTTCAAACTTATCTATGTCCTGCATTTATTTCTATTAAAACTCTGCATTTTGTGGTGTTCTTGGGAAAGGAATTACATCACGAATGTTAGACATACCCGTTACGAACATTACCATACGCTCAAAGCCTAAACCAAATCCTGCATGAGGTACGGTTCCAAATTTACGTGTTTCCAAATACCACCAGATTTCCTCTTCGTGGATGTTGAATGCTTTGCATTTTTCCAATAGGATATCTAAACGCTCTTCCCGTTGGGAACCACCTACGATTTCACCAATTCCTGGGAACAAAACATCCATAGCAGCAACCGTTTTACCATCTTCGTTTTGACGCATGTAGAATGCTTTGAAAGACGCTGGATAATCCGTAATAATTACTGGACATTTAAATTCTTTTTCTACCAAGAAACGCTCGTGCTCACTTTGAAGATCGGTACCCCAAGCAACATCAAACTTGAATTTTTTCTTTTTATAATGAGAACTGTTTAATAATACATCAATTGCCTCTGTGTAGGTAATACGTTTGAATGGATTATTCGCTACAAACTTTAATCGCTCCGTCAAACGCAATTCGTTACGATCATTTTGTGGTTTAGCTTGTTGCTCGGTGTTATCTCTTTCATCTAAGAATTTCAAATCATCTGCACAATGCTCCATGACGTAATTACAGATATACTTCAAAAATTCTTCCGTCAAATCCATGTTGTCATTTAAATCATTGAATGCAACCTCTGGCTCTACCATCCAGAATTCAGCCAGGTGGCGCGATGTATTTGAGTTCTCCGCACGGAACGTAGGACCAAACGTATACACCTGTCCTAATGCCAATGCAGCTAATTCCGCTTCTAATTGTCCTGAAACTGTTAAGTTCACTTGTTTTCCAAAAAATTCTTTGGAGAAATCCACTTCTCCATCTTCTGTCAATGGAGGATTTTTAGCATCTAAGGTAGAAACACGAAACATCTCCCCTGCTCCTTCTGCATCCGAACCAGTGATGATTGGTGTATGCAAATAGAAGAACCCTTTGTCGTTAAAAAATTTATGGATTGCATATGCTACTGCATGACGAATACGAAATACAGCGCCAAATGTATTTGTTCTAAAACGTAAATGTGCTTGTTCTCTCAAAAACTCCAAACTATGTTTTTTAGGTTGCATTACCGTTTTTTGTACATCATCCGGATTTGCTTCTCCTAATATTTCAATTGTGGACACTTGTAATTCCAATGCTTGACCAGCACCTTGAGATTCAATCAATGTTCCAGATAAACTCAAAGCCGCTGCAGTTGTGATTTTTTTTAAAAGTGCTTCATCGAATTGCTCGAAGTCAACTACTGCTTGTAAAGTATTGATTGTAGAACCATCTGTCAATTGAATAAAACGATTGCTTCGAAACGCTCTTACCCAACCTTTCACATTGATTTCTTTTCCGATTTCAGGATTTTTTAATATATCGACGATTCTAATTCTTTTCATAATAATTCGTGTTGAATTTTTTTATTGATGTTGTAAACAAAAATAGATAAAAGATAGGAGACCTTAGGACTTAGACTTAAGATTTTACACCAAAAATAATTGTAATTGTTACTAATTATAAAAAAGAATATTGATTGAAACTCTAACCAAATAAATTTTTACATACAATATCTAGACTTATATTTTTTTAAGTTATTCCTTAATCTAATTATAAAAGCAACAAAAAATCATTTTTTTCGTTAAAGAAATAACATGAAAACGCTTTTTGTCTTTTTACTACTTCCATTCATTTTTTTTTCGCAAAGGCAAAATAACCTTTCTAAAAGTGAACTCGGTATTTTTACTGGAGGTAGCTATTACATTGGTGATTTGAATCCATTACAACATTTTAAAAATTCACACATTGCTTATGGTATCATAGCCAAATATAACATCAATCCTAGATTCGCATTAAGAGGACTATTTATGATGGGAAATATAAGTGCTAACGATGCACAATCTCCTTCTGAATATAACAATGTATATCGAAATAGAAACCTTTCATTTAACTCCTCAATTACTGAAATCGGAGGGGGAATAGAATTTAATTACTTTCCATTCCAGATTGGCAATAAGAATTATAGAGGTTCAGGTTATTTATTTGCTGAAATCGCTTATTTTCAAATGAATCCAACAACGGACTATCATGGAGAAATAGTTGAATTAAGAACATTGGGGACTGAAGGCCAAGGAACTCCTCTTTCTGCGGAAGGTTACTACAGTAAGAATCAATTGTCTATCCCATTTGGAATAGGTTTCAAATACCCATTTGGAAAGATATTTTGTATTGGGATGGAATATGGAGTACGCAAAACATTTTCAGACTATTTGGACGATGTTGGGAGTGATCGATTTATTGATAAAACCCAATTAAATGAAGTTGCAAGTCCTATAACCGTTGATTTATCCAATCGAAATATAGATAGATCACCCTTTGGACCAAGGGGGAAAAGTCAAAACAAAGATTGGTATTTTATGTATGGTATTACATTATCTATCCGCTTAGGAAATCCTGACGAATGTTTTAAACATTAAGCTTCGCTTACAGACCGTTTGAAACGAATAACTGCAGTAAATAAGATTCCAAATAATATAGTTGCAAACAATAAGTGTGTTGTCTGAACTAATCCAGGCATGTCCGCATAAGCTAACAAAACACCCGTTATTATTTCTAAAATCAACACATAAAAAGCTGTTGAAAGTATTTTTAAATTATCTTTCTTTTTATTAATCCAATATAAATAACCCATACCAATTAATACTAACCAAGAAAAACTTCGATGGATAAAGAATGGTACTCCTAAATGATTTACCCAATACTGTCTTGAATATCCTTGTTTCACCAAAAAATCAATAGATTCTCTTACTTGAGTTCCTAAAAATAATTGGATAAACGTGATGATTAATACTACCCATACAAATACTTTTATTTTTGAACTAGTCTCCAAACCAAGTCGCTGTTTACGACTTACTTCAATGACCATTAGCAATTGTAAAACAATAATTACTAAGGCTAAAAATAAGTGTAAAGTAATCGTCCAAGGGACTAAATTAGTAGCAACAACGATTGATCCAAACCACGCTTGAATTACTAAAATAATTAAATTACTAGTAGCTAATGTGACTAACTTACGCTTTCGATATTTACGTAATACAGCAATAAAAATAAAGAGCACACCAAAACCAGCTACTACACCAAATAGACGATTAATATATTCTGTCCAGGTTTTTTTTGCATTAAAATCTTGTTCGATTAACAAGGATTTATCATTTCGCAACATTACCGCTACATCGGAAAAACCAATCTTGTCTAAAAAATTAGCAAATCGCTCAATTTTCTTACCACGTTTGGAGGCATAAATATCTTTGTAATCAGGAGGTAATACTTTTTCGTCGGTTGGTGGAATATATTGTCCAAAACATTTCGGCCAATCTGGACACCCCATACCAGCCCCTGAAATACGTACAAAACTTCCTGCAATCACCACTAAGTAAATAAATACTAAAGTGGTCCAATTTAAGGAAATAAAAAAACGTGAATAAGTAGTATTCATAATCAAAGTATTTCTTTTTTTAATGAAGAAAGCATTGTTCTTAAAGGAATTAATCCAAACAAAAACATGCCTAAAGTTAATAATCCAATGAAAGTAAAGAATTGATAGATATCTGTTTTTATTTTAAAGCTTAACCAGGTTGAAATCAAACACCACAAGGTATAATACAGATATCTGAACAGTTCTCTATATTTAAAGTTTAAAGAAAATTGTTTCCAAATCGTAAAAAAATAAAATATCGCAATTAGCAATTGTGTTGTAAATGTTGCAACTGCAGCACCAAATGCACCATGTTTTGGGATCAACATAAAATTTAAAAGTACATTTAATACCAATCCAATAAATGACAGCAAATTCAACTTCTTTAAATCACCATTCGCAGTCATTAAAGTTCCATAAACAAAAATAAATGCTGTTGGAATTAAACTTAGCATTAACAAACGAAATGTTGGAACTACATAAATGATATCGTGTAAATAAATTGAATCCAAAATAAAATAAGCAAACAAACAACACGAAAAACTCATCATAGTTGTAAAAGCAATAACTAAACGCGAAGAAGTATCTAATAAAGGAATAATGCTAGATTTATCTTTTAAAATTCTTGAAAATAAAGGAAAGAGTAGGCCTGTAAACAGCATAACAAACATTAAACTTGCATCCAACATACGAAATGCTTGTGCATAGATTCCCACTTGTTTATTTCCATTTACGTGTAATCGTTCAATCATCATCGCATCAATGCGCGTATATAGCATCATTAATAAAATCAATAATGCATAGGGAAAGCTTTTCTTAAGTATTACGATATTAAAAGCCCTCCCCCAATGTAGACGAGGTAATCCAATTCGTTTGAATACTAAAATTATTGCAACTAAAACTGAAACAAAAAAAGAGGCTGTTTGAGCTAAAGCAAACCATTTTATATCGAACTGACCCTGAAAAAAAGGATGATAAAGCAGAAAAGAAACGATAATAATTAATAAAATACGGTCTAAAATCGAAAGGAAAATATCCCATTTAAACAGTAAAAGTCCAGCAAAACAACTCCTAAAATACAATAAAACACTAATTAAGAATTGATTAAAAATCAAAACATATACAAACCAAAATTGGCGCGCGTTATAACCTAGGATAAATGCCAAGCTAACACTCAATACTACATAAACAAAAAACAATATTATTCTTAAACTTAAAATGTTTCCAATATACCTTTTCACCAAATTTGGATGTTGAGCAACATAACGTGTATTATAATTTGTGATACCTAAATCGAGAAAAATATTAAACAAATAAGAAAAATTAAGTAGTGTAAAATACAATCCGTATGCTTCCGTTCCCACTCTATTTTGCACCTCAGCATCAATTCCAAAAATAGCATATGGTTTAATCAAAAGATTAAAAAAAACCATCCAGACTAAATTCGAAAGAAACTTTTTTTGCATGTAATTGATTTATTATTCTTTACCTTTCTTCAAAATTTGCTTACCTTCTATTACAATTACTATTTCACCTTTTGGTGGTTTTTGTTCATAATGTTTTCGAACCTCAGTTACCTCACCACGTTGGTATTCTTCATAGATTTTTGAAATTTCTCTTACTACACATACTTTACGAGTTGGTTCAAAGAACTCTTCTATTTGAGCCAAACACTTTACCAGTCGATGTGGTGATTCATATAACACTATCGTACGTTCTTCTTGAGCAAGTTCCATCAACTTGGTTTGTCTTCCTTTTTTATGTGGTAAAAAACCTTCAAAACAAAAACGATCACAAGGAAAACCACTACCCACCAAGGCAGGAATAACAGCCGTTGGACCAGGAAGACAAGAAACTTTAATTCCTTCTTCAATACACGCTCGAACTAACAGGAACCCAGGATCCGAAATAGCTGGTGTACCTGCGTCTGAAACCAAAACCGTTAATTCAGAAGACTTTACATAGCCTATCACATTTTCTAACATTTTATGTTCGTTATGAGCATGAAAAGGAAAAACTTGCTTTTGAATTTCTAGATGATTGAGTAATTTTTTAGTTACACGAGTATCTTCAGCATATATAATAGTTGCTTCTTTTAAAATTCGTATGGCTCTAAGCGTAATATCTTCAAGATTTCCAACAGGTGTAGGAACAAGTATTAATTCAGGCATAATAGAAAAAATTGAGGCTACCTTTTCAGGTAGCCTCTTAAAATATTAATTAGGAAATATTTGTAAAAACTTGTTGCACATCATCGTCTTCTTCGATTTTATCCAACAATTTTTCAATGTCAACCATTTGTTCTTCTGTTAAATCAATTGGAGAAGTTGGAATACGTTGAAGCGTAGCTTTTAATACTTCTAGTTGTAAATCATCGATACCTTTTGAAAGTGTCCCGAATGAAGTAAAATCACCATAAACAACTAATTTATCTTCTTCTACTTCAATTGATTCACAACCAGCATCAATTAATTCTAATTCTAACTCATCCGCTTCTAATCCATCTTTTAAGGCTAATTCAAAAACAGATTTTCGATCGAACATAAATTCCAGTTGCCCATTAGGAACAATAGAACCACCAGATTTATTAAAATATGATTTTACATTTGCTACAGTTCTTGTAGAATTATCCGTTGCACATTCAATGTAAAATAACACACCATGAGGACCTTTACCTTCGTAATTAATTTCATTAAAACTTGCAGTATCCTTTTGAGTCGCTCTTTTTATTGCTGATTCAATATTATCCTTCGGCATGTTTTGTGCCTTTGCATTCTGAATTGCAGTACGAAGTTTTGCATTTGTAGAAGGATCCTCTCCACCTTCTTTCGCAGCCATAGTTATAGCTTTACCCAGTTTGGGGAACAATCTTGACATTTTGTCCCAACGTTTTTCTTTCGATGCTCTACGATATTCGAACGCTCTTCCCATTTTATATTTTTTTTTATATTATTCGCGAATTTAATTTTTTTCTCAACAACATCTCCAATAGACCGAAAGTTATTTACGAATCAATTGTATAAAACCATTCCCTTTGAGTGGTGGTCCAGATTGAGTTTCTATTGTATATTCATAAAAATACACTCCTTCATCAGCTAAATAGCCATTTATTTTACCATCCCATGTTGGAGATGTATCTGTAATTTCATATACAACATTACCCCATCTATTAAAAATAGATAAGTGTAATGTTTTCGCATTTTTCACAGAAATCATGAATTCATCGTTTTCACCATCCCCATTTGGAGTAAAGACATTCGGTAATTTTATAATCGATGTAGTATCAATTTTCTTGATGATTAAAGGTAAACTAAATGCATCTGTACATGCACCATTATAAACTGTTAATGCTACAGTAGCAACACCAGGAACTTTATAAATTGCAGTTTTAGAAGCTAAAGTAGTTTCTTCTTCAATCGGCTCACCATTTCCATAATTATATACATACTTTAAAGCATCTTTAGTTGTGTTTGTAATAACTATACTTGCTGGCTGTGAAGGTGCTGCATAAACTTCAGTAGCACTTAACTCAAAAGAGGCTTTTGGTTGAGTTAACACATTTACTTTTACAGTATCTGTTGCGGTACATCCATTTTTATCGACTCCAGATATTGTATATGTATTCACTCCAAAATTGGGTGTAAACGGTTTTCCATCTTCAATGCCATCACTCCAAACATACGATACTCCTCCTTTTCCTTTTAGTTTTATCTCAGCTGTTCCGCCACATAAGGTAGTGTCGTTTGCATAAATTGATGGTGAGTCGTATACTAATAATGTAAATTCATCCTTACCTGAACAACCAAATTCATCTTTTGCAATGTATGTATAGGTTGTTTGAGTTGTTGGCTTAGCGTTAACTTCTGGACAATCTAAACAGCTCAATGTTGCGTCTGGAGTCCAAATGTATTGATAATCTGGAGTCGTTCCTTGAGGTGTCAATCCTTTAATTAAAAGTGTTTCACCTGGACAGATTTTCTTTAATGGACTTGTTTTAGGTTTCGGATTAGGTCTAACTAATATTTTAAAAGTAATCGGAGTTCCTTGACATACTCCAGTTGAAGGAGTTACTGTAATTAATGAAATATTAGGTGTGTTTTGAGCGCTATTTTTCCCTTTAAAAACAGGAATACTATCTTGACCAGCAGACATCAATCCAGTAGTTGTATTATTATTTACCCAATTGAATTTTGTATTAGTAGAGCCTGTAAATGTTACAACACCTGAATTCGCATCAGTACAAACTGTCTTCGGATCCAATGGATTTACAAATGCACCTGGAATTATATCTACAGAATCCTTCCCTAATACCTGTGAGTTTTTACACGAATTTTGACCTGCATCTTGAACACTTACTAATTCATAGACATATTTTATAGGAGAATTTGTTGGTACATTTAACGATGCTTTTGATCCACTATTTGAATTGATGTAATTTGTGATGCCATTCACTTTATATTCAAATGTATATGGTGGATTACCTTTTGAACCAGTAAATGTGATGGTTGGACTATTCCCATTCATACATATTGATTTTGAGCTACTCAGAATTGTAGCTGTTGGCAATGGTTTAACAGATATCGTAGCAGATGCACTTTGTGGTTGGTAACACCCTAAACTACTACCGTCTTTTATACCGATTAATGAATAAGTATACGTAGAACTTGATGAAGTTGATTGGGCAACACTCACGCTGTATTCTCCTGATTTAGTATTAATAGTAGGTTGAGTTACACCATTGATTGCATACGTGAATGTGAATGGTGAAGTACCATTGACACCCGTAAATGTAACATTTGGAGAAGTTCCTCCCTCGCATACACTTGCTGTCCCACTTACTTGCGCAATTGGCAGCGTATTAATATTTATTATTGTACTTCCACTAACTCCATTACTACATTGAGAAGCACTCGATTCTTGAACACTCACTAATGAATATACATAGGTTCCTGGGATAGATGTTACGACAGGTAAGCTCACAGAATCCACCGATACAGGCGACGTAATTTGTTTGATTGAACCACCATTGATTGTATACTTGAATGTGTATGGTGCAGTACCATTAGCTCCTTTGAAAGTAATTAATGGTTGTGCTGCATCTTTACAAATTGTTTTATCTCCACTTATAGAAGCTGTTAACAAAGGTTTAATGATTAAACTTATTGAATCAGCTTTCGAACAAACTCCATTCGTAGTGTATTTGACAAAATAGGTATTAGCACCAGAGGAGGATGGAAATATTTGTCCCGAATTTGGGTTAAATACTAAACCGAATGGCAAAGCAGTAAACAATCCGTTTTTTGTACCTGTAATTGTTGGGATAGTTGAAGCTGTTTCATTCGAACAATATTGAGATAAATAGCCAGTAAAAGAAGGATTATCTACTTTATTTACATTTAGTTTAAAGGTTTTCGGTGATCCTGAACATACGATACCTGAGGAAGGAATTGTATAATTTGGTGTTACTGTAATTTTACCAGATTGTAATTGTGAAGCTGAGTTATTTTTCCCAATAAAAGTTGCGATATCTCCTGTACCAGAAGCTACTAATCCAATTGATATATTTGAATTAATCCATTTGAAAGTTGGTGTTGGTGTATTACCCTTAAATGATACCGCATTAAAATTAACTCCTTCACAAACAGTTGTATCAACATGTGTTGAAATCACTTTAGGATTATACATTCGAACAATTACACTATCAGTATTGTAGCAACCAAATTGGTTTTGACCGAGGATAATAAATTGTTGCGTAGAGTCAATGTTTGTTGTTACACTTGCTCCTGAAGATGGAAAACCAAGTAATGCAGTATTTGGAGACCAATGATAATCTGAATTTTTACTAATACCTGATGCTATTAATTTGATAGTTGTTCCCTTACAAACAGCTGTATCTTTCACTAATTTACCTGTTAAAGGAGTTTGAACTATACGACCTTGAATATTTGGTTTAGCACGAACTCTATATTTAAAGTTTACTATATTTCCAATACAAGTACCAATACGCGAAGAAACTGTCATTTGTGCTAATGTATCTCTATAACCAACTACTCCTGCAGCAATAAAAGCTGGAATATTCACTTTACCAGAGTCAGGAATACCTACTGTAGCATTTGAATTTTTCCAACTGAATACTGTTCCCGGACTACCCGTAAAATTAACTTCATCAAACGAAGTTCCTTCACATACATCTTGATCGTCAATGTCGTTTAATGAAGCTTTTCCTCCAATACCTATTGAGACTGTTGAATCAGCCTTACAATTTCCTGGAGTTGTGTACGTAATTAAATAGTTATTAGGTATTGATGCTATTAAATCTATAAAACCAGTCGTACTATTAACATTTAAACCTGCTGGAGTAGATGTAAATTTTCCTCCTGTTGTACCTGTTATTACAGGTGTTGGATTTCCTTGAACTGTACAATAAGAGTTGTCTGAATAAGCAAATGCAGGATTATCAAGTGGATTTACTGTTAAAGTAAACGGTTTTGACGCTCCGGTACATCCATTAATTTCAGGTGTTACAATTAAATTACTAACGATTGAACTTCCTCCATAAACTGTTCCAGTTGCTTTAAAAGATACGATATTTCCTGTCCCAGAAGCTGCTAATCCAATAGTAGTTTTACTGTTTGTCCAATTAAAAGTTGTATTGGCTGACCCTGTAAAATTAATCGGGTTAAAGCTATCGTCTTGACAACGTTGTTGACTAGTTACTGTATTTACAGAAGCTGTAGGATTGATGATAATACTTATGGTAGAATCTTTAGGGCAAGCACCAATTGTAGTATATTTAACACTATAAGTATTTACAATTGATGTCGAAATAATTATTTTTCCTGAATTAGCAATTAATGATAATCCTCCAGGAACTGAAGAGAAATTCCCTCCAGTAGTCCCTGAAATAAATGGAGTAGGATTCAAATCTAATTGACACAATGAGTTTTTTGTGTAGTTAAAACTTGCATCATCCATAGAGTTTACTATCAACTTAAAAGTTTCCGTAGCACCTAAACAACCATTAATTTTTGGTGTGACTACGATAACACCTGTCAGTGAAGATCCGTTGGGCGTGGTTCCAGAAGCTTTAAATGATGTAATATCACTAACCCCTGAAGCAGGTATTCCTATTGCAGGTTTAGAATTTGACCAATCAAATTGAGTATTTGCAGATCCAGTAAATATTATCGTATTAAAGTTTGATCCATTACATACCGTTTGATCTGAAATTGAATTTACAGTTGGTAAAGGAACGATCGTAATTATTTCTGTGGACGCTTTAGGACATGCTCCATTTGTCAAATAAGTAATGTCATAAGTGCCAGCTTTAGATGAACCTATTGTAATTTTACCAGAAGTACCATCTAAAGTAATGTTATTATTAGTTGAAGTAAAAGAACCACCATTTGTACCAATAATTGTTGGTTTAGGATTTGATGCATCTGAACAATATTTGTTTGATGTATAGCTGAAAGAAGCGTCATCAGTAGGTTTCACACTTAAAGTAAAAGATTTTGCACTACCAATACAAGTTCCAATACTTGGTGTAACGGTTACCGTACCTGAAATAATTCCATTACTGGAATTCGTTCCGATGAATGAATTTATATTACCAGTTCCTGATGTAGCTAAACCAATTGAAGAATTTGTATTTACCCAAGTATATTGAGTACCTACTGAGCCTGTAAACGTTATTGCATTAAAATTGACATCATCACATACAGCTTGTGAAGCTATGACATTCACCGAAGGATTAGCCCCTACAGTAATTTGTGTGGTTGAATTAGCAGCACATGACACTCCGCTAACTGAATAAGTTACAACATAAGTACCTGCAGTTGACGCCGCTAAATCTACCTGTCCAGTTGTTGAATTTATTGATAAACCTGAAGGAAATACAGAATAAGTACCTCCTGCTGGACCTGTTGTTGTAGGTGTTGGATTTACTTGAGAAGAACAATAAGAAGGTTGAGCGTACGAAAGGTTAGTCGCTTGAACTGGATTTGCAGTTAATGTAAACGTTTTTGCTGTACCAATACATGTACCAACAATTGGTGTTACAGTGATTGTACTCGCACCAAAAGCTAGACTAGTAAACGAAGGAATATTTCCAGATCCATTGGCTGCTAGACCAATCGATGGATTTCCATTTGTCCAGTTAAATACCGCGCCTAAGGAACCACTAAATGAAATTGCATTAAATGAACCGCCTGTACATACTGTTTGATCAGAAATAGTGTTAACAGATGGATTAATACCAACAGAAAAAGGCACAGTTGTTACATTAGGACAAGTTCCATGAGTCGTATAACTAATTGTATATGTTCCACTCAATGATGAGCCTGGATTTACAGTTCCTAATGAAGTCATTGAAAGTCCTGTGGGTGAAGCGCTAAATGTCCCTCCTGTAAGTCCACTTATAGTTGGTGTCTGAATACCTTGTGATTTACAGAATGACGAATTTGCATATGAGAAATTGGCATTATCTAATGGATTTACAGCTAATTTGAACGTTTTTGGAGTTCCTTTGCACGCACCGATTCTTGGAGTTACGCTTATAGTACCAAAAATAGCTGTTCCACCAATTAATGTTCCTGATGCATTAAAACTTGATATATCACCGGTGCCACTAGCAGCTAATCCAATTGAAGGATTTGAGTTTGTCCAATCATAAACTGTTCCAGGATTTCCAGAGAAAGAAACTAAAGAGAATGATGAACCAATACAAGTCGTTTGGTCTGAAATTGGATTAACTACTGGATTACTACCAACCGCTATTGAAACTGTTGAATCTTTCGGGCAATTTCCTTGAGTTGTATAGGTTATTGCATAAGTTCCTGCTGTTGAATTTGCTAAATTAATAGCACCACTTACATTATCTAAATCTAAACCTATTGGAGATACCGTGAAATTACCTCCTGTAGCACCTGTAATAGTTGGTATTGGATTTACTTGTGATTTACAAAATGAATTGTCAGAATAAGCAAATGCAGGATTGTCAAAACTATTAACAGTTAATAAGACAGATAAAGGACTACCAAGGCAAGTACCTATGGAAGGAGTTACTTTCAATATAGCTGTTTCAGGGCTACCTCCCATTGAAGTTCCTGTTGCTTTAAACGAAGAAATACTTCCAGTTCCAGTAGACGCTAAACCAATTGAAGTATTACTATTTGTCCAAGTAAATATTGTTGAAGTTGAACCACTAAAATTGATTGAATTAAAATTAGCATTTTGACACACTATTTGATTTGATAATGCATTCACCATCGGTTGTGGGTGTAAGGTCACCACATTGGATGAAACTTTTGGACAAACTCCAGGTGTAAGGTATGTAATATTATATGTACCTGGAGCAGAATTAGAAACAGATATTTTTCCTGTACCAGCTTCTAAATTTATCCCTGACGAAGGCGTAGATGTAAAAGTACCTCCAGTAGTACCACTAATTGCAGGTATAATATCTACAGAATTAAAACAATAAGATGAAGCTGAATAACTAAAAGTAGCATCATCCACTGCATTTACCTTTAGAATAAATGTTTTTGGAGTACCAGGACATGAACCGGCGCGAGGTGTTACAGTAACCGTACTTTGAATTGAAGTGTTTCCTGAATTTATTGATACAAATGAAGCAATGTTTCCTGTTCCAGATGATGCAAGACCTATAGCAGTGTTAAAATTCGACCAATCAAAGACTGATCCAGCTGATCCAGTTATTGTTGTTTTAGTAAAACTTGTACCAGCACAAACAGTTTGACCTAACATATTATTGACAGCTGGACTAAAACTAATTCCAATTGGTACTATCGAAGTGTCTGCGCATACACCGGTAGTTCGATACATAACCGAATAGGTATTTTGAGTAGAAGCTAAAATATTAATTTGACCTGTATTAGAATCTATCGATAAACCTGCAGGCGTAGCTGAAAATATTCCACCTGTATTTCCTGTAATTATAGGTGTAGGATTAGCGTCGGCTGCACAATATGAATTGTCTGAATATGCTATTGTAACATTATCTGAATAATTTAAAGTTAAGGCAAATGACTTTGGAGCTCCAGTACACGAACCTATTTTTGGTGTTACAGTAATTGTTGATGTTAAAGTGGTTAAACCAGCAGAAACACCTGTTCCTGTAAAAGAAGCTATATCTCCACTTCCAGAAGCTGCTAGTCCAATAGCAGTTTTATTGTTTGTCCAATCAAACGTTGTCCCCAAAGATCCTGTAAAAGTTATAGGATCAAAATTAGTTCCAACACACTTAGTCTGGCTACTTATAGCATTTACAGATGGGATATCACCGATTGTTAAATTCAGTGTTGAAGTATTTGGACATGTACCTTTGGTAGTATACTTCATAACATAAGAACCAGCACTAGAAGTTAATAGAGTAATTTCACCAGTTGTTGGATTCAGTGTAAGTCCTGAGGGAGTAGCACTAAATGTACCTCCTGTTTTTCCAGTGATATTTGCAATAGGATTTGCATCTAACGTGGTACAAAAAGTATTACTTGGGTAAGTAAACGAAGCGTTATCTTTTGATTTTACTTGTAATAAAAAGGTATCTCTTGTTCCAATACAAGAACCAGCGTGAGGTGTAACAACAATTAATCCTGAAATATTAGCTCCTCCAGCAACCGTCCCTGTCCCTGTAAAACTTATGATATTTCCACTTCCAGAAGCTGCTAATCCAATAGCAGTTTTATTGTTTGTCCAATCAAATACTGAACCGGGAGTTCCAGCGAAATTAATTGCATTAAAATTTGATCCATCACAAACTGATTGATCACTTGTTAAATTGACAGTTGGATTATTTGAAATACTTAATGAAACCGTAGAATCTTGAGGACATGCACCTAAGGTTTTATACTTTATTGCATAAGTTCCATCTAAAGAAAGCGCTAAATTAACGACACCATTTGATGAATCCAAAGACAAGCCAACAGGTAAAGAAGAAAAAGTACCTCCACTTGTACCTGAAATAGTAGGTGTTGGATTTGCATCTAAATTACAGTATGAAGTTGAAGTATATGAAAATGCAGGGTTATCCAACGAATTAACCGTTATAAAAAAGGATTTTGAACTTCCTTCACAGCCACCCAAATTTGGAGTCACATTTATTACCGCATTTTGTGCAGCACCACCCTTCGTTGTCCCAACACCGGTAAATGAGGCTATATTTCCTGTTCCCGACGATGCTAAACCAATTGCTGGATTTGAATTTGTCCATTGATAAGTAGGACTACTATTCCCTGAAAATGTTATTCCATTGACAGTTCCGCCCTGACATACAATCTTGTCTGAAATCACATTAACTGTTGGCACCTGATTTACAGTAACAGTTGTTTGAGCAATTTGTGGACAAACACCATTAGTGACAACCGAATAGGTAATTGTAGTTGAACCAGCTACCAAACCAGTTAAGAGTCCGGATGAATTAATGGTAGCTACATTTGTAGTAGAACTCGTCCAACTTCCGTTCGGCGTATTATCTGTTAATTGAGTGGTTGCATTTTCACATAGTACTGTATTACCAAGAATTGGAGATACAATTAAAGCACCTGTAACATTAACTGTAGTTGAAACAGTTGAAGTACACCCATTCTTTGTAACAGAATAATTAACTAACGAAGAGCCAGCGCTTAAACCTGTGACTTTACCAAATCCATCAATCGTTGCAATCGCGCCTGATACCGTGCTCCAAATTCCATTTGCCGTAGTATCAGCTAACTGGGTAGATGAACCTGCACATATATCTAGTGTCCCAGTAATAACTCCCACTTTCGGCATCGCATATACTGTTATAGTATCAGTTTTTATTGTTGTACAACTGCCTATCGTTTTAGAATAAGTAATTACAGATTTTCCTGGATTGACAGTTGAGACTTTCCCTAAATTGTTCACCGTAGCAATCCCCGTAGATTGGCTTGACCATGTTCCATCTAATGTTGCACTACTTAATTGTAATGAATTTCCCATACAAACGCTAGAGCCTCCAGAAATATTTCCAACAACAGGAGAAGCGTTGATTATTAAATCTAATGTTTTTGCAGTAGTACAGCCATTTGAAGTTATAGAATAAGTTATTGTAGTAGTACCTGCATTAGTACCGCTAACCAAACCAGTAGAATCTACTGTTGCGACGCTTGTATTAGTACTTGACCAATTTCCTCCACTAGTAACACATGTTAATTGATTGGTTGTTCCAGAACAAAATGTGGTATTCCCTTTAATATTGTCTACTGAAGGCATTGCATTGACAGCTATAATATACGTACTTGATGATGTACATCCTGCTGCGGTTACTGAATAACTAATTGTTGCTGCTCCAGCAAGTACACCTGTCACTACCCCAGAGGAGTTTACTAAAGCCACTAAATTATCTGAAGAACTCCACACTCCAAGTGGTGTATTATTTGAAAGAGTAATTGTTGATCCTACACAAACATTTGTTGGACCAGAAATCGGTAATACGGAAGGTAAAGGATTTAAAGTTACAGTTGTTGATTTAGAACTAGAACAACCTCCAGTTGAAACAGAATAAGTAATTAAAGACGTTCCGGCAGAAACCCCTGTTACCTCACCAGTACTTGGATCTATAGTAGCATTAGCAGTTGATGCACTTATCCAACTTCCTCCACTTAAAGCATTACTTAATTTAGTTGTACCATTTGCACATATGGTAGTTACACCTGTAATTAAAGGAATTACTGGCGTGGCTTTGACTGTTACAGTATAATTTACAGTAGTTGTACACCCATTTTGAGTTACAGCATAATTAATTAAACTACTACCTGCGGAAACACCTTTAACCATTCCTGATGCAGAGATTGTTGCAATACCGCTAGATACACTTGACCATACACCACTATTATCAACATTAGCTAACTGAATAGAATCTCCAGTACAAACATTAGTTAAACCTGTAATGGGTGCAACTACAGGCATAGCATTGACAGTGATCAGTTTTGTTTTTGTAGTTTTACAGCCATCTACTGATGTTACTGAGTAACTTATAGTACTTGTAGTGGAAGATATTAAACCTGTTACCAATCCTGAATTATTAATTGATGCATTTGTAGGTGAAGAGCTGGACCATATTCCACCAGCTGGAGTTGAACCCAACTGTAATGACTGGTTATAACAAACAGATCCTCCCCCAATAATTACTGTTACAACAGGTGCTACTTTAACTGTTAATGAAAATGTATTTATAGAGGTACACCCAGAAGAATTAACAGTATAGCTAACAACACTTGAACCACTTGCAATGGCAGTTGCTACACCTGTTACTGAATCAATACTAACTGAGGACGGTAATGAACTAGACCATTTTCCTCCGCTAGGAGTTGCTGTAAATGTTGTCAAATCTGCAGGACAAATACTAGCTCCTAACGAAGAAGCTAATGCAGAAATTACAGGTGATTGATTCACCGTTAAGTTAAAGGTTTTCGTAGTTGTACAATTATTTGCGGAAACTGCATATGAAATTATACTTGTACCAGCAATAAGACCTGAAACGACACCTGAAGAAGAAACAGATGCATTTGCATTATTAGATGACCAAACACCTCCAGTAGGTGAACTAGTCAATGTTTCAGTCAAACCGGTACAGACAGTATTACTACCTAAAATTGCTGATACAACAGGTAAATCGTTAACAGTTAATACTTTGTTCACTGTACTTGAACAGCCCGATTGAGTGACTTTGTAACTTATTGTAGTTGATCCAGAAGTAATTCCATTTGCAACTCCTGAAGCACTATTTATTGAAGCAACGCTTGGATTAGAACTACTCCAATTTCCACCGGAGACTCCATTGGTATAGGTCGTGGATGCATTCACACATAAATCCGCTACACCAGATAATGGTGGCACTACAGGTAGTCCAATTACAGTCATTGTATCTGTACTAGTAGTTGTACATCCGTGAATCGTTACAGCATACGTTATAACACTTTTACCGGCAGCAATCCCTTTTACCCAACCGTTCGATGAGATCGTTGCCTTTGAAGTTGAAATACTTGTCCAAACACCCCCATTTGTAACATTTGAAAGCTGTGAAGAATCTCCAACACACACTGAAAATACGCCAGTAATAGGATTCACACTTGGCATTGAGAATGTATTCACAGTAGTTGAACTTGTAGTTGAACATCCTAGTGATGTAACTGTATATTTTATTAAACTAGTACCTGTCGTTAACCCACTCACTAAACCATCGGAATCAATTTTTGCCACAGCTGGAGTTGTACTTGACCACACTCCACCTACTGTACTATTCGCCAATTGAGTTGCTGAACCAACACAAACATTTGTTACTCCAGTGATAGGGTTCACTATTGGTAAAGGATTAACGGTTACAGTAGTCGTAACAGTAGTCGCACAATTATTTTGCGTAACAGTATAACTAATTATACTTTGACCAGCACTTATACCTTTAACCATACCTGAAGCTGAAATTGTAGCGACACCTATTGTACCACTTGACCATACACCTGAACCAGTTGTAGAAGCTAATTGAGTTGAATCTAAAGCACATACAGTAGTCATTCCTGTAATCGGATTTACCGTAGGAAATGCATAAATTTTAACTGTTGTTGTGTCAGATGAAGAACAACCATTCGAATTTGTAACTGTATAACTAATTACACTTGAACCAGCAGCAACACCAGTAATTACACCTCCTAAAACTGTTGCAACACTTGGTTTAGAAGTTGACCAAATCCCACCTCCAGAAGCATTCGTTAAAGTAGTTCCTAAACCTATACAAGCTTGTTTAGTTCCTGAAGTCAAATTCACTATAGGCAAAGCATTCACTGTGACAGTCGTAGTCACTGTAGTGGTACAACCTAAGCTCACTTTTGTGTAACTTATAACGCTTGTTCCGGCACTCACACCAGATACAATACCAGTAATTGGATTAACAGTAGCGATGTTTGTTGATGCACTAGACCAACTACCTCCAGTTGTCGCATTATCTAAATCAGTTGTTTCGCCAACACATACCGTCAAAGTACCAGTTATTACATTAACTACGGGTAATGGTTTAACGGTAAATTTTGGTAGAGTATCATGACAACCTGTTGCAGTATTTGTAAATGTAAATTGAGTAGTACCTCCAACCAAACCTGATATAGCACCTCCATTAGTAATTGTTGCAACTGAAGGTGAAGAACTTACCCAAACACCACCCAACATAGGTGAAACAGAAGATGCAGAACCTTCGCAAATTGAATCATTTTCTACATATGATAATACCGGTAATGGTTTTACTGTAATAGTACCTGTCAGAGTGGAATCAGAACCCGTACCAACACAAGAACCGGTAGCAGTAACTGAATACGTAAAAGGAGACCCAACAGTAGATTTAGGTGTTCCAGAAATAGTCAATATAGGATATGTAAAAGAAGAACTTACACCTGCAGGTAATCCTGAAGCTGTTGCATCTATTGCATTCGCATAATTTCCGGAAATATCATACCTAATATTTACTAGGCTAGAATGAAGACAAATAGATTGTGCAGAGGTGGCAGGCAATGAAACTAAATCGATTACATTTCCTTCAACAGAAATATATTGATGTTTGTCATATCCATCACCACCTGGCGGCGTATCCCCGGTATAAGTTGCAACCATTGCAAAATCATAGGTACCTTGAAGATGCATATCAACTTTAGCATTAAATGTTACGTTCGCAGTTTTATTTTTTCCTAGAGCTGTTAAAGCAAAATTTTGATTTAAAGTTTGTGTAGAATTATCAGGTGCCTTTACCAAAACGGTTACCGTATAATTGTTAGCAATTATAGATGAATTTCCATTATTAAGTAATCGAACTTCTAGTGTAACACTTGAATTAGGACACATTCCATCTTTAATTTCACCAAAAGTATTTAAGGCATCAACGACAATGTCTTGACTAAATGAAAAAGAAGAAGTAAAAGAAAATGATAAAAACATCAAAATTGACATGATTAAACGTAATCTTTTAATATAATTCAATGTAAATGAATGTTCCATTTTAATCTATAATAATTCCAAAAAAATGTTTGTTACTTATTGTATAACCTTCAAAAATAACATTAATAATTAAAATTATTACGAATTTTTAACGAAAAGGTTGCCTATTATTCTCAATAAATACTTGGATTTCATTGATAAACAATTATTTCAAAAAAAAAGACTTTATAATCGTTTATTTTATTGGTTCAATACCACAAAAAGGGTATTTTTGTACCGAAAAATTATTTTATTTATAATTAATCTAAATAACACAATTTTTAAGATTCATTCCTATGATTAAAATAACAGATAACGCTAAAAAACAAGCCATTAGATTAATGGAAGACGAAAACAAAGAAGGATATTTCATCCGTGTTGGTGTCGAAGGTGGAGGTTGTTCTGGTTTGATGTACCAGTTAAAATTTGACAACGAAGATAAAGAAGACGATAAAATCTTTGAAGACAATGGCATGAAGGTGGTTGTAGATAAGAAAAGTTTCCTCTATTTAATTGGTACAACCCTTGATTTTTCAGGAGGATTGAATGGAAAAGGATTTGTCTTTGAAAATCCGAACGCAGGAAGAACTTGTGGATGTGGGGAAAGTTTTTCTATCTAACAAAACTAGTATGAGTTATACCGAAGATCAATTAGCAAAAGATTTAGAGAATCAAGAATATAAGTTTGGTTTTGTTACCAATATTGAGTCTGATCAAGCACCGAAAGGATTGAATGAAGACATTATTCGTTTTATTTCTGCAAAGAAAGAAGAGCCATCTTGGTTGTTAGAGTATCGATTGACCGCTTTCAAAGCTTGGCAAGCGATGACTGAACCAGAATGGGCACATGTTACCTACGAAAAACCAAACTTTCAAGATATTATTTATTATTCTGCACCGAAACAGAAAAAGAAATATGAAAGTTGGGACGATGTGGAGCCGGAAATGAAAGAAACCATGAAAAAATTGGGGATTTCGATGGACGAACAACAACGTTTGACAGGCACTAACATGGCGGTTGACTTTGTGATGGATTCTGTTTCTGTTGCAACCTCTTTTAAAGAAAAATTAAGTGAATTAGGCATTATTTTTTGTTCTTTTTCCGATGCAGTAAAAGAGTATCCGGAATTGGTTAAAAAATACATGGGAACGGTTGTTCCACACACCGATAATTTTTATGCTGCACTTAACGGCGCGGTATTTACGGATGGATCATTTTGTTATATTCCTAAGGGAGTTCGTTGTCCGATGGAATTGTCTACTTACTTCCGAATCAACGAAGGGGGAACTGGACAATTTGAGCGTACACTAGTAGTTGCAGATCAAGGAGCTTACGTTTCTTACTTAGAAGGTTGTACAGCACCACAACGCGATGAAAATCAATTGCATGCTGCAGTTGTAGAATTAATCGCTTTGGATGATGCGGAAATCAAATATTCTACTGTACAAAACTGGTATCCTGGAGATAAAGACGGTAAAGGTGGAATTTTCAACTTTGTAACCAAACGTGGAATTTGTGAGAAAAATGCTAAAATTTCATGGACACAAGTGGAAACTGGTTCTGCAGTAACTTGGAAATATCCATCCTGCATCTTAAAAGGTGATCATTCGATTGGTGAATTCTACTCTGTTGCTGTAACGAATAACTTCCAACAAGCGGATACTGGAACTAAGATGATTCACCTTGGAAAAAATACGAAGAGTACGATTATTTCTAAAGGAATTTCTGCTGGAAAGTCGCACAATTCTTACCGAGGTCTTGTTCAAATTCACAAGCAAGCACAAAACGCACGAAATTTTTCGCAATGTGATTCCTTATTAATGGGAGATACCTGTGGTGCACATACCTTCCCATATATCGAGTGTAAAAATAGCAGTGCTAAAATTGAACACGAAGCTACCACTTCCAAAATTGGAGAAGATCAAATATTCTATTGTTTACAACGTGGAATAAGTGAAGAAAAAGCGATTAGTTTGATTGTGAATGGTTATTGCAAGGAAGTATTAAACCAATTGCCGATGGAATTTGCTGTGGAAGCACAGAAGTTGTTGGCGATCAGTTTGGAGGGGTCGGTAGGATGATGGATTGGCAGATTGCAGATTAGTAGATTGTAGATTTGCAGATTACAGATTTGCAAATTTGCAGATTATAAGATTGGCAGATTGGCAGATTGGCAGATTGCAGATTAGTAGATTGCAGATTATAGATTGGGAGATTGAAGAATTTAGAATTAATTGATTATTAAATGGCGACTATAAAGAATTTTGAAGAATTAGAAGTTTGGAAAATTGCGATGGAATTATGTACGGAAGTATATAATTTAACGAATAAAGAACTTTTCTCTAAAGATTTCGCTCTAAAAGACCAAATTAGAAGATCAGCTATTTCAATTCCATCTAATATTTCTGAAGGGTATGAAAGAGATGGAATAAATCAATTCCTCTATTTTCTTGCTATTTCTAAAGGATCCTGCGGAGAATTAAGAACGCAACTTCGAATTGCTTCAAACTTAAACTATATATCAAACATCGACTACAATAACTTGAATGAAAAGTGCTTATCAACGAGTAAACAACTTTCAGGATTTATTAAATACTTAAGAAATTATAAATTAAACGAAAAGAATAATAAATTACAAATTCAATCTGTCAATTTGTAATCTGAAATCTTTTAATCTAATAAAAATGATAAAAATAAACGATTTACACGCTTCCATCGAAGGAAAAGAAATTCTAAAAGGATTAAATTTAGAAGTTAAAGCTGGTGAAGTACATGCAATTATGGGTCCTAACGGTGCTGGAAAGAGTACTTTGGCATCCGTGCTTGCTGGTCGTGAAGAATATGAAATTACAGCAGGATCTGTAGATTTTGACGGTAAAGATTTATTGGAACTATCTACCGAAGATCGTGCACGAGAAGGGTTGTTCTTAGCTTTCCAATATCCTGTAGAAATCCCTGGTGTTTCTAACATTAACTTCTTGCGTACTGCCTTAAATGAAATTCGCGAGTACAAAGGAGAGGAGCAAATTTCCGCAAAAGACTTCATGCAATTGGTTCGTGATAAATCTAAGATTGTGGAATTGGATGCAAAATTAGCATCTAGATCCGTAAACGAAGGTTTTTCAGGAGGTGAGAAAAAACGTAACGAAATCTTTCAAATGGCGATGCTACAACCAAAATTATCCATCTTAGATGAGACCGATTCTGGTTTAGATATCGATGCATTACGTATCGTGGCAAATGGGGTAAACACCTTGAAAACGAAAGAAAATGCAACGATCGTTATTACACACTACCAACGTTTGTTAGATTACATCGTTCCTGACTTTGTACACGTACTATACAATGGAAGAATTGTAAAAACAGGTCCAAAAGAATTGGCTTTGGAGTTAGAAGAAAAAGGTTACGATTGGATTAAAGCTGAATTTGCTGACTAGGCTTCGATGCTTCGAGAACCTCAGCATACGAAACCTCAGGCTGCGGTAAAGTTATGTTTAGAGTTTTCGAGAGCATCAGGTTTCGAGAGCCTCAACCTACGGGAGCATCAGGCTGCGAGGATATTAAAAATGAATAATTGAATTTACATCGAATTTGAACATGGATCAAATCACTAAATTTCACGAACGTATAGCTTTGGAAGGAGTTAGATTAGTAATTCCAGAAGCACAAAGAGCACTTGCATTTGCAACCCTTTCTCAAAATGTGTTTCCAACTACACGTACAGAAGCATGGAAATACACGCGTACGGCACGTATTGCAAACGCTCATTTTGCGATACAAACTTCTTCTGAAATACCTTCTATCGAAAATTATAAAATTGAAGGATTAACGGGATCTGTTTTGGTATTTGTTAATGGATTTTACTCCGAAACTTTATCCGAAATTATTCCAGAAACAGGACTGCAAGTAAGTCCATTAAGTCAAGTTTCTCCGGAATGGATTGCTGAAAATTCCACCAAAAACATTGCTGTGGAAGGTGAAATTTTTAATGCAATCAATACGTATTATGCGACAGATGGTGTTGCGATTAACATCTCTAAAAATGTTGCCGCTAACCAAAGTATTCAAATTATTCATTTGACAACTGGTTCGAACAACATTGCAAGTACCCGTAATATCATCCATGCACTTGAAAATACACAAGCACATATTACGTTTAGTTATTATGGAGAAAATTCTTCCCAAAACTTTACAAACACCATCAGTGAAATTCATCTGGAACAAAATGCAAAATTGTTTGTAGACAAAATTCAAGCGGAAGGTACGGCTGATTTTCACATCGGTACAGAACAAGTAATCCAAAAACGTGATTCTACTTTTACCTTAACCACATCTACCTTTTCCGGAGCAATTGTACGGAACAATGTACATGTGCAGGTTATCGGTGAAAATGCGGAGACAAATCTTTTTGGAACGTATTTATTAAATGACAAACAAGTAGTTGACAACCATACTACCGTTGACCATAAAGTAGCACATTGTATTTCCAATGAGTTATATAAAGGTGTATTGGATGATGCATCGACAGGTGTGTTTAATGGGAAAGTGTTTGTTCGCCAAGACGCTCAAAAAATTAATGCATTTCAATCCAATGCAAATGTATTGTTGAGTGATAATGCTTCCATGAACTCCAAACCAGAATTAGAGATTTATGCGGATGATGTGAAATGTTCGCATGGTTCTACCACTGGGCAAATTGACGAAGAAGCGATTTTCTATTTACGTGCACGCGGAATTTCAGAAAAATCTGCAAAAAGCTTACTTTTACATGGTTTTATAGGTGACGTACTCGATAAATTTACTTCTGAAGCAGTAAAAGAAAAAGTAACAACACTTGTAAACAATAAATTAGGTGTAAATAAAGGGTAAACGCTGCATGGAAGAGCGATTAGATAAAATACTAGTAAACAGAGGTTTAATTTCTACTCGCGTTCGAGCAGAAAAAATGATTGAAGAAGTTGGTGTAAAAGTCGATGGGAAATTAATCAATAAACCTGGGAAAAAAATCGCTGAAACAGCAGTAATAGAACTGATTGAAGAAGAATTGCCTTGGGTTTCTCGCGGTGCTTTAAAATTATTAAAAGCGTTAGAAACTTGGGATATTCCAGTAGCAGGAAAAATAGCCATGGACCTGGGCGCTTCAACAGGAGGATTTACAGAGGTATTATTAAGTAAAGATATTGCTAAAGTATATTGTGTGGATGTTGGTACAAACCAATTACACGAACGTATTAAATCCAACCCAAAGGTTATCGATTTACAACAAACCCATGCGCGTGAATTAACCTTACGACATATTCCGGAACAAGTAGGAATCATCGTAATTGATGTTTCTTTTATTTCGCTTGAAAAAATATTTCCTTTCTTACACCCTTTTATCACTATGGGTGGTGATATTATTGCATTGGTAAAACCACAATTTGAAGCGGGAAGAGAAAACATTTCCAAAAAAGGAATTGTAAAAAATCAAAAACTATATCCTGAAATATTAGAACAGGTAAAAACGTATGCTTTACGTAGTAATTTTACCGTTCAAGAGAGCATTGAATCCCCATTATTAGGTGGAGATGGTAATCGCGAATTTTTAATGTGGTTGAAAAAAAATAACTAACTTAAACAAACATTTCACCAAATGGAAACACGTCCTAAAAGAAAATTATCCAGTAGAGAAGTTAGAGAAGATTTTCCTGCATTACGTCAAACCATTTACGGGAAAAATTTGATTTATTTTGATAATGGTGCAACCTCTCAAAAACCACAATCGGTTATTGACGCAATCAATTTATATTACACCAAAAACAATGCGAATATTCACCGAGGTGTCCATCATTTAAGTCAAAAGGCGACCAATGAATATGAGGCAGCTCGCGCAACTATCGCTAACTATATTCACGCAAAACATACGCACGAAATCATTTTCACAAAAGGAACTACCGATAGTATTAATCTGGTAGCAAATTCTTTTGGTGCTTTGTTGCAAGCGGGTGATGAAATCATTATTTCTCATATGGAACACCATTCCAACATTGTGCCATGGCAAATGCTATGTGCACGTGTAGGCTGTGTACTAAAAGTAATTCCGATTAGTAAAAAAGGAGATTTATTATTAGAAGAATATGAAAAACTACTTTCTCCAAAAACGAAATTAGTTTCGGTTACCCATATTTCCAATACGCTAGGAACAATCAATCCTATCAAAAAAATGATTGTTAGTGCACATGCAGTTGGTGCAAAAGTACTCATCGACGGTGCACAAAGTATCCAACATACCAAGATTGATGTACAGGAATTAGATTGTGATTTCTTTGCATTCTCCGGACATAAAGTATTTGGTCCAACTGGTATTGGCGTATTATATGGTAAAGAAGCACTTTTAAATAAAATGCCTCCCTACCAAGGTGGTGGCGATATGATTGCGAAAGTGACATTCGAAAAAACAACGTATAACGAATTACCTTTCAAATTTGAAGCCGGAACTCCTCATATTGCTGGTGCTATATGTTTGGGGAAAGCAATTGAATATTTGAGTCAATTTAACATCGAAGATATTGAACGTCATGAATTAGAATTAGCACACTATGCGCATGACTTGTTGTTAACGTTTGAGGGCTTACACATTGTTGGTGAATCTAAAAAGAAAACAAGTGTTGTCTCGTTTGTTATCGATGGAATACATCCGTTTGATTTGGGTACTTTGTTGGATAAACAAGGGATTGCGGTACGCACAGGACATCATTGCACACAACCATTGATGGATTTTTATCGTATTCCAGGGACTGTGCGTGCATCGTTTGCATTTTACAATACCAAACAAGAAATAGACACTTTTATCGGCGCTTTGGAAAAAGCCATTACGATGCTTAAATAACGCACTATGACACTACAAGAAAAACAAGAAGAGGTCATTGAGGACTTTGCGATCTATGACGATTGGATGGAGAAATACGAGTACCTCATCGAGTTAGGAAAAGATTTACCAAAAATAGCTGACGATAAAAAAACAGAAGACCGCATCATTGAAGGATGTCAGTCGAAAGTTTGGTTAGATGCAGAATTTCGTGAGGGCACCATGCACTTCAAAGCAGATTCCGACGCGATAATTACGAAAGGAATTATTGGCTTGCTTATTCGCGTATTGGACAATGAAACGCCAGAAGAAATTCTTAAAAACGAATTATTTTTCATCGACCGTATTGGTTTGCATGAACACCTCTCTCCTACCCGATCAAACGGTTTAGCGAGTATGGTAAAAAAAATGAAAATGGCATCATTAGTAGCCCTTGGCACTACAAAATAAAATAGGATGGAATTAGAAAACAAAATTGTTGACATGCTAAAAACCATATACGATCCAGAAATTCCTGTGGATGTATATGAATTAGGATTGATTTATGAAGTGAAAATTTCTCCTGAACAAGAGGTGGAAATTGATATGACCTTAACTTCTCCGAACTGTCCGGTTGCTGAAACGATGCCTAAGGAAGTAGAAGATAAAGTAGCTTCTGTGGAAGGGGTAAAATCGTGTAAAGTGAACATCGTTTTTGAACCAACATGGGACAAAGACATGATGAGTGAAGAAGCAAAATTAGAATTAGGATTTTTGTAATTAAACGAATTAGCTGTTCAACTTTGTACTTATATAAATTTAAAAAGGCACTTCAGAATATTATTCGGAGTGCCTTTTTAATATACAAAAGCCTGGTTTTGGGTATTTATCATTCTAATACACCAAAAAATATTCTTTAAAAATTTGGTTTTAAATCATGATTTTTAAAGAAGTCATCAACATAAGCTACGGCTTCATCTGCTGTATCAACAACTTTAAATAAATCTAAATCTTCAGGGGAAATATTATGTTCTTGTTCAAGCATTGCTTCTTTGATCCATTCAATTAATCCATCCCAATACTTATGACCTATTAAAACAACTGGTCTACGCGAAATTTTCTTCGTTTGAATCAAAGTTAAAGCTTCAAATAATTCATCGATCGTCCCTAAACCACCAGGTAAAATAACAAAACCTTGTGCATATTTTACAAAAATGACTTTTCGAACAAAGAAGTAATCAAATTCTAAGTTATGCTCTTGATCAATGTATGGATTATGATTTTGTTCAAATGGTAAATCAATGTTTAATCCTACAGATTTACCCTTTCCTTCTTGAGCTCCTTTATTTCCTGCTTCCATGATTCCTGGCCCACCACCAGTGATAATACCGTATCCATTTTCAGCAAATTTACGCGCAACTTCAACACCTAATTGGTAGTACTTATTATCTGGTTTCGTTCGAGCTGATCCAAAGATGGAGATACATGGTCCGATTTTAGACATGCGTTCATAACCTTCAACAAATTCTGACATTATTTTAAATATGGCCCAGCTATCGTTTGTCTTAATTTCTGTCCAATCTTTGTGAAATCTGTTCATAGCAATTGAGTATAAATGTTAAACATATTTACAATATAAGAAAATTTTTAAAATCGAAAGAAGGTATTCTAGATTAATACGTAGTAGATCGTATAGTATTTTGGATTATAAATCTACTTACTTTTAGCGAGTGGTTTTTCTAATTTCCACGCTAAACCTACGAACGCTAGGACAAAAAGATTATGCACAATAAATTTCAGCCAAACCGTTTGAATGTCCATGACGTAGCACAAAAAGAAAAAGAGTAAACTCAATCCCATATAAAAGAAAAACTTTCGTAAGTTATAGTTGATAGGATAAAATTTTTGACCTAAATAGTACGAAGCTATCATTTGTGCAGCATAAACAATTAAGGTCGTCCATGCACATGCCCAATACCCATAAACAGGAATAAAGAGGACATTTAAAACAACAGTTAATGTAGCCCCACCGATGGCAATGTAAGCTCCAAATTTAGTTTGACCGGAAAGTTTGTACCAAATACTTTGATTATAGTAAATACCTAAAAACACATTAGCAAGTAATAAAATGGGAACAACACCTAAGCCAACCCAGTAACTCTCATTACGAATAAAGTGTTTAAAGATGTCAATATTTAAAGTAACTACTAAGAAAACCAAACAAACTGTCGCTACGAAGTAATTCATCACTTTACTGTATATCTTATCTTTGTCTTGATTTTTCATTTGTGAGAAAAAGAACGGCTCAGCAGCATAACGATAGGCTTGCAATAAAATAGAAACAAGCATCGCTAACTTATATACAGCGCTGTAAATACCAACTTGAGCTTTCGCATATTCAAGGGTTTGACCTGACTCAAACAACAAACGTTTCAATAATGCTCGGTCTAACGTTTCATTAATAATTCCTGCAAACCCACCAAAAACCAATGGTAAAGCATATACCACCATTTCTTTTGCTAATTCAGGATTAAATTTTAAGCGTAAATGAAGAAAATGCTTGTATAATAACAGGGGTTTTACAAGGGAAGAAACCAAGTTAGCTAGTAAAATATATAAGACTCCTTGTTCGGGTCGTGACTTATCAAAAATGAGCAACATCAAAACGAGATTCAATCCAATATTCACGAAAATTGATGCTAATTGAATTCCAACGAATTTTTTAGCTTGTTCTTCTGCGCGCAATTTAGCCAAAGGCAAACTAGATATAGCATCGATGCAAACCACTGCAATCAGCAATACAACATACTCATTATGATTAGGATATAAAAGGAAATTGGCGATATTTTGATTAAAGAACAAACTCACTAAGAAAAAGAGAATATTGATTCCAATAACCGTCAAAAAGCTATTTTGAAACACTTCTTCTTTATCGTCCTTAAGTTGAATAAAACGGAAAAAGGAGGTCTCCATACCAAAAGTTAGTAGCACTACTAAAAAAGCGACGTAGGCATATAATTCAGAAACCACTCCATAATCTGAGGGATTGGCAAACGCTGCAGTATAGAGTGGAACCAATAAATAATTCAAAAGTCGACCAACGATGCTGGACAACCCATAAATAGCAGACTGAGAAAGTAATTTCTTAAGTGGATTCAAACTAGTTGGTAAAAGTTGGTTTTCTTTTTTCTAAAAATGCGGTTGTTCCTTCCACGAAATCTTTGGTGCCAAAACAATTTCCAAATTCTTCGATTTCAGTTGAAAATCCGTTCAAATTAGCTGTAGTACTAGCATTTACTGCACGAATTGCACTCGAAATCGCTCTAGGAGAATTATGCGCAATTTTAAACGCAATTTTCTCCACTGTTGCTACTAATTCTTCTTGTGTTGTTACAGCATTAACTAATCCCCAAGATAAGGCCTCTGAAGCAGGAATCATTCCAGCAGTGAAAATCATTTCATTCGCTTTTCCTTTTCCTACTAATTGACTTAAGCGTTGTGTCCCCCCATAACCAGGGATTACACCTAAACTTACCTCTGGCAAACCCATTTTAGCATTTTCTGATGCAACACGAATATGAGCTGCCATAGCTAATTCTAACCCGCCGCCTAAGGCAAAACCATTCACTACGGCAATTACAGGTTTACTGCTATTCTCAATCAAATCAAATAACGTTTTTTGACCTTCTTTAGCTAAATTTTTCCCTTCTTCTGGAGAAAAATCAGCAAATTCTTTGATGTCAGCACCTGCAACAAATGCTTTTTCACCAGCACCGGTTAAAGCTATTACCCGTACAGAAATATCTTCATTCGCAGCTTTTATAGCTTCATGTAATTCTTGAATCGTTAGTTTATTCAAGGCATTTAATTGCGCAGGACGATTAATCGTAATCCAAAAAATGGATTCGTTTTGATGTGTCAATAAATTAGTATATTCCATAATGCGTTATTTATTTTTTTGTCGAATATGTTTGTAGATTTTCACAGCTATCATCAGAAGAATTCCAACTAGAAAAAATCCAACGGTTCCTTTCACCCAATCTAAGGTGGTTTGTAATTCCACTAAAAATACGATAGCTACTAAAAACAAAGTTGCTAATTCATTCCAAAGTCTCAACTTGGTGGAAGTCCAACGAATCTCATCGCGTTTCAATTGATTCATGATACGGTGACACATGAAATGATATACTAACAACAAGACTACAAAAGTCAGTTTAATATGCATCCATGCTTGTGTCAGTAAAGAATCGTTTTTGAATAGCATCCAGACTCCTAAGACAACAGTTAAAATCATTGCAGGAGTTGTGATTATAAACCACAATTTTTTCTCCATGATTTTATATTGATCCCCGAGGATTTTTGCTTCTAATTCTGACTTATCTTTTGTTTCCGTATGATAAATAAATAAACGTACCATGTAGAACAAACCAGCAAACCAGCTTACAACAAATATTATATGTAGTGCTTTTATAACGTTATAATCCATAATTGAGTAACGAATGACTAATGATGAGAGAAGAATTACGGATTAAACTTTCATTCCTTTAACAACTCGATCTCTTCTTCTTGTTTTTTGTAATTTTTTGATGGATACTAACAAACAAGCATTTGCAGAATTGGAAGTTGCGTAATATACTTCATTTCCATAGGAAACCTCTGCGCCTTTATCATATTCCCATTTAGCAACGAAGTAATAGCGACCATTTGACTGAGTATCTCTTAGTCCAAATTTGATAATTCTTCCTGTTCCTATTTCGAAACGAACATTTATAACTCCGGTTGAATCAAAATTTTCAAATATGCATTTCGTTAATGTAGGAATGATAATCCTATTTTCCTCTTTACTTTTTGAAGTTACTAGGGTCCCATCATCCGTTTTAGCCTTACCCCCATTTGTCACAACTCTCTCTAAAACAATACTTGAAGAAGTGTAAAACTGCACCTTTTTCATGGCATCAGGTGTATTTAAATTGTATTCTTTTTGTATATCTGAAGTAAACGGTTGACGAATAGCACAGCTCATTAAAAGAAAAAATAGGGATAGAAAAACTAAAAATTTCATAGGAATTTTTTTGAGTTACTACAAATGTATAAAATCTATGTAATCAAAGGGAAGTAATAAAAAAAAGAAAGCATGAATTATGTATTTTTGTCAAAAAAAACAAGATGGCCTTACATATTCAAAAATTTACTTTTAACCCATTTCAAGAAAATTCTTATGTGGTTTCTGCTCCGGATAAATCAGCTGTAATTATTGATCCGGGATGTTTGACTTCTTCTGAAAAACAAACTCTTTCAACGTATATTTCTGACAACAACTTGGAAGTAAAAGCCTTATTAAGCACCCATTGTCACATTGACCATGTATTAGGGAATGCATACATACTTCGAACATATCCCGTTGATTATTACATGCACAAGTTAGACTTACCTGTACTTGCTGCCGCTGAACGTTCCGCTCAAGTGTATGGCATCGAAGGATTTGAACCATCTCCTCAACCAACGCAATTTTTAGAAGACAAACAAATCTTGAAATTTGGCGAAATTGAATTGGAAGTAATTTTCGGACCTGGACATGCGCCTGGACATGTAGCATTTTATGCTGCCAAAGATTCATTCGTAATTTCTGGCGACATTCTTTTCCAAGGTAGTTTTGGTCGTGTAGACCTTCCTGGAGGAGATATCGAAGTATTAAAGAAAACAATCCACCAACGTCTTTTCACATTGCCAGAAGAAACCGTTATTTATTGTGGTCATGGTACGAATACCACCGTTGGGAAAGAAAAAACATCTAATTATATTTTACAGTTTTAATAAGCATTTATGTTCAAATTTTCAATCTTTAATATTTCGATTTTAACTATCTTCCTAATGATAGGTTGTGGTGAAAAATCAACAAACAAATTAACTACTGCTTCTCAAAAGGAAAATTTAGATAGTTTATTGAAATTGGAGCCAAACAATGTAGAACTCTTAATTAAAAGGGGGAATAAATACTTAGAAACATACAAGTTTTACGATGCTTTAAGCGATGGTGCAAAAGCTTACCGTTTGGATTCTAATAATTTAGAGGCGCGTTTTTTATATGCAAATGCTTTGAATAATCGTGCTGAACGTACGCAAGTGGATATCGAAAATGCAAAACAACATTTCTTATACCTGATCAAACGTCAACCCGGAAATAAAAAAATCTATGTGAGTTTAGCTTCCTCCTATACGCAACAAGGAGATTATGAAAAATCGTTTCAGTACATCAATGAAGCTTTGCGTATCGATAAGAAATACCGTGACGCGTATATTTTGAAAGGAACTAATTACTTAACACTAGGCAACCGTAAACTGGCTAAATCATCCTATGAGACAGCAATTCAGCAAGATACAAAATTTTTTGAAGGATATTTATATTTAGGGTATTTATACTCTGAAGATAATGATCCATTGGCTGTTGAATATTTCCGTACAGCAGCGACGTTACGTCCAAAATCAACAGATGCACTTTATGGAATTGCTTACAGCTTGCAACAACAACTTAAATTTGATGAAGCCTTAAAAGCCTATCGAGATTTATTGCAAGTAGATCAAAAATTCTATTTAGCATTGTTCAACCAAGGATATATTAAGCAATTCGAACAAAATCAAATAGATAGTGCTATTTATTATTATACAAATGCAATTGATTTACAACCGAAATTTGTCAAAGGATTGCATAACTTGGGATTATGTTATGCTTCTTTGGGAAGAAAACCGGAAGCCTTAAAAGCCTTTTCATCTGCATTAAAGTATAATCCAAACTTTGAAATATCACGTATTGAAGCAAATAAACTTAGATGAATCAACAAACTAAAATATCACAACTTATTGGAGATTTAGCAATCCCGATTGTCGGCTACTATTTTTGGGGATGGAATATGTTGTTCATCTTGTTTTTTTACATATTGGATGTGGGAGTTTCCACAGTGTTTACGTTTGTAAAAACAAAAGCTATACATACCCATCAACAAACATCCAACTACCCTTGGAAACATATCTTTCTAATTCTTTTAGGGTATTTACTCACTTTTTATTTGGTCTATTTTCTGATTCTAAATATTAGCCCTAAAGTCATTATTTCCAAAGAAATTCTTCGTTTCCTTCTAATGAAAGATATGGGATTGCCACAAATGGTACTATTGCTTCCGTTACTTGTTGTAGGAGGTTATATGCAATACAAAATTTCGTTTTTAGTGCCTAAGGCTTTTGAAACAACACCTATCGATGCTTTGTGGCACGAACATGTAAAAGTATTTTTTTTGATTGTTGGAGTAATAGCGCTATTGTTAGGATTGTCGATTTGGATTGTATTTCCAGAATGGCTGTACGTTTGGGGAATGGTATTGGGAAGTTCAGGGTATCGGTACTACTCGAGATAAGGGTGACGAGTGATGTAGGTAAAGAGAAGAGCATGTAACTTAAAAATAAAAAAGCCATTGAAATTTCCTTTAGACATACATGTTTGTGGACTTACGCTTAGTGGACATTTAGTATTTGAGACTTTGGGCTTTATCATAGGTTATCGTTATTATTCCTGTTTACGAAAAAAACAAACAGATACTATCAATGATTCGAATCGTTTATCCATCTTAATCGCGGCAACGTTTGGTGCTTTTTTCTTTTCCCGAATCGTAGGTGCTTTAGAAAATCCAATTGGATTAATACATTCCCAGTATTTAATGCTTGACATTTTCAAAAGTAAAACCATTATTGGTGCTTTGTTGGGCGGTTTACTTTTTGTGGAAATCACCAAAAAATTCATTGGAGAAAAATCATCTTCTGGAGATTTATTTACTTATCCGTTGATGCTGGCAATAGGTATAGGAAGAGTTGGTTGTTTTACAAGTGGGATTTACGAACCAACGTACGGGGAACCAACGTCTTTTTTCACCGGTATGAATTTAGGAGATGGAATCTTAAGACACCCAACAAGTTTGTATGAAATTGGCTATTTGATACTAATGTTTGTTGGTTTACGTTCTATTGAAAAACTAAAACCTCTCAAGGAAGGAAAGCGCTTTAAATTATTTATGATTTTATATTTGTCTTTTCGCTTTGTTATTGAATTTATTAAACCAGGTTATACTTTTATGTGGGGTATTGGAACTATTCAAGTTGCTTGTTTATTGGGGCTAATGTATTATTCTAAAACCATTATTAAGACTTTAATATCACCAAACTATTTATTCTCATGAGTGAACGAAACTATATTTACTATGATCACACGATAAGTTTATGTAATGAGTGTCATCGACAAATAAGCGCAAAAATTATTTTTGAGAATACTCATGTTTACATTTCCAAAACTTGTAAAGAACATGGTTACCAGAAGGTACTTATCGCTACCGATATTGAATATTATAAACAGATTAGAAACTATAACAAAGCATCTGAATATCCACTAAAACCTCATACAGAAACACATTTTGGTTGTCCGTTGGATTGTGGAATTTGTCCTGATCACGAACAGCACTCCTGCTTGACATTAATCGAAGTTACAGATCGTTGTAATTTGGCATGTCCTACATGTTATGCCAGTTCGTCTCCTACTTATGGAAATCATCGTAGTTTGGAAGAAATTGAATTTATGTTAGACGCTGTCGTAGCAAGTGAGGGGAAGCCTGATGTCGTTCAAATAAGTGGTGGAGAACCAACGATTCATCCACAATTCTTTGAAATTCTAGATTTAGCTAAATCAAAACCAATCAAACATTTGATGGTAAATACGAATGGTGTTCAATTGGCTAATGATGAAGCATTTGTGAAGCGACTAGCTAGCTATATGCCTGATTTTGAAATATATTTGCAATGGGATTCGTTTAAACCAGAGGTTCTCAAGAAATTAAGAGGTGGAGATTTAACAAAATACCGAAATCAAGCTTTGGAATACCTTAATAAATATAACCTTTCAACTACCTTGGTTGTCACGTTAGAAAAGGGCTTAAATGATGATGAAATCGGTCAAATTATTGATTTTGCATTAAAACAAAAATGTGTCAGAGGTGTTACTTTCCAACCAACTTCCGTCAGTGGACGTTTAGAAAATTTTGACCCCGCTATAAATCGCATGACGAATACTGAAGTACGTCAAAAAATATTAGAACAAACAACTGTTTTTCAGCCAAACGATTTAATTCCTGTTCCCTGTAATCCAGACGCGTTGGTGATGGCCTACGCATTAAAATATAAAAATGATGTGAAAGCATTGACACATTTAATTGACCCAGAGATTCTTTTAAACAATTCGAAAAATACGATTGTTTATGAACAAGACGAATCCTTACATAAACATGTCATGGAAATGTTCAGCACTGGTAAATCCACCGATTTTGTATCTAAAACATTCAATCAATTACTTTGTTGTTTGCCATCGATTATCGCTCCAAAATTATCGTACGACAATTTATTTCGTGTAATAATTATGAATTTTATGGATGCATACGATTTTGATGTACGAGCGATTAAGAAATCATGCGTTCACATTGTGAATACAGATGGAAAAATTATTCCTTTTGAAACGATGAATTTGTTTTATCGTAAAGGAATGGAGGAAAAACTAGCAAAACATCGTAAGGAAAAAATCTATTAAATGAACGAAAAAACAATCATTTTACTTTCAAATTTCATCGTATTACTCATTATTACGATTTATACACGTTACGGTCACGGACATTTAGATATAATTCTGAATGCATTTGGAGTCGCTATTTTGATAGCTACAAACTTGGTCATTGCACTGTTCTTTTACATCAATAACAATGAACTAGCAAAAACATTTTTTCTAAATAGCGGGATAACATTACTAATCGGCTTTTCTTCTTGTTTTGCTATTGAATACTTAAGATAACACATATGAAAGATTTATTAAAAAAGTTTTATCGATTTATTACACTACCTAAAAACAACACATTATTAATAATCGGATGTTTAGTTCTTAGTTGGTTATTTGAATCTATACGAGAATATGAAATTGCACATAATTTTACATTTTTCACTATTGCATTTATTCTACTTCGATTTGGAAATACAACTAAAAACAAGCTTAACCTAAAAGATATAATCTCGAACAATCAACTTAACCTGCTCGTTAATTTAATTATTTTAGTATTGTTACTTGCTTTATTAGGAGGTAGAATGATCGATTTTGGAACATTTAGCTTCTTATTTGTGATACACTTACTAGCAAACTTATTTGTAAGTATTTTACTTTACATTCAAAAAGATAATGAACAAGCAAAAAAATATTTATTGAGTTTTGCCTTGGTACTCTTAATAGGATTTTCTTCGTGTTCAGCGATTTTGTTTATTGGGTGATCACCTCTTCTTCACCCGCAACAAATCATCATCTAAAACAATTATACAACTGATTCAAATGTTTTACAAATTGAAAAATAGGGAGAAATGGACATTTATTAGGATCAAAACCACTATCACTCTTATTATGAATACGTTTGAAGCAAATCAAATACTTTGAATGAAAAAAATGCTTTTACTGTGTTAAGGGATTTGCCAAGAAAAATGGACTCGTAAAAGGTGTTCAACTATACAAATGTGGAAATTGCGGTAAACAATTTTTAGGTGGAAATCGTATTATTAATGAAAATATTTGGTCAGATTATGTTTTTGGAAAACAAACGTATGCTCAATTATCTGAAAAATATTCTTGTTCAATAAAAACAGTACAGAGACGTTTAGACCAAATTTCTGTTTACCTGAAAAAGAAGAATCCGAGGAAAATAATTGAATTAACAGATACAACTTATTGGGGGAGATTTTTTGGATTAATGCTATTTAAAGATGCAATTACTAAAGAAAACTTGTTGAAATATTATGTGAAATCAGAAACAAACGCACTTTATATTCAAGGAATTGAAGAATTAAAAACGCAAGGTTTTGAAGTTATAGCAATTGTTTGTGATGGAAGAAAAGGATTGATTTCGAGTTTTAAAGTTATACCTGTTCAGATGTGTCAATTTCATCAATCTGCTATCATTCGTCGATATTTAACTAAGAAACCGAAATTAAAAGTAGCACAAGAATTAATGGAAGTAGTTGATTTACTCACGAAAACAGATAAGTAATCATTTGTTGGAGCATTATATACATGGTATTCGAAATGGGAACTATTTTTGAATGAGAGGGGGTAAAGGGCTGCTTTTTTACGACAGTTTAAAAATAGAGTATTAACCTTAAAACAGTCAAAAAAAGGTATGAAAAAGTCAAAATTCAGCGAAGCACAGATAATCAAGGTGCTAAAATCCCAAGAAGAAGGAAAAAAAGTAACCGAAATTTAACGCGAATTTGGTATTTCCGAACCAACATTTTACAATTGGAAAATGAAAAAGCAGTATTTATTAATGCTGTATTTGGAATGAGTCAGGATCCCAAAACATATTGGTGAAAACAATAAATATTTGGCAATTAACCTCTTACCAAATCAAAAAAACTAGATGTTTGAAGTCTAGTATTGGGTATTTTGATAACTATATTCTAGCATTTTATTTATTTTCTAAACTCCATTTAGCATCTATTAAAAGCATTGAGTCAATAGAAATTTTATTTTTTCTTGCTTTTATTTTAATAAGTTCATACCATTGTTTATCTTTTTTAACATAATTTATCATTTCCTGTTCTTTACTTAATTTTTTTCTAAAAGGAACCCCTTTTTTTATTTTACATATAAAAATCACTACTGTCCGATAAAACTTTTTAAAAGCGGGATTTCCTTGATGGATTTCCCGCTTTAGTGTAATTTGGTTTTCCCGAACTAAATTACATGAATAAAAATAGCTACTTTTTTGGACAATCCGTTTTCGGACAGCTGATTTCT
>CALPMT020000027.1 GCA_943324745.2 Chitinophaga pinensis | reverse complement strand
TATAATAAAGTTCGATTTTTAAGGTTTAGAATTACGATTGTTGTGAGTTTATTTTTAGAATTGAGCCGCAGGATTACAAATCCAGCGGAGCGGGGTGAAAATGGTTTAGAATGTTACTTTTTTTTTAATAAATCTTCAAAGTTTTAGTAGAATATCACCTCCCTCGGTCCCTCCTCAAGGAGGGAAGATTTATGTTTTCAATCTAAAAAAAACAAACCATTCGCCTCCACGACTAACATCGCGGTTGAAATAGCTTAATGATTTATTTTCGAACCGAGACGTAAGATTTCCCTCCTAGAGGAGAGAAAGCTTTGCTTTCGAAGACCAAGCGGTAGCGCCAGAAGATAAAGGGAGGTGAAAATGGTTGAGAATGTTACTTTTTAAAATAAATACTCAAAGTTTTAGTAGAACATCACCTCGATCCCTCCTAGAAGAGAGAAGATTTATGGTTGCTTTTTGCCACTTCAAAAAAATCTAAAAACAGAATTATTTGAAACAAAAAAAAGGCTATTCTTACGAATAGCCCTCAATATTTTCAAATCAACAAATTAACGTTTGTGACTTGATTCACTAGATACCGTTAATTTTTTTCTTCCTTTACGACGACGTGCAGCTAATACTTTACGACCGTTTTTTGTAGCCATACGCTCACGGAAACCGTGTTTGTTTTTTCTTTTTCTTACGGAAGGTTGAAACGTTCTTTTCATGATATATATTCTTTAAATCTTATTTCTACTTGTGTTTTGAGTGTGCAAATTTAACAATTTATTTTGTTTTACAAACTATTTCATGAAAAAATTAAAAAAGAAATCAACTTAATCACATTCTATTACTTGTAAGCACTAAATTTGCAGTACACAAAAATACAACAATGCTACGACCTAAAAAAGGAAAAACTGAAAAGATCAAGCTTACGAAAGAATCCATTGCAAAAGCAAAAAACATATTTCAATATTTAAAACCATACCAATCTACTTTTATTTTAGGATGGGTTTTTCTTTTATTTTCTTCCACCATCGGATTAGTGTTCCCTTTTTTAATGGGACAATTATTAGGCGGAATTAATCAGGCTCCTGAAATCACTACAACTCCCTCTAAAGCAATTAGTCTAATTGATTTGGGCAATGTAAATGTAGTCGCTTTTGCGCTGTTTGTCACTTTTGGTTTACAAGCAATTTTTTCGTATTTCCGAGTGATATTGTTTACTAATGTTACTGAGAACACATTACGTGATTTACGTTACGATGCATTTTCTCGTTTGATATATATGCCAATGGATTTCTTTAATCAAAGTAAAGTGGGCGAATTAACATCCCGCATAGCTGCAGATATTACACAAATTCAAGAAACATTAAGAACAACAATTGCAGAATTTTTCAGACAAGCTGTTATAGTGATAGGTAGTATTATTTTCCTAGCATTTTTATCTTGGAAACTAGCTTTAATCATGTTGGCTACCGTTCCTGTAATGGCATTAATCGCAGTGTTTTTCGGTCGATTTATTCGTAAATTATCAAAAAAAGCACAAGACGAAGCTGCAGATTCGAATGTAATTCTAGAAGAAAGTTTAACGGGGATTTCCAATGTGAAATCTTTTACAAACGAAGCACTTGCACTATTAAAATACAAAGTAAGTATAGATGAAATCCGAAAATTGAATGTGAAAGCAGGTGTTTGGAGAGGTTTATTTATTTCTTTTATCATTTTCTGCTTATTTGGTGCGATCGTATTTATCATTTGGCGAGGTTTATTAATGACACAAGGACCAAATCCTGATTTATCCAGTAAAGACTTTATCTCATTTATTTTTTACACAATCATGATGGGAGCGTCCATTGGTTCTTTACCAGAACTATGGGCGAGTTTGCAAAAATCAGTTGGCGCAACGGAAAGTTTAATGGTGATTATAGAAACGAAAAACGAAAAAGAATTGTTGACTGGTCACTTACGACCTATAATTACGGGAGAAGTACGTTTTAAAAATGTAGAATTCGCCTATCCTCAGCGTCCAGATGTAGAAGTACTAAAATCAATTTCGTTAGAGAGTAAAGCAAATCAAACGATCGCTTTGGTTGGTTCTTCTGGTGCTGGTAAATCGACCATTGCCTCGCTCCTACTTCGTTATTTTGAAATCAATAAAGGAGCTTTGACGTTTGATGGGATTCCTACAGCAGAAATTGAGACAGAATATTTGCGTTCTAAAATTGCACTTGTACCTCAAGAGGTAATTCTTTTTGCTGGTTCCATTGAAGAAAACATTGCATTTGGGAAACCGGACGCTAAAAAAGAAGAAATATTAACGGCAGCAAAACAAGCGAATGCCTTTGAATTTATTAAATCTTTTCCTGAAGGGATGCAAACACAAGTTGGTGATCGTGGTATTCAATTATCCGGTGGACAAAAACAACGTATTGCCATAGCACGTGCATTATTGAAAAACCCTACGATTTTGATATTAGATGAAGCAACATCTGCATTGGATTCAGAATCAGAGAAATTAGTGCAAGAAGCATTAGATAAATTAATGGAGGGAAGAACTTCCTTTGTGATTGCACACCGACTTTCAACCATTCGTAAAGCGGATAAAATATATGTATTAGATAATGGTAAAGTTGCAGAAGAAGGTACACATGAAGAATTAAGCGCACGTTCTAATGGAATTTATTCAAACCTTGTTAACATCCAAATGCAAGCTTAATTGTCATGAAAAAATTTGAAATCCCAGAATTTTATCGCTCTCCAATCATTAGTAAGGTAAAAGCAATGCGTAAAGTGCAAGACCCAAGAAAAAAGGACTTCACTCCCACGTTGTTACAATTTGGAAAAATTGAATTTTTAATTGCAAGACATTTTGGATTCTGTTATGGTGTAGAAAATGCGATTGAGATTGCATATAAAGCTGTTTACAACAATCCAGGGAAACGTATCTTTTTATTGAGTCAAATGATTCATAACCCCGGAGTCAATGAAGATTTACAAAGTTATGGCATTGAATTTATTCAAGATACCCAAGGGAAACAATTGATACCATGGAATGAACTTAAAGCAGACGATGTAGTGATTATACCTGCTTTTGGTACTACCCTAGAAATTGAACAAAAATTAACGGAAATAGGTGTAGATGTCAAAGCGTATAATACTACCTGTCCTTTTGTGGAGAAAGTTTGGAATCGTTCTGAAACATTAGGCCAAAGTGCACATACAATTATCATTCATGGTAAACACGACCATGAAGAAACCAGAGCTACTTTCTCACATAGTAATTCAAATGCACCTACGTTAGTGATAAAAAATCTAACTGAAGCTAAAAAAATAAGTGAATTTATTCAAGGTGATCTCACTGAAGAAACTTTCCTTACCTATTTTAAAGGAAAATATTCTGAAGGGTTTACTCCAACAAAAGATTTACTAAAAATTGGTGTAGTAAACCAAACAACAATGTTAGCGAGTGAAACTCAAGAAATCACGGAATTTCTTCGTCAAACCATGATTTCTAAATATGGTGAAACATCTATAAAAAATTACATTGCTGATACTAGAGACACATTATGTTACGCAACAAACGATAATCAATCTGCAACATTAGGTTTGTTAGAAAAAGATGCTGACTTTGCAATTGTGGTTGGTGGCTACAATAGTTCAAACACCACCCATTTGGTTGAGTTATTGGAAGAGAAATTCAAAACCTATTTTATACTTTCTGAAAAAAACATTTCCTCCTTAAAAACTTTGACATCTTTTAACATACATGACAAAAAAGAAGAAGAAGTCACTGCTTTTTTTCCTCAAAAAGATAAAACAAGAATTATCCTAACTTCTGGAGCTTCGTGTCCAGATGCAGTAGTAGATGCTGTTATTGTAAAGATCTTGAATTTAGCAGGGATTACTCCTGATTTTGAAAAACTTACTCTAGCATAGAATACAAAGCTTTCGCTTGTTTACGCGTTACTGCATTAAAATGCCACCATTCTGTTGCGATATTGATGAACCCTTGTGAATTCAACACGTTGCGTAACAATTTACGGTTATCGATTTGTTTCTTTGTCAACATTCCTTTTTTTCGAAAGTATTCTTCTTTTGATGGGTAAGCAATCAACCGAATATCATCGTAACCAGCACCCATATCTAATGCTTTACCAGCTTTATCACAAATGGTTAAGTCGACTGCTGCTGCAAAATTATGTACACTCCCACTCGCAGGATTAGAGACAAATTTAGTACGTTCTTTGACTGGAATTGTATCTAATGCATCCCACATCGCTTGTTGAATAGAGCGTGGTCGTGCCGCATCATAAATCAACAGACGGTAATTCTTATGTATCGACTTCAAATAGGTATTACACTTCACTAACCGTTGCGCAATCGTTTTTTGGAGATACGCCTTATCAATGTCGAAATATAAGCGCTTTTTCATGAAGTTATCAGTTGTAGCATACTTCAAATCAACCCGAATAGTAGAATCTAAAGCTTGGATATCCACCAATTTCTCAAATCCTTTTCGTAGTTTTTTCGGTTCTAACGATTTTTTAGTTTGTGCGGTTGTTAAAAAGACAACTGTTAACAATAATAACAATGGAAGGAATTGATTTTTACTAATTTTCAATTTCCTTATTTTCAAGTTCAATTTCATTTAATTCTTTTCTAATTAACTCCTCTAATTGTTTCTTTGGTAACAATAATTCATATTCTGCTACTGCTATTGGTTTATGTATGTCTTGTAATGCAATCTCAACATCAAAATGATTTTTATCCGCACAAAGAATAATTCCGATTGAATTATTTTCAGACGCTCTTTTTTCCAATCGATCTAACAATGTTAAGTAAAAATTCATTTTACCAATGTATTCAGGAAGAAATTCACCTACTTTTAATTCTATCGCAACTAGAGAATTCAAATCTCTATTAAAAAACAACATATCTACATAGTAATCTTTGTTGTTAAATTCAATTCGGTATTGATTACCAATAAATGTAAATCCTTTACCTAATTCGAGAATAAAATGTTTTATTTTTTCAACTAATCTAGCTTCTAATTCTCTTTCTTTTATAGGTTTTAACACATTTAAAAACCCTAAATTGTAGGTGCTTTTTAATATTTCATCTGCCTGGTCTGCTAAATCATTTGGTAAAGTTTCATTGAAATTATGAAATTTCTCCATCTGAAACTCCGAAATGAAAGCATTTGCTTTAATATAGTTTAATAAAACATCTCTCGTCCAACCAAACTCGACTGATTTTGATGCATAAAAATAGGCTTCCTCATCTGTTTTTGTTTTGTCAAGAATATATAAATTTTGACTCCATGGTAAAACTGCTACGCACCGTAGCAGTTTTTGATCTGAATTTAAATACCTCTCGTAGAATCGTTTCATATTCCATAAATTCCTAGGAGACAATCCCATATCTGGAAATTCACATTTTAAATCTAATGACAACTTTTCTACAACTCCACTACCATGCGCTGTATTAATCTTAGAATCATATAGTAATTTACCTAGATTCCAATATACTGAAACTGAAATTTCATTTACCTTTCTTGCAACTTTGATTTTTGCAGATTGTATTTCTTTTACTGCTGAATCAAGTAATATTGAATAATTTTTCTCTAAATCCATGATTAAATTTACAGAAATTTTGAAAATTAAACAACCCTAAAACGGATAGATTTCATTAAATTTGCAACTTTAAAATACGATTATGCCAAAGATAGCACAGAAAGCCATAGACATGCCTGCTTCACCAATTCGTAAATTGGTTCCTTATGCAGATGCAGCAAAGAAAAAAGGAAAAACAGTTTACCATTTGAATATTGGTCAACCAGATATCGAAACACCTGAAGTTGCATTGAATGCAATCAAAAATTTTGATCAAAAAGTAATTGAATATACACATTCAGCTGGTTTAGAATCTTATAGAAATGGTTTATCTGCATTCTATCAACGCACAGGTTTACCTGTTAACCCAGAAGATATCATCATCACAACGGGGGGGTCTGAAGCATTAATCTTCGGATTCATGACTACGTGTAATCCAGGCGATGAAGTAATTATTCCTGAGCCTTTTTATGCAAATTACAATGGTTTTGCTGTAACCGCTGGTTTGACTGTTGTTCCTGTAGCATCTTCCATTGAATCAGGTTTTGCTTTACCTCCAGTAGAAGAATTTGAGAAAAAAATCACTTCTAAAACAAGAGCAATATTAATTTGTAACCCAGGGAACCCAACAGGTTATTTATACACAAAAGAAGAATTAGAAAAATTACGTGACATCGTTAAGAAACATGATTTATTCTTGTTTGCAGATGAAGTATATCGTGAATTTTGTTATGATGGTGCAGTTCCTTTTTCAACGATGAATTTAGAAGGAATTGAGAACAATGTAATTATGATTGACTCTGTTTCTAAGCGTTACTCTATGTGTGGAGCACGTATTGGAGCGTTGATTTCTAAAAATCACGAAGTAATTTCTGCGGCATTGAAGTTTGGTCAAGCCCGTTTGTCTCCTCCTACAATTGATCAAATCGCAGCTGAAGCAGCGTTAGATACACCGCAATCGTATTTTGACAATGTGGTAAAAGAATATGTAACTCGTAGAAACATCATGGTAGATGGTTTAAATAGTATACCAGGTGTATTTTGTCCAAAACCAAGCGGAGCATTTTATTGTGTCGCTAAATTTCCTGTGGATGATGCAGAAAAATTCTGTCAATGGTTACTGGAAGACTTTGAATACAATGGAGCAACTGTAATGATGGCCCCTGCGAATGGATTCTATTCTACAAAAGGTTCTGGTCAACAAGAAGCTCGTATTGCTTATGTATTGAATCAAGATTCATTGCATAAAGCGGTAAAAGTATTAGAGGAAGCTTTGAAAGTGTATCCAGGAAGAATATAATGGATTTAATTTAACTAAGAAAGGCATTATCAACTAGTGGTAATGCCTTTCTTTTTATACGAATATAATTAATTCAGATAACTCTGATGAATCTAATCATTAGTTACTTCAAATATCAATTCAGAGATCTTACTTTCGTCAAAATATTCTGCAGCGATATCTTGTAATTCACTTACCGTTAATTTATCAATTGCACTGTAAATTTCTTGAATCGAATCAATCTGATTGAATAACAATAAACTCTTACCTAAGCCTAACATAATCCCTGAATTACTATCTAAGGATAAGGCTAAATGACCTTTTAATTGTTCTTTAGCTTTCTTTAATTGAATTTCAGACAATGCTTCTTCACGCATCAATTTGATTTCTTTATAAACCAATTTGCGTGTTTTATCTAAATACTTTTGATCGGTGCCGAAATAAATTGTCCAATAACCGATATCTGCATAAGGAGAATAACTCGCCTCAATATTATAAGTATATCCGTATTTCTCTCGAATAGTTAAAATCAAACGTGAATTTAATGCTGGACCACCCAATACATTCGTTAATAAAGTCATTCCACGACGTTGCTCGTTATTGTACCCAGGAGCAATCCCTCCAATTACTGCATGCGCTTGAAAATTTCCTTCTTGAGAACGAATTTGAAATGGTTTGTAATCAGAAAATGCTAAAGGTGTAACTTGCAATGCACTTCGTTTCAACGTAGAAAAATCTTTCTCTAATGTTTGTACCAATTTTAATAAAGGTACATCTCCGACAAACGAAATCACAATATTCTCCGCAAAAAAGAAACGATCAATATAATCTATTAACTCCTTACGCGAAAAGCCAGAAACAGATTCACGCGTACCCAAGATATTAGTTCCTAGAGGATGGTTTTTGAATAATAACTCTTCAAAATCATCAAAAATCTTGTCGCTTGGAGAATCTAAATACGAATTAATTTCATCCAATACTATTTCTTTCTCTTTCTGAATTTCTTTCTCTGGGAAATTGGAATTCAACACAATATCAGCTAATAATTCCGAACTACGTTTGAAATACTCTTTCGTAAATGAAGCATACACACAAATTTCTTCTTTCGTCGTATATGCGTTCAACTCTCCACCCACCGAATCCAATCTGGAAAGTATGTGTAACGAACGACGTTTGGTTGTCCCTTTAAAAATACAATGTTCTAAAAAATGGGCTAACCCAGACTCATGCGACTGCTCGTAACGTGAACCCGCAAGTACCGTCACCCCCATGTGTGCTACAGGGGAAGTCGTATGCATATAAACTAAACGTATTCCATTGCTCAATGGAACTATTATCGGTTCTATTTCTATCATCAAGGATTTATTCGGAATAATTTCCAGGTATTTTCATTTAATTCATACACAATACGATCGTGTAAACGCGAAGGTCGACCTTGCCAAAACTCTACTTTTAAAGGTCGAACCAAGTAACCTCCCCAATGCGGAGGTCTCGGAACATCAGTAGGGAATTTAAGACTAAAATCTTCCACTTTTTGTTCTAACGCTTTTCGCGATTCTAATTTTTCACTTTGATCTGAAGCCCAAGCGCCAATTTTACTCCCATAAGGTCTGGATGCAAAATAAGTATCACTCATTGCTTCTGGTACTTTTTCAACCAATCCTGAAACACGAATTTGACGCTCTAATTCAGGCCAATATATTAACACATGAACCTTATTATTGTGTGCAATTGCTTTTCCTTTATGGCTATTATAATTCGTGTAAAATACAATCCCCTCTTCCAACAATTCTTTAATGTAAACAACACGCGTTTCCGGAAAACCATCTACTCCTATCGTAGAAACAGAAATAGCATTCGGCTCATGCACATTACGTTCTAGCGCTTCTCTCAGCCAGGATGAAATCAGACCAAATGGCTGATCCTCATAATGATCTTCTAATTTCCCTTGGTCAAACTGATGATGATCGTTTCGTATTAAATCTAAAAAGTCGTCCATATCTTATTATCTTAAAGTCTATTACCACAACCTTCCGTCACTCGTCACTTTCGTCACTCGTCACTCAAATTATTCTTCTTCTCCTGAAAAATCATCCGTCAAAGAACTCTCCAACTCTTCTTCCTCATCATCAAAATCAGATCCTGACGCTGAAAAAACTACTCCTTTACCCGGAGTTTCTATAACTTCTTCGTCACTCGTCACTTCCGTCACTCGTTTCTCCTTCGCTGGTTTACGCTCCAATTCCACATCTAAATCTTCTGTAAATGGGAAAATATCGACGATTGGTGTCAATATAATCGAAGGTATTTGATAATCCACCATCAACGTAGACAAACTCTCTTGAATGCGTTCAAAAGCCTCTTTTACTGAAGTTGCAGTAACTAAGAAATTTTGAGAAACCTTCTTCACTTTCTTAGGATTCAAATCAGATTCTACATCTAACCCATCACCTTCACTTTGGTAAGTAATTTTACATTTATACCATAAATCCGCATCTTCATAATAGAAAATATCATGATACTCGGTACGTGCAATATTGGTAACTGTGAATTCACCACGAATGATCGAACCTAATTCTTCGTAAATACGTGCTTCAGCATCCGTAAAAGTCATTGCAGCTAATAAATAAGGTTCAGAAACACGCTTAAAAGTTCCGTCATCTAATTGTTTTGTATATTTTACTTTAACTGTAAACCAAGTATTCATAGAAATTAGTATTTAAAATTGAATAACAAAAATACAAAAATATAAAGCAAAAAGTAGCAAGCATAACACTCGTTTTACTTCATATGATAAAAAATGGTAATTTTACCTTAAAAAAACTTCAACTTCATGAAAAACATTGTAATATTCTCGATTTTAGTACTTACCTCTCTGACTTTAGTGGCTCAAAATCGTGAAATTAAATTTGAAACTAGTTCCTTTGAAACTGTCAAAGCGAAAGCAAAAAAAGAGCATAAATTAATTTTTGTAGACGCCTATACCACTTGGTGCGGACCATGTAAATGGATGGCTAAGAGCGTTTTTACAAATGATACGGTTGCAGATTATTTTAATGAAAATTTCATCACAACCAAGATCGACATGGAAAAAGGGGAAGGTATAGAATTTCGTAAAAAATATCAAATCTACTGTTTTCCTAATTTATTATTCATAAACGGAGAAGGTGAAGTAATTCACAGAAAAGGAGGAGGAATGACTCCAGCAAACTTTATTGCTTTTGCTAAGGAAGCGCAAGGAACAAGTAATAATTACATAACTTATGCAAAAGCGTATGAAACTAAAAAATTAGACGCGCAATTTTTAACAAACTATCTAAATTATCTTTCTAAAACATGCATGCCATACGATGAAATCGTAGCAAATTATTTTGAAACTCAATCTTTAGATCAATTGAGTTCTAGAACGAATTGGAATATGTTTTTTAATTATGTGAAATCATACAACAATAAAGCTTTCAACTATGTAGGAAACAACCTTGCAACTTTCTACAACCTGTATACGAAAGATTCTGTAGATCTTAAGTTATTAGATGTACTCTTTAAAAGTGGTCAAAAAGCAGTATTCGAAAAAAGAAATGCTGATTCATCCTATCTTGCCTTCAAAAAAGACATCACTAAATATCCCGAACATATTTCAAACAATGTGATTTTCCGTTTAGACTTAGATAAATATGGATTCAAAAAAGACTGGACTTCTTATGGAGATTTAGTATTAGCTAAAGGAGACAACTACTTAACATCAAAAGAATTCAATGCTATTGCCTGGAAAATATACGAAAATGTTGACAATCCTAAAGTACTTGAAAAAGCTAGTCAATGGATGAAAAAATACATAAACGAAAGTCAAAACACCACTAAATCATCTCTTTATGCAGAATACGATACTTACGCTTCTTTATTATTTAAATTAAAACTCAAAAATGAAGCTTTAGCTGCAGCAAACGAAGCAATTAAACGTGCAAAAGCTTCCAATCAAGATTTTGAAAGCACCGAAAAATTAATTGAATTAATTAAAAAATTATAATATGAAAACTTTATTCTTTTTAGCGTTATTGCTTATTGGATCTAACGCTTTTTCGCAAGCAGACACACTTAAATACAAAGGGATTTTCAACAGTATTCCAACTGTTTTTAAATTTGTTGTGACAGTTACTAACAAAGGATGTTTATTGTCATTTGAAGGTTCTTATTTTAGTAAAAAACATAAAAAAGACATTGTTTTTTCAGGGAAATTTGATTCATGTGCAAAAAATGCTGATCCGGATGCTCCTATACTAATGGACGAAATGAACGGAGATGTTCTAATTGGAAAATTTCTATTCAATAACATCGGAGCTGAAAAATGCAATGGAGAATGGGTTAGCGTAGATGAAAAAAAACATTCCTATCTCAATTTAACGTTGATGAAAGAAAAGAAAAAATAATAGTTAGAAGCCTTACATTCTTTAATTAATTAAGCATATATATCGTCTCTCGATAAAGCTATGCTTTTGGGCTTCCTGTTATTTAAAAAAACAAACGAACATTAAAATGACGAATAAAAACGATGACAAAACATTTCAATCATTACTCCCATTTCATGTTTTAATAAGTGAAGATTGTAAAATCGAATCCATTGGAATTAGCATTAACAGTCTATTTCCCACTCTAAACTTAGGAGATAATTTTTGTGAAAATTTCTCCATCAATGGTATAGAAACTTATGATACCTTAAATAAACTTTCAACGCTAAATAATATACCAATTATCCTTTCGCACAATAATTATGATCATATCCATTTTTCTGGAAAAATTGAATATTTGGAGCTCGAAAATAAATACATTTTTATTGGTAACCCACACTTAATTTTACATGATATAACTATAGAAAACAAACTCGAAAATAAAGATTTAGACACGCTTAATTCAACTAAAGGTTTACTAGAATTTTTCAAGAAAAAACAATACAGCAATTTAGAATTTAAAGACCTTTTTGTAAAGGTAAGTCAACCTAAGAAATTACACAAACAACTTGAAAAAACATGCGGGGAAACTCAACGTGCATCTGACTATACAGAAGCTTTTATAACAAATATGAGTCATGAAATCCGTACACCGCTCAATGGTATCATGGGAATGATTCGTAAACTAAGTAAAGAAAACCCGACCAAAACACAACAAAATTGTATAGATAATGCATTGTGTGCATGTAACCATTTATTATCCCTCATCCATAACATACTCGATTTCTCAAAAATTAAAGCTGGAGAATTAAACTTAGAAAAAATAGATTTTAATTTGAAAGATGAGATTTATGGCATTAAAAAAATATTAGAAAGTCAAGCCTCGGATAAAGAACTAAATTTCGAAATTAAAGTAAATCCTTTGCTATCTAAAGCATTCGTAGGCGATCCATCAAAGATTAGACAAATTCTGATCAACATCACTGGAAACGCCATTAAATTTACAGAAAGTGGATTTGTAAAAATTGAATGTACACCTATTGAAATTAAAAATAACCACCAAATTATAGAATTAAAAATTACCGATAGTGGTATTGGAATGAGTGAACACTATTTAGCCCGAATCTTTCATAAATTTGAACAAGAGGACGCTTCAAGTACACATAGCAACCAAGGAACTGGATTAGGTATGGCAATCACCAAAGAACTCATAGAATTAATGAATGGTGAAATTGAAATTTCTAGTAAAAAAGGAGTTGGAACAGAAGTAAAGGTTCTCATCAATTTTCCAATTGGTAATCCTTCTAATATTGAAATTACTGATAATCAAATTAATACATCAATCATTGAAGGAAAATCAATTTTAATTGTTGAAGACAATGAAATAAATCGTTATGTTGCAATAAACACACTTGAACCATACAAAGTAAAAATTACAGCGGCACTAAACGGTGAACAAGCAGTTGAAATTCTAAAAAAGCACTCATTTGACATAATACTTATGGACCTTCAAATGCCTATTATGAGTGGTGAAAGTGCAACTAAAATCATTCGAAATGAGCTGAAAATTGATACTCCAATAATCGCACTAACAGCAAATACGTTCCTAAAAGAATTAGAAAAACATATTGCTTTAGGTATGAACAACTTTATTATCAAACCTTTTGAAGAAATTCACTTTCTAAAAACTATTATTCAAGAAATTACAAAAAAACAACAATTAAAGGATAATAAGCAACTATACAACCTCACTCGTTTGCATGAAATGGCAAATGGAAATCTCGATTTTGTTCCAAACATGCTTAAGCTATTTTTAAATCTTACACCTAAATATATTGAACTTATTAATGAGTCCTCGAAAAAAAACGACCTAGAAACTATTAAGAAAACTGCTCACAAAATAAAACCTACTATTACTAATTTAGGGATTATCAGCTTAAAAGAAGATATATTAATTCTTGAAACGTGGGACGAACAAAATCATTCCATCGAAGATTTCAAAAACACAATAAATAAAGTATGTAGTGTGATTAATCAAGTCATAGATGCTATTAACTCTAAAGAAAAAATAGCTCAGTAATTAACAAAATTGTTCTTTTATATCTTTGTTATCCTTATTGATGCTCAAGGCGGGGATAACCAAACTAACATCAAAGTAGTACTCCAAAAAATTAGAGATGTTAAATATTTACTAGATTGTTTGAAACCTACTATTTTTAACGTACATGTTCAAAAGATGATTCGTACGTATTTCTTAATTTCACAAGGTTTTATTCTTGTAACTTTAAGGAATCCAAATGTATTGTTGAATTCTAGAAAAGAATATACAGACATGAATATCAGCGCCACGCGATCTTTTGTAGCTAATAACATGTGAAAAAATTGAAATAAAAAACGAAAAATTGTTCATCTATTATGTTCTCACATATCCATCCAAGTTGGAATTCATTTATAAACAATGAAAAAAATCAACCTTACTTTATCGATTTAATAAATAAGCTTGCAAACAAGTATCAACAAACTCAAGTTTTCCCAAAAAAAGAAGAAATTTTCAGAGTATTTGAATCTGATCTTTCCGAAATCAAAGTAGTAATTTTAGGTCAAGACCCCTACCCGACTTATGGATATGCGAATGGACTTTGCTTCTCCGTAAACCCAGAAATATATCCGTATCCTAAAAGTCTGCTTCACATATTTAGAGAAATAAAACTCGAATATCCTGAGTTCGAACCTGAAAACGGAGACTTAAATCGTTGGAAAGACCAGGGAGTATTTTTATTAAACACACTATTAACCGTCGAAAAAGGTGCTCCTTTGAGTCATAAAAATATTGGTTGGGAAAAATTTACGCACCGAGTAATTACTTATTTAACTGATCAACATAAAAATATTGTGTATTTATTATGGGGTAAAAATGCACATACGATTGAAAAACAGTTGAATTCCAAAGATAATTTAATACTGAAAACTTCACATCCTTCTCCTTTAGGTTATACAAAGTCCGGAAAGGATTTTAAAGCATTTAAAAATAGTGGACAGTTTCATCAATGTAACGAATATTTAATCGCGAATAAGGGGCAGCAAATTTTATGGTAATTTAATGAAATTAGTATCTTTACACATGTAAATTTACAACCATGAAAAACACACTACAAAACGATTTAGTACTACGTGCTGCTCGAGGAGAAGATATTGAACGTTACCCTGTTTGGTTAATGCGTCAAGCAGGAAGAATATTGCCTGAATACCGTGCAGTTCGAAGTTCACTTTCTGGCTTCAAAGAATTAGTTGAAACTCCTCGTTTTGCAGCGGAAGTAACAGTTCAGCCAGTAGATATTCTAGGTGTGGATGCTGCGATTATATTTTCTGACATATTGGTAGTACCAGAGGCAATGGGATTGGAATATCAAATGCTAGAAGCTAAAGGTCCATGGTTTGAAAAAACAATCAAAACTGAAGAAGATTTAAAATATGCCGAGGTAGATTTTGATGTAGAAGATCGATTAGGATATGTATTAGAGGCAATCAAATTAACGAATCAAGCATTAAATGGTCGTGTACCATTGATTGGATTTGCTGGTGCACCTTGGACTATATTCTGCTACATGATTGAGGGACATGGTTCAAAAACATTTTCTGAATCTCGAAAAATGCTCTATACCAATCCCATATTAGCGCATAATTTAATGGATCGTATTACAAAAGTTACGATTAAATATCTTCAAGCACAAATCAAAGCGGGAGCACATATGGTTCAAGTATTTGATTCTTGGGCAGGAATATTAGGTACAGAACAATACGCTACTTTCAGTATGCCTTATTTAAAACAAATTGCTGATGCCATTCAGGAAGTTCCATTAACTATTTTCTCAAAGGGAGCGATGAGTTCTTTGGAAGACATCGCTAATTTAGATTGTAATACTGTAGGGTTAGACTGGAACATGGATATTCCTGAATTTAGAAAAGTGATAGGAGATAAACGAACCATTCAAGGGAATTTAGATCCTTGTGCTTTATATAGCACACATGATGAAGTGAAAAAACTGACAAATAAACTATTAGACTCATTTACAAGTAAACGTCACATCGTGAATCTTGGTCATGGAGTTTATCCAGATGTTGATCCCGAGAAAGTAAAAACATTCATCCAAACAGTTAAAGATTACACAATTAAGTACTAATCGATGAAAGCAATTACCCTCTTCTTATTTATTTTTTCAATAATACTAACCTATTCACAATCAACAAACCTTGTAGAGAATGGTAGTTTTGAAGTGATCAAAGGAAAAATAAAAGGATTAGGCTGTATAGAAGCTTCTGATGAATGGAAAAATGTTACCACTTCAAAAGCTGATTTATTTGTGAAAGAAAATAAAAATTTATTTGTATTAACATCTGGAAATACGTACGGTAAAGAAGATCCAAAAGAAGGTGATAATTATGTTGGATTAGTAGTTTATTCACCGAAAGATAAAATTGCACGAAATTACATTACTTCTCCTTTAGCGCAACCAATGCTAAAAGGTAAAAAATATTGTATAAGTATGTATATTTCACTGGCTGAAGGTTCGAAATTTGCAACCAATCAATTAGGGATTAATTTTAACAAAAAACAACTTAAACAAGATGATAATAAAAACCTCATTGATAAAACCTCCATTTTACACGCTCAATTAAAAATTGTTAGTGCGACTTATGGATGGGAAAAAATATGTGGAAATTATATTGCTGAAGGTGGTGAAGAATTTATAACGATTGGAAATTTTACCGCAACAGATAAAACAAAGACTGAAAAAGCAATCAAAATAAAAGATTACAAAGGAGTCCTTTCTGATTTTGCTTATTATTTCGTAGATGACATTTCTGTCGTTATGGTTGATCAAAAAACGGCTTGTGATTGCGGACCTAATGAAGATAAGAAGGATACATATTATCACAAAATAATCATGTTAGAAGAAAAAATGACACCTAATGAGCGCATTGAAGCTCATACAGCATTTTTTCCTTTTGGCAAATATGAATTACAAGAAACAAATCGTAGTACGATAGATGCGGTTATTCGTGAGATGAAAGCAAATCCGACTTTTATAGTAGAATTATTCGGACACTTAGATGTGAATGAGGCAGAATTAGCGAGTAAAAAACCATTGTTTGCTGATTTAGCTAATCGCCGTATTCGTGAAGTGATGAAATACATGATTGAAAATGGTGTTGATGTTAAAAGACTCATTTCAACACCAAAAGACGAAAAAGAACCAAACGAAGAAATTTTAGATGATGATGATGAAGATTTGAAACTCGCTAAAAATAGACGTGTGATGTTTGTTGTCAAAAAATAAGAAGTAACATGTTTAAACTTGGTGAAAAAATTGGATTCTTATATGAGAAAGGAACAGCCAAAATAATAGAATTTCTTCCTGACAAAAAAATTAGATTGATTGACAATGAAGGATTTGAACAAATTCGTTTGAGTTCTGAATTGATCACTTTGCATAGTTTAAATTATCAATTGGAGACAACCTCTGTTCCATACGATAAAGAACCGATCTCCAAAAGAAAAAACATGCAACTTTCTGTTAAAATAGAAAACAAAAAGAAAACCTCCATTTGGGAAATTGATTTGCATATCGAAAACTTATTGGATAACGCCAAAAATTTAACTAATACAGAAATATTACTCAAACAGATGAGTAATTTTAAAAACACTTTTTCTAAAGCCAAGGATAAACGTATCCAAAAATTAATTGTCATTCATGGAGTTGGAGAAGGCGTATTAAAAAATGAAATTCGATCGTTTTTATCAAGACAGGAACACATTGAATATTTTGACGCTTCTTACTTAGATTACGGTAAGGGAGCAACCGAAGTTAGGTTTAATCATTCAGCACATTAACTATGAAAATTTTACTTTCTCCTGCAAAATCATTAGACTATACAAAATCAATTGTTAAGCCATTTGTTAATACTCCAGCTTTCATCAAAGAAACAGAGCAACTAGTGACTAAATTAAAAAAAATCAGTCCAAAAAAACTGATGGACATGATGCATATTTCTGCTGATTTAGCACACTTAAATTATGATCGTTATCAGGGTTGGATGACTCCTATTGAAGAAAATGAAGTTGTTAAGGCTTGTATCGAAGTATTTAATGGTGAGGTATATAAAGGTTTAGATCCTTTTTCATGGTCACAAGAGGAGCTTTTACGTGCTAATGAACAAGTAAGAATTTTATCTGGTTTATATGGAATGTTACAACCATTGGACTTAGTTTATCCATATCGTTTGGAGATGGGAACAAAATGGCAAATCACACCAAAAACAAAGAATTTATATGCTTTTTGGACGGATAAATTAACCAAACAGTTGAATACTGAAAAACCAACTGAAATCTTAAATCTAGCTTCTGCAGAATATAATAAAGTTATAAATTTCAAGCAATTAAAAGCAAAAGTTATCACACCAACTTTTAAAGATTTCAGCAATGGTCAGTACAAAGTAGTCATGATGTATGCAAAACACGCACGAGGTGCGATGGCTAATTATTGTATCAAAAACAATATTCAGTCTGTCGAAGCATTAAAAGTATACCAAGTAGATGGTTATTCCTTTGACGCTCAAACTTCTACTGAATCAGAATGGAATTTTATTCGATGAGATTAAAAAAAAGGCTTTTTTTTATATTAGTTTTTATCTCTTTGGGAATTACATGTTACTTCATTCCATTTCTATTTGTAAAATACCATAAACTAGACTTTACCTATACCGTTTTATTTTCAATTGCGAAGAAAGAAACTAATTTAACGAAATCTGAAGAGGGAAAGATCATACTTCTTTATACATATATTCGTAATAATATAAAAAAACCTACTAAAATTGAAACATCAAATATTTCAGTTTTAGGCACAAGTGGAAAACATTTAATGACTGGTCAAGGTTATTGTGATGAACAATGTAACACATTTTTATCCCTTGCTTACACATTGAATTTCCAAGGAAGATTAATTTTTTTGTATGCTAACGACTCTATTTCAAATCATTCTGTTTGTGAAATATTGATAAATAAGCAATATTGTATGTTTGATCCATTTTATGGGCTTACAATTCGTGATCAACGAGGGAAATTATTGGATGTAAAAGCAATCACTGAAAACGTGAATTTTATTAAGAAGACACCGAAAAACTCAGGTATTTCGATTGAAGCATATAAAGCTTTTTATAACAAAAAATACGCTTACAAAATAGCTAAATCCAATCAAATCATTCGATTACCAAAAGAAAAAAGAATTCATACAATCTATTCTTTATGGTATAATGTATTCGGTGAATCATTCAGAAAACGTTTATTCTCCTATTATTACAAAATCAATAAAATTCACTACAAAGAGCAACAAAGAATCAATAAATTATTTCAGTGATTTTTTCAACTCTATCCATTTAGACATGAACTTGGTAGCTTGTAAACTTTGATGTTGAAGCAAACTACCCATGAAATTTTGTGTGCGATGGATTTCTAGGGTATCATATAGTTCTTCTAACTTAAAAATAAATGAATTATCTTTTTTAATATACATTGATTGAATAAGTTGAATCCCGTTTTCTACTGCATTTTCCCATTTTGACTCGTTCGTGTATAAAGTGATCGCTGCACTAGCAAATGCTTCTGGTTTTTCTTCAATACTTCCATTCCATGATAAATTACCATGCATCGATTCCGCTCCAATAGGTGTAGTCACACTAGGAACTCTGCGTAACATAGCTTCGATCAATTTCCCTTTTACACCTGCACCGAAACGCAATGGCGCTAGAAAAACTCGCGTAGATTCATATACTTCATCTAGGTTATTCGCGCGACCTCTGATGATAAAACCTTCTTTCACATTATGTAGGCCCAGCACTTTTTGAGAAGGATAGGCTCCATAAATATGTAATTCTACTTGAGGTAGTTGCTTGCGAATTAAAGGCCAAATTTCCTTTTTTAAAAAATAGACTGCATCCCAATTTGGGTCATGTAAAAAATTTCCAACAAATGAAAAATGTGATTTTTGGTGGAATTGATTCTGTAGGGATGATGCATTCGTTTGATTCTGTAGGGATGTTGCATTCGTTTGATTCTGTAGGGATGTTGCATGCAACATCCCTACAGAATCGACCCACATTGGTAAATATGAGATTAACGATTCATCCACATTGAATACATTTTTTAACACCTCCATTTCAAATTCTGAAATAATCCAGGTGATATCACAACGTAAAATGCATGCTATTTCACGTTTGGCCGTTTCTTCAATCAATAAATCAGTAATCGTAAATTCTCTGTTTTCTTTATGTGCTTTTTGGCGTGCTTTTCGTAAACAATGTAAATCTTCCGAATCTAATATTCTAAGTGCATTCGGACAATTTTCAGTTACCCGCCAACCATATTGTTCTTCCGTTATATAACGGTCAAAAACCACCATGGTAGGATTCAGTTCTGTTATAAAGTCATCAAAACTGCTATCATTTAATATGATAGAATGACAACCAACAGCTAAATTTTCTAAGGGATAACTATATTCACCGCGTGCGGCAGAACAAGCAAAAGAAACGGTATACTTTTGTTCTAAAAATGAACGAATAATCTGTAACATACGAACACCTGCTGCGGAAGAGTCCGGTTCAGGCCACACAAGTCCGATAAGCAATACATGATGTTTCATCGACAGTTAGTGCTAAAACTATTTGATTTGATAAAATTTAATCCCTAATTCTTGCTCTATCTTTCTGATACGTTTGATTTCTTTAGATTCAATAAAAGCGATAGAAATACCTTTCTTACCAGCACGTGCAGTACGACCACTTCGGTGTGTGTAGTTTTCAATATCATCTGGCAATTCATAGTGAACAACAAATGATAAATCTTCTATATCGATGCCACGCGCAGCAATATCTGTCGCAACAAGAAAAGCAAAAGTTCCCTTTTTGAACATACGCATCACTTTTTCACGTTCACGTTGTTCTAAATCACCGTGGATCACTCCAACACTATGATTACTTTCTTTCAATTTATCGGAAATAAACTGAGCTGAAGCTTTTGTTCGACAAAAGAAGATCCCCGTTTTGTTGGGTTGTGTTTTTAGAAAATGAGTTAAGTACGCAAACTTTTGTTTAGGATCACACACAAAATATTGATGCTCAATTCCTGAGTTCATATTTTTTTGTTTATTTACCTGTATACGTTTTGCATCTTCTGATAAATAATTGGTAATAATTAACTCTAATTCATTCGGTATCGTTGCTGAAAACAACCACGTAAAACTATTTTTATGTGTTTGTCTTAAAATCGTTTCCACATCTTTTTGGAAACCCATTTTCAACATCTCATCCGCTTCGTCTAATACAACCGTATTTACTCCTTTTAAATCTAACACTTTTCGATCCAACAAATCGATCAAACGACCAGGAGTTGCGACAATGATTTGCGTAGGTCTTGATAGTGCACGAATCTGTAAATCAATTTTTTCACCACCATAAACCGCTTGAACATACACATTGGTTGTGTACTTCGTCATTTTAAAAAGTTGTTTGGAAATTTGCTGACACAACTCACGGGTAGGAGCCAAAATTAGGGCTTGTACATTTGGAGAATTCGCATCAATTTTTTGAATAATTGGAATACCAAACGTCGCAGTTTTACCTGTTCCTGTTTGAGCTTGACCTACGAAATCTGAATTGTATTCTAACAAAAAAGGCAACGCTTTTTGCTGAATTTCAGTAGGTTCAGTAATATTAATATCGTTTAATGCTTTTATTAGATAGGTTTCAACCCCTAATTCTTTAAAATTAGCCACGTTTATTTAGTTAAATGACAATGAATTATTCTTCTGTTTCGTTTAATTGGTTGTCCCAATAATCATTCAGGTAAGATTGAATTTTTCTGCCAACAGTATTGAAGTAACGTTTAGTTCGATACCCTCCTACCCATACAATTCCACGAATTGCATTGGTCAAAAAGATTTCATCTGCAGCAAGTAGGTTTTGAGGTAAAATGGCACATTCATAGACTTTAATTCCATGTGTTAATGCAATATTTATTACCTGCATACGCATAGTACCAGCCAAACAACCATCTTCTAAGCTTGGCGTATATAACACACCATTGCTCACCACAAACAAATTCGAGTTAGAGCTTTCGATTACAACATCTTTTTCATTGATTAACAAATAATCATCCAACCCTTTTTCTTTTGCTGCAATAGCAGTCATTACATATAACAATCCATTTTTAGTTTTGAAGTTGGAAAGAAAATTTTTTTGTTTTTTAATTTCTCGGTAAATATCTACTTCATACCCTTTTGAGTTCAATTCAAAATAATTGGATTCATAGGGATATACTTCAATAAAATAAGAAATTTCGTTTGTTTCAGGTATATACGTTCCCCCCAATGCTCTATCGAGTGAGATTCTACATTTTCCACCTTCATTGATTCCTGAAAGTGAAATTAACTCTTTGACTTTATCTTCAAAAAATTCAACTGTAAAAAAAGAAGGAAAACGCATTTTAATTGCTTTAGCTCCTTCCACCATACGGTTAAAATGGTTCACCATATTGATTGGCTTACCATTCAAGATGCGAACACTTTCAAATAATCCGTCACCATACAAATATGAACGATTACCAGCTGCGATTGTGGCTCCTTTATTTGGGAGAACAGCTCCGTTGTTATTTACGAATAAATCTTGCATATATTAGGGCATTATACTATGTAAAAACTCACTTCCTTTATTGGCGTTTATTAATAAAATATACAACACCCCAAACACAGCACCACCTATATGGGCATCGTGTGCAATATTTGTTTTTTGTCGTTTAAACATCCAAAATTCAAACGCTAAATATAGAGGTCCGAAGATATAAGCTGGAATCATGATTGGCAAAAAGATTAAGCCCATTTTCATAGTTGGATTCCAAATAATTCCTGCAAAAACAATCGCGGATACTGCACCTGAGGCACCTAATGATAGATAATTCGGGTTTTCTTGGTTTCGGATATACGGCCATAAGGTAGAAAATAATCCACCTGCAAAATATAGAATTAAGAAATGAATCATTCCATTTGAATTGCCAAAATGAGTATCCAATTCACCTTCAATCATTGCCCCAAACATAAAAAAGGAAATCATATTAAAAAGTAAATGGGATAGATCTGCATGAATAAACATGTGAGAAAAATAGCGCGAAAATTCATTGTTATGTTTTACCCTGTAAGGCGAAAACACCCATTTACTTATCATCGATGGATTTTTAAAACCCATAAAAGAAATGATAGCTGTTGCAATAATGATTAGAATAGTCATATAATCGAAATAATACGAAGTAAATATAAGTATTGCTGATGAAAAAAAGGATATTCTATTTAATGTAATACATGTTTGTCTTGATTGAAATGAACTATTTGACTAAATTAATATATGAAAAAAGAGAATTACAAGGTAAATGACAGAAAAATTTAGAAACAAATACAGAATTTCTTCTTCCAGATGGCAACAATGGGATTACAGTTCAGAAGGAATTTATTTCATTACAATTTGTACAAAAAATAGAATACATTATTTTGGTGAAATAGAAAATGGGCAAATGTATTTGAATGAATTAGGCGAAATTGTATTTCAAGAATGGTTAAAAACAATCGAAATGCGTCCTGATATGAATTTGGAAATCGGTGAATTTATTGTGATACCAAATCATTTCCATGCGGTTGAACGGATTCAAAATTATAACATTAATAATCCAAAGAATTTGAAATAAGATACATTTAGTAAATAATAATTCAAACATCTGGATTCATTTTGTGTAGAATCAATTTCAAGAATCTATTATAATCCGTAATTTTAGCGTCAAATCAAAAAAAGAGAATTATGAGCGTACTTATTTCCCCATCGATGTTATCCTGTGACTTTGCGAATATGCAACGTGACATTGAAATGATCAACGCTAGTCAAGCAGATTGGTTTCATGTGGATGTGATGGATGGTGTTTTTGTGCCTAATATCTCTTTTGGTTTCCCTGTGATTGAAGCCATGAAGCGTCACGCTACCAAACCATTGGATGTACATATCATGATTGAAAATCCAGATGATTATATTGCGGAATTTAAACGTTGTGGGGCTGATATTTTAACGGTTCACTACGAAGCATGCAGACATTTACATCGTACCATTCAAGCAATCAAACAAGCTGGAATGAAAGCTGGTGTTGCATTGAATCCACACACACCTGTGAGTGCATTAACAGATGTAATAGCAGATTTGGATTTGGTATTGATTATGTCCGTAAATCCAGGTTTTGGTGGACAAAAATTCATTTCAAACGCAGTACATAAAGTGGCGGAAACAAAACAATTAATCCAAGCAAAAGGCTCTTCTGCATTAATTGAAGTTGACGGAGGAGTTAACCTTGAAACTGGAAAATTGTTAGTTGACGCAGGCGCTGATGTATTAGTTGCTGGAAGTTTTGTTTTTGGTTCTACGCATCCACGTGAGACGATTGAGCAATTAAAAGGTTTATAACTTTATTTAAAAATATGAGGATCATTATTGAAATCTTCAATTTGATCTTTAATTTTCTTAATTGCAACCATCAAAATATAAATATCTACCGATTGGTTATTTTTAACCCATTGATAGGAATCGTTATCTCCATCAATGGCGCGTGCCATATTGAGTAATAATTTGAATTTATTTCGCTCTAACCAAGCATCGGCATGTTTATTTCCTTCTGAAGCTTGTATAAATGCTAATAAATGTGGGTAACCATTATCCATTAACCAATCACGTGCTTTAGCGTTGAGTTTAATTGCAGAAGTTGCTGAATGTAATTCTAAGAAACCGTTAAACTTTAGCCATTCTGAAAATTCTTCTTCCCCTTCGATTGCTTTCGCCCATGCCAATAAGATTTTTGGAGGATAATCCAATGCCTTCATCGGTACTACTTTTTTCTCTTTATCGGAAGGAATGTGTACCTTTTTTTTCTTTTTAAACATGGCAAAAATCTTAGTGAGCATAAAATAAATAAGAAACTAGAATTGCTGTAACTACTCCAACAATATCTGCAATAATACCACCCATAGCAGCATAACGTGTGTGTTTGACTTTGACTGCACCAAAATATACAGCTAACACATAAAATGTAGTTTCAGTACTTCCTTGAAATGTCGCTGCTAATTTCCCTACAAAACTATCCACACCAAACGTTGTCCAAGATTCCACCATCAAGGCACGCGCTCCACTTCCTGAGAACGGTTTCATAAATGCTACCGGAAGCGCATCTACAAATTGGGTAGCTGTTACACCGATCGCTACAAGTCCCATTTTAATTCCATCAATTAGGGCTTCAAGCGCTCCACAGGAACGAAAAACGGCAATCGCTGCTAACATTGCAACTAGGTATGGAACTATTCCAATCGCAACTTCAAAACCACCTTTAGCTCCTTCTATGAATTGGTCGTATACGTTTACTTTTGAGCGAATTGCTAAGACAATAAAAAAGATGATGATGAGGAATAAAAACAGGTTACTCCCCACCGAAGAGATCGGTTGAATGTATTGCGGATGATTATACAAAAGCACTAATAAACCAACAATCAATGCTGTTAAAGAACCAACATACAACAAAACAACTTTATTCAACAAGTTTATTTTTTGACGAATCCCTACATAAATTAATGCAGCAAGTGTGGCGAAAAACGTGGCAATCAAAATCGGTAGAAAAACTTCCGAAGGAGAAGTGGATCCATTAGCAGCCCTTAAAGACAAAATACTAATAGGAATGATTGTTAAACCAGAAGCATTCAACACCAAAAACATTATTTGTGCATTCGTCGCAGTATCAGGTTTTGGATTTAAGGTTTGTAATTCCTTCATTGCTTTTAATCCCATGGGAGTCGCCGCATTATCTAGACCAAGCATATTTGCAGAGATATTCATCATCATCGAACCAATTGCAGGGTGACCTTTAGGAACTTCTGGAAATAATTTTGAGAATAAAGGTGAGACAAGTCTAGTCATGATACGAATAGCACCACCCTCCTCTCCGACTTTCATAAATCCTAACCATAAGCATAAAGCTCCCGTAAAATAAAGTGAAATTTCAAATCCTGATTTAGCCGCGTCAAACAAGGAAGTAACCATCTTTTCAAAAATGGTCAAATCATGCCAAAAAAGAAGTTTTGAAAGACCTGTTGCCAGCGCAATCAAAAACATTCCTATCCAAAGTCTATTCAATAACATAAAAGCGAAGATCGTAAATTAACCAGCGGAGTTTGATTCATATTGTAAACAAATATTAACAAAGTTTTCAATAAACAAGGTTCCCTGATTACCAGAAACCTCAGGATGAAATTGTACACCAAACAAAGGTTTTGAAGTATGACACATTGCTTCGTTCACACAGGCATCCGAAACCCCTAATAATTTAAAGTCTTTGGGAAGAGAAATTGATTCACAATGATCTTCCATCATTTCAAATTCGACAGGTAATTTATCAAATAAAGGGTGTTCTTCAAGTGATTCTATTGTTTGCCAATCACGGTCTTCTTTTTGTCGCGAAGGAACCGCACCGTGCAACAAACCAATCATTTGATGACCAAAACAGATTCCAAGTACTGGAATTTCAAGTTCTTTTAAAAACCTTAATTGAGTCAAGTGTTTAGAATAGTCGATTTCGGTAATTAGAATTGGGGCGCCTGAAATAATCACTCCTTTTTTATTCAGTGTATTTTCTAGAGCGACCTCCCAAAGTCCGATGGTTTCATAATCCATTTGAAGATCGACAGCTTCTTCGATGAAAGGTGTTTTTTGACTTCCACAGTCGATGATTAAAATCATACCTATTTGTGTTAACGAATGATATTTACATGTCCAAATTTGACATGCTTCTTTCCATTTTGTTTTTCCGTAAATTCTAATTTCCAGATGTAAGTATTGCTCCCTACCATTTCATTATTGTACGTTCCGTCCCAACCTATTTCTGCATTATGCGATTCAAAAACCAACTCTCCCCATCGATTATAAATCAACAAACTATAACTATATGAATCTAGACCGCTAGAAAACATAGGTTTAAAGGTATTATTTATCTCGTCACCATTGGGTGTAAAAGTATTCGGGATATAATATAGTAACGGTTCTTTTGCTACAATCACTTGTGAATATATAGTTGAACATCCACTTTTTGTATTCGATGCTGTAAATGTTATTGTATAATACATTCCAGGTTCATTTGGAAATACGTGAACGGCATTTTTACCTATAGCTGTTGGTTTACCATCTCCAAAATTCCATTTAAAATATTTACCATCGGAATTCGCTGAAAAATTTACTTCAGGATTTAATACATCTATCGAGTCAGGTGAAAACACAAAACTAGCTTTCGGTTTCGATACAATTTCCACGTAATTTTTTTTCTCAATTTTATTCTCACAACCATGATTATCTTTTGAGATAAGTGAAATATCAAAAAATCCATCCTTACTATACTTATGGAATGGCAGTGAAGAAGTAGTTCCATCTCCAAAATCCCATAAGTAAGAATCACATACTGGAGTTGTTTTATTCTTTAAATGCAAAGTGTCGTCAATACAAATTTCGTTTAATGCTGAGAAATCAGCAATTGGCAACCCGTAAACCGTAAAAAACGTTGTTGTTTTACATCCTTTATCATTTGTAAAACTAACCGAATCAGTTCCAGCTTTAACTCCGAAGATCAACCCTGAATTTGGATCAATTGTTAAATTATTAGCTGTTGACTTCCATGGATTTTGAGCAGCTGGAGATTGGTTTGCCTTCAACAAAAGTTGACTTTTTTCACATAAATATAATGGTGTAGTTGTGATTGTAGGGATTGCATTTACAACCAGTTGTCCTGTAACTTTACATCCTAAATTATCAGTAAATGTGATCTGTGTTTTCCCCGATTTAAGTCCATTTACTGTTCCAGACAATGCATGAATTGTCGCAACCGAAATGTCTGAAGAAATCCATGCATTCGCAATTGCAGGTGTATGATTACTAGTCAATACCTCATCCTTTGATTCACATAATTCAGGGACTGTTAGTGTTGGCAAAGGATTGACCATGACTTTCAATGAGTACGAGTTTTCACATTGATTAGCATCTTTTCCAATTACTGAATAAATAGCTGTCGATTGTGGTTTAAAAGGAGTGTCATCTATTACATTTTGATCCCATCGATAACTCACCGCCCCTTGACCTTTAAGTATTACCTCATCACCTAAACAAATACTTAAATCATTGCTACTTTTTACAATTGGTAAAGGATTAATGGTTATTGATATTTTTTTTGTTTCAGCACAATCATTAACATCTGTAATTGTCAAAACATAATCACCATTATTAATAGCAGGGTCAGACTTTTGTGTGAATAAAGTAGTCTCATCAGAAACAAAACTTTCTACAACAGTAACTGGTGCTAACCATTCGTATTTTTTCACCAAAGTTGAAGATGTATAATTAGCTTTAATAGTCAAAGGCTTTTGCCCACATGGAGTAACATAACTAGGATTGAATTTTGGGAGACTATTAATTTTCACACGAACACTTTGCGTATCTCTACAGTTATTCACGTCTGTTACTACTAACTCATAAAGTCCGGTGTCACCTATTACAACATTTTGTTTACTATTATTCTGCGTCGTAACTATACTTTCACTAAGATGATGCCATTCGTACATTTTAGCTCCAGCTAAATCACAAGATAAAGTTAGAGCTTGTCCTATACACGGAGTATTTGTCGAAACATTAAACACAGGTATAGCATTCACAGTTATCGTCGTTTTAGCAGAGGAAGTACATCCGTTGGCATCGTTGCCTTTCAATGTTACAACCTCACCATTTGTTAACTTTTTCACTATTGGTTGCTTCACCAAAGAATCATCAAATTGGGCCAATTTATCACTTTTCCAACTCCATCTTGTCAATACATCTCCAGATTGATCAAGACTTAAATTCGATTCATTCGCACATACAGGAATATTATTTGATATTGAAAATACAGGACTTGGTTTTACAGTTACTGTCACTTTTTTTGTGTCAGAACAACCCTTTAAGTCAGTAACTGTAGCTGTGTAATCCCCATTATGCGTTGTAGGGTTCGCTGAATTAGAAACTAAAACATTTTCAGTATTTGTAAGTGTCACTGGACCTGTCCAACTATATGAATTTGCATTCGGATAATTTGCTGTTACTGAAAAAGGGGTTGTTTCACAAGGAGAAATAGCGGTTGGTGTAAAGTCTGGTAAACTATTAATTTTTAAAAAAATTGAATCGATTTTACTACATCCATTACCGTCCGTAAACTTAATATAATAATTTCCGATATCACTTAATTGACTATTTACAATTGTTGGATTTTGTTGCGAAGAAGTATAACCATTTTTGTGTGACCATGCATAAGTAGAGGTGATTGACGCCGTAGAACAAAAAAGTGTAATCGTTTGTTTTTCACAAGGGGTATTTGAAGCCAGATTAAATACAGGTAAAGGATTTATCTTCAAGGTTGTACTAGCAGATGTAAAACAACCGTTTACATCAGTAACTTTTAGCGTGAATTGCTCATTATTGATCATTTTCTTCGCTTTAGTTTGCTGAATTAATGAATCATCAAACGTTGCATTTGCATCACTTTTCCAACTCCATTTAGATAATGAATTTCCACTTACTTGATTTACACTTAAACTTATCATGGAATCCTTGGCACAAATTGGTCCCGAATTTGAAACTGTGATCACTGGCAACACATTAACAGTTACTGTTACTGAAGCAGTATTTTCACAATTATTCACATCTGTTCCTGTTACTTTATATGTGTTTGTATTTGTTGGAGCAAATAGCGTATTATCGAATATTCCGTTATCCCATGCATAAGTATCTGCACCACTACCTTTCAACTTGATCGAAGAACCTTTGCATATACTTGTATCTAATTTTGTTGTTATTTTAGGCAACGGATTCACAGTGATTTTAAATGTCATAATAGGCCCTTTACATGGACTTTTGAAGGCGATTACTTTAATTATACCGATTTCTTGTTTTGTAACTATCGCTGTTTTAAATAATGTATCTGTAATTCCTTTTACAGGTAGACCAATTGCCGAGTTTGAATTTGACCAAGAATAAGACTCTGGTGCATCATTACTTGTAAATACTGGAATATCGATATCATCTCCAGCACAAACAACTATGTCTTGAAGTTGATTAGTTACTGGAGTAGTACAAGTTGTAGATATACAATTGGCAGATTCTGATGCCATACACAATATTCCTATTGGTTTCAAGGTAAAATTCACCATTTTCCCCATTCCACTAACAGTTATCGTCGTATCAATTGTTGTGGCTTTAAGTTTTCCAACGATTGGAGGTCCAGTATTATCTATGGTATAACTAAAATCATAATGACTTACTCCATCAATTTTATCCCACGTGAATTGAACGGTACTATTTGTAGTGACTCCACATTGTAAATTAAGTTTAGGATATTGGAATACCTTCACAGTAAGTGTATCTGAAGTGTCAGCGGGACAAACACCTGATTTTACAAGAACACGATACTTAGTTGTATCATTTAAAGTTCCAGGTTGATAAGTTGGATTTATGTTTGCAAGATCAATCCAAGTTGTATATGGAAAATTTGCACTCTGCCATTTTTGAATGGTATTTCCATTCCCTGTCAATGTAAGAAGACCACTCGATTGTCCAGTACATATATTCTGATAGGAACTAAGCGTCCCTGCAACACTTTTTTGATCAACAGCTACCAATGCAGGAACTGAATATGCTTCTGGACATGCTCCACTTTTGACTACTGCCCTAAATTTTGTAGCTTCTGTTAAATTAGAAGAAGTATACGTATTTGCTGTATTTACAATATCGTTCCATGTCGTAAATGGAGAAACAGCAGATTGCCACTTCGAAATAGTACCGGTATATCCTGAGAGTGTCAGCAGATTACTGGGTGAACCAGCACAAACAGTATGATTCAAATTCACAGTACCTCCGACGCTAGGTTGATCAACAGTTATCACAACTGATCCAGTTTGATTTTGAGAACAGTTATTTGCATCACTTACACTTACTAGTGAATAGGTTACGTTTCCGATGGTAGTAGTTGGAGCTGATATAGAGACGGAATTGCCAGTACTATTAGCTATTAAATTTGTTCCTCCAGCAATTGTATATGTAAATTTATAATTCGCAGTTCCATCATTCCCTGTAAAACTAATTTGGGGAGCAGGATCATTCTGACAAACAGAGGTTGTTCCACTGATTAAAGCAGTAGGTAATGGATCATTAATTAAAGTAGTTTTAGAAGTAGCAACTGCACAAATTCCCGTTTTTACAGAAATTGCATCTATAAAATTCCCGAAAGTTTTATCCCCACCAAAAGAACTTACAGATTCAAATCGAAGCGAATAATTACCTGTTGTTGTAGCAGTATAGGAGGTTGAATAGACTCCCCAAGACGTATTACCCGTGCTATATTGCCCTAATTGTGAATAAGGGCCTCCAACTGGGCCTATAGAAACTTTCATAACATCTACCCCTTTCCTTCCTCTATGTGCAAAAGATACATCTACTTTTGAACCGGATGATAAAGAAATATCTTGAAATAATACACCATCATTATCAGAATTAATTTCTATAAATTGTTTACCAGAAAAAGCAGGTACTCCCATATTTCCATTTGACCATACTTCAATGTTTGGATTTGATGAACTCCAACATTTATAATTAGATCTATGAACATTTTGCCAATTTGACGTTGGAATAACTGGAAGTTCAAAATCATCGTTACATAACAAATTCGCTGGTGTAAAAATATTACACACATAATCTCCAGGTATAGTAGCCGAAAACGTATTTACATTTCCTGGGTTAGCAACTCCAGCAGGAACCGTCCAAACATAGGTGTAATTTGCAACTGGAGTATTTGTCGCTGTTATAGTCGTATAAGAACCTTTACAAACATGAAGCGTATTTGTTGTTACGGCAGTTAATGGTGTAATTGTCAAAAGTGCAGTAGAAGTACTATCGCTACAAAAACCAGTGACATCTTTCACGATACACTTATATTTATACCCATTCACGCTGGAAGTTAAACTGTTTAAAACAAGTGTATTCGTATTTACACCTGTATATATTCCTGAATTAGTCAGGTTGCTAAAGGTGACTCCTCCATCTTTACTTTCTTTCCACTGAAAAGTTACTCCCGTAGATGATACTGTAAAACTCGTAGTACTTCCAGGACAAATAGAAACCGGAGCAGGTTGTATACTAATTGCTGGTTTAGTGCATTGACATGTCGAAACAGTCACTAACAACGAATCCTTTGTACCAGTGCATGCACCTATTGCATCAATAATATATCGCGTAGATGCAGTCGGACCTGTAGAAAGTGTAAGACTAGCGGTTGTACCTACAGTTGGAGTATATGTTGAACCTGCACGAGACGACCAATTTAGCGTGGAAGTTCCAACACCTGTAGCGTTTAAATTTAAAGGCGGTGAACCAGTAGAACAATAGGTTTGATCCGGTCCAGCATCTATCGTTTGAACACCATTATTTGCAGCGACAATATAATCACAACTTGCACCAGCAGCACCATCAATTAACAAGTAATACTTTTTTCCTACTGTTAGGTTTTTAGCATAGAGCACGCCATTATCAACAGTACCTGGAGACCAAAAATCGGAATGTGATGTAAAAGTTAAACAATCATTGGTTCCAAAAACCCCTGCTTGAATACCATTTGCAGTGTTTACTTTAGCAACACAGTTATTTACAAATACTGTAAAAGTGGCACTTGTTGAGTTTGCAATAAATGAAATCCAAGAATTATTATCCATTTCATCATAGCCAATTAAGGCAGATTGTCTAGTTAAATTACCCGGATAATCTTGTGAATAGGTAGATGAGGTATTTCCACAATAACCATTTAAATCACAAATTAAAGGTGCATTTGAACACAAATCTCCTGCGGGTAAATGAGAACCACAAGCTGGGGGTGTTGAAACACCTATTTTAAAAGTACCTACATCGGTTGCACTCAACGACCAAAACCTTATATAAACTATTTCATTAGGGATTAAATTGGACTTATCGATGGAAACCAAAGGTCCATACTTATGGTTGTAATCAGCTATCGTTGTGACATCGCATGCTAATTCAGTAAAAGCCCCACAACTTCCTCTATACAATGTTAATCCCCCCCTATTCATCCCACCATCTTCAACAATCACACTTAATCTCCCATTTGAAGGTACTTTCGCTTTAAACCAAACATCCTTATTAGCGGTTTGACCACAAGAATTAGATAAGGCAGGAGTGGATACTGTAGATAAATTATTACTATAAGCAACCACATTACATGTTTGACCTACATTTAATGCTATTGCATTTGAACACACATCATTTTCTAATCCATTATTTTTTGTAGTTGTTATACACGTATTAAAACTTGTAATAGTTTGAGGTGGCTTACCATTATGATAAACTCGGTAATAATAAATTTGATTAATTTGTAATCCTGAAACGTACAATTCTCTAAAAGCATCATTCGTAATCGCGGAAGTGGCTATAGCCGTCATACTTGATGCTGAACAAGAGCTAAAAAACTGAATAACAGGATACAAGTCACTTGTTGCTTTCGGTCCTTGATAAGCATCTACAGTAATAAATGCAGTTGTAGACGTAGCTCTGAAAGAATACCATACGTCTTTGTTTATATTTGAAGTGATTGAAGTAGAAATTGTTGCATTAAACAATGTACCAGAAGTAGCTGTGCAAATGGAATCTCCGACAATATTTATTGCACCGCTACAATTATCGTTTACAGGCGCTTGTCCTAAAGAAACAAAACAAAAAAACAGAAAAACTATATGTAAAAGTGCTTTGCGCATTTAGTCTAATATACTATTGCACATAAAGATAACAAAATATCACAATCTCCAACGTAGTTGAATATTGATTTCATTCATGTTTTTGAATGTAAATTCGGAAGTCGATATCCGAAACCAACAATCAAATTTTGACAGGAAAGAGTATTTCACTAATAGATACGCTTTATTTCCTTTTCCATAATAAGCAGGACAGGCATACTGATAGGTGGGAGTAGATTCATACCCATAAATACGAGACGCATACGAGTCAGTATCAAAAAGAATATATCTAAATGAATATTCAAATTTATTAGTTGATGGTTTATAAGATACATCTTGGTAAAACAAGGACCCTGTTTCGATCATGTTATCTTTTCGATCCAATCTAATAAGTTCAATTCTTGAACGGATTTGCAGCGTTTCATTAAACTGATAATTAAAATTAACACGTACATTTTGCTGATTAACAACAATTAATCCAGTCATAGAATTTACTGTATTTACCTCATTCAACTCTTTCGATTGAGTTCGAATACGGAAATAACATTCTGCTTTTTTAGATGGTTTAAAGCTTACTTGAATTACATTTTCAAATCCCTTTGAGGGGAGATTGACTTGATATTTCAGCCAAGGAAATTTAAAAAAATCAGAATATGCCTGAATATTCCAATGCGATGTTGGCTTTAACTGTATCCCTGAAAACAAACCAGATTCATTTTGAACTGTATTTCCTTCAGAAAATCCAGCATTGTAAATAGTTTCATACTCTTTATTAAAATTACGATACAAGAAACTCAATGAAAATTTAGTATCAAGCGCAACTAACAAACCATGTAGAGAGGCATTTTTAGTATTGAAATCATTCGTTGAAAATTCACCAAAAAGTAAAATATTACGAAAGTTATACGAATAATCGAAACTTGAGCTATACAAACTACTTCCTCTAAAATCAAATTTATTATATGGCTTAATAGGTTTGACATACATTGGTGTAAAATGAGTAGCAACAGTAGCTATTCCTAACTGAAAACGTTGATAATTGTATTTGACATAACACCCAATCATAGTTTCTGACAAGCGATCTTTCCGTTCAATTTCAGACAAAGTTCGATGGTATCCCGTATTTAACAAACTTGAAATCGTACTGATTGAATCATTCATGATTGAACCGTCTTTTTGAGTGTATGAACCAAACAACAAAAAACTTAATCTTTTAAATTTCAAATCAATAGCAGCACCTCTTAAAAAACGTGTTTCATTCGTTGAAGTATGTGGCTGAATTGACTGAGCATTTTTTTTGACTGTCAAAATATCCAATGATTTACCAAAAGAATAGTTAGTCCAGACATTGAGTCCTTGACCTAATTGAATGTGATAATCCCCCAGAATAACCTTGTGGATATATTTACCTCCTTTAAATGATGCGTGTGCTGAATAAAAATCAAATCCATTTTTATTTACTCCCTTAAAAAACAATTCTCCAGCATCTTTTTCTGCTGTAATTCCAATACTTATTTGTTGAAAATAATTGTAACGTAATCGAACTAAATAATAATCTGAATTTCCCATAAAACTTGAATCAACCTTACGATTAAATAAGGGACTAACAAATCGAGTTACACCTTCAATTTTTCCGTTTTTTCTTAATGACTCCCATGTAATTGGTAGTGATTCTCCTCGTTCTTCTACGCTCAAAAACGGGGATAATTGTTCAATGATTTCCATATTCCAAGTTGTCAATGTTTGTAATTCAAAAATGGTCAAATAATTTCCAAATTTCTCTCTATGTAAGATCAATTCATCAATCTGTATTTCATTTAATAAATCAAGAGAAATTAACGCTTCTTTTTTTGCTGAATTTATATTGATTGGGTGCTTCAAATAATACTCCAAAATTTCTTGTATCTGCGACAAATCAGAATTTTCAAGTTGGTTTTTTTCCATCCAAAATTCAATACGTTGCTGAATGATTGCATTTACTTCTTGAGAAAAAGTTTTATTGCTAAAAAAGAAAAAACATACTATGAAAACGAATTTATTCATTTTCAATCAATTCTCTTAATTCAAATACTACTCCAGCATGTATCGAAGCACCCAAAATTGGCTGCCAAGTTGCCCCTAAATCAATTCTAAAATCAGAGGAAGGCTTGTATCCGATACCATAACTCACTAAATAACCTGAATTTGCAATCCCGAATCTAAAAGCAACATGTTTGATTGTAAAATATTCAACTGCAACTTTAATTCGAATTGGATAACTAATCGTTTTTTCTATTTCCGAATAAATCGAAACTTTTTCCGAGCTAACAAACTGTAAACCAACTATAATTTTTGGAGGTAATGAACCGTGATTCATTAAAAAAGAGTTCGTATTTTCTAAATTTCGGAAAGAACAAGCGTAAACAAGTGAATGATTTAATTTACCATAAATTCCTACACTTACATTTAAATTGTTTTTACTTCCATAATTTTGAATAAAAATACTGTTCACTCCTAAGGCAATCCCTAGCGAAAAACGTTCATCAAAACGCAATCCATACATACCTGAAACTTCCAACTGCTTAAACACACTTGTTCCATAAGTTCTTACACCTATACCTACACCACCATTCTTTAATTTTCCAGCGATAGAGAATGAAGTGTTTTGTAAATCTTTTGTAAAAAAATTATTTTGATAATTCAATGCTGAACTTAATTGGGGTTGATGCGCAAGTATTCCTGGATTTACACATGTGCTACCAGCATCTTTCAACATTACCCCACATCCTCCTAATGATAATATTCGTGCGCTACTTAGATGTTCAACTTGTGAAAAACTACGATTAGAAATCACAAAAATTAAGAGCGAAAAACACACTTTTAGTTTAGTAACAACTAAAAAACTAAGCTTTTCCAATCAATTTTAAATTGTTTGTAGTAACATATTTAGCTAATTCCAACATGCTTTTAGTTTCCGTTTTACGCATTAATTTTGCACGATGACCTTCTACAGTTCTCGGACTTAAAAACAAATAACTAGCAATTTCTTTACTCGTCATACCATCCATTAGTAATTTCAAAATAATTAACTCTTTTTCTTTGAATAATAATTTATTGGAGTTATTATCGTTTTTTCGAATTCTATTAATTTGAAGCGTTTTTCGAGTTGATTCTGTGAGATATTCTTGTCCTTTAACGACTGACAATATTGCATTACCTAGATATTCATTTTCTGAGTTCTTACTTACAAAAGCTTTTGCACCTAAATTTAATGCTTGCCTAATGATTCTAACATCTTCTGTTGCTGAGAATATGACAGTTGGAATATTCAACTGCAAATTTTTCATGACACTTAACACAGTAAATCCATCATAATCATCCATATAAAGATCTAACAACAAAACATCTACAGGATTGTTTTTCATGTGGTCAATGGCGTCACTTCCGTTCATTGCAGAAAAAATAGAAAATTCAAATAAATCCAAAATTTCCAAAATATATTTAATTCCTAATTGTGCTAAATCATCATCTTCAGCTACTAATATTTTTAACATTTTACATAATTAATTCATTTGCAAATTTCTATACAAACAGATACATTAACAAATACTTCATTATACTAGAAACACAAGTTAGAGTCATAAACAACTATATATAAATCATTTAGCAAAAAACAAAACGCGTATAAATACTATAAAAAACAGCATCAAAACACAATCTATCAGTCACTTAAATCAGCTTTTGAAACAAAAAACAGAATGTAAACAGTTTAATATTTTTTAAAGATTTTGTTGTAAATCATCCTACAATATCCTACTTTTGATCTACAAAAATTAATAACATAAAAAATCCGTCAAAATGGGTGTACTAGTTAGCAAAGATTCAAGAGTTATCGTTCAAGGTTTTACAGGAAGTGAAGGAACTTTCCATGCTTCTCAAATGATTGAATATGGAACAAATGTAGTTGGAGGTGTTACTCCAGGTAAGGGAGGTTCTACACATTTAGATAAACCAGTATTTAACACGGTTGTTGACGCTGTAAACGCAACGAAAGCGGATGTATCTATTATTTTTGTTCCACCAGCTTTTGCTGCTGATGCAATCATGGAAGCTGCTAACGCAGGGATCAAAGTAATCGTTTGTATTACAGAAGGTATTCCAGTAAACGACATGGTGAAAGCGAAAGAATACATTAAAGGGTATGATACGCGTTTAATTGGTCCTAACTGTCCAGGTGTAATTACTGCAGGTGAAGCAAAAGTTGGTATCATGCCAGGTTTCGTTTTCAAAAAAGGTAAAATTGGGATCGTTTCTAAATCAGGAACATTGACTTATGAAGCTGCTGACCAAGTTGCTAAAGCTGGTTTAGGTATTACAACAGCGATTGGTATCGGTGGTGACCCAATTATTGGAACAACAACTAAAGAAGCGGTTGAGTTATTAATGAATGATCCTGAAACAGAAGGTATCATTATGATTGGTGAAATCGGTGGTAACTTAGAAGCAATCGCTGCACGTTGGATTAAAGAAAACGGAACTAAACCAGTTGTTGGATTCATCGCAGGTGAAACTGCTCCAGCAGGAAGAACAATGGGTCACGCAGGTGCAATTGTTGGTGGACATGACGATACTGCTCAAGCTAAAAAACGTATCATGCGTGAATGCGGAATTCACGTTGTAGATTCTCCAGCTGAGATTGGTAAGAAGATGGCTGAAGTTATTGGCGTTCTAGCTTAATGAATATAAAATTCGATTACTCTTCGTTCGACTACTAAATTTGTTTTATCATGTACTGATGTACACTCAAATTCAAATTTATTGTCTGCCTCGATTATTCAAATTTTAATTATTCATTATAAAATCGATAAATAATAACATTTAAATATATTTAAAGCTGTTTCATTTTGAGACAGCTTTTTTTATTCTGTAAAAATTATAACTTTATAGGTATGAAACTTTTCTTAGTTATTCTTATAAGTTTTATCAGTAATTCATTGTTGTCTCAAAACAATGAGCAAGTAATTTCTCCACTTCCAATTCATAACGCTTCCTCTTTTATGGAGAATAAAGGACAATGGGATGAAGATATTTTATTCAAATCTTCATTTAAAGGAGGGAATTTATGGGTGCAACAAAATAAATTATTATTTCATTTACAAGATTTTAGGCGATTAAGAAATAGTCATGGAAAGATTTCAATAACAGATACTAATATTCGAGATTTAGATCATCTTCTTTACGTGAGTTTCAAAAATTCATTAAACGTAAAAACCATTCAGAAACTCAATACATCCAAGGAATATTACAATTTCTTTATAGGTAACGATAAAAACAAATGGGCTTCTGATGTTCATGCATACACCAGTGTTGAATTAAGTGAAATTTATAAAGGAATAAACCTTAGACTAATCCAAGAGGATGAGCAACTTAAATATGAATTTATTGTAGCTCCAACTGTTAATCCAAATCAAATCGAACTTGAAATTTTTGGAGCCAATTCAAAATACATCGACAGAAATGGTCATTTACATTTATCAACTCCTTTGGGAGAAATAATTGAAAAAAAACCATACGTATATCAAATTGTTAATCATGAAAAAGTTGAAGTTGACAGCCGTTTTCAATTAAAGAATGGAATAATTAGTTTTCAATTAGGTGAATATGATAACTCTAAGGTGTTAGTGATCGATCCTATACTTGTATTTGCGACTTATAACGGGGCTTATTCTGATAATTTTGGTATGACAGCTACTTATGGTCAGGATGGGTCAGCTTATTCTGGAGGTACTGTTTTTGGAAGTTCCTATCCTACAATTGACCCAGCAGTTGTATTTACAAAAACCAACTTATCTGCAATTAATTATAATTATACCGTACATGCATGTTCAGATATTTTCATTTCAAAATATTCTGCTGATGGCTCTAAAATGCTTTGGAGTACATTTCTAGGTGGTGGAGATTATACAAAGGGAGCAGAAACTGTCCATTCATTAATCTGCGATAAAGACAATAATATTTTTGGTTTTGGTGCTACCTCAAGTACGGATTTTCCTGTAACTTCAGGATGTTTTCAAAATGTACATAAAGGAGGAAGTAAAATAAATATCGGCACAAATGGTGCTTTTTTTGGAGATCAAGGCACTGACTTATTCTCATTTAAAATTAGTTCAAATGGTCATCAATTATTAGGTTCGAGCTATATAGGGGGTTCGAGCAATGATGGGTTGAACTACAACTATATGGGACAAATTGTCGATTATGAGCGTAATGTCACAAAAATAAATAATAAAAATTATCTGTTTGTTCCTTACGATTCGCTTACTTCTAATTATGGAGACCAATTTAGGGGTGAGATTTTTTTAGATTCGTCTAATAATATATTAATAGCCTCTTCTTCTCGATCTTCTGACTTCCCTACCTTAAATGCCATACAATCAACCATTGGAGGTAAACAAGATGGTGTTATCTTTAAACTATCTAAAGATTTTAAAACTTTAATCTTTTCCACATTTTTAGGAGGTGATGAAAATGATGCTATAAATTCAATAAAAATTTCAAAAGGAAATGAAATCATTTTTTGTGGAGGGACATCTTCATCAAATTTGTATACTTCGAATAATGCATACCAAAAAAATCATGCAGGAGGAAAAGCTGATGGATTTATTGGTAAACTTGACTATGATGGAAAAAAACTTGTACAATTAAGTTACTTAGGTGAAAATTTATTCGATCAGGTATTTATTATAGAATCTGATTATCAAAACAATATTTATGTTATTGGACATTCAATTGGTGGAAATTTCCCGGTCGTAAATGCACCATATTCAATTCCAAAAAGCACTCAATTTATCGCCAAATTTGATCCATCACTGACCCAATTATTAAATTCTACCGTTTATGGAAATGGAGATTCAAAAACCTCCAATATTTCTCCTGCAGCATTCTTAGTCGATGATTGTAATAATATTTATGTCTCTGGATGGGGAGCAAATATTATTCAATATGGTGCTGAATATCTCACTGGAACATGGAATTCACAAATGTATCTTGTTCCAGGTAGTTTACTTGATAACATGCCTATTTCTAGTGATGCTTTTTTAAAAACTACTGATCATTATGACTTCCATTTATTTGTCTTGGATAAAACATTTTCAAAACTCGTTTACGGAAGTTATTTAGGAGGTAATCTTTCGCAAGAACATGTTGATGGTGGGACATCACGTTTTGATAAAAAAGGTATTGTTTATCAATCAGTTTGTGGTGGTTGTGGACAAAATAGCGACTTTCCTGTTACCCCAAATGCATGGTCCAAAACAAATAATAGCAACAATTGTAACAACCTTGTTTTTAAATTTGATTTTGAATTAGTTCCTTCAGCTAAACTTACTTCTTCGAGCGACACCAGTTGTTTACCTAGTATAATTACATATACGAACACCAGTAACAATATTGATAAATTTATGTGGGATTTTGGTAATGGGCAAAAGGACTCTACTTCCATGAGTATTTCCAAAAGCTACCTTAAAAAAGGTAATTATAAGGTTAAACTCTTAGTAAAAAACAATATTTGCAACTTAGTTGACACGACAAGTTTTACTTCAACTATCTTAGATACAATTCGTTATTCTAAAATAAAAGATATAGAACATTGTAATCCTACAACAACTGACTTTAAAGCCAATAGTTATGGTACCGCTAATCAATATACGTGGTCATTTCACAAAAACTTTAGTCCTATTATTCAGAATTCGATAGATTCTTCAGTGACCGTTTTTTCAGACTCCTCAAAATGGTTATATTATAAAGTAAACAACGGTTATTGTCCTAAAAAAGACAGTTTATTCATTCATATCATTAGCTCTTCTCTAAAAATTGTGGGTGATACTACTATTTGTATTCATCAAACTGATTCTTTATACAGCTCTATACAAAGCAAGACACAAACTTTTACGTTTGATTGGTCCCCTACAAAATTTATTCAATCATATCCTTCTTCAAATTCAGTAATT
>CALPMT020000026.1 GCA_943324745.2 Chitinophaga pinensis | reverse complement strand
TAATCTTCTTAAATTTTTCATTCCGTTAAACCAATACTTTACTAATCATTCAAATGTTATTCGACAAAAAAAGGCTTGAAATATAAAATTTCAAACCCTTGTGTTATTTTCAATATTAAACGTAATCTGTTTAAAACTATTATTTGAAGTACATAATAATTTTAGAAAATTTGAATCAAAAAAAAGACAGCCGTTGGGCTGTCTTAGATTCATTAACCAACTTTGACCATTGGCGGAATAGCTGCTAATTTTTGACGAAGTAATTTCATATCTGAACTTACTTTTTCTTCAACCACTTTTGCATATATCTGCGTGGTGCGAATACTCGTATGACCAAGCATTGAACTTACGGTTTCGATTGGAACTCCATTCGCTAAGGTTACAGTTGTTGCAAACGTATGTCTAGCAATATGAGAAGTCAGGTGTTTGTTGATGTTACAAATATCAGCCAACTCTTTGAGGTAACTATTGTATCGCTGATTTGAATTTACAGGAAGTAATTTATTTTCCGTTACACAATACGGATGGTTTTTATATTTTTCAATGATTTCTAAGGCAACAGGAAGTAGCGGAACGCTTTCCTTCGTGCCGGTCTTTTGTCTGTTTGTACTCAACCAATATTCTCCATCTAATCCAATGGTAACTGCATTTTGCTCAAATTGGAAAATATCTGAAAAAGCAAATCCTGTATAACAACAGAAAATAAAAACGTCTCGGACCTCTTCTAATCTAGGAATACCCAAATTTTTAAATTGTAAGGTTGCTAATTCTTCTCGGTTCAAAATTTCTCTATCTGGACTTTGGTAGGAACATTTGAATTGATTAAACGGATTGGAAGGAATCCAATCTAATCCAACAGACATATTCATTATCTTTTTTAGGTTCTTGATGTATTTATGTGCGGTGTTGGATTGAAGTTTGTCGGTGGTCAATAAATAATGTTCGAACTCGGTAACAAAACGCAATCTTATTGCAGGCAATTCCATATCGGAAACTTTGTATTGTTTCTCCATAAATGCTACCACTTTGTTTTTGGTAATCTTATACCTTTCCCACGTTTTATTACAGACTTTCCCAACCTTTAATGTTTCTTCCATTTTTAGGTTGTGGTAATCGAACGCTTCACAGATGGTTTTGTGTTTGGGTTTGACTTCTTTTGACTCATCGAATACAAGTATTTCCTTAACAAGTTGAGGTGTTGCTCTTTTGTTTTCTAATGAAAGCTTCAAAATAATTTTCTCGATTTCTCCAACAACCAAATTGATATATTGATTGATATTTCTTGACTCTTCATCTTTGCCTTTCGCTCTTTGTAAAGGTGCATTCCAATTATTAACTGCTACCCATTTTTTAGTAGAAATTTCGACTCTCTTAGAGTCAATTGTAATTCTAATGTAAATAGGAATTAAACCATTTTTAACCTTTGATTTATTAGCCCAAACTAATGTGCTAAATGACTGATTAATCTTCATAATGCTTTAAATAATTTTGGTAACCTCGGTTACCTGATTAATAAAAATTAAAACAGTTCAAAACGTTATTAAAGCAAACAAAATCAATAAATTACAAGTAATGGCGGTTACCTGTTTTTTCAAAGATAATTCAGGTAACCGAAAAGGTCACTTGAATTATGATTTTTAATGTTATTTGTTGTGATTTGATTTTTTAGAGAAACCCTTTAAAACCGTTGGTTTTGGTGGGTTTTGGCATAAAAAAAGGGAAGCTTTTGCTTCCCTTTTGTGATCCCGCTGGGATTCGAACCCAGGACCCATACATTAAAAGTGTATTGCTCTACCAGCTGAGCTACGGAATCTTGTTGTTTGTCTGTTTCTGTTAGACGAGTGCAAAGTTAAGACCAATATTTATTTCTGCAAGTCTTTTTTGAATTATTTTTAAATTATTTTTAATTTAAATCGTTAAGTTGTTTAAAAATAGGTTTTTAAAGTTTGGTTTATTTTTTTGTGTTTTCAAAATAGTTAACAGCAAGTTCATATCCTGTTAATCCAAACCCAAAAATACATCCAACACATGCTGGAGATAGGAGAGAGGTATGTCGAAAAGATTCTCTCGCGGAAATATTTGAAATGTGTACCTCGACAACTGGTGTTGAAATTGATGTAATCGAATCCCTAATGGATACACTTGTGTGTGTGTATCCGCCGGCGTTTAAGATAAATCCATCAACTTGCGTTTTTTGTAAAAAGTCAATCAATTCTCCTTCAAGATTCGATTGAAAACAAATGATTTCATGTGAACTCGTAGCAGCTAACTTTTCTAAATAATCAGATAAAGAAACGTCTCCGTAGATACTTTTCTCTCGATTTCCAACCAAATTTAGGTTTGGACCATTAACAATTGCTATCTTCATACACTCAAATTAACTTAACTTATGAATACTTGGGAACGCTATATTAAGAATTTTGTTTCATTTCTGAAAATTGAAAAGGGATTATCCGAAAATTCTATTCTTGCTTACCAACGTGATGTCCATAAATTAATGGAGTATTGCTTAGATCAGACATTAGATAATCCGATAAAAGTAAATTTGGAACACTTAAAAGGTTTTGTCTTTATTTTATATGACTTAGGACTTTCTGCTCGTTCGCAGGCACGTGTAATATCAGGTGTAAAACAATTTTTTCAGTTTCTTATTTTGGAAAATGAACGTGATGATGATCCAAGTGAACTATTGGAATTACCTAAAATCGGATTGAAATTACCTGAGGTGTTGACTATTGAAGAAATTGATGCTTTAATTGGTGCTATTGATTACAGCAAGAATGAAGGGGTTCGTAACCGTGCAATTTTGGAGACGCTTTATAGTTGTGGACTCCGAGTAAGCGAATTGGTGAATCTGCGTTTTTCAGATTTGTATTTGGATGAAGGTTTTATGCGAGTAATCGGTAAAGGAAACAAAGAACGCCTAGTCCCAACGAGTCCTTCTGTTAGTGAAGAGATTTCTTGCTATGTGACTGAAACACGTAATCATCAAAACATTAAACCTGGGAATGAAGATGTCGTGTTTTTAAATCGTCGCGGCGCAAAATTGACACGCGTAATGATTTTTACAATTATTAAAGATTTAGCAAATGTTATAGACTTAAAAAAAACGGTTAGTCCACATACATTCCGACATTCATTTGCTACTCATTTGATTGAAGGTGGGGCTAATTTACGTGCCATTCAAGAAATGTTAGGGCATGAATCCATAACGACTACCGAAATTTACACGCATTTAGATCAGCGTTTTATTCGTGAGGCGATCATTTCATTTCATCCAAGAAATATTAAGTAGTTTCATTTTTGAAACTTGGATACACACTATTTGATAGTTTGATTTGATAGATTTAAACGTTCCTGAAAAACGATTATTCTATATTTTCTTGATTTTTATCACCATCATATTTCCCAATTGGACCTCTTTTGTGAATAATCAAACCGTTCAAAAAGTTTCGTAAGAATTGATCACCACAATTTTTATATTTAGGATGATCTTCTTTCCTGAAAATCGCACCAAGCTCACTTTCAGTCACCTTAAAATCGACCAACTTCATGATTTCCATAATTTCATCATTGCGTAACTGTAACGCAACTCTAAGTTTTTTCATTACATCATTATTTGTCATCGTCTTCTAAATTTTAAATGTATAATGTATTTAAGTCTAATAGCATTTATCTAATAGTTGGAGAGAAATTTCGTGTATCCTCATTTTTAAAACGAGAAAAATGAAAAACTCACGCCGCCATAATCCTTCACCTTTTCAAAATGTGTTAGGTGTGATAAGTCTTTTCGTTTACTATGCTCAACAACCAATAATCCTCCCTCTTTCACTAATGCACGTTCTACAATCGTAGCTATTACTTCTTCGTAAAATGTTGATTCATAAGGTGGGTCTAAAAAAATTAAATCAAATTTACGTTCAGATTTACGAACAAAATCTCGAATATCAGATTTAAGTACCGAGACACTTTCGTGTAAATTATTTTCGTTCACCATTTTTTGAATAAACTTACAACAATTGTAATTTGTGTCGACAGCTAATATCTTACCAGCTTCTCGTGATGCAAATTCATAGGTGATGTTTCCTGTACCTGCACACAAATCTAAAATGTCCAAATCGTGTAACGAAAAAGTGTTTTCTAGGATGTTAAACAATCCTTCTTTCGCAAAATCTGTCGTTGGTCTGGATGGAAAATTTTTGGGTATGCTAAATCTTCTTGATTTTAATATGCCTCTAATTATACGCAAGTTAGTTGTTGTTTAGTAAGTGAATATGGAGTGTTGTGGAAAGAATAACTTTTAAAATTAGAGATCATTTTCCATTTTGTATAGAACGCATTAACTAGTTCATTGTCGCTTTCTTCTGATAAATGAATGTGAATGAAGCCTTTATCAAATGAAAGTTCATTTTGCTGAATACAAAAAGAAATATAGTATAATAAATCATCTTCATTTGTAAAATCATACGTATTTGCAATCAATAATTGATTTCCTTTAACCAAAACTAAATGAAAAAAATTCGAGTAAATAGCTAAATGAATCTCAGTAGTATTAACCTTTTCTAGTACACTTCTGAGTGTGTGACTCATCGCATGCTGTATAATAATTCGAGGATAATGGAGTATAAAAAATGATTTTAACCACAAGGGTATTTCAAAAACCGTAACACAGTTTCCTTCAGAAATAACATTGTAATCCAAATCATTGGTGATTGCTTCTTTGGAAAAACAAGCTGAATAAATTGCGTATGATGAAGAAGCTTTAAAAATTGGAGTTGGTACTACTACACACTGTTTTGAAACCCAGGATAAGGTAAATTCTTCAAATTTCTCAGTTAGTGGTATCACACTTAGAGCCAATTGGATTGCTTGCTTCATTTCTCTCTCAGAACTACTTGAAAATGAAGTGTGATTTAGGATAGTTACTTCATGATCACGTATTTCAGTAATTGTAAATGAATGGGAAGTAAGCTCAAAAGCTAATTGTAATTTATTGGACATACATAAAATTGTAACTAAACAAAACTACGTTAATTTTTTGAATGAATCAAATGCATTTACCTCCACAATTTGTTCTTCTCACAAACATATCGATCGATGGTTTTATAATTTTTTAAATGTGCTTTCACTCGTTTGATAATGGTTTTTGAAAACACCTTTTTAACCTTCAAATCTTTCATGATTTCAAAAACTCCTTCGTCGGTAACTGTATATTTACCAAATAGATAATATGGATGACTGTTTTTGTTGTACGGATTAAATGGGACAATTTTTGTAGATTGAAAAAAAGAGGAAGTATCTAAACTAGTTCCTAAATAATGTGTTTTAGTTCCAAATTGCATCTGATAGTTGCCTTTTAATAATGCTACAAGGGAAGGAGTAATGTCTAAATGTGTTGAAACGGCATCAAATTGTTTAGGCTTTTTTATCAAAGGAGAATAAATAATAAATGGAATATGATATACATCTAAAGGATTGTTTAAAAAGGAAATAAAAGAATAATGGTCGCCAAACAAAATGAATATTGTATTCTCATAATCAGTCCTTTTTCTGTATTTATAAATTAATTCTTTTACTGCATCTTCGTAATAAAAAACAGATGATAATATGAGAGGATTACTTGTTGAATAAACACTCTTTTCTAAATGTATTTTCTTTAATCGATCATGTATAAATGATGGGGATCTATAACTTTTTGGTATAAGATTGTATGGATCGTGCATAGTCAAGGTAAGCAATGTTGTAATGTAAGGTGATTTTATATTTTTCGAATTATCTAACCATTGATTTATTAAAGAAAGATCGTCATATCCCCAACATAATCCTTTAGGAATTCGTTTCCATGGTGCAAGATATTTGGTAGAATCAAAGCCGTATTGATCTACAAATAAATTTAAGTTTTGATGTAACATAAATGATTTAATATTATCAAAATCACTCCATCCACCATATAAAAATGAAGTGTGATATCCATTTCTTTTCAATTCTGTAACTAAACTTTTATGGTTTGGATACTGCATATTATAAAAATCAGTACCATTAAAATTCGCAAATCCTCGTTCCATTGTGCCATTTGGTAGCGAACCAAGCGTGTTAGATAACACTCCAAATGTCCTGTTGCAATTACTTAAAAAATTCGACCAATAAAGACCGTTTTTAGCTAAACTATCTATAAAAGGTGTTAAAGATTGACTAGTAGGATGTAATCCTGAAAAACCTGCTGATAAACCTTCTGAAATAATAATTACAATATTCGGTTTTTTAGTGGATTTTTTAAAATATGGACCTAATACATTTGAAAACTCAGTCTCATGTTCTAGTGGGTATTCAAATGAAGTAAATTTTCGATTTTTTATTTCTTTTTGATAAGAAATAATAGCCTGATTCAGTTCTTTTGTAGATATATTTTTAATTTCCTTAGCAGCAATAATACAACTACTTAAAAAGTAATTTGGCTTACATGTACCTAAGAAATATGCATATTGATTTTCAAAATGACTCAACTCTTTTCCATCTTTTTTCCAGTTTTTGGAAATAATTAACACACTCAATAAATAAATAAAACATAATGTTATCAAGACCCATTTTTTTGTTTTCAAAATTGAACTTGGAACAAAATAAATAATTCCAATTTCTATTGGTAACATTAGATATAAAATCCAGAAATGACCACTACCTGCATTTGAATCAATATGAATAATATGCATCAATTCTTTCCAATTATAATGAAATATAACTTCAGAGAGCAAATAATGTGATGCTAAAAAGAAATAAGTTAGTAAGGTAGTGAGAAGAAGTAAAATACTCCATAAAACCTTGTATAGATGTATCCCTATTTTTTTTGTTTTTGTAAATAATTGAGTAACTAAAAATAAGGGAAGAACTATTATGGAAAATTTAAAAGCGAAAAACAAATCGTAATGAATGCAATATTTCCAAAGAAATGATTTGCTATCTGCATGTAAAAGGGTAGTATCACTAAGTGCTAATTCTGTAAAACGTATCAATATAAACGACAAACTACCCAATAAGGTTATGATCAAATATGTAGATATAGATTTTAAAAGTCTCATAATTAGCTACCCCCACATGTATAGACAAACGCAGGTGGAATATTCAATGGAGTAAATGAAATCGAAACTTTCGAAAACACATGCTCTAATTCACGTTTTTGTTTCAAAGAATATTGAAATTGAATAAACTTTCCATGCGCTATTAATGCTCGCTGAAAGGTTCTTAACAATTTCAAGGTAATTCGCTGTGGGAAATTTGATAATGGTAATGAAGAAATAATGTAATCAACTTTTGAAAAAGAATATTCGATCAAATACGACTCAAGCTTTTCTGCACTATCGTTTATAAAAATAACTCGTTGGTCGCTTATTTCAAGTTGCAACGCGTCGTAAAATTCTTTATTTAACTCAAAAACCAACAAGGTTGTTTCACTGTTCATTTTTTCAATGATTCGTTTTGTGAAAACACCAGTGCCAGGACCAATCTCTACCAATACCGTGCTATTTTTGAAATCGATATGTTCTAACATTTTTTCAGCCAAAAATGGAGAGCTAGGACTAATTGCACCAACCATTTTTTTTTCGCGCCAATATTGCTGAATGAATGATTTTTTAGACGACATTTTAATCCTTAATTACAAGTTGACCATTGTGTAATATTCCGAAAACCTTACCTTTTAAGGTCTGATTTAAAAATGGCGTATTATAAGTTGAACTTAATATCTCTTCTTTTGTAAATGTGGTAGTTTCATCAATAGAGAAAAAAGTGAAATCTGCATTTGCACCTATCTCAATGGAAGATGATTCAAGATTCAATAATGCACGATTGCGATGAGATAAGACATTAATAATTTCTTCTAAAGTAAAATCTTGTTTATCTAATAACGAACAAAATAAGGTTTGAAGGGTAATATTTCCAAAAGAAGCATGGTCAAATTCAACATCCTTCTCTTCAGTATCATAAGGACGATGGTTTGATACAATCATATCAATAGTTCCATTTTTCACTCCTTGTATTAATGCTAAACGATCTAATTCCTTGCGTAATACAGGTTTTAATTTATAATTAACATCAAAATTTAACACTTCAGTTTCATTAAAAAGTAGTTGCTCTACATGAACGTCTGCAGTAATATTTAATCCTTTTTTCTTCGCATCACTTACTATTTTCACAGATTCTTCACAGGAAAGTCCAGTAACATGTAAATTTCCTTCTGTATATTCTAATAAGCGTATGTTGCGTTCTAAATCGATCACTTCAGCAATACTAGTTTCTGCTTTTAAACCTGTTTTAGTAGATGCCTCACCTTCATTTACTTGACCGCCTTTTGCTAAAGAGTGATCACGCGAAAATGCGATTATATTACCACCAAAAGTTTTTGAATAAAGTAAAGCTCGATATAGAATTCCTGTAGATAAGTATTTAGCATCATCCGTGAAAAAACGGGTGCCTGATTGAGACATATCGTACATTTCTGCTAAGTTCTCACCTAACATTTTTTCTGTAATTGTTCCGAACGGGATCAACGTTGCTACCTGTTGTTCGGCCTTTCTTAAAGCATATTCAATCTGAGTTTTACCATCTACAACTGGTTGTGTTGAGGGTAACATTCCTACATATGCAAAACCACCTGCTGCAGCTGCTTGTAAACCTGATTCTATCGTTTCTTTATGTTCTTCTCCTGGATCACAAAAATGAGCCTTCCCATCTACCCAACTCTGTGATATTTTTAAATTTTCAAAAGCAATTATTTTCACATCTTCTTTAGTAATTAAATCTGAAATTTCGATGATTTTTCCATCTTCAACATAGATATCTTTCACTTGTTGATTAAAAGATGAACTCGCATCGATAATTTGTGCTTGTTTTACTAAAAATTTCATAAACTAAGAATTAACGTAAAAATTTTAATATCGCCATTTCTATAAATAAGAAAAGCAAGGATAAAAGTAAGAAAATCCTCCAATATTCTGTTGGTTTTTCTAACGCAATCTTTAAATTTCGATCGCCTAATTGGGTACTCTTATAAAATAAATGAGGGAATTTATCTGTTGTCAAATAGGATGTAATCTCCTTATCAGAATATGTGCTGATGTCTGATTCTTCACGGTCGTAATTTAATGCCAATGAAGCTGAAAAATCATCATTTAAAATACGATATACCCCCTGTTTCAAGCTTGCAGAAAGGGGGGAGCCTAATAAGGATAAATAAGTGAATTGATCAATTTTTTCTACGGTTGGAATAAAATCGATTCCTTCACCTTTAATGTGAAATACTGCATCATTCTTTAGTGGGCTATTTAATGAGTAACGAGTGCTCTGACCAATCGTTAATGCTAATTGAGATTTTTGTTGACTCAATTCAGCTGCACGCAATAAAAAAGAAGGAAACAAAGCATTTTGTGTAAATGCACTAAAAGTAGAGTCTAATGAGCTCGTAAATAAATAGGAATTTCCACTCTTTACGAATAAAGGCTGTTTGTTTTGTAAGGTCAATAAATTAGTCGAATATACAGAAACTCCAGTTTCATAAATCTTTTTGATAAGTGGTAAATTCAATTTTGAAGGTTTCTTTTCGAAAATCCCTTGAAAAAAAGGATCTGCATAATTTATCGTTGATAACGTCATTTTTTCTTTAATCAAATCTCTGAAAGTAGGAAGCTTTAATTGAGTCAATAAACCATTCCAAGGTAGTTTCGATAAATTTGTACCTGGAAATAAGATCACTGAACCACCCATTTGACTAAATTTTTGAAGGGCCTCATTTATTCCATCGTTTAACTTATTTACACCATTTAAAATGATCAATTGCTTGTCTCTTATGTTTTCAGGTAAAAATGAAGTGCTATTTACTTCTTGTACATGATAATAATTATCTAAACGATAAGTTTTAGAAATGTTAGATGATGCATCTTCTCCTTGGATGATTAATATATTTGCAAATGGATACACTTGATAGATAAAGTGATAATCATCATCATAATGTAAGTTTTTATCATTGATGTGAATTTGACCGATTTTCTCTCCTGTTGTAAGATCTGAATAATTCAATTGTACATTTTTGCTACTTTTTTTAGGTATCTCAACAAAAACAGTGCGTTTAGTTTCATTTACTGAAAATTGAAGTTCTAAATGCTGTATAGCTTCTTCACCATGATTGGTTAATTTGATATTCAATTCATTATTGATTCTCATTTTGAAATTCGGTTCATTAAACCAAATAGAATCAATTGATACATTTTGCTTTTGCTGAGGAATGACCTGAATAGGGTAGAAGTAGCTTTGTTTGTCAAGATGAATATCGGCTAAATCACTCTGTTTTTTCTGAAAATCGCTTAGAACTACAAATTGTTTGGTTGAACGAGCATTGATTTTTTCATGTACACTTTCTTCCATCCAATTTATTACTTCCGACATTCGATGATGTAAAGGTGTCAAGGTGAGTTTATCTAAACGATTTAACGCATCAGTTTTACTACAAAGCTGTTGTTCGATGCCTGACAATTCGTTGCTCACCAACATTAGTTGAGTTGTTGCAGGAGTATTCTCTATGAATTTTCGAGCTTGCTCTTTTGATTCAGAAAGTAAATTTCCATTAGAACCTTCACTCGACATGGAGAATGAGTTGTCGATATAGATTGCTAACACAGAATTTGCATGTGAATTGGAGATTCCTTTCACAGGAAGATAAGGTTGAGCAAAAGCAAAAATCAAACAAGCAAAGGCGAGAATTCGGGAAATTAAAACCAATAGATGCTTTAATTTCCGAACATTACGAGTCTCTTCCTCAATGTTTTTTAAGAAATGTATACTAGAAAAATAGAATGTTTTGTAGCGACGAAAACTAAATAAATGAATTAGAATTGGTACGACTAACAGTAAAAGTGTATATAAAATTGTTGGATGTTCGAACCGCATATATGAGTGTAACTCTTAGCTACATTTTAGTGATCGTATTATTCAACAGTCTTTTCTGTTTTTTTTCTTGGGGCTCTCGTTTTTTTTGGAGTTTCTTCAGTTGTCTCAGCTGTTACTTCTACTTTTGGAGTACTTGCTTTTTTTGTAGGTTTAGTTTCTTCTTCCTCAACAGGAGTATCTAATACCATATTTCCAGATTTATGTAGCAAATTATACCATTGGAAAATTTTCTTTACATCTGAAAAATATACACGCTCTTGATCATAGTTTGGAAGAACTTCTAACAAATAATTTTCCAAAGTGTTTTTATCTTCTTTGTGAGATGGAGCAATACTACCATTTTCTTTTTTGTAAATTGAATCAAAAACAGATGACAATAGAGCATCCTCTTCGTAGGTGTAAACACTGATATCTTCTAACGCAGAAATTCGATCAGTTGAATAAGCAGGGATTCTTTTCCCATCTTCTAAAGACTCAACAATTAAATTGCTTTTACCTTGAGCAACAACTTTAAATAATCCTGGTTTACCTGAAATTGCGATTATACCTGTTAAATTCATTTTTTAATTTTTTAAGTTAATTTCAAAAATAAGTATTTATTAATTTGTTCACTTAATTTTTGACAATTTTTAATAACAAACGGCTTGATTTTCTTACAATCGCTAAATAATATACACCGTCAGCTAAAGATTCTAATTGATATTCATGCTGACCAAGTTGTAATAAACTAATTTTATTGCCTAATAAATCATATACGTTTAACTCATCATCTTCTTGTACTCCTTGCAGTGAAAATTTTCCTGTGGTCGTAGGATTTGGAAAAGCATATACATCAGTCATACTTAATACTGAAAGGGATGATAAACTAGGTGAGTAAAATTTACTGCTTGAAATGCAACCGTTTGACTCGACACTTACAAAATATGTTTTATCAAACTTATAGACTATACTTTGCTTTGTTTCGTTTTTCAATAAATTTCCATCTTCATACCATTGATAATTAGGAGAGGCTGAAGCAGTCAATAAAGAATCCTTTTGAGTAATTGTTGGTATTAAAGGATATGAATGACGATCAACTATAATTGCATCTTTCGTTAAACAACCATTTTCTCCTTTTGCGATTAAATTATAAACTCCTGGAGATAAGAATGTATTTGTATCTGAATAAATATTTAAACCTCCATCCCATGTGTATGTTGCAGCACCAACGACCTTAACTTTAACAGGTTCATTATCACAAGTTATATAAGGACTAGTTAATAAATTGATTGTAATTTTCGGTTGAATAATATTTTGCGATATATAGATGTTTTGTGACGATTTACACCCTTTGTCATCAGTGATATTAACAAGATAGTTTCCTGGTAATGTAAAAGAATTTGTATCAGTTTTGGTCGAATTGCCTCCATTCCAAGAATAATTAACTCCTCCAGAAATTTTTATAAAAACACGATTATTTGAACATGTTAAATCTTTTTTTCCTATAGTTTGAACGCTTGTTTTTGCAGGAATAGTATCCGTCTCTAATGTAATACTGTCATTTAATAAACACCCATTCGAATTGTTTGCAATGTAATGATAAACACCTGGTTGGGTAAATGTATTTATTGCTCCGTTAGGAGAATTTCCTGAATCCCAAAGAAATTTATCAGCTCCTTTCAAAACTACTTGTATAGATTTATTGAGACACGTAAATAGATTATTACCTACGATTGTTTTTGTAATTACTGGAAGAATTGTATCCTTTATTAACGTGATAGTCTGTTTACTTTCACAAGTGTTATTTCCGATGGACTTAAGCTCATAACTACCTTCTTTAGTGAATTCTTGTATATTATTTGAGAATAATTGACCACCATTCCAAAAATAATTTTTAGCGCCAATCATCGATATACGAACTGATTTATTGATACACGTTAAGGAAGAATCTCCTATGAATTTTAACACAACATTCGGTTTTGATGTGTCAGAATAAATTTGAAATGATTTGGATGAAGAACAACCATTTAAATTCGTTCCAGTTACAAAATATTTACCTGCTGATATATAAACGTTTGAGTCCAGATTATTTTGTAAACCTCCCGTCCATAAATAATTATTAGCACCACTAACAAATAATGTGGTTTTTAATTTTGTACAATTTAGAGAATTTCCAGTTGGTGCTATGATAGATAAGGATGGAGATACAGTATCTTGTAATATAGTAATGTTTGAATCTAAAACACATGAATTAGATCCTGTTAATTGTAATGAATATACTCCAGGGTTTTCAAATGAATTGGTATCCTTAGAAGGAGTATCTCCACTAAACCATTTATATGTTTGACCACCACTAGCAACAATTGTCACTGTTTTTTGGCTGCATGTTAGTTTGTTTAATCCAATGTAGGAAAATTTAGCTTTAGGTTTTAATGTATCCATGAAGATCTTAATACTATCTTTTGATGTACATCCATTAATTGCTGAACCAACTACATGAAACGTTCCCGAATTATTAAATTCATTTGTATCTTTCATTGGAGAAAAACCATTATCCCAAACATAATCAGTGGCTCCAGAAACTAAAATTTTCACAGTTTTGTTACTACATGTAATCTTTGATGGAGTTAATAGTTTCAATTGTAAAGTAGGGTGAATAGTATCATTTTCAATCAAAATACTATCTTTTTTTGAACATCCGTTGGTAGTGATTAAAACATAATATTTACCAGCATTATCAAACGAATTAGTGTCATTTTGAACAGCATTTCCACCAGACCATTGGTAGCTAGTTCCACCACTAATTTTAACAGTAACCATTTTGTTAGTACATGTAATTTTCGAATTTCCAATAAAATTTATGGTTGAATTAATAGGTTTATTACCGGTAATAAACACAGTATCTTTAAACACACAATTCTTAGAATCAGAAATTTGAAATCCATATTTTCCTGGATTCTTAAATGTTTTACTTGTATTTGTTGTTTTATCATCCCAAACAATAGATGAAATTCCTCGATCTGAATTAATACTTATGGCTGCTGGTGAGTCACAAATAATTTGTGAAATTCCTGAGACACTAGTTTTAGCATTTGTCTTTAGTAATAGAGCAAGCGCATCAATCTCTCCATTACCATAGGTGTTATTTGGCAAGGATCCTTGAATTGCTAACGTTTTTGCAGTAGAAATCATATCATTTTTAAAATCTAAATACGAAGCTTTAGAACATTTCTCTAGGTAAAGCGCTGCAATTCCAGCAACTAAAGGTGAAGCCATCGAAGTTCCTGAATTTAAAATATGATACCCACCAATGTCTAATAGCGAGATGTTGTTAGGATCGTTCAGATTTTTCAAAGGACTTGCAGAAAATATTTTTGTTCCTGATGCAACTATATCAGGTTTTATAACTCCTTTACGATTTGGACCCATTGAAGAAGAAATATTAATTTGGCTTGGTAAAAATAAGGATGGGTGTGAGACTAAATCCTTGGTAATATAGGATGATTTTGTTGAAATATTACCAACGGTTATTACCTTTTCTGAAGCGATATAGGATGAATATAATGTTTGAAATGAATCAGGTAAAATATAATGAACTATATCAGGATAGACTGAAGCTGATGGTATAGCTGTCACTATTTCATTGTTTTTGGCAGAGGTACCAAGTGACCAACAATCTAATCTACCTTGTCCAGTAGTTCTAAATTGATACAAATAATTGATAGAATCAACATAAATTGCTAATTCCATGTTCGCCATATGATTTACCATTGATCCATAATACTCAACTCTTCCAATTTTCACTCCGTTTTCATTATACAAAGTATCCATATATGGATTTGCTAACGCATCTTGAAATGTTATAAATTTTGTTTTACTTCTTAATTGATAGTTACCTCCTGGTAAATTTGCAGCAACTGAGAATTTAATATTGGCAAAGTCTAAAGAGTCAGCCCACGATTCAAACCAAATTGTATTTTTACCAGCTAAACCATCTACGTTGTTTTTCAACCAAAAAAAAGAGGTGTCAGAAGTTACATTGTTCCCTACGTGATATTTAGTCAAATTTCCTGAATTTCCAGCTGCCGCAACAACAATTCTTCCCGGTTTTGCATCTAACATAGATTCGATGAATTCAGAGGCAGGATCACTACCATCGTGAGAACCATTCGCGACACCATAACTAATGTTTATAACGCAGGGCATATTTAATTGATCCGCTATTTTAAAAATGTAATCGCATGCATCAGAAACTGTTAATGTCCAATTTTTTGCTTTTGTATATGTTTGTACATAAACAATCGTGGCTTCAGGTGCCATACCTAAATTTCTACCATTAGCTCTACCATTTCCCGTGGCAATACCAGGTACATGTGTCCCATGTCCATCTGTTAAAGTCGGTGTGAAGATTTTACTATCTAGGTCACTTGAAGTCCACTCATCACCATAATTAAAAGGTTTTGGTGACCTAAGCGTTGCATTTGTGTTTGTCTGATCCCAGTATGAATACAGCCTTGTCTTACCTAAAGAATCATAAAAATCGAGATGCGTATACTCCATTCCATTATCTATAAATCCAAGGAGTACTCCCTTACCTTTATATTTTGTTTGTAAACCATTTATGCCTTTTTGAACTGCATCAACTTTATGATGAACACGTGAAGTGTCATTATTCATTGTAGGTTCACTTGTTTCGATGTATAAGTAATTAGAAATCTTTGAATTGAGTATGTTTTTCAATTGACTCCCATTTATGGTCAGGAAATTCCAATTTTTGGTTGATGATTTAATTCTTAGTTCGTTGCTTTGTAAATACGCATTAACTTCTTCATTATTTTTTATTGAAATCACTAATTGAGATTCGTCAGTAATATTTTTCAATAATAAATTATGCTTAAAATTTAAAGTCTGACCAAAAAGAGTAACATGGAAGTTAACAAGTAGAAATACTATTAATAGAAATAAATTTTTAAACATAATAAAAGTTAATTTATATAAAATAAAGACTTAATTTTCAAAATTGAGTTGTCTAATTTAGGTAAAAAACGAATAAATTTCAATAGAAACTAAATAACTTAAGCGATTATTTCGATATTTGTTTATTATCTAGGAGTGATTTACAGGCATTAGTTATGAAAACATTTTATTTTTTCCTTTTAATCTTATTTTTTACCGGATTTAGTTTTTCGCAAACTGAAGATCAAAAGAAAATGGATTTCACCAAAAAAGTAAGAGATGCAGACATGTTATTTGCTCAGGGAAAATATTTGGAAGCAAAGAAAAATTATGAATCAGCAGCTTCGATAATGCCTTCAGATGAGGGAGTAAAAAAACAAATTCTACTTTGTGATGCAAATGAACAAAAAAAATCTGGTTTTGAGGCTGATAAAGAATATAACAAATTAATAAACAAAGCGGATGAGAAATTTAAAAATGGCGATTATCAAGGGTCCAAAGATTTGTTTTCAAGAGCAGTAAAAATTAAAACATCAGATACTTATCCTCCCAAGATGTTAAGACAAATTGAAGATTTGTTGAATCCAAAACCAATTACTAAAGCTGAGCCTTTACCAGATTTAGGTCAAAGTACAGAGATGTCAATTTTAGATGCTCAGAAAGCGTTGAAAGCGGCTGATATTGAAAGAAAAAACAAACAAAATATGGATCTTTTATCAAAAAATGAAAGTCTCGCAAAAAACGAAAATGAATTATCTTCAAATAGAATTAAAGAAATGCAAGCCGCGACGACTAACTTTAATGATGTAAGAAATAGAATTGATAGTTTAAGTTTTGAAAATAAAGAAGTTAATGACTCTATGAATATTAAACTTCAAATGGAACAGCATTCAGTAATTTCAGTGACTGATTTCCAACAAAAATATCAACATGATTTAAAAGTATATGTAGATCAAACTATTACAAAAAGAACGAATTTGTCAGATAGTATTGGAAAAGGTTCAGTTCAGATTGGTGCATCAACAGATAGTATTTTAGTTCAAAAATACAATAAAGATGGAGCATCTGCAGATTCTATTGTAAAAATAATGCAAGATTCAAGAGGAGTGATTGAACAAAAAATCAATAGTATAACTCATACTGAAGAAAAGAAAAATAATGATAATCGCATATCGAAAGAAGAAATTACTGAACTTGTAAATGAAACTACTCAAAATAACAGTGAGCTAGAGGTAGGTTTAGCAGATAAGAACCGGAAGAATTCAAATGAAATGGTTGAAAATAATTTGTCCTTTAGTGAAAAAGCTGATGTTAGAGAAAAAGAAAAAGGTAAAATAATTGTAGATAATGAGCAATTATTAAAACAACAAATTCAGAATCGTGAGAAATCTTCAGATTCTCTCGCTAAGATTCCGATCGATATTCGATTACAATCGCATGATAGTATTACTTTAAATTATTATAAAGTCGATAAAATCAAAAATGATAAAAAAGACTCAAATAGATACGAATCAAATAATCAAGTAAAAGCAGTTTCCACTGTAGTTTTAAGTGAAATTGAACAAATTGCATCCACTCAAAATGAATTTCGTATTAAGAGTGATGCAGATATAATCAAACAAAAAAATATTCATAACACGATAGACGAAACAAGTAAACAAAAACAAGATTTAACAGCTAAAAAAATAACTGAAATCGAAGAAAGTCAAAACAAAGGTCTCATTGAAGCTCAAAGTAAAGAGACTACGGATTCCTATAGTTCCAAGGATAAAATCAATAACTTGGAATCGAAAGTTTTAATCGGAATTTCCTCTGAAAATACAAACACAGCTGAAAATAAAACTTCATTAAATACCTTAGAAAATAATATTGAGGGTAGTACTAATCTTGAAACTGAACAAAGAAGAATTCAAACACTTGAAGCAAGAACAATAATTGAAAATATAGAAAAAAAAGAAATTAAATTTGACGAAAAAGCAGCGAATTCGATCGGAAGTTTATATCCTGAAGGCGTAACTCAAGAACAATTTAATAAAAATGACGATAAGGGTTCTTTGTTAGCTGTTGTAACGCGAAGAATTATTGTTAAAAATGGTTACGGTCAGATATACACGCGAACTCAAACAAATGATTTTATAACTTATTCTAAAAATGGTTCGCCTACTACAGAATCAATTTGGCAAAAAGAAACACAAGACGCAAAATTGAAAAAAAATTAACACAAAAGGTATGAGAGTTCACTTTATTGCTATAGGCGGTAGCGCTATGCATAATTTAGCAATTGCTTTACACAGAAAAGGGTATCAAGTTACTGGTTCTGATGATGAGATTTTTGAACCCTCGGCTTCTCGCTTGAAAAGTCAAGGAATTTTTCCAGCTAGTATTGGTTGGGATCAAAATAATATTAATAAAAACATATCTGCTGTTATTCTTGGTATGCACGCAAGAGCTGATAATCCAGAATTATTAAAAGCAAAAGAATTAAATATTCCAATTTATTCCTATCCAGAGTATTTATACGAACAAAGTAAAGCTAAAAAACGAATTGTAATTGGTGGTAGTCATGGTAAAACAACAATCACTTCAATGCTGTTACATGTTGTTAAACAATTAGATATTGAAGTAGATTATATGGTTGGTGCTCAATTGGATGGGTACGATTGCATGGTGAAACTAAGCGAGTCAGCACCATTTATGATTTTAGAAGGAGACGAGTATCTGAGTTCCCCGATTGATCGTAGACCGAAATTCCATCTTTATAAACCCCATGTTGCTATTATTAGTGGAATTGCTTGGGATCATATTAATGTTTTTCCAACGTTTGAAAATTATGTAGATCAATTTCGTGTTTTTTGTGAGTGTATAGAAGAGAAAGGAACATTGATATACAATTCGGAGGATAGAGAAGTAAATAGACTTGGTTTAACGGTTGAAAATAATATCAATTCTATACCTTATAAAACACCTGTTTATAGAGTTACAAATTCAGGAACTGTAGTAACTTTTAAAGATAATGAATATGAATTAAAAATATTCGGTGCCCATAATCTACAGAATATGATGGGAGCAATGTATTTAGGTGAACAAATGGGAATTTCAAATGTTGATTTTTTAACCGAAATGTCCACATTCACTGGTGCAGGTAAACGTCTTCAAAAAGTAGTTGAATCGAATGAATTTGTAATGTTTAAAGACTTCGCACATTCTCCTTCTAAATTGATGGCAACAACTAAAGCTGTGAAAGAACAATACAAAAATAGAAAGGTCATCGCATGTATGGAGTTACATACTTTCTCCTCTTTGAAAAAAGAATTTTTACCTCATTACAAGAATACGATGGATCAGGCTGACGAAGCGCTTGTCTATTATAGTCCTGAAGTAGTTAAGCATAAAAAACTAGAACCAATTTCGATTGAGTTGGTAAAAGATGCTTTTGGGGGACATGTAAATGTTTTTGACACAACAGAAGATGTTTTATCTTTTATTAATGCGACAAAATGGAACAATAAAGTATTGTTAATGATGAGCTCTGGCACTTTTGACGGCATAAATTATGAACAACTTGGCCAAGATCTATTAGGTAAAATTGAATAGCTAAAAATAAGTTATCTTTCGATTTATCTAGTTTTAAACTAATTACTTCAAGGCATATTAATTGATATGCCTTTCTTTTTTCTCTTGATAAATGTCTGGTATAGAGACTAAAATTCCCGTCTCCTCAACATCTCCAAATTCATGATTAACAGCTGTTCCAAAAGTTTTCATGGTAGGAGAAAGGTGCATATAAATATTCACTAAAGGTGGTACATTTTCATTACGTGCACGTACATACGAATTCAATACTTTAAAACCATCTTTGAAGGATAAATTTTGCAATTGTTCTTCTATAAAATCCTGATCGTAATTTTGTTGTAGTGGATGGAAAGGAGTCATTAATTTCTCGTTATCTGGGAAATAATGGTGCATGAAATGTAGTAAGAAGTCACGTGACTCACGATCATAACTTGGGTACATAGTTACTTTACCAAAGAAATACTTCATGGTAGGATTGGTAATAATAATTGCTCCTAAACCATCCCAAATATTATCTAAAGCAAATAACCCTTTACGAGGATTTACAGAAGGTTGAAAGTTCGGTTGAACCCAAGATCTACCTAATTCAATTGTTAGGGGTAAATATTCCTTAACGAATGTTTCAGAGAAATCAAAATAATGGCTTGTGGATAAATGAATTCCATCTTCTTGAATAGCATTTTTACAAAGAATATAACGATAACCACCTACAATTTCTTCATCTTCTGGTGACCATACTATTAATTGTTCGTAGCAAACTTCATTCGTATCAAATTCATCTAAGTCTAGTGGTAAACCTGTACCGCCTCCAGATTGACGGAAAGTTACTTCGCGCAAACGACCTATTTCTTGTAGTGTGTTGGGTGCATTATGAATGTTTACTGAATAGATTTCATTTCCACCTTTGCGTGTAGTACGTATAAAACGATCTTTGTTTAATTCTTGTTTGATGATTTCTTTAGAAATCGGTGCTATAATTTCTTGTTGCATGGTTTACTTTTCTGAAAATGAATATACTTGATTGCGAATTTCCTCCGCCCATTGTTTTTGAGATTTTGACTTGTCTAGTGAATCCGGGTAAATTGGTTTTCCAAACGTTAGTTTCATTGTCACATCTTTTTGTTTGAACAATTCGTCTACCAAGAAAAACATTTCAATGTTTGCTTTGATGCCAATAGCTTTACGGAAAGCAGCTAAACGGTAGAAGAAATTGGATAATTTACCGTCAATGTAAACTGGAATGATCGGTTGATTGTGTTTAAGTGATAGTGAAACAAAGGTTTTTGTCCATGCTAAATCTTGTACTTTACCATCCATTTTACGACTAACTAATCCAGCAGGAAAGATACATACAGCACTACCGGTTGAGAAAATTTCATCTATCTTTAGTAGGTTGGAATTAGAATTTCTACCATGCTTATTTACACCCACAAACATACCTTTCATACTTTCAAGGTGTAATAGTATGTCGTTTACAATGAATTTTAGGTCAGTTCGTTGATTTTTTAACGCTGTTACCAAAGCCATTGCATCCATACCACCTAAAGGGTGATTCATAGCGAGCGTAACTCCACCATTACTCGGAACATTTTCAATCCCTTCAATAATCAGTTTGATATTAAATCGGTCGATCACAGCTTGACAAAAATCTTGATTATGTTTGTCTTTGTTGGTTTCTACGACTTCATTTACTTCTTTTTCGTGTAAGATGCGTTGAATGTAACGAATAACAAATCCAGGGAGTAGTTTGAGCAATTTAGGATTTTTATCTCCGATTACTTTACGTATATCAATTAGTTTATTTTCTTTCATAATCAAGCTTACTACACAAAAATAAGAGATTAAATTTTAATAATCAATTGAAACCATATGTTTCCCTCCTTGAGGAGGGATAAAGGGAGGTGACATAACCTCTCCTTTCTTAAATCGTATAAGTGTGAAACCAAAAGATTTTAACTTTTCTTCTCGATAAAAGTCATAGTCTCCCTTATTCAAGTGTGATATTCCGTCAATTTCAATTATTAAACCCAATTTTGGACAAAAGAAATCCACTATGAAATTATCAATAGATCTTTGTCTAAGAAATCGTTCTCCTAATTGTTCTTTTGATAAAAGCGCTTTCCAGATTCTTTTTTCAGCTTTAGAAACCGATGCACTACGTAATTCTCTAGCAAATTCTTTTAGATTTTTGTTGTAATGGTTGTTAGAAATCATACTTTTTTCTTATATAAGTTAATGAAAAAGTTTGGTTAAACATTTAAAATGGATGTTTTTTATTGGGAAAGGAAGAAATTAAATGGATATTTTGTTCACCTCCCTCGGTCCCTCCTCAAGGAGGGAAGATAAATGACTCGATTATTTTTTGAGATTTTATAAATCAATTGAAACCATACGTTTCCCTCCTAGAGGCTGGTCCCGAAAGCTTTTGGGAAAGGAGGTGACCAAGAAATAAATAGTTTTTTTTGAGTTAAAAATTAACATTTTTTAGTTTTTCATTTGTTTTTCCAAATTACTTTCCTATATTAGCAAAACAATCAACTATAAAAACGCCTATCGGAACAACATTACTCTAATTTAATATCCATCGACTTCGGTCATAAATTTAGAGCTATGTTTAGTACATTGGAAGATTCCCTATTGGTGAATCAATACATCTCAGGCGATGAAAAATCTTTAGAAGTTTTATTGAAAAGATACAAACGTATAATTTTCAAAACAATTGTATCTAAGGTCAAATCTACCGAACTTGCTGAAGATTTATTTCAGGATACGTTTATCAAAATTATCAATACCTTAAAAACAGGGAAGTATAACGAAGAGGGGAAATTTCTTCCATGGGCGTTGCGTATTGCAAACAACCTCATTATCGATTATTTCCGTAAAAATAGTTCTCGTAAAATGATTTCGGAATCCTCTTCCAATTCGGATACTTTTAATGTGTTTACCCACATGGAGTGTGATTCTACACCTTGGATTCAACAAGTGATGCAAAACGAATTGTATGAAGAGTTAGTTAGCGGCATCGAGTTTTTACCAGCAGCACAACGCGAGTTGATCGAAATGCGTATTTTCCAAGGAATGTCGTTCAAAGATATTGCAGAAGAAAAAGAGATTAGCATCAATACTGCGTTGGGCCGTATGCGCTATGCAATCCAAAATCTTCGCAAAATGATAGAGGAGAAAAATGTGCTGATTGAAATTTAACGAAATCATTGAAATTAAAATCATATTTGTGTTTGTTCGACTAAATATTTTTTAGTTTTGTATATACACACGAATTAACACCTATTTATGATACAATTATCTGATCGTTTGCTTGCAATGGAGGAGTCTGCAACTATTGCTATGTCTCGTATTTCCAGAGAATTAAAAGCTGCTGGTAAAGATGTGATTTCTTTGAGTTTGGGGGAGCCTGATTTTTTTACTCCTGAATTCATTAAAGATGCTGCAAAAGAAGCGTTAGATCAAAACTATACAATGTATACACCTGTTGCGGGTTACGATGATTTGAGAGAAAGTATTTCCTTGAAATTCAAACGCGACAATGGATTGAACTATTCGAAAGATCAAATTGTTGTTTCTACAGGAGCAAAACAATCGATTGCAAATGCTGTGTTAAGTTGTATCAATCCTGGAGATGAAGTAATCATCCCAGCGCCATATTGGGTTTCATACATTGAAATCGTAAAGGTAGCAGAAGGAATACCAGTAATTGTTCATGCAGGAATCGAAACAGATTTTAAAATTACAGCAAAACAATTTGAAGATGCAATTACACCTAAAACGAAGATGATGATTTTCTCATCGCCTTGTAATCCTACAGGATCTTTGTATAGTCAAGAAGAATTAAGAGGATTAGCTGATGTGTTGGTGAAAAATCCATCTGTAGTTGTTATTTCAGATGAGATTTATGAGCACATTAATTTTGTTGGGAAACACCAAAGTTTAGCACAATTTCCAGAAATATTTGATCAAGTAATTACTATTAATGGTGTTTCTAAAGCATGGGCAATGACAGGATGGAGACTTGGTTATATCGGAGCTTCTAAGTTAATTGCGGATGCTTGTAATAAAGTACAAGGACAATTTACTTCTGCAACGTGTTCGATTGCGCAACGAGCAGCTATTGTTGCGATGAAAGCGGATCCAGCAGTTTTACAAGACATGATTAAAGCGTTTAAAAGTCGTAGAGATTTAGTGCTTGGAATGTTGAAAGAAATGCCAGGAGTGAAGGCAAATACACCGGAAGGAGCTTTTTATATTTTTCCAGATATTTCTTATTTCATAGGTAAAAAATACAAGGATACAACGATTTCAAGTGCACATGATTTATGTTTGTATTTATTAAGTGAAGCAATGGTCGCATTAGTCAGTGGAGAGTCATTCGGAGCAACTAATTGTATAAGGATTTCTTATGCCGCTTCGGAAGAAACGTTGGTAAAAGCAATGACACGTGTAAAAGAAGCATTAGCGAAATTAGCATAATGAAAGTTCAAGATATTTTCAAACAATTTACCTCAAAACGTATCGCTATTCTTGGGGATGTAATGATGGATGCGTATGTGATTGGTTCTGTAACACGTATCAGTCCTGAAGCTCCAGTTCCAATTGTTAGTCTTTCCAAAAAAGAAAATCGATTAGGAGGTGCAGCAAACGTGGCTTTAAACATTGTTTCTTTAGGTGCAGAAGCGATTATTTGTTCTGTAGTTGGGGATGATATAGAAGGGGAGGAGTTAATCCAAATATTTGATAAGGAAAAAGTTAATTCTTCTGGAATTGTTCGCAGCAAACATCGTAAAACAACGGTTAAAACACGTATTATTGGGAATAATCAACAATTATTACGTGTAGATTCAGAACAAATTGACCCAATTTCAACGGATGAAGAAAATAAATTAATTCTGAAAGTTTCGAATTTAATTCAATCTGGAATTGATGCCTTGATTTTTGAGGATTATAATAAAGGGGTATTAACTGAGCGCGTAATTTCGGAGGTTTTACTTTTATGTAAAATAGCTAATATACCAACTACAGTAGATCCAAAACGCGATAATTTCTTTGCTTACAAAGGAGTAACCTTGTTTAAACCGAATTTAAAAGAATTAAAAGAAGGTTTAAATGTACATTTTGATATAGCAAACAAAGAAGCTTTTGAATCAGCTGTCAATCAATTAGAAGAAACATTACAAAACGAAAATACGTTTATTACACTTTCTGAACACGGTGTATTTATCAAATCTACATCTGAAAAGATTTACATTCCAGCACATATACGAACCATTGCCGATGTGAGTGGAGCAGGAGATACTGTAATTAGTGTTGCAACGCTTTGTTTAGCAATCGGACTTCCTATTACAAAAGTTGCTGCCTATGCAAATTTAGCAGGAGGATTGGTATGTGAGAAAAGTGGTGTGGTAAGTATAGAAAAAGATCAATTAATAGAAGAAATTCAACTCATCGAGAAGCACTAAATTATGAGCGCAGAACAAGTTAAACCTTACGGAGATTCTTCTAAATCGAAAAAAGAAGAAGTTGCAGAAATGTTCAATAATATCTCAGCAAAATATGATTTTTTAAATCATTTCTTGTCTTTAGGTATTGATAAATTATGGCGTAAAAAAGCAGTTAAGATGTTACGATCCATAAATCCAAAGCGAATTTTAGATATTGCTACTGGAACTGGAGATTTTGCCTTAGAAAGTTTATCGCTAAAACCTACACAAATTGTTGGACTAGATATTTCATCAGGGATGTTGGATCACGGTCGTGTCAAGATGAAAAAGAAAGGAGTAGACCATATTATAACTATGCAACAAGGTGATTCTGAAGATATTCCTTATGAAGATAATTATTTTGATGGTTTAACAGTTGGTTTTGGAGTTCGTAATTTTGAGAACTTAGAGAAAGGTTTAGGAGAAATGTTACGTGTAGTTCGACCAGGAGGAAAGTTGATTATCTTAGAATTTTCTAAGCCTAAAAAGTTTCCAATCAAACAATTATTTGCGTTCTACTCAAAGAATATTATTCCAATTTTAGGGAAGTCAATTTCTAAAGATAGTAACGCATATACTTATTTGCCAGAATCTGTAGCTGCTTTTCCAGAGGGTAAAGATTTTGAAAATATACTAGCGAAAGTGGGCTACAAAGAAATTAATTCTACGCTTGTTTCAGGTGGAATAGCTACCATTTATGCAGGAACAAAATAAGTTCGCTTTTTTTTCGTTTTATTAAAATGAATTCGTTAAAATATCTTTTATTTCTTTCAGTATTTGTTGTGTTTTCAAGTACGTTTGCACAACACCAAAAGTTAGAGAATTACAAGAATTTTGATAAGGAAATTATATCTTTTGGCGTGCAAATGGGTTTTAATTACACCGGTTTTGACTTTGCACCTACTTTAAATGCTTATTCTTCTTATGGATTTCGTTCAATACAAGCACAGGCTTTACCAGGGGCACAAGTTGGTTTATTGGCCTCTATAAAAATAGGAACACCGATTTTACGTCTACGATTGATTCCAACTTTCTCGTTTCAAGAACGTTTGATTAAGTATTATTCTGCACCTAAAACAAATCAAACAACAGAAACAACTAACGAAGAACGTATCAACTCTTCCAATTTGGATTTTCCTTTGTTGTTTCAAATTCGTACCTTACGACAAGGTAATTTCACTGCATTTGCATTGACAGGGATACAATTTTCCTTGGACTTGCAATCGATGGAAGATAAATCACAAAATTATATTGATCCATTTATTAAAATACGAAAAAAAGATTGGATGGCTCAGTTTGGTGGTGGAGTTGAGTTTTTTAACGAATTCTTTAAATTGGGCTTTGAGTTGAAATATTCCCAAGGTCTTCAAAATGTATTAATTCAAGATTTGAGTCCTGTTTCTAAACCGATCAATAGTTTGTATAACAACTCGTGGATTTTTACCGTCACCTTTGAAGGTGGAAAATAATAGCTAAACTTTGGAAATAACTCATTTTTTTGGATATTTTTTTGGATTAATCATGGGGATTACCCTCGGATTAATTGGTGCGGGAGGTTCAACAATGACGGTACCGATTATGGTTTATCTTTTTGGATTGGATACAGTATTAGCAACCACTTATTCCTTATTTATTGTCGGTTTTACTAGTGTAATAGGTTCTTACAAATATTATAAACTTGGAAACATTTCTTGGATGTTTGTTGTTCTCTTTGGTATTCCATCCATCTTTGCAGTTATTTTAAGTCGTACGTATTTAATTCATTTAATTCCAATTGAAATTATTCATACTACTAATTTTTTGTTGACTAAAAACACTTTGTTACTTGTTGTTTTTGCTTGTATGATGTTATTTGCTTCTATTTCAATGATTAAGAATAGTACAAATGAAACTAATGGAACAGATTTGAATATTAATCGCTTTCAAATTATATTGGCGGGATTACTTGTAGGATTTGTTACCGGAATTGTTGGTGTTGGGGGTGGGTTTTTGATTATTCCTGTATTGACTAATTGGGCGAAACTTCCAATAAAAAAAGCTGTCGCGTCTTCTTTAACTATTATTACAATCAATTCTCTTATTGGTTTTGGGGTCGATCATGACGGATTAAAACGTATAGATTGGATACATATGTCTATATTCTCTTTGATTGCGATTGTTGGTATTATGGTCGGCATTAAATTAAGTACGAATATCCCCAGTAAAAAATTAAAACCACTATTTGGTTGGTTTATTTTAATTATGGGTATATCGATCATTTTAAGTGAGATTTTAAAATAAATTATCGTAACATAAATTACAGTAATATTTGTTACGGTAATTTTAATTACGATAATTTTATATCTTTGTAGTATCAAATCTAAGTGTTATGAAATTCTACAACAGAGAAAATGAATTAGCAAAATTAAATACGATTGAAGAGAAATCGAAAAGCAATGCGCAGTTTACGTATGTCGTTGGAAGAAGACGTATTGGTAAAACAAGTTTAATTTTAAAATCAGTAAGTAATCATCTGTTTTTATACTTTTTTGTTTCTCGAAAGAGTGAACAAATTCTATGTTTAGATTTTAAAGAAGAATTTGAACGTAAGATGGATGAGAAAATTTACGGTTCATTCTCGCAATTTTCTCATTTGTTTGAGTTTCTAGTTCATCGGTCAAAAAAAATGGAGTTTACCCTAGTTATTGATGAATTTCAGGAATTTCAGAATATCAATCCTTCCATCATGAGCGATATTCAACGTATTTGGGACCTTAATAAAAATGAAAGTAAATTAAACTTTATTGTATGTGGTTCCATATTTAGTATGATGTATAAAATATTTGAAAATGCGAAAGAACCGCTTTTTGGTCGCGCGACAAATATGATACGCTTAGAGCCTTTTACCGTAAAAACGTTGAAAGAGATATACCGAGATAATGTTGCAAAATATTCTCCTGATGATTTATTAAGCTTTTACATGTACACAGGTGGAGTTGCAAAATATGTAGAAATGTTTGTGCAAGAGAAGGCATTTACAAAAGAGACGATGTTATCTACGATGTTGTCAGCCAATTCCTATTTTTTAGAAGAAGGGAAGAATGCATTGATTGAAGAATTTGGGAAGGATTATGGGACTTATTTTTCCATATTATCGTTAATAGCTAGTTCGAAAACTTCTCGTCCAGAGATCGAATCTATTCTAGAGCGAGAGGTTGGTGGTTATTTGGATAAATTGGAAAATGTGTACAACATCATCGAGAAAGTGAAGCCAATGTTTGCAAGGGAAGGTGGACGATTAGTGAAGTATTTTATTAAAGATAATTTTCTGAACTTTTGGTTTCGTTATTTTTATAAACAGCGTGCAGCGATTGAAATACAAAATTTTGAATATGTAAAATCAGTAGTTGAGATTGAATATTCTGTATATGCAGGAACAATGTTGGAACGCTATTTTTTAAATGAATTCAAAACGCAAAATTACAATCAGGTTGGTAGATACTGGGAAAGAGGAAATCAAAATGAAATTGATCTAGTTGCTGTGAATGATATGGAGAAAAGTATGGTCATTGTAGAGGTTAAAATGAATCCGAAAAAGATAAATTTAGAACTACTCAAACGTAAGGCTGAAAAATTAGTATCGCTTAGACCAGATTATTCGGTAGAATACAAAGGTTTATCCTTGGAAGACATAAAATTCGACTGAATCAACACTATATTTTCACTTTAATCAATTGTTACATTTTCACAATAATCAATTGATTCATTAAAACGTTATCTTTGCACCATGGGATCAGTAAGACAAAATAAAATTGAAGGGGTAATTCAAGAAGAATTATCTGTTTTTTTTCAACGAAATGCACGTGAAATCTGTTTAGGAGCGATGGTTTCGGTAACAGTTGTACGTGTAACTTCTGATTTGTCCTTAGCACGTGTTTTTGTAAGCGTTTTCGGGGGACCGGTCAAAGAAGAAGTATTAGCTTCTATCAACGAACATGCGAAAAAGATTCGTGGTGAAGTTGGTAAACGTTTGAAAAATATGCGTAAAATTCCTGAGTTAATCTTCAAAATAGATGATTCCTTAGATTACGCAATGGAAATTCAAAATTTATTGAACCAGAAATAAAATTAACTTCTTATTAACGTTCCATTCTTCATAGCGCGTAGATACCTGTCTTCGAAAAAGAAGAAAAATGTAATCCATTTAATTACACGTATTTCTGTAATTGGTATTGCTGTCACCACTGCTGCATTAGTGATTCTCATTGCTGCGTTTAACGGAATTGAATCGATGGTGGAAGATTTGTATTCCGAATTTGATGCTGAAATTATTATTCGATCTACAAAAGGTAAAACCTTTGATGCCTCATCGCTAGACTTGAAAAAAATAAAATCGGTTGAAGGGGTAACAACTACTTGTAAAGCAGTAGAAGAAATTTTAGTATTACGTCATGAAAAAAAATGGGTAAATGCTAAAATGATCGGGGTAGAGGATAATTTCATTCAAATTGCAGATGTACAAAAACACATGGTGGATGGATTTCCGCATCTAAGTGAAAAAAACGTTCCCACTGCATTGGTAGGAGCGATGTTGTTGCAAAAATTAGGAGGATATATTCCAACAAATGCAGGGCATGAAACTTTATTGGGTTATTTTCCAAAGCGTGACGCTCGTGTGAGTATGAGCTCAAATCCATTTCGTACAAATACCATCACGATTGCTGGTCGAATAAACTACAACAAAGAAGTAAACGACTCCTATATTGTTTTACCTCTCGAACTAGCATCTTCTATGTTAGGTTATGAAAATGACATAACAGCCGTGTATGTTGCAACAAAAACGAATGCAGATTTAGAGAAGGTTAAAGAAGAAATTCAACTGAAATTAGGTAGTGATTTTGACGTAAAGACACACCTGGAAAAAAACGAATTGATTTATAAAACGAGTAAATCAGAGAAACTGATTGTTATCGCTATTTTGGTGTTTGTCTTTATATTAGCAGCCTTTAATTTAGTTGCTTCTTTAACGATGTTATACATTGAAAAAAAGAAAAACATTGTCACTATGCAAAGTTTTGGAGCGAACGAATCCTTTATTTTCCGTATTTTCTTTTACGAAGGTTTATTAATCGCTTTCAAGGGGATTATTTATGGTATTCTGATAGGAGTAGCGGTGTGTTTACTTCAATTATATGGAGAATTATTAGTTTTACCGAATACCAATAATCAACCTTTCCCAATAGAATTATCTCTCGTAGATGGTTTGTTTGTACTTACCCTTGTATCGATACTCTCTGTTTTAGCATCTTATTTCCCTGTGAAATACTTGGTATATAAGAATCGAAATTAAATACGAATTATAAGAAAACAAAAAGCCACAATCTCTTGTGGCTTTAATACATTTGTATGAATTTCTAATTCGTAAGAAATTTGGAATTTTTCGAGGCAGACAAGAAAATTATCTATGAGTGTAGATTAGTTCATGAATTGATGAATTTCGAAGTCGAACGAACAAAAAAGCAAATTTATCACGAATTAATAGCTTTGATTCCTGGTAATTCTATCCCTTCAAGATACTCCAACATAGCCCCACCACCAGTAGAAACGTAGCTCACTTTGTCAGCCAAGTTAAATTTATTGATTGCAGCAACAGAGTCACCACCACCTATCAATGAGAAAGCGCCTTTAGCTGTAGCTTCAACAATAGAGTTAGCGACATCTTTTGTCCCTTGTTGGAAGTTATCCATTTCAAAAACACCCATTGGTCCGTTCCAAAGAATTAATTTAGAATTTTTAATGATTTCAGCACAATCTAAGGAAGTTTGTGGTCCTGAATCCAATCCCATCCATCCAGATTCGATTTCTCCAGAAGGAACTGTTTTTCTATTTGCATCGTTTGAAAATGTATCTGCGACAACTGCATCTACTGGAACATAAATGTTAACTCCTTTTTCTTGTGCTTCTTTGATGATTTTACGCGCGACATCAAGGTAATCATCTTCTACTAAAGAGCCACCTACATTTCCACCTTTTGCTTTAACGAATGTGAAAGCCATTCCACCACCAACGATTAGGTTGTCTACTTTATCCAATAAACGTTCGATGATTGTAATTTTAGAAGATACTTTTGCACCACCAACGATTGCTGTCAACGGTTTTTCTTCGCTGTTTAATACGCGATCTACACTTTTAATTTCTGCTTCTAACAAATATCCAAACATTTTATCGTTTGGGAAGAATTTAGCAATGATTGCAGTACTTGCATGTGCTCTATGTGCAGTTCCAAAAGCGTCATTTACATATACATCTCCGTGCTTTGCTAATTCTTGCGCAAAACTTTCTGTACCAGCAGTTTCTTGTTTGTAAAAACGTAGGTTTTCCAATAATAGAACTTCACCAGCTTGAAGGTTAGTACTCATTTCTACAGCTTTTTCACCAATACAATCGGGAGAAAATTTCACTTCTAAACCAAGTAATTTACTTGTGTGTGCAACAATGTGTTTTAAGGAATATTTATCTTCAAATCCTTCTTTCGGTCTACCTAGGTGAGACATTAAAACAACACTACCACCAGACTTTAAAATATGTTGTATCGTTGGTAATGCAGCACGAATACGTGTGTCATCTGTGATTTCTAGTGTTTCTTTATCTAAAGGAACGTTAAAGTCAACACGGATTAACGCACGTTTTCCGTCGAAATTGTAAGAATGAATATCAGCCATTTTAAATATTTTTTGAAAATGCAAAAGTATAAAAAATCGTCAATTTGAGTCATTTATAATTTGTAAGGTTTACAAATTGCTACAATGAAGCATTAATTAATTGTTACATTGTTTTATCTTTGCGTAAAACCGAACAAAAATGATTGAAATTCCAAAAACGTACGAACCTACTAAAGCTGAAGATAAATGGTATCCATACTGGTTAAGTAAGGGTTATTTCCATTCTACACCGGATGAAAGAGAAGCATATACTGTCGTAATTCCACCTCCAAATGTGACTGGTGTATTACATATGGGACATATGTTGAATAACACCATTCAAGATGTATTAGTTCGTAAAGCACGTATGGAAGGGAAAAACGTATGTTGGGTTCCTGGAACAGATCATGCATCGATTGCTACTGAGGCGAAGGTTGTTCAAAAATTACGTAAAGAAGGGATTAAAAAATCAGATTTGACGCGTGATGAATTCATGGTTCATGCTTATGAATGGAAAGATAAACACGGAGGAATCATTTTAGAGCAATTAAAGAAATTAGGTGCTTCTTGTGATTGGGAACGAACTTCGTTTACAATGGATAAAGAATATTCAGAATCGGTTTTTGACACGTTTATTGATTTATATAAGAAAGGGAAGATATATAGAGGTGTTAGAATGGTTAACTGGGATCCAGAAGCAACTACAGCGCTTTCCGATGAAGAAGTTATCTACAAAGAAGTAAATTCTAAATTATTTCATATTCGTTACAAAGTTGCGGATTCAGAAGATAAATGGGTAACAATTGCTACTACACGACCAGAAACAATATTAGGGGATACAGCGATTTGTGTGAATCCAAACGATGCGCGTTATTATTTGTTGCATGGGAAGGAAGTAATTGTTCCTTTAACAAATCGTCGTATTCCAATTATTGCAGATGAATACGTAGAGATGGATTTTGGAACCGGATGTTTGAAAGTTACTCCTGCACACGATATTAATGACTACGAATTAGGAAAAAAATATAATCTAGAAACGATCGATATTTTTACGGATCATGGTAAACTAAATGAAAATGGGTTACATTATGAAGGAAAAGATCGTTTTGAAGTTCGTAAAGAAATCGCGAAAGAATTAGACGAGAAAGGATACATGGTCAAAGTAGAAGACCATATCAATAAAATTGGTTATTCTGAGCGTACCGATGCGGTAATTGAACCAAAATTATCATTACAATGGTTCGTTTCTATGAAGGAATTGTCGCAACCAGCATTGGATAATGTGATGAATGGAAATATTGCGTTTCATCCAGAAAAATTCAAAAATACATATCGTCACTGGTTAGAAAATGTAAAAGATTGGTGTATTTCTCGACAGTTATGGTGGGGACATCGAATTCCAGCATGGTATTTTGGATCGAATCCAGAAGATTATGTAGTTGCAAAAACAGAAGCAGAAGCAATTGCTTTAGCGACTGAAAAAACAGGAAGAACGATTTCAGCTTCAGATTTAAAACAAGACGAAGACGTACTAGATACTTGGTTCTCTAGTTGGTTATGGCCAATTTCTGTTTTCAACGGAATTACACAACCAAATAACGAAGAAATTAAATATTACTATCCTACAAACGATCTAGTTACTGCTCCTGAAATTATGTTTTTCTGGGTGGCTAGAATGATTATTGCTGGATACGAATACATGGGTGAATTGCCATTCAAGAATGTATATTACACCGGAATTGTACGTGACAAATTAGGTCGTAAAATGTCTAAATCTTTGGGTAATTCTCCTGATCCTTTAGATTTAATTGAAAAATTTGGAGCAGATGGCGTACGTGTTGGAATTTTGATTTCTTCTCCAGCTGGAAATGACTTACCATTTGATACGAGTCAATGTGAGCAAGGAAGAAATTTCGCAAATAAAATTTGGAATGCATTCCGTTTAGTTACTTCATGGGAAGTAATGGATTTAGAACAACCAAAAGCTTCTATCAAAGGAATTGAGTGGTTTGATGCTAAGTTTAACCAAGAATTAGCAGAAATTGATGTAATGTTTAAGAAATTTAAGATTTCTGAAGCATTGATGGCTACCTATAAATTGGTTTGGGATGATTTTTGTGCTTGGTATTTAGAAATTATCAAACCAGGTTACCAACAACCGATTGACCGATTAACCTTAGAATCAACGATTGGTTTCTTTGAAAAAATATTGAAAATCATACAACCATTTACTCCATTTATTGCAGAAGAAATTTGGCATTTAATCCGTGAGAGAAAAGAAGGACAAGACCTTGTTATTTCGCAATGGCCAGAGGTTATGGAACATAATAAAGGAGTACTTGCTCAATTTAAAGTATCTGAAGAGGTAATCACAAACATTCGTAACGTTCGTAAAGAAAATAATATCGCTACGAAAGTAAAGATGGATTTGTTCTTGAAACAAAATGAAGAAATTTCTACGGATTTTGATTCTGTGATTGTTAAGATGGGGAATTTAAGTCAATTGGAGTATACGAATGAAAAAATTGCAAATGCTTATTCTTTCTTAGTAGGTTCGAATGAATTCTTTATTCCTTTTGGAGATTCAGTGGATGTTGAAAGTGAGCGAAAGAAAATTGAGGAGGAGTTAGAATACACAAAAGGATTCTTACAAATCGTTCAAAATAAACTAACGAATGAAAAATTTGTTTCTGGAGCCCCTGATGCAGTAGTTGCTAATGAGAAAAAGAAGGAAGCAGACGCGATTCATAAAATCGCTATTTTGGAAGATAAATTGGCTAGCTTTGTTGAATAAACCTGTTAATCAGAAAAATATGTTTAAGATTTGCTTATTGTTACTTTGTTTTTTTTCTATATTTTCGACTAAGGCGATTACTATTGATTATGCATTGAAAATGCCTAAACCACAGAATCATTATTTTGAGGTGGAAATGAAGGTAAATAAAGTTTCCGGCAAATTTTTAGAAATAAAAATGCCTGTTTGGTCACCTGGATCTTATATGATTCGTGAATTTTCTAAAAATGTAAATCTAGTAATAGCAAAAGACGAAAAAGGGAATAAATTAGATGTTGTAAAAACTTCAAAAAATACCTGGAGAATTCATGTAAAGGGGGTAAATGATGTGAAAATCAATTATGAGGTATATTCCTTTGAATTGTCAGTTCGTACGAGTTTCTTAGATCAAAGTCATGGTTTTGTTAGTGGTTCTTCTATATTCATGTATGTAGATGGAGAAAAAGAAACTGGAGGGAAATTAGATATTTATCCTCATGAAGACTTTAATGTAATTTCAACAGCACTTCCAAAGGCAAAAGATTCCATTCGTTACGAAAATGCAAAGACGTATGCTTTCGTAAATTATGATCATTTAGTAGATTGTCCGATTGAAATTGGTAACCAGGATGTTTTTGATTTTACTGCTTCTGGAGTAAAACATACTGTTGCTATTTATGGTGTTGGAAATTATGATCCAGAAAAGTTGAAAAAAGATATGAAGCATGTGGTTGAAACAGCAACTTCTGTCATTGGTGAAAATCCAAATAAGAATTACACATTTATCATTCATAATGTGACTGATGGACAAGGAGGGTTGGAGCATATGAATTCATCTACATTAAGTGTAAGTCGTTGGGGGTACCAAGGAAAAGAATACATGGATTTTTTATCCTTAGTGGCACATGAATATTTCCATTTATGGAATGTGAAACGTATTCGTCCGATTGAATTAGGTCCTTTTAATTACGACCAAGAAAATTACACGACTATGTTGTGGGTAATGGAGGGATTTACAAGTTATTATGATGAACTATTAATGCGTCGTGCAGGATATTTAACCGAACAAGAATACATCCAAAAAATAAATTCCATATTAAATTATGTAGAGGGTTCGGAAGGTTCTCGCGTTCAGCCGGTTGCACATGCAAGTTTTGATGCTTGGATTAAAGGATACAGACCGAATGAAAATTCTGCAAATACTACTATGACTTATTATTCTAGAGGACAGTTGATTGGTGCTGTTTTAGACGCGAAAATTATCACGAAATTTGAAGGTTCAAAATGTTTAGATGATTTCATGCGTTTGTTGTACTATAAGTTTTACAAACACAAAGCTCGAGGATTTACAGAGGAGGAGTTTGAAGATGTACTTACTGATTTTATGGGTGAGGATATGCATCAATTCTTAATGAATTACATTTACGACACTAAAGTTCCAAATTACAAGGAAATATTTAACGAAATAGGAGTCAATGTTGATTATATTGGAGTTAAGAAACCTTATTTTGGTATGAGTTATTCAAAAGATGGTGCACCAATTGTAAAAACCATACGTACCAACTCAGAAGCAGAAAATGCAGGGGTCAGCGTAAATGATGAAATTATTGGTTTTAATGGATTTAGAGTTGACGGAGAAGCAATAGAAGGTAGTTTGTCTGCCTTAAAAAAGGGAGATGAATTCAATTTATTTGTTTCAAGAGATCAAATTTTGATGGAAATTATCTGTAAAATGGGGGAAATTGAAATACCAGTATATAAAATGTCTATTAATTCATCAAGTACGAATACACAATATTGTTCGTATTGGTTAAGAACAATTACAAAATAAGTATGAAGAAGTTTTATAAATTTTTATTGAATACTTTACCGAGACCAATCTTAATTCGATTGAGTTATGTGTTTAGATTATTTGCACCACTACTATATAAAGGAAATAAAGTTGAATGTCCTGTTTGTCAGAAAGAATTCAGTAAGTTCTTGTCTTATGGTTCAGATGTAGCGCATAGAGATAATGTTTTATGTCCGTATGATTTGACTTTGGAACGTCACCGTTTAATGTGGTTATATTTAAAGAATGAAACGAATTTCTTTACTTCTCAAAAATTAAAGGTATTACACGTTGCTCCAGAACAATGTTTCCATACCTTATTTAAAAAACAAGGGAATTTGGATTATTTAACAGGAGATTTACTTTCTCCAATTGCAGACATACACTTTGATTTACACAATATTCCTCTGGAAGAAAATCGTTTTGATGTGGTTATTTGTAATCACGTATTGGAGCATGTGGATGATGCAAAACAATGTATGAGCGAATTGTATCGAGTGTTAAAAAATGGAGGATTTGGGATTATGCAAGTTCCACAAGATAGATCACGAGATACGACATACGAAGATCCGACGATTACTAGTCCTGAGGAACGTGAAAAACATTTTTGGCAGTATGATCACGTTCGCTTATTTGGATTGGATTATCCAGATTGGCTACGTAGCGTTGGATTTGAAGTAACTGAATATGATCCTAAACAATATTTTTCGAATGAAACGATTGAGCGTTACAGATTGATACCTGAAGAAGTATTATATGTAGCGAAAAAGTCTTAGAAAGGCTCACTGAAGAATAGGGTTTCGACTCAACTCAACCAGACGTTACGACTTCGCTCAACAGGACAAATAGGTTTCGACTTCGCTCAACCGGACAACTAATAATAATAAATTAACGATATGAAATATTACAATAACATTTTAGAGACAATTGGGAATACACCACTTGTTAAATTAAACGTATTAACGAAAGATGTAAAAGCGTTAGTCTTAGCGAAAGTAGAGACTACGAATCCTGGCAATTCAGTGAAAGACCGTATGGCGGTTAAAATGATAGAGGATGCTGAGAAATCAGGGCTTCTTAAACCAGGAGGAACAATTATTGAAGGTACTTCTGGAAATACAGGTATGGGATTGGCTTTAGGAGCTATTATTAAAGGGTACAAATTGATTTGTGTTTTGAATGACAAACAATCTAAAGAAAAAATGGATATTCTTCGTGCAGTTGGTGCAGAGGTGGTGGTTTGTCCAACGGCAGTTGAACCAGAAGATCCACGTTCTTACTACCAAGTTTCTAGAAGATTGGCAAAAGAGATTCCTAATTCTTGGTATGTGAATCAGTATGATAATTTATCTAATCGTACTGCTCATTACGAGCAAACTGGACCAGAAATTTGGGAACAAACGGAGGGTAAAATAACACATTTCATAGTAGGTGTTGGAACAGGTGGAACTATTTCTGGAATTGGAAAATATTTGAAAGAGAAAAATCCAAACATTAAAATTTGGGGAATTGATACGTATGGTTCTGTTTTTAAGAAATACCACGAAACTGGGATTTTCGATAAAAACGAGATATATCCATATATTACAGAAGGAATCGGAGAAGATATTTTACCAGCAAACGTAGATTTCTCTGTAATTGATCATTTTGAAAAAGTAACAGATAAAGATGCTGCGGTTTACACACGTCGTTTGGCACGTGAAGAAGGAATTTTTGTAGGTAACTCTGCTGGTTCTGCTATCAAAGGATTGTTACAAATGTCTGGTGAATTAACAGAAAAAGATGTAGTGGTTGTTTTATTCCATGACCATGGTTCTCGTTACGTAGGAAAAATGTTTAACGACGATTGGATGCGTGAAAGAGGGTTCTTGGATGAGAAACATACTACTGCAGGAGATTTAATTCAAGAGCATTCGGATAAATCTTTAGTTGCAGTTTATGCAGAAGAATTAGTTTCGCATGCGGTTGCTAAAATGCGTAAATTCTCTATTTCTCAAATACCTGTAATGAAAGACGATATGTTTGTTGGGTCGTTAAATGATTCACATACTTACCAATTTTTGGTAGAGAATCCAGATATGATTAATGCACCAATTTCTTCTATTATGCAAAAACCTTTCCCAATTGTTAAGGAAAATACAAGCATTGAAGAAGTTTCAAAATTGATTAATAAAGATACTCCAGCCGTACTTGTAGAGTTAGCGAAAGGAGGTTATCATATTGTAACACGTCAAGATGTAATCAATTCGTTTGCATAAAATGCAATACATAGACCAATTAAATTCAACAATCCTCTTAGTGTCAAAACCTAAGAGGATTGTTTCGTTAGTACCCTCCCAAACGGAGTTTTTACACGACATCGGTTTGGAGGAGGAAGTGGTTGGTATTACTAAATTTTGTATTTATCCATCACATTGGCTAAAAACAAAAGTTCTTATTGGTGGAACAAAAAATGTAGATATTGAAAAAGTAAGAAGTTTACAACCTGACTTTATTATAGGAAATAAAGAAGAAAACACCAAAGAAGACATCGAGGCGTTGCGTGAAATCGCACCGGTATGGATGAGTGATATTTTCAATTTGGAAGATGCGCTTGAAATGATGAGTTCGATTGGAGAAATCGTCGAAAAGAAAGAAGAAACGTCGAAATTAGTTCAATCCATTCGTGAACAATTTGATTCGTTTAAACCAGTAAATTTTTCTAAAACCGTACTCTATTTAATTTGGCGTAAACCTTACATTGGAGTTGCTAAAGATACTTTCATTGATGAGATGCTAAAGCGATGTAGTTTTACGAATGTATTAGAAAATGAGACTCGTTATCCAACACTTGACAACATAGGTGAATTAAATCCTAATGTTGTTTTTTTAAGTTCGGAACCTTATCCATTCAAAGAAAAACATTTAGAAGAATTAAAAGCTATTTTTCCAAATGCAACAATAAAATTGGTGGATGGAGAGATGTTCTCTTGGTATGGATCGAGGTTGAAGAAAAGTGTAGAATATTTTAGAGTGACGTGTGACGAATTGACGAGTGACATATCATGAAACAAACCCTCAAATCCACCATATACGATCATTTTTCCTTGACTCCAACGAAGCAGCAAGCGACAACGATTTCGAAATTGGTGAATTTCACTTTGGAGGAAGCTCGTTATCCAACATTTATTTTGAGTGGATATGCTGGAACAGGAAAAACAACTTTGGTAGGAGCTTATATACAAGCAATGACCGAGTTGAAGTTAAAAACCTTTTTGATGGCTCCTACGGGTCGTGCAGCAAAGGTATTGTCGTCGCGTGCTAAAAAGCAAGTACTCACCATACATAAAAAAATCTACCGAAAACAAACACAGGCTGGAGGAATTATTCAATTAGTTGTTAGTCCAAACTTACACAAACACACGGTGTTTATTGTGGATGAAGCGTCGATGATCGGGGAACATACGGTTTCAAACGATGGAGGAGGAGTTAGTCGTAATTTGTTATCGGATTTGCTTGAGTTTGTGTTTTCTGGGGAAGGATGTAAGTTGATATTAGTTGGGGATGAAGGACAATTACCACCGGTTGGGAGTGATTATTCACCAGCGCTTGACTTGCGTTACATGCAAGCCAATTTCTTTTCCATCCAATTGCACGATGCACGATTAACAGAAGTCGTACGACAATCGTTGGAATCGGATATTTTGTTAAATGCGAGTAAGCTGAGGAATTACCAAGGCGAGAAGTTTCCTGTGTTAGAGATTATTGGACAAAAAGATGTGGTACGTTTACAAGGAGATGAGTTACAAGATGAATTAGAACGTGCTTATTCGGATTATAGTTTTGATGATGTGATGATAATCACCAAGTCTAATAAACGAGCGAATTTGTATAATCAGAATGTGCGCAATCGCATTTTATACCGTGAAGAGGAGTTGAGTGGTGGCGATCGATTGATGGTGGTTCGCAATAATTATTTTTGGTTGGAAGAAAGTTCGGAGGCTGGTTTCATCGCAAACGGTGAGATGTTGAAGTTGAACCGAATCATTCGTCAAGAAACCTTGTATGGTTTTACGTTTGTTACTGCGCGTGTGGAATTAATCGATTATCCATCGATAGGTGATTTTGAAGTGGTTTTGATGTTGGATACCTTATCTATTGAAACTCCCAATTTACCTCGTTCGGAAATGAAGAAGTTATTCTTTGCCTTAGAGCAAGAATATAGCTACGAACGCAATCAAAAGAAACGGTACGAATTGATTACTAAAAATCCGTATTTCAATGCTTTGCAAATCAAGTATGCGTATGCTGTTACCTGTCATAAATCACAAGGAGGACAATGGCCAGTTGTATTTTTAGACCATGATTATTTGAGCGAAGAGATGTTGGATCAGCCCTTTTTTAGATGGTTATATACTGGATTTACACGAGCAAGTGAAAAGTTGTTTTTAGTGAACTTTCACAAGGAGTTTTTTGGAGAATGAAGTTAGATTCTAACAATAATGATTAACTACTCGTTTAATTCCATTTTTTATCAGTGGTTCGTTGAAGTTTATTAATAATCCAAGTTTATTTTCTGATAGTCTAAGGTAGGTCAATATTTGAGCTAAATGTTTATCATTTAAATATTCAACAGTTTTTAATTCTAGGATAATTCTATCTTCAACAAGGATATCAATTCTGTAACCATATTCTAAATGTAAATCAACATAGTTTATCGGTAAAGTCACTTCTTTTTGAACTTTTAATCCTGCTTTTTTTAATTCATAAAACAAACATTCTTTGTAAACATTTTCTAATACTCCCGGTCCGATTTTTTTATGAATTTTAATTGCTGATCCTATTATTATACTTGTAATTTCTTTGTCTTCCATAGTTTTTATTTAATTAATCATCTATTTAAGATAGTGAAATATATCATTTCAAATGATAGTAAATTTAAAATATTTCAAAAAAACACATTGTAATTATATTAGAATTCAAGGTAAGTTTTTTGGTGTAATGTGATATTATTGAGTGTTTATTATCGCAGCGGATTTGGAGTTCTTGACCTCTAAACACAAAAAAAATGTTCATTTTTCAGAAATCTCTGTGCTAAAAAATAGGTGATATTTTTTGATATTTGAGATTGTAAATTATCGCAGAGGATATGGAGTACTTGACGTTCATTCGTATTGGAGTTCACAGAGTTTAATTTGACTGTGTCAAATTTTTAGGGATTGGTATTGGGTTTTACTTATAACAATCTGATGAAATCAGATTAACTCTGCGTTCTCAAACACATAATACGTCCATTTCTCAGAAATCTCTGCGCTAAAATACATGAGATATTGTTTTATATTTGAGTTAGAAAATTATCGCAGAGGATTTGGAGTTCTTGACATTCAAGCGTTTTGGAGGACGCAGAGTTTAATTTGACTTTGTCAAATAATGAATTTTTGAAGTTGAATTGAAAGATTTTAGTAATCTAATAAAATTAGATTAACTCTGCGTTCTCCAAACACAAAACAAGTCTATTTCTCAGAAATCTCTGCGCTAAAATACATGAGATATTGTTTTATATTTGAGTTAGAAAATTATCGCAGAGGATTTGGAGTTCTTGACATTCAAGCGTTTTGGAGGACGCAGAGTTTATTTGACTTTGTCAAATAATGAATTGTTGCAGTTGAATTGAAAGATTTAATCTAATAAAATTAGATTTACACTGCGTCCTCCAAACACATAATACGTCCATTTCTCAGAAATCTCTGCGCTAAAATAT
>CALPMT020000025.1 GCA_943324745.2 Chitinophaga pinensis | reverse complement strand
GGCATTGCCAACGACTTCTAACAATACTATTTCAGGTTCATGGTCACCAGTATTAGATAACACGACAACAAAAACGTATACATTTACTCCAACAGTACTATCTACTCCTAACTGTGCCCGAACGGCAACGATGAGTATCACCATTACGGATTCAGTTACCCCAACCTTCACAGCTGTAGGACCTTATTGTTCAGGAGCAACGATTACAGCTCTACCAACGACATCCAACAATAGTATTTCAGGTTCATGGTCACCAGTATTAGATAACACGACAACAAAAACGTATACATTTACACCAACAGTACTATCTACTCCTAACTGTGCACGAACGGCAACGATGAGTATCACCATTAACATCTGTACTTCCTGCTCCGCAACACTTTCATCCGCATCTGGAACAAACAACCAAACAAAATGTATCAATAGTCCTTTAACTGACATCACTTATTCTACTAGCGTAGCAACAGGTATTTCAAATAATGGAATTGATGGAGCAAATGGTTTACCTGCAGGAGTTTCAGCTTCTTGGTCTGCAAATACAATAACAATAAGTGGAACACCAACTGTTGCTGGAGATTTCAACTATAGTATACAATTAATTGGTGGATCTTGTTCTGGTGAATTAATATCAGGTACTATTAAAATAAATGACAAAACAGTTCCTACATTTGTACCCCTTGCATCTATTTGTAAAGGAGATGCTATTAGTCCATTACCAACTACTTCAACAAATGGAATTACAGGAACTTGGTCGCCAGCCTTGGATAATACAGCAACTAAGTCGTATACCTTTACTCCAACAGCTGGGCAATGTGCTACTACACAAACATTGAATATAGTAGTAAATAATCCACCTATAGTTTCAGTTAATGACATTACAACATGTAACGGTAAGTCAACAATATTAACTGCTACTCCAGTAATTGGTGGAGGTAATTATAAATGGAGTACAGGTGAAACAACGCAGTCGATTACTGTTTCTCCAAGTGCTACTCAAAAATATTATGCAATCTATTCTTTAGCGCCTGATTTCTGTCCTAGTGATACTACTTTTTCAACGGTAACCGTTAATCAACAAACTAAACCGACTTTTGTTGCTGTTTCACCAGTTTGTTACGGGTCATTAATGACTGCATTACCACTAATTTCTACGAATGGAATACATGGATCATGGTCGCCTGTGTTAAATAACAATTTGTCGACTAAGTATGTATTTACACCAGATTTAGTAGAGTGTGCTGACACTGCTTCATTAACTATCATCGTAAATTCTAAACCCAATGTTGCTTTTTCTTCTTCACTATATCCAAGTTCATGTTCAGGTCAAGATGGTGAAATTGTAATTTCAGGTATGCAATTAAATGTACCTTATAGCCTAAATTATCAAAAAAATAACACACCAGTTTCTATTAATAAAACGAGTGATGGATTCGGTAAAATTAAAATTTCAAATTTAGGATCTGGGGATTATACAAATATCAATGTAGTTTTATCAGGATGTACTTCAAATACAATTATAGGACCTATCACATTAGCAGATCCAACTCCACCAGTAGCAAATGCAAATGGAACACAAGAAATTTGTGAAGGTCAAACCTTAAAATTAACTTCCGATTTTCCAGGGAATGGAGCTACCTATAGTTGGTCTGGTCCAAATGGCTTTAATGCAAGCACTCAAAATGCAACAGTAAGTTTATCTGCAACTCAAAGTATGTCTGGTACTTATTCAGTAGTTCAGTCTTATTTAGGATGTACAGGAACAGTATCAACGGTAGATATTGTAGTTACTCCAATGCCAATAACAGGAGTGTTGAGTGGATCAAATACAATCTGTTCGGGGGTAAATACAACATATACTTCAACTGTTTCAGGAGGAAAATGGACTTCAACGAATCCAGCTGTTGCATCTGTAAATGCCAATACAGGTGTTATTACAACATTTATTCCTGGAAATGCTGACATTACTTATACAGTTAAAGGTTCTGGAGGATGTAGTGATGTAAGTGATAGTAAAGCAATAGTTGTAAGTGAAGACTATAAAATCAATTTAACTTCAGTTATTAAATCTGATACTCAAACAGTGTGTATCAACGCAGCAATTGATCCTATTGAATATACGATTACAAATGCGATAGGAGTAAATGCTAAAAACTTACCTTTAGGAGTAAATGCAACTGTTCTTGGTAATAAAATAACAATCTCAGGAACTCCAACTCAAAAAGGAACATTTGACTATATTGTTAAAGCAACAGGTGGTTGTGGTAAAGATTCAGTTGTTGGTCAAATTGTTGTAAGTGATATACTAACACCAGTAGTTTCTATCACTTCATCTGATGCGGATAATATCATATGTGCAGGAACAAGCGTAACTTTTACCGCACATCCAGTAAACGGAGGATCAAACCCAACTTATCAATGGAAATTAAATGGGGTTGATATTTCAGCGGAACAAAAAAGTTTTTACACAAAATCTACACTTAATGATGGTGACAAAGTTACTGTGCAATTGACATCAAACTCTGCATGTGCGAGTCCGTTAACAGCGATTTCTAATGAAATTACAACGAGTATAGGAAATAGTGTAGCACCTTCTTTCAATACCAAAGCTTCGATTTGTGAGGGCGAAATTTATTCGTTACCAAATACTTCGATTGAGGGGGCAGAAGGTACTTGGCTTCCTTTAATGAACATTACAAAAACAACAACCTATGAGTTTACACCAAAAGTCGTTGGTTGTTATTCAAAAGCTACTTTTACATTAATTGTTAATCCACTACCAGATGTAAAAACTACAATAGGCACTTCTACCGTTTGTAATAATACAGCAACAGATATCAAACTTTCAAGTTCGGTTACTGGAACAACTTTTACATGGACAGCTACAGAATCTTCCAACGTAACAGGAGCAAATGCTGGAAATGGAACAACGATTGCACACGTGTTGAAATTGGCAGATAATATCGTAGGAACAGTAGATTATTTAATCACCCCAAAATCAGGCATTTGTACTGGAAGTCCTTCAACGCTTAGTTTAAAAGTAAATCCTAATGTGACACCTAGCGTTCTAATTGAAGTAACTTCTAACAATACGCTTAATGCAACTAAAGATACAGTGACGCTTTGTCCAGATGATAATCTTCAATTTAAAGCTATTTCAATTAATGGAGGTACGAACCCAATATTTGAATGGAAAATAAACAATGTAGATGATGGTATTAATTTAGATCAATATAGACCATCAAAAACGAATGATAAGGATGTTATTTGGGTAAATATGACATCCAATCAATTATGTGCAAGTCCCGTAAAGGTAACTTCAAATAGGATACATGCAGTTGTTCGTGAAGATCCTATGAAAGCTTCTGGTTCACCTGCACTTTCTTGTAATATGAACGATGGTTCTATACAATTAAAAGGAAATGGAACTGGTGATGTGAAATGGTCTATAGGTAATGTTATTAAAGATTCATTGAATGTTACGATTTCAACAGTACCTAATAAACCATTTGTGATAAGAAATTTAATACCGGGTGCTTATAAGATAGATTTTGACAATCATACTTGTGTATATCATTACAAGGCTAGTGTTGGTCAACCAACACTACCTGATCCTCCATCAGCCATAATTTTAAGTAAACCAACACCAATATGTACGGGTGATTCGGTTCAATTAACGGTTCAGTTTGATCAAGATACACCTTCAAGTTATATATGGATTAAAAATGACATAGACACTTTACCAGGAAAAGGTCAAAGTATTTGGGTGAAAGAGGCTGCAAAATATGGTGCATCAATTGTAATGTCAGGATGTGTATCTGATCTATTAGATACAAACATTACATTTATAGGAAAACCAGATAAATTAGCGGTTTCTACCGTTACTCAACCTTCTTGTACTATAGATAATGGGAGTGTAAAACTTACAAACCTACCATTTGGAAATTGGAGCGTATCAACCACGCCTTCATTGGGTAGTTCAATCACTGGAACAGTAAATACAGTAATATTAAATAATCTAGCACCTTCTACTACGTATGCAATTAAAGTTAAGAGTAGTACAGGATGTTTTTCGGATACAATACTACTTAAAATTTCAGCTAAAAAAACGCCTCCAACTGCTCCAAAACTTACAAATATTCAGCAACCAACTTGTACAACAAGCACGGGTTCAGTTTTGTTATCATCTCTTCCAATAGGTAATTGGACTATGACTAGTACACCTGCGACCAAGGTTTACTCAGGTTCTAGTTCAACTCAATTGGTAAAGGACTTACCATCTGGTATAACATATACTTTTATGGTTGTAGATGAAAATGGATGTAGTTCAACCTCTTCACAAATCGCAACGATTGATCCGTACTTTGGCAAACCAGGAAACCCTTCTTTACCAAGTACCAAGACTTTCTGTGCAGAATCAAAAGAAACTGTTTCTAGTATTATACCAAGTTCACAGTCGTATACGTGGTATAAAGATGCTACAGGCAGTAGCACGTATACTGGAAACGAATTATTAATTGATAATCAAGATTATTATGTTTCACAAACATTAAATAAATGTGAAAGTGATCGTGTTCGAGTTGTTGTAAATCTAGATAATGGACCCAATTTGAAATCTTACACTCCATTTACATTTTGTTCAGTATCCAATCCAACAGTTGCTACTTTGATTAAACAATTAAATATTCCAACTGGAACGGTATCCATTTTTGATGGAATTCAAGGTGGATCCAATCTAGATAAGAGTGATCTACTAAATTCTAAGAAGTATTATTATAATGTCAGTAATGGAGCGTGTAGTAATGTAAATAGACAGGAAATAAGTGTAATAATGAATGACGGTACATTACCTAATTTGACTACCACTACACCTACTATTTGTGTTTTTAATAAAATGATGTATAGTGATTTGTCTAAGGAATTGGGTGCAGTAAACGGATTAATTTGGTACTCAAACCAAGTAGGGGGTACGGCATTTACAGCTTCTGATTTAATTACTTACCCACCAATGAATCAAACGTTTTATGTTGCCTATAAACCAACACAATCAACAGCATGTGAAAGTAAAAATAGAACAAAAGTTTCTTTAACATTTGTTTTACCACCATCAGATATTTCGTTAAAAGATAATTTTTATGAACCATGTACTGGTTCAAAAGAAACAGTGGCTAATTTACCAACATCACCCTATACTTCAAATACGATTGATTGGTTTAGTGATCCAACTTCAGTTAAACCTTTGAAAGCAACAGATCCATTGTATTCGACTAATTATTATGCTTCTTCCGTTAATGTTGATCCTGTTTCAGGTAAAAAATGTTATTCAAAAACAAAAGCACTTGTCGATGTTCACCTATATGAAGTAGCATTTATTGCGCATTCAGAAAGTAGTATTTGCGATCAAAATACAGGGGTCTTGACTATATTTGATAAAGAGATAAATGGTCACGGTCCTTTTACCTTTTCAGTAAAAGATTCAAAAGGGTTTGAAGTTGGAAATACTTACAAAACAAGTAAATTATCGGAAGGTGAATATACCATTACAGTTACAGATAAAAATAATTGTAAACAAACTCAAACTGAAAAAATTGGCTGTACGGTAAACGATATACCTCATGTACTTACACCTGATGGAGATGGGAAAAATGACACTTGGATTATTCGCTATCATGAAAATTATCCGACAGTACAAGTTACGGTATTTAATCGATGGGGTTCAAAAGTTTATACAAGTGAGATTCCATATATGGATAATTGGGACGGAAAACCAAGTACAGATATACAATCATTAGGTCATGATTATTTACCTTCTGGCACCTATTTTTATTTAATTGATAAAGGAAATGGCGATGCTGTGGAAAGTGGATATGTTGAATTAGTTAAATAATTTAGATAGATATAAATTAAAATTACTTTAATATAGTTTCTTAACAATTTACTGAAAAAATATCCATAATTTTGTAAAATATTTAGTTTTTGAACGATGGTTTTGAATAGATTTTGGTTGACTTTAGTAGTTGTACTTTTTGTATCTGCTTTTACCTTTTCACAAGAAAAGAAAATTGCAAAAGCTTTGATTGAATTTGAAGCTAAAAACTACAAAGTTTCAAGCAAACTTTTCACCAAATTAATTAAAGAAGATTCTTTAGATCCTAAAATCTACCCTGATGTATATAGACATGGTGCAATTTCAGCTATCAAGATAAAGAATTATACCGAGGCAAAACTTTTCTATGCAAAACTAAGTAAGACAGATCAATTTTCGTTTGAAGATGCCTTTAACTATATACAATTACTGATTTATATAGGAGCCACTGAAGATGCAAAAAAAATCTACGCACACCCAACAGTTTCTGCAAGTAATGATCGTAGATTAAATTTATTGGAAGTATATTTTCAGGGTACTTATTTAAATGAATTACGTCAGGATTCAATTAAATATAAAGTCGAGTTAGTAACATTTAATTTAGAAAAAGGAGATTATACTCCAGCATATTATCCAAAAGGTTTAGCGCTGACTTCAACAATCAAAAAGAAAAATAAAAAACCTTGGTTAATAGAAAACACTATTCTATTACCGGCTTTTTTGTATAATGATAGTACTAAAATTAGAAAAAAAATCAAAGGGAATGGAGTACATAAATTCAAAGGAGTAGCATTTTACGATAGTATAGAAAAATTATGGTATTTTTCTAAATTTTTACCCAAAAACAAAAACCAACCTGCAAATGCTGTAGGGATTTTTGTTTACAATGAGCTTACTAAAAAGGAAATGAAATTTTCTTTCAACGAGAAAAATGCATTTTCTAGTCATGCAAACATATCAAATGATCACAAAGTGTTTTGGTTTGCTTCAGATAGAGAAGGTGGTTTAGGTGGTTTGGATATTTGGTATTGTACGAGAGATGAAAAAAGGTGGTCAGAACCTATGAATGCCGGTTCATTGATTAATACACCTGGAGATGAGATGTTTCCATTTGAAAGTGATGGTAAACTATATTTTACGAGTAATGGTCATCCTGGATTTGGTGGATATGATATTTTTGTAGCTGCTGCGAATGGTTTTGAAATTGCGAATGTTAAAAATGCAGGTTATCCAATTAATTCAAACGCAGATGATTACTCAATAGTATTGGACAAAACTCATTTACATGGTTTTTTAACTAGTAATCGTGGTGATTTAAAAGATCGTTTGTATAATGTTACTTTGAATGATGTTACTGTCGATTTTGAATCTTATGTTTTGTCGAGTGTCGGAAATAATAATGTATTATCTGGAGTTCGAGTGTTAGTTATGAATGATAGAAGTAGAATTATCGATACGTTATATACTGACGAAAATGGTAAATTCGTATTTAAAACAAAGCCAGACTTACAATTTACGTTATTAATTGGTGATGGAGGTCATGAACCATTAACTGTAGATATAAATACTTTCGGCATCAAAAAGTCAGAGGTAATTGAGAAAAAGTATACGTTAGCAGAAAAGATGGTTTCTTTTGATTTATTAGTGTCAGACATTGAAACTTCGATTGCGGTTCCTGCTGCAAGCATAGAGTTGAAAAATATTGAAACTGGTAAAAACCTTGAATTTACGTCTGATCTTTATGGTAAAATAACAGCAAATTTACCTTTTAACGTAGATTATCAAATTACAGCAACAAAATTGGGATATGATCCCTCAGTAAAGCAGTTTAAAACTTCTGATACTCTTCCAAAACTACAAGATAAGATAGAAATTCGTAAAACCAATGAACTTATTTCGATGCGACTAGACAATATCACATACGCATATAACAGTTTTGGATTAAGCGATATTGGTAAAACTGAATTAGATACATTGGCGCTTTTTTTGAAAGAAAATAAAACTGTGAAAATGAAGATAAGTTCACATACTGATTCTCGTGGAAATTCTGCTTATAACTTGGATTTATCTAAAAAAAGAAGTGAAAGTTGTGTCAATTATATTACAGCAAAAGGGATTAATCGTGATAGAATTACTGTTGAAAATTACGGTGAAACTAAATTGCTAAATCAATGTACAGATGAAATTGAATGTACAGAAGAACTCCATAAAGTGAATCGACGTACAGAATTCATCTTTACATTTCACGAATAAGAATCGCACTTAGGTTAAACTGCTATTATTTTTTTGTGTAATATTTTTTCTATGATCCACTCCAAGAAAAATTTTATTTTTCTATTATTAGCAGGTATATTCATTACAAATGCAATTACTGCTGAACTCATTGGAGGGAAATTAATACAAGTTTATGGTTTCACATTAAGTTTAGGAATTCTTCCATGGCCTATAGTGTTTGTGACTACCGATTTAATCAATGAATATTTTGGTCAAAAAGGAGTGCGAAAATTAACATTTCTTACTGCTGGACTGATTTGTTATGCTTTTATTATTTTAGTTCTAGGTATGAAAATACCTGCTGTTGACTTCTCTCCAGTGAAAGATGAACAGTTTATCGCTGTTTTTGGTCAAAGTATGTGGATTATTGTAGGAAGTATACTCGCATTCATTGTTTCACAATTGTTGGATGTATTTTTATTTTCTCAATTTAAAAAACAAACGGGCGATAAACACATATGGTTAAGAGCAACCGGTTCTACTGTTATTTCTCAATTTATTGATTCGTTTATCGTTTTAGGGATTGCATTTTATCTTCCTGGTAAAATCTCTTTGGAGCAATACTTTACCATGGGAATTACAGGTTATATAGCAAAATTATGTATTGCGGTTGGGTTAACTCCTTTAGTCTATCTAGGACATTATTTGATTGGTAAGCAATTGAGAGACTAGCGTTTTATAACCTACTTTTTACCAATAGAAATTTAGTATTTGTAAAAGGTAAATAGCATTTTTAGAAGACCTAGATTATTAATTTTGAAGATCTTTAAACATCTAAAATAACTACCAAATTACTTAACGACTTAATGATAGTTTCAAATTGTTTTATTATTTTCTCATAATAACCAATGATTGCCCAACGTCTATAGTTGTTCTGCGTAAGCTATTCCATGTTTTTAATTGATCTACGGTGCATCTGTTTCTATCTGCTATAATTGATAGATTATCTCCTCTTCGCACTTTATAGTAGGTGTATTTAGGTTTTTTAGGGGTTTTCTTGATTGGTTTTGGAAGAACAATTGTTACTACTGTATCTTTTACCGGAGTCTCATTTGTTTCTGATAATTTTTTTTGTGAAATTGTTAACTGTTTCGAAGTATTTTTGGTTGAATTTTTATGAATTGGTTTAGTAGAAATCAATTCTTGTAATATTTCCTCTTTGTATAAAACAGATATTTTATCACTAATTGGTAAAATGCTATGCGTTCGTTTAGCATCCATACGTTTTTGTTCAGCAACTACTGCTAAGGTATTTAAACTATCCAATAAAGCCTCTTTAGAAATAACAGAATCAGGAACTAAAGTCGTTGTTAATGTTGTCGGAACACTTTCTACATTTATCACTTTTTGGGTATCAATTTTAGTTGTGAGAACTTCAGAAGTTGGAATATGTACAACTACGCTATCATGTTTTACTGGAATATGAGGAGACACTTCAACTTGTTTTATTTGAACATCTAAGATTTTATCTTCTTTTACAAGAGTGGTTTGAATTTTTGATGAGTCAGATTTAGGTAATAATGTAACAGAATCTTTTTTAGCAATTTCATGTAAAGAAAACTCTCTATTTTTACGTTCTTTAACTTTTCGTACATCAATTATAAGACTATCTTTCGTTGGATTTTTTTTGATGTATGCCATGGTATTTTCGATTCCGTCATACAATAGTTTTCCTTTAACTTTATAACCTGAATTTGTTAAATGTATTAAATCAGTACGCGCTAATCCTTCAGATTGCCAATTTTTTAACACTTTTGGTCCACCACTTATCCAAAACCAATCCCATAAAGCACAGTCTAATTCTTTTGCAACACCTTGTAATAAGCTTGAAAACTTTTCACAAGATTCAATATTTTTTTGTTTATAGTATAGATCTTGAGTAGTACATAATAGTACTGAAGCTAAAGGAGTTGCAATTCTTATATTCGTAATAATTTCAACGATTTCAGAACGTAAATTACTTTTAATGGAATCATCATAAAGAAAATCATTCGTTCCTAAATCTAAAATGACCAAATCAGGATTAATAGTCTTTAAATGACTATTGAATTTTTCAATATGTAACAACCCTTTAAATCGAGCTCCACCAACTCCTGCAGAGTGATAGACAATCCCTTTATCATCGTTACAAGTAATTTCTAATCCGTAAAACAAAAGCTCTTTTTGAGATTTCTTAGTTTTTACACACTTTAACGTAATCACATTACTTATTGAACTAACATTTACAGTAACATACGGTAAATTATTGGTCAAACTCAAAGGATTAATTTCAACGGGATAAACAACACCATCAGTTTCAATATTAACATCATAACTAAGCGAATCGATGTTACAATATATTTTTAATGTTGTATAATTAGATGGAAACTTATTGTTGAACGTATAGGTTAACGAAGCGGTTGAATCTTCTGTTTTTATACTCATACCCATAATACCTAAAGGAATTGTAGGTGGAACCTTTAATGTTTTTGCGTATTGCCAATTTCCTGCGTGTTTTGAGGAATAGTGTATTGAAGAATACGTCTTTGCAGCAGAATAAGGAAAAACTAAACCACGTCCACCATCTCCATATTTTTGTTGCAGTAGTTGACGAGCAACACCAGTTGGAATTTCAGATTGAATGTGAGAATCTCCCATGTGCATAATAGAGATTTTCATTTTATCTGTTTGATTTAAAGATTCGTAAAAATGTTTTATGGCTGATTTGTGATAAAACTGAACATAATTGATCGATGGAGCATACCATGGAAATTTCATGGAGTCCACCTGAATAATCTCCTGTCCTTTTACCGATACAGAAGTAATTAAAATAAGTGTATAAAGTACTACGCGTAGTTTTTGCATAAAAGTTTTTTATTCAATAATGGAAGTCGAATCTATCACAATATTCAACGAATCTGAATGAATTGCTTCTTCCTCTTTTTTCTTTCTTTTTTTCTTTTTGAAGGTGTTTTTTGTTCCTTCTTTTAATTCGATGATATCACGTAATCTATCTATGTGATTCGGAGTATTTGAGGAATATATACCATTCAAAATAATCATATCATTCACTTCATACGCTTCTATTAATTCTTTGATACTTGATTCAGTATAACGATAGTCAACTACCAAAACATGTTCATAATTGGCTGTTAAAAATGCTGCAAATGGGTTTCCATACGAATTTTTAATTAATAATATAGTTTTCCCATTCTTACATTTTGTAGATTTCAAATGAATTAATGGTTCATCACCTCCTAAGAACACCAAGTATTTATTTTTAACAATATCATTTGTTTTAAAAACCTTAATTTCTTCTTCTTCATCCCCATCATATTTCACAGCGTATTTTTCTACTGGTGGAATCCAATATTTAATATAATCAGGATGACTTTTTAAACGCTGATCTTTGGTCTTTAAAAAATGTGTTCCTAAGAAATCACCTTGGAGTTGTTTCGATTTCATTGCTGACAAATCAATCGGTTTCAAATTGGCAGCTTTGCAAAATGCTTGATAGCCATAGTATGCACCTAAATCTGTCCAATGATGGTCTGTTTTGTAATAAATGTATTCATTTTTATGCTTTCCTAATTCTTGGTGAATATGGATTGGAATAACTTTTTTACTAAATAATTTATAAGATGCAGCAATGTTTTCTTGTTCATTACCGATATATTCTTGATATTTTGAGGGTAAAAAGAAATCGCTTGCCGTAGGAACAACTCCTGAAAATATGTGAACTCCTTTAAACTTTTCAGCATATAAATTAATCATCTTCGAGAATTCTTCATTCATCGGTTCTTCGTTGCTGAAAATTTGGAATGCACGATGATTGGCAACCAACAAGCCTTTGCAATTTTTCAAAGCTTCATCTGACCCTTGAATGTCTTTTTCAGTGGCCTCTTTTTTCGATGGAATTTCATCCACTGCTTGAACATCATTGTAGAAAGATTCTTCTTTACTATGAAACCCTCGGATTAATTTTAGTTGATCTGAAACTGAAATAAATGTCGAGCGGAAAGGAAAATGATCTGCAGTGTACACATCCAAACTATCCATGTAATCTCCTGAGAGCAAAGATTTTTTTGTCAAAGTTGGAAAAGGAGCTAGCCTACGTTTTTCTGCATCGCTAATTTTTTCTTGAGGTAATAAGAAAAACAAGACTCCTACAGTTGTTAAAGCTACACAAAACAATACAATGTGTATCACGGAAGAAACTTTTCTTTCTTCTATTAATTCGTCGTGTATATGATGTGCGTCGTTCAAAATCTAAAATATAAGAATGGATTAAACGTTTTTCCAACCAACATCGCGGTAGAAAGAAATATTAAGCAAAAGTCGAATACAATGGTTGCGTAAGGCACAATTGCTTGCACACGAATGGATGATTTTCTTAGTATAGCATGTGTATATGGGTACACTGGCAAACACAAGACGATGGCTAAAATTAACCAATAAATATTGGACATAAAAACCGTATTAAACTCTAAAGAATTCCACTTGTTACCACTTTGTCCAAATAGGATAGAAAGGTATTTTACCACTGAGTGCATATCGACAAAATAGAATAATACCCAACCAATCATTGCTGCTAGTAATAAATAAACATGACTAACAAAAGCTGGAAGCTTATTGAATATTTTTTGAAGAAATAGACGTTCTAACAATATTAATGTCCCCCAAAAGAGTCCCCAAAGAATGAAATTCCAACTTGAACCATGCCACAAACCAGTCAACATCCATACAACAAATACATTTAGGTAAAAACGTTTTTTATTTCCGCCTAGAGGAATGTAAATGTAATCTCGGAAAAATGTTCCTAGAGAAATATGCCAACGTCGCCAAAAATCACTTGCAGATTTAGAAGTGTAAGGGTAATTAAAATTTTCGTGGTAGTGGAAACCTACCATTCTTCCCATACCAATCGCCATATCGGAGTACCCAGAGAAGTCGAAATAAATTTGAATGGTAAACATTAAAATTCCGAACCATGCTTCACTGAATGCAAGTGTTGATAGATCTCCACCCATATAAGTAACAACCATTTCACCAGCCACATTGGCGATACATATCTTTTTAAATAAACCAATACAAAAACGTGAAATACCAGCGCTGATATCATTGATACGAAGTTTACGGTTATCGATCTCATTTGCAATGTGTGAGTAACGTACAATTGGTCCTGCAACTAATTGATGGAACAAACTAACGAATAATAAAAACTTTAAAAACGAACGTTGTGCTTTTACCTCTTGTTTGTATACATCTATCACATAAGATATCGTTTGAAAGGTGTAAAAAGAGATTCCAATAGGTAATGCATACGTTGGAACACTTAGTTTTAGTCCAGTTAAGAAATTAATATTATCCGTAATAAATCCTGCATATTTAAAGGTTCCAAGGATGGAAAGGTTGATTACAATACAGGATATTAAAGGTGCTTTCGCCCATTTCGTCCCTCTAAATCGTTCGATCAATAAACCATGTAGGTAATCTACGAAGGAAGAAAATACAAGTAAACCTATCCATATTGGTTCTCCCCATGCGTAGAATACCAAACTCATCACAGTAAGCAACACATTACGAAAAGTCTTATTCTTAATTAAATAATAGAGAATAAGGTTTATCGCTAGGAAGAAAAAAAGGAAGTTTAAACTTGCAAAGACCATGTACTAACCGTTCAGTTTTCAATAATTACTACAAGATTACTAATTTTTTTGCTTTTTAGGAATTGAATACTTGGTTAATTAAGGTGTTAGACCTGAATTGTTGAAAAGATGTATTATTAAAAAAACATAAAATTCATCATCAACCAACATTTAACCTTTACTTTTGTGTTCAAATTATAAATTATATAAAAATGAAAAAATTACTATTATTTGGATTGGGAGTGATTACTTCCTTAAGTGTGTTAACGAGTTGTAAGAAGGATGAAGTTGCTGTTGCAGGACCAACAGTATCATTTGCTAATAATGAGAATTCATATACTGCAAAAGACGAATCTGATACAAACAGATTAATTACAGTAACAGTGAATGCTCCAGGAGAATTAGCAACGATTAAAATTTATGAAGTGAAATCAACAGGTAGAACTTCGTTAATAACGATTACTGATTTTCCATCCAAAACAAAACATGAATTTACTTATACTATTAAAAGTAAACCAAATACTGGAGATTACAAAATTGAGATAGAGGCTACAGATAAGAAATCTAATTCTTCATCAAGTATTTTTACAGTTAAAACTTTTACTGTTACACCAACACCAACACCAGCAGGTGATATTTCATCATATTCTGCAAAGTTATTAGGTGCTCAAAATGCTAGTGCAGGTAGTTTTTTATCAACTACAAACGGTTTAGTATATGATGCAACTGCTGCAAATAATAAACAAGATTCTATTGATTTTGTTTATTATTATGGCGTTACATACAAATCTACGATTGGCGCACCAGATGATAAAGACGTTATTGCTGCTCATACTGGAACTGCAAATTTCTCTAATTGGACAAAAAGAAATAAAACTAGATTTATTTCAAGTACATTAACAGCAACTCAATTTGATGCAATTAAAAATGATACAGAAATGACAGCTATATCATCTACTTTGTCTGATACAAAGATGACGGATTTAGCTGTAGACAAAGTGTTTGCTTTTAAAACAGAAGCAGGTAAAATTGGATTTGTGAAAGTTAAAAGTTTAGTTGTTGATGCTAAAGGTTCTATTACAATAGATGTTAAAGTTCAAAAATAATAGTTGAACAAATTCTAACTTTAAGTTAAGCCGGCTCAATTGAGTCGGCTTTTTTTGTTATAAATAGCCAGCAAATTTATAGATGATTACACCTACTAATTCGTGTAAAAAGTTATCCCAGTTTAGTAAAACTTCTGCTTGTGGTAAAAAGATATTTCGCGGTAAGGCCTTTTCCCACGTGTTTTTTTGTGCAATACGGTTATAAATGTAGGTTTTCATTCCTTGTTTAGTAAAACACGCTTGTGCTCGGTATTGATGTAAAGGAGAGGTAATCAAAACAAATTGGTGTTTCGACCAGCCCAAGCTATCTAAAATCGGTTTAGAAAACAAGGCGTTTTCATGGGTGTTGTTGGAATTATTTTCGATATGTATGTCTTTATCAGGGATTTGAAAATAGGTGACCATATAGTTTTTTAGGAGACTTGCTTCGCGTTTTTTAGGATATAAAATGCTTCCAGAACCTCCAGTGATAAAAATGTTTTTGATGATTCCATTTTTGTATAGTTCAATCGTTTGAGTCATGCGATTCACATTGGAATTAAATAAAATCCTACCTCTAGATTCATCGTAAGAGATCATTCCACCCATAAGAATTCCCGTATCGAAATGTTTATTTTCTTTATCAGAAACTACATTTTCACAAGTAGGAATTAAATTTCCAGCTAAAGATAAAATCAAGGGGTTTGAAAAAAATAGTAAGCATAGAAAAGAGACTATCAAGGTTTTTCTTTTTCGTTGCGCATTTTTCGTAATAACTGCGATTGCTAATAACACAACAATCCAAGTCATAGGTGAAATTAGAAAGTCGAGAATTTTAGATAGGTAGAAGAACATAGGTTTTATTATTTTTACAAAAACAAATATAATTATTCATTTTGTCACCTTTCTTAATTATCACTGCACTTTCGTTTGTTCTTCGAAAGTAGAACTTTCTCTTCTCAAGGGAGGGAAATTAACAACCAATTTTATTTTCTTCTCACCCCCATTTTCGTATATTTGTACCCTGAAATCACCCACTAGGGTTAAATGTTAGAAGATGAAAGTTAATCCTCAATACAATACAAAAGAAACGCTTTTAGCGTTATATAACAAACCTTTGTTAGAACTGGTTTTTGAAGCGGCAACAATTCATAGACAATTCCATAATCCACGTGAAGTACAAATGTCTTCCTTGTTAAGTATCAAAACTGGAGGTTGCTCGGAAGACTGTGGTTATTGTCCGCAAGCTGCGCGCTATAGTACTGGCGTGGATGCGCATAAATTAATGACTGTTGATTCTGTTGTTGAACAAGCAAAAAACGCAAAAGCAAATGGTTCTTCTCGTTTGTGTATGGGGGCTGCATGGAGAGAGGTGAGAGATAACAAAGATTTTGACGCTGTGGTGGAAATGGTACAGGCGGTAAACGACCTTGATATGGAAGTTTGTTGTACCCTTGGGATGATGAACGAAGATCAAGCAAAACGTTTGAAAAATGCAGGTTTGTTTGCTTACAACCATAATTTAGATACCTCTAAAGATTATTACAAAGACGTAATTTCTACACGCGAATACGAAGATCGTTTACAGACCATTGATAATGCGCGTAAAGCTGGAATTACTGTTTGTTCCGGTGGTATTATTGGAATGGGGGAAGCGATTGAAGATAGAGTAGGGTTGTTGATGAGTTACATCGAAATGGATACTCCTCCGAATTCCATTCCAATCAATGCGTTAGTTGCAGTGGAAGGAACACCTATGGAAAATCAAAAACCGATTGAACAATGGGAATTGATTCGTATGGTTGCTACGACACGTATTGCATTTCCTGAGTCTGTAGTGCGTTTGTCGGCTGGTAGAACAAAAATGTCTATGGAAGGACAAGCATTATGTTTCATGGCAGGTGCAGGTTCAATTTTTGCTGGAGATAAATTATTAACAACACCAAATCCTGAATTTAATGAGGATAAGGAGATGTTTGAAATTTTAGGATTGCTTCCAAAACAAGCATTTGCGGATGGAGAAAAACCAGAGACGAAACCAGATGCTATCATCGAAGAAAAGAAACGCAAACAAGCAATTCGCGAACAGGAATTAGCAGATGCAGCTTTTCAACCTCGTAAAATTACAGTTGAGTAAGCGTGAAACCTAAGTTTTTACAATTATTAGATAATAGAAAAGAATCAGGGAGCTATCGCTCCCTTTCTTTATTTCAAGACTTTGTAGATTTCTTTTCTAACGATTACCTTGGATTGAGTAGCAAGTTGAAAATTGAAAGTCAAAAGTTTACTCGATTGGGCAGTTCGGGGTCAAGATTGATTTCTGGCAATTCTTCTGAAGCAGAAGGTTGTGAAAGATTTCTTGCTGATTTTTTTCAATCGGAAGCCGCGCTTGTTTTCAATTCAGGTTACGATGCTAATATTGGACTCTTTTCCTCCGTTCCTCAAAAAGGCGATACTGTCATTTATGATGCGCTCATTCATGCGTCTATTCGTGATGGGGTTCGTTTGAGTCTCGCGAAAAGTTATTCCTTTGCCCACAACGATTTGCATGATTTAGAAAAAAAACTTACACGTTCAGAAGGGAGTGTTTTTGTTGCCGTGGAGAGTTTGTACTCGATGGACGGAGATATTTGTCTTTTAGATGAGGTAATAGACTTGTGCGCTAAATATAATGCTTATTTAATCGTTGATGAAGCGCATGCTGTTGGTGTATTTGGCGAAGATGGAAAAGGGCTTTCGTATCAAAAGGAAGTGTTTGCTCGAATAGTTACGTTTGGGAAAGCGTATGGGTTTCATAGTGCAGCGGTATTAGGATCTCAGGATTTGAAAAATTACCTTGTCAATTTTGCACGATCATTTATTTATACAACGGCATTGCCAATTCAAGATTATGTGTTTATTCAAAAACAAATCGAATCCTCAAGAGATAATCAACTGAGAATTCAGTTACAATCAAATATTGACTTTTTTAGATCAAAATTGAATTACCAAGGAGTTAGTGCAGCCAATTCACCGATACAAATTATCGAAGTGCCTGGTGTTGAAAATGCCTTAAGTTTAGCCAAGAGATTACAGGAAAACAATTTTGCTGTGAAAGCAATTCTTTCCCCAACAGTTCCTGAAGGACAAGAACGTATCCGAATTTGTATGCATGCTTTTAATACCAAAGGGGAAATCAATAATTTAATCGAAATTCTACTTCATTTCTAAAATGATAATTTGAGTTTGAATATTTAGGGGAATTAAATTTAGATTTTTTGAGGCAGATAAGAAATTAATCCCACAGTTTACAACGGGACATAAGGAGATTAATGTTGAAATCGAACGAAGAAAAAGCAATTTTAATTTCCCTAAACCAAAGCTGGTCGTATGATTAAGGTAGACGGAGCATTATTTAACCACTCTTCGTCTTCTACTACTAACGATTCCCAACTTTCTAAACTTACCAACATTAAATCGTATTTGTTGACCAATGTTTTCTCAATTTCCCATTCACTTAAAATCTGTAAATGATTCGGGAAATATTCTTGAATTTGGGATAGACGGGTATTTAGTTCTTCGTTTGATTTAATGAAACCATTAATATCTACAACAGTAACTAACACCTCTGCATTGGTAATCATTTTTTGAAAATAATTCACTAATTGAACATCTGATTCGCTGAAGAATGGGATAATTATATTATTAATTTGAGAAATATTTTTTTCAATAAAAATTCCAATAGGAACATTTGTATTTAAAAGGATATCCCTTGTTCGGTCATCGAAATGAGATTTGTCAAATAATTTTTCTTTACCTGTTAATTGATTTTTCAGTCGTTCTGGATTGATAATACGTGTGGTAAAACCAAGTACTTTACCCAAAAAACTACCTTCATACATGGATTGTCCGATTCCAACTAATAATAAATCGTAGAACCCTTGATTTGCTTCTTCTGCAACATCGGTTGGGACGTCATTCGATGCGCGAAATATAGTTGTTATGCGTTGTTTTAATAGCCAAGCTTCTTCTTTGATTGGAGTCATTGTCTCCACTTCCAAATCTTTAATATTGAATTGGTGAATTTCATTTGTTTGCGCTAAATGCATGACATCCACTTCAGCGTTGTCATTTAATTTACGAACCAAACTATTTGCTAAACGAAGTAATATTTTTCCTCTTTCAGGATTCCCAAAGGAAATAAGAATTCTATATTTGGTTGAATCAATAACTTTTTTACCATACCCTTTATACCTTCTTTTCGAAGCTGCCCATTCAATAAAGTCAAGTGCAGGACCTGTCATAAACGTAGTTATCAAAGCCATTAAGACCAACATCGTAAATATTTCTTTGGATAAAATACCCAAATCGTATCCAATATTTAAGACAATTAATTCCATCAGTCCTCTCGTATTCATTAATGCTCCAATGATTAAAGAGTCTTTCCAACTTTGACCTGTAAATTTTGCTGCTAAAGCACTTCCAAAAAATTTCCCTGTGACAGCTACAGCGATTATTATACCAGTAACAATCCACAAATGTCCATCGTTTAATAAGCCAATTTCGGTTCGTAAACCTGTAAATACAAAGAATAATGGAAGTAATAAAATCAATGCAATGTCTTCCACTTTAGTGATAAAAATATCTCTAAAACTAGTGCTTTCAGGCATGATTGCACCAGCCATAAATGCTCCAAATAATGCATGAATTCCAATGCTTTCAGTCGCCCAAGCTGAGAATAATAGAACGATGAAGAAAATCGCAACAACTTGCTTGTTTAGGTGCGTTTTTGTAGCATTTATTTCGCCGATTCTACTTAAAAATGGACGAACTACTTTTAACATAGTCAATACGTAGAGTGCTGCCAAACAAATGGTGTAGAGTGCACTCACAAATGTTCCTGCTTTTACGATTGCAATTACAGCTGCTAAAATACACCATGCGGTAATGTCATCTGCTGCTGCACATGTGATTATTACGGTGCCTAATTTTGTTTTGTGCATGCCTCGTTCTTGTACGATACGAGCTAAGACAGGGAAGGCGGTGATACTCATAGCAATCCCCATAAATAAGGCGAAGGATAAGAATTGCGTACCTTCTGCTGCAAATGAATCATACACAAAGTAGGCTAATCCCATTCCTAATGCAAAAGGAATAATGATACTTGCATGACTAATTACTACTGCGTCATTTGCTTTGTTTTTGAGGACTTTAATATCTAATTCCATGCCCACAACGAACATGAAGAATATCAAACCAATTTGACTTAAAAACTGAAGATTACCTAAAGATTCTTTTGGGAATAATGCATGGGAAAATTCCGGAAAATACATACCGACTAAGGAAGGACCAAGTAATATTCCTGCTAATATTTCTCCAATAACTGTTGGTTGTCCAATTTTCTTGAATAACCAGCCGAATAACCTCGAAACTAAAACGATTATGAGTATCTGAGCTAGAAGTAGCGCTAAAGGGTGTTCAAGATTGTGAAGTAGAGTTGTCTTAAATTCTACCCAGTTTGTGTTGTGAGAAACGGGTAATTTAATTTTCTTACCTAATTCTAATTTTTTCCCAAATTCAATAATCCAATATATAGCAACCGAAAACCCTACAATGGTTACAATATAAAATATAAGATTTTTAAATTTTTTCATGGAGAAATAAGCATAACTAAGTCATGTGTCTGACCGTTGCAAAGAAAATAAAAAATCAGATACTAAATTCATGTGATCAAAGGTATTTTAAGGGATAAATGAATTATTTTTTGCAGTATATACTATTAGTATGTATCTTTAGTAAAAATAACGAAAATGAAAACGCTTTCTTTAAAATTAGATGATGCCATTTTTCAAGATACTGAAATTTTGACTTCAAAATTACATTTGGCTAGAAATCGATATATTAATGAAGCTTTGAAGCTTTATAATGAGTATAATAAACGTGCATTATTAAAAAAGCAATTGGTAAAAGAATCAAAAGATTCAAGAAGTGAATCCTTAGCTATTTTACATGAATTTGAAGATTTAATAGATGAAGATTAAACAATTTGAAATTTGGCTTGCGAACTTAAATCCTGCAAAAGGAACAGAGCCTGGTAAAGTTCGTCCAGTGGTTATAGTCCAAACGGATTTACTAAATGAAAGTCATCCATCGCTTATAATTTGTCCTATCACAACGAATGTGTTATCAGAAAGTGAATTATTGAGAGTGCATTTAGATAAAGGTCAGCTTGAGGTATTAAGTGATATATTAGTCGATCAAATTAGAGCAATTGATAAAAAGCGACTCATTTCAAAGTTAGGAGAATTGACAAGTAGTCAAGCGGATAAGTTAGGAGAGAATATTAAAATTGTTTTAGATTTGTAATAAAATGAAAAAAGTCTTAATAGGTATATTCTTATTGGTATTTACACAAACTTTACTTTCTCAGCAATCAAACTATTTTACAGATTCAATTTGGAGTAATCAATTTCAATCATATCGAAAAATTAATGTGTATTTACCGGTTAATTTTTCCAAAAAGCTAATATATAAAGTTTTTTATACCACTGATGGACAATTTATTGATAGTTTGTATTGTAAAAAGTTAGATTCGTTAATTATCAATAAAATTATTGTTCCAATCGTAATTGTTGGTGTTTACTCTTCGGATAAAATGATTTCGAAAGATTTTACACTTAGAAATATAGAATACCTCGCTGAAGGAGACGTACGTTTTGAAAATCATCTACATTTTTTTAATGAAGAATTAACTCGTTTTTCAGAGAAAAAATACCATGTTTCCAAAAAAGTAAAAGATAAATATTTTTATGGGGTATCGAATGGAGCAGATTTTGGGTTTGCTTTAAGTGTAAGAAAACCAGATTTTGCTAGTTCATATTTACTTTTTTCAAAAGCTGCATTTTTTGATACTACTCGTATTGGAATAACGCAATCTAAAATCAAATACTATTTATCTTGTGGTTCTGATCAAGATATTATCGAGCCGACAGAAGAAATTTGTAAGATTTTAACATCAAAAAATATTCCGTTTGATTTTCATTTTTTTAAAGGAGGTCATGATTGCACTAGCTGGTTGGAAGATTTTGAGAGTCGGCTTGTATTGATTTTTACCAATTTAAAGAAGTAATGTATAAAGGACTTCGACTCCGCTCAGTCTGACATTCGTCATTATCGAAGTTCCCACGAAACATAATAGTCCGAAGCGAAATCCCGTCGCATAGTAAAAGTAAAGTTATATCTCCAAACTCTCCACAACCTTAACCCCTTCTTTATCCTTCACCGCTAAACGTATCATACTTCCCGCCAAATCACTCACCAACGTCGGTGCATATTTCTTTAAAAAAGGCAATTTTCCAACTTTTCGCATTATTTGAATTGCTTTATACTCAGCAGGTCGACTTTCTACACGATTTCCATCCAAAAGCGAGGGTCTAAAAATGATGAAATTACTCGGATTTAATTTTTTAATAGCTTCTTCTAATTCCCCTTTCATGCGTAAATAGAAATTAGAAGATGTTGCTTTTGCACCTATCGATGATACAAGAATGATTTGTTTAGTTCCATTCTGAATCGCAGCATCGATACATTGATAAGGATAAGTGAAATCGATGACATATTGTTTTTCTTTGGAACCAGCGGTTTTCAACGTAGTCCCCATACAAGAAAACAAGGTGTATCCAACCAAATCTTGTTTCCAAACTGAAAGTTCATCAAAGTCAATGATATGTTCTTCCAGTTTAGGGTTTGAAATTCCGAGCGAACGGCGAACAAATATTTTAACTTTTTCAAATTCGGTAGTATTTAAAAGTTGGAAAACCAATTCTGTTCCAACCAATCCCGATGCACCAAGTACGATTGCTGTTTTCATTTGTTAGATAAAAGATTGCTCCGCTAAAGATAAAAGAATAAAGACATGTAATCGAATTTTTATTGAAATTTGAGTCTTTCCTCTTTTGTCTCATAGTCTTTTGTCTAGCTAGACCGGATAACACAAACAATATTTATCTACAGGTTGTGAAAGTGCTGAAATATTCAAATTGTCTGAAGCCTTAGAAATGTCAATGATTTCACCATTTTTCATCAAAATATTAATTTTTTGGTACTTCTTATTGTAGGCATTGTTACTTCGCTTTTCACTGTAAACGAAATAAGAAAGTTCTTCATCGTTTAAGTCGAACTTAGCTTTGATAATTTCACGTTCTAATTGAATACGTTCTACGCTAAATGGTTCTTTGGATAATTCGATTTTAAATAGCTCGCGATTGATTAGTCGTTTACATAAAAAAGATAAAATTTTATCGGAATGATTTTGCCATACTTTCACTGCTCCAAGGATATCGTAATCATCCATTTGTGCAAATTGTTCTAGAACTTCAGGATTGTTTTGAAAGTCATCTTTCGTAATTGCATTTTTTAAGAAAAATTGAAATGCAGGACTCGCAAACAATTCCACATTGTGTGTACTTAATTCTTTGGCACGCTGCATGATTTTAATTAACATTAATTCGGAAGCGGTCACTGTTTTGTGAAGATACACTTGCCAATACATCAAGCGTCTTGCAACAATGAATTTTTCAATTGAATAAATCCCCTTTTCTTCTAGTACCAAATTTCCTTCATGCACATTTAGCATCTCGATGATGCGGTCAGAACCAATTTTTCCTTCTGAAACACCCGTATAAAAACTATCCCGATTTAAGTAATCTAATCGGTCCATGTCTAATTGACTTGAAACTAATTGATATAAAAAGTTTTTGTGGTATTTGTTTTTGAATATTAATAAAGCCAAATCCAATTGTCCGTCAAATTCTTTACTTAAGCGTTCAATGAAATAACTTGAAATGTCTTCGTGACTCACTTTATTTACAATGTCGTATTCTAAGGTGTGACTATATGGACCATGGCCAATATCGTGCAATAATATGGCTATCAATACTCCCCGTTCTTCTTCTGGAGTAATTTCATGTCCTTTTCTTCGAATAGTTGCAATAGCAATGGTCATTAAGTGCATTGCTCCAAGTGCATGATGAAAGCGCGTATGTAATGCCCCTGGATATACTAAATTCGTTAATCCTAATTGAGAGATTCTGCGTAAACGTTGAAAATAAGGGTGTTGAATAATATCGAAAATTAAATCGTCCGGTATGGCAATAAAACCATACACAGGATCGTTTACTAATTTCTTTTTGTTTTTTCGGTGGAGAATTGGTCTCAATTGAATAAATTTAAAACGTTTTTACCAAAACTATAAAATATTAGGATATGGCAGCGAAAATTCTTTGGGTAGATGATGAAATTGATTTATTAAAACCACATATTCTTTTTTTAGAAGCAAAAGGATATGTAGTAGAGACAATCAACAATGGTTCCGATGCTATTGATTTAAGCATCGAGAACGAGTATGACATTATTTTCTTGGATGAAAATATGCCTGGGATTTCTGGTTTAGATGCCTTGGTTCGTATCAAAGAGAAAAAGCCTTCAGTTCCGATTGTGATGATCACCAAAAGTGAAGAAGAATCTATTATGGAGGAAGCGATTGGTGGTAAAATTGCGGATTATCTGATTAAACCAGTGCATCCAAATCAATTATTACTTTGTCTGAAAAAAAATTTAGAACAGGAGAAAATTGTTTCTGATAAAGTCAATTCTAATTACCAACAAGAATTTAGAAGTTTAGGTCAAAAAATAGATGCTTGTGATTCCATTGAAGAATGGATTGAACTATATCAAAAGATTGTGTATTGGGAATTAGAATTAGAAAAAATCCAGGATTCCGGAATGACAGAAATCTTACTTTCTCAAAAGAAAGAAGCGAATGATTTGTTCTCTCGTTTTATCGAAGATAATTATACGGATTGGTTGCAAGATAGTAAGTCGGCGCCTGAAATGTTACATACTTTAATTAAAAATAAAGTAGCCCCACTTTTACCGACTGAAAAAATCTATTTTGTACTCATCGATAATTTGCGTTACGACCAATGGCAAGTTTTAAAACCAATTGTCTCTAAGTATTTTACAGTGACTAAAGAGGAGGTAGTGTTGAGTATTTTACCAACTACTACCCATTATGCACGTAATGCTTTGTTTGCAGGGTTAATGCCATCTGAAATTCAAAAAATGTTCCCGAAATTTTGGGTAACGGAAGAAGAGGAAGGGGGCAGAAACATGTATGAGAAAGAATTGTTAGAAGCAAATTTGCAACGATTAGGCAAATCTTGTAAAATCTCCTACAATAAAATCACAAATTTAGAAGCTGGAAAGAAATTAGTCGATAATTTCAATCAGTTGAAAAGCAATGATTTAAATGTTATTGTATATAACTTCGTGGACATGCTTTCCCATGCGCGTACCGAAATGAATATCATCAAAGAATTAGCAGATGATGAAGCTGCTTATCGTTCGTTAACTGCTTCATGGTTTGAACATTCTCCCTTGCAAGACATCTTTAAGAAAATTGCAGATGCAGGAGGTAAGGTGATTATTACAACCGACCATGGAAGTGTGAAAGTTACGAATCCAATTAAATTGGCAGGAGAGAAGGAAACAAATCCGAACTTACGTTATAAGTCTGGTCGTAACATGACTTACAAAGAAAAAGAGGCGTTTTCTATCCGTGACCCAAAACTAGCTTTCTTACCAAAATCGAATCTTTCTAGTGAATATGTTTTTGCGCGCGAAACGGATTACTTTGTATACCCAAACAACTACAACCATTTTGCAAATTACTACATGAATACCTTCCAACACGGAGGAATATCCTTAGAAGAATTGATGATTCCGTATGTGGAATTGGTGTCGAGGAAATAATTTTTTAACGCAGAGTTTTTTTTAAAGATTTGGAAGTTTTTTCGTTTATGAGGTCGCAGAGTATTTTTGACTTTGTCAAAAAACAATACTAAATCTTCGCAAACACTTCTAAAAAAGTGGTAGAAATAAACTCGAAACATATTTCAGCGGTCCGGATATCGTCGCATTAGAAAAGTAAAACCGGGTCCCATAGAATAAGTAAACGAAAGAAAAAATAGTGTTTGACGACGAAGGAGTAGTTTATTTTTTCTCGTTTATGTTTCGTAATGGGTGGTTGCTTTTCTAGCGACAAGCAGTTTTTGGTTACTTTTTGCTGCTCCAAAAAGTGACAAAATAATCGTACTTTTATCCCCCAAATCTACACCATGGACTTTCATATCACCACCCTCCACGACCTAAAAGCCCCTGCAATCTACCTTGCAGACCTACTAAATGATCACAGAATTGTCGCTTTAGAAGGGCAAATGGGCGCAGGGAAAACCACATTTGTACAAACCATTTTGAAGTCAATTGGGGTTGAAGAGTTAGAAGGTTCACCTACTTATTCTTTGATTAATGAATATCATTCTAGTCTATTAGGAAAAGTGTATCATCTTGATTTATATCGTTTAAATTCAATCGATGAAGTGTACGATATTGGAATCGAAGAATTGTTATACCAAAATGTAGTGTGTTTCATTGAATGGCCAGAAAAGATGCAAGAAATGTTGCCAGATAACACAATTTGGGTGTATCTTCGCGTAGAAGAAGATTTAAGTAGAATCATAACGATAAAACATGAAGACTAATCCCGATTTATTAAAGGCATTAATCAAAGAAAGTGGAATGTTGCCACAAGTAGAAATGCTTGAAATTAAAAAGAAAAAAGGCAGCTTACATATTGGAATTCCAAAAGAAACTACGTTTCAAGAACGTCGTGTTTCGCTTGCGCCAGAAGCAGTTTCTTTGTTAGTTTCTAATGGCCATCGTGTGAAAATTGAAACAAAAAGTGGTGAGAACTCTAATTTTACCGATAACGAATATTCAGAAGCGGGTGCAGAAATTTGTTACGATCCTGCTGAAATTTATAAATGTGATATCATATTCAAAGTTGCACCACCGAATGAAGAGGAGGTAGAGCTAATGACTGGTGGACAAACCTTGATTTCTGCATTGCAGTTGTCGGTTCAACCAAAAGAGATTCTTCAAAAATTAATGCAGAAAAAAATTACGGCAATTGCTTGGGATTACATTCAAGATGAGGACGGTTCTTATCCTGTTGTACGTACCATGGGTGAGATTGCAGGTACAACCTCTATAACGATAGCAGCGGAATTACTTTCCAATTTCGAAACGGGTAAAGGAGTTATGTTAGGCGGTATTGCTGGTGTTCAACCTGCAGAAGTGGTTATTTTAGGAGCAGGAATTGTTGGCGAATATGCTGTAAGAGCAGCGATGGGCTTAGGTGCTTCGGTACGTTTATTTGATAGTTCATTATCACGTTTAAGAAGGTTGCAAAATAATTTAGGAAGACGTGTATTTACTTCTGTTTTACAACCAAAAGTTCTTGCTAAATCCATTAAACGTGCAGATGTTGTAATCGGTGCAGTTCGTGCACCGCTAGGAAGAACACCTTGTATTGTTACAGAGGAAATGATTGAGGAAATGAAACCAGGTTCTGTAATAATCGATGTAAGTATTGACCAAGGAGGATGTGTAGAAACTTCACGTGTAACGAATCATAAAAACCCAACGTTTGTGAAGCATGGTGTTGTACATTACTGCGTGCCAAACATTGCTTCCCGTGTTCCTAGAACAGCATCTTTTGCTTTATCTAATATTTTTGCACCAATTTTATTGGAAATGGGAAATAAAGGAGGGTGTAAAGAGTTGATTAAAGATGACAAAGGATTCCGTTCAGGAGTTTATATGTATAAAGGAACATTGACAAGTGAAGTACTTGGGAAAGTGTTTGACTTGAAATATAAATCGATCGAATTGTTGATGTTAGGAATGTAATAAATGAGTGACGAAGGGACGAGTAACGAGTGAAGCGAAAATATAAGTAACAAAAAAGCCAATCTTTTCGGATTGGCTTTTTTGTTACAACGAAGAATTTGAATTTTTCTCTTTTTTCTTAGCGTCTTTCGCCGCTCTTTTTTCTTTCAATGTTTTTTCGGGTGCTTTTTTACCTTTTTCTTTTACTCCTTTTTCTCCAGCCATCGTATTTGGTGTTAATTTTTAATGTGGTAAGGTACGTTTAATTACACTTTGAAAAACCACTACAAATAAAAGTTATACATTCAAAAAAAAAAATAGCGCAGAGATTTTTTGAGCAATTGAAGTTCTTGTGTTTTGAGTTCGCAGAGAGTTTTTTGACTTTGTCAAAATGGGATGGTTCAATTGCTAATTTGCTTAGAGTTTGTTAAGAATTTTTACTTTTTTTTCGTTTAGGTTAGCGCAGATATTTACTATTTGGAGCTAACAAAGTTAGCTAATCTCTGCTGCCTCTAAAATTCTGTTAAATTCTTCCTATTTCTCCATGTAGTCTGCGAAAATTAGCATTGTTAGCATTGTTAGCATTGTGTCCATTGTATTTTTTGTCATAGAAGACTATGTGTTACGAAGGATTTCATGTTTTTTGCTGCTCCAAAAAGTAACAATATTTTAAAGAAATCCCTTCCCTCCCTCAAAAAATCTCCTTAAATTCGCGTAGTAAATTTGAAATAAACAAAATAAGTATACCATGGTTTTTGATTTAGACATGATCAAAAAGGTTTACGCGAAATTCCCGGAGCGTATCGACGCTGCAAGAAAAGTAGTAAACAAACCTTTAACACTTTCAGAAAAAATTCTTTATGCTCACTTGTGGGATGGAAACGCTACAACTGCTTTCGAAAGAGGGAAGTCGTATGTTGATTTCGCACCAGACAGAGTTGCTATGCAAGATGCTACTGCACAAATGGCATTGTTACAATTCATGCAAGCTGGTAAAAAACAAGTTGCTGTGCCTTCAACAGTGCACGCGGATCACTTAATCCAAGCGAAAGTTGGAGCAACAAAAGATTTACAAGATTCTTTAAATCAAAACAACGAAGTATTTACATTCCTTTCTTCGATTTCTAGTAAATACGGAATTGGTTTCTGGAAGCCAGGAGCAGGTATTATTCACCAAGTAGTATTGGAAAATTATGCGTTCCCTGGAGGAATGATGATTGGTACAGATTCACATACTGTAAATGCTGGTGGACTTGGAATGGTTGCTATCGGTGTTGGTGGTGCGGATGCGGTAGACGTAATGGCTGGTATGGCTTGGGAGTTGAAATTCCCTAAACTTATCGGGGTTAAATTAACTGGTAAATTAAACGGATGGACTTCTGCGAAAGATGTTATTTTACGTGTTGCAGATATCTTAACTGTAAAAGGTGGTACTGGTGCAATCGTGGAATATTTCGGTGAAGGCGCTATTTCTCTTTCTTGTACTGGTAAAGGTACAATTTGTAACATGGGAGCTGAAATCGGAGCTACAACTTCTACATTCGGATATGATGATTCAATGCGTCGTTACTTAGCGGCTACTGGTCGTCAAGAAGTAGTAGATGCTGCAGATAAAATTGCGGATTACTTAACTGGAGATAAAGAAGTATATGATAACCCAGAAGCTTATTTTGATCAAGTAATTACAATCGACTTAAATACATTAGAACCATACGTAAATGGTCCTTTTACGCCAGATAGAGGTACGCCAATTTCACAATTGAAAGCGGAAGCGGAAGCAAACGGATGGCCGTTAAAAGTAGAGTGGGGATTAATAGGTTCTTGTACTAACTCTTCCTATGAAGATATCGCGCGTGCTGCTTCTATCGTAGAACAAGCTGTTGCTAATGGTTTAGTTTCTAAAGCAGAATTTGGAATCAACCCAGGATCCGAGCAAGTACGTTATACAATCGCGCGTGATGGTTTCATCGATACATTTGAAAAATTAGGAACGAAAGTATTTACAAATGCTTGTGGTCCATGTATCGGTCAATGGGATCGTACAGGTGCTGAAAAAGGAGAGAAAAACACCATTATTCACTCGTTCAACCGTAACTTCTCGAAAAGAGCAGATGGTAACCCAAATACACACGCATTTGTTGCATCTCCAGAAATGGTTGCTGCATTAGCGATTGCTGGTGATTTAGGATTCAACCCATTAACAGATACGTTAACAAACGACAAAGGGGAACAAGTAAAGTTAAACGCTCCAACAGGTGACGAGTTACCGAAAAGAGGGTTTGCAGTAGAGGATGCAGGTTACCAAGCTCCAGCGGAAGATGGTTCTGCGATTCAAATTGCAGTTGCTCCAGATTCTTCACGTTTACAATTATTGGAAAACTTCCCAATTTGGGATGAGAAAAACATTACTGGTGCTAAATTGTTAATCAAAGCACAAGGTAAGTGTACTACAGATCATATCTCTATGGCTGGTCCATGGTTGAAATACCGTGGTCATTTAGATAACATCTCCAACAACATGTTAATCGGTGCTGTGAATGCATTCTCAGGAGAAGCAAACAAAGTAAAAAACCAATTGACAGGTGAGTTTGGTGAAGTTCCTGCTGTACAAAGAGCGTACAAAGCGGCTGATGTTCCTTCTATCGTTGTGGGTGACCATAACTATGGTGAAGGGTCTTCAAGAGAGCACGCTGCAATGGAGCCACGTCACTTAGGTGTTCGTGCGGTGATCGTTAAATCATTCGCGCGTATCCACGAAACAAACTTGAAAAAACAAGGGATGTTAGGTTTGACGTTCTCTAACGAGGCGGATTACGATAAAATCCAACAAGATGATACATTCAACTTTGTAGATTTAGTGGATTTTGCTCCAGGAAAACCATTAACACTTGAAATCGTTCATGCAGATGGTTCGAAAGAAAATATCTCTTTAAATCATACATACAACGATTCTCAAATTGAGTGGTTCAAAGCTGGTTCAGCATTAAACTTAATCAAATTACAAGAAGCGTAATTTTTGATATATTGTAGAAGAAGGTTCAGGCGAAAGCTTGGACCTTTTTTTGTTTTTTTTGTAATTGATAATTGATTTTACTCAATCTTATCCCATCCCATTACTTTAACTCCTGTGCGACTTTGATTTTCTGTTCCTCCATAGATTACATGTGCATTTGTATTAGCATTTAATTCTTTGAAATAATTCAACCCTTTAAAAAAATCAGGTTTGATAGTTGTAGAAGATTTTATTTCATAAATGTCTATCGATGGGTGGTTTTCTATGAGTAAATCAACCTCATTGTTTGCATGGTCTCTCCAAAAATAGTATATCGGATGTTCTCCATTATTATAACTATTTTTCAAAAACTCAGTAATAATTAAATTTTCAAAGATTCCTCCTTTTGCAAAATGCAATGAAATTTCTTGTTCATTTTTTATACCAAGTAAATACGACAGTAAACCGATATCGTAGAAATATATTTTGGGTGTTTTAATAATTCTTTTGTTGAAATTAGTGTGGTAAGGGTAGAGTCGGTAAGCAATATATGATGTTTCTAATAGACTCATCCACGCACTGATTGTTTTGTTGTCGATACCAAGTTCGTTCCCTAAACTCGATTGATTGAATAATTGACCTACTCTTCCTGCAAGTAAATAAATGAATTTTTGAAAAAGATCTAGGTTGGTAATGTTTTTTAATAAACGCACATCGCGTTCAACATAGGTGCTTAAATAATTGGAATAATAATCACTCGTACTGATATCAAATGTTATTTTTCTAGGGTAGGAACCATTTACAGCGTATTGCTCCCAAGTGGAATAGTGATATTCTGTATTTTTTAATTCTTGATAAGAAAATGGTAATAGCGTAAATAATGCAACTCTTCCCGCTAAAGATTGTGAGATTTGTTGCATGAGTAAAAAGTTTTGAGAACCTGTTATTATATATTCTCCAACTTGATTTCGCTCATCGGTAAATACTTGTAAATAGGAAAACAATTCTGGGACATATTGTATTTCATCAATAATTACACCGTTTTTATACGTGTTTAAGAATCCTCTAGGGTCATTTTTTGCAAATTCACGATTCGTCAAATCTTCCAAGTTGACATAGGAATATTCCGGTTTTAACTGTTTGGAAAAAGTAGTTTTTCCAGATTGTCTAGGACCTGTTATAGCAATTATCGGAAATTTCTCCAGTAATTGTTGCACTTTTGAGTATAAATGTCTTTGAATCATACTCAAAAATAGGAATTATATTCCTAAATATCTATTATTACAATTAATTTTACATGATAATTAGGAATTAAATTCCTAATTATCGTAAATTTTTAACTGTTAAATCAACCGAATATTGAAATAGTATTAGAGATTATAAAGGTTTAAATCTAATTTAATGTTATTAGTTTCTATCCTTATTTTCTCAATTTAATGTTCGTAAAAAGACCACAGGTCTCTCAGTACAACTTAATAAATCTTCAATTACACCTTAATTTCTAAACTTCTTAATGGTGAAAATGGTTTAAACCCCGAATTTCCCTAACTTTAACTTCAAATTCTAAAGCAATGGAAGAAATACGTAACAAAGTACAAGAAAGCGGCCTAATTTCAATGGATTTGGCAGACTTCAAGCCAGATGCATCCCTAATTCTTTCATTAGATATTGCAGATCAATTGTGGCAGGGATTGGTGCTTAAAGAAAAAGATTTTAGAGATTTTATCGCAACAAACGATTGGTCACTTTATAAAAGTAAATATGTGTTTATTCATTGTTCTGCGGATGCAATTGTTCCAACTTGGGCATATATGTTAATCGCTTCTAAATTGTTGGGTGTCGCTAAAATGGCGTTAGTAGGTACACGTGAAGATTTAGAAAAACAAATGATTGCATTGAATATTCTTTCGTTGGATGTAACAAACTATATGGATGGTAGGATTATCATTAAAGGATGTTCGGATATTACCTCTCCTGAATTTGCAATGACGACCTTGATTCAAAAATTACAACCGATTGCAAAATCGATCATGTATGGCGAACCATGTTCTACTGTGCCCGTGTTTAAACGCAAAAATTAATTTGGAATACATCCAAAGATTAACCCTTTTTTTCGTACAACATCTATCAATTTTGGCAGTAATTCTTTTTGACGTAGGGTGAATTTTGGATTGTCATGTACAACCAGAATATCTCCACCAACTACTTGTTTTTCTGCTTTAGAGAGTATTTCTGATATACTAACTCGGTCATCAAAATCATACGATAGCCAACTCCATAAAATAATTTTATACTGTTTAGCAATCTTCCGAGCACGAAGGGAAGATAATCTTCCATACGGAGGACGAAATAAATTAGAAGGGATATATGCAGCTGCTTCTTGTATACTCTTTTGATATTCTTGAAAGGAAGTTTTATGCGACTTTGTATGATACATTGTGTGGTTACCTACTTGGTGACCTTCATTATGTATACGTTGAAAAATTTCAGGATATCTTTTTACATTTTCACCGACACAGAAAAAACACGCTTTAATATTTTGTGCTTTTAAATAATCTAAGACCCATGGCGTGATGTCTGGATGAGGTCCATCGTCAAACGTTAAATACACCTCATTGGTATTCAAAGAAAAACCCCAAATACGTTTGAAAAATATTTTTCTTACAATACTTGGGGTTTTAAAGATTCTCATTTACGTGACTTCTAAAAATTGCTTTTTTTTCGTTCAACTGCGAATTTTAACTCCTCATTTACTAATGTAAACTGCGGTTTAAATTTCTTGTTTGCCTCAAAAAATCTAATTTTTTAGAAGCACTTATGTTTAGCATGTGTGCATTTAATTTGTTAGTTCGAGGCGATTGAAAAGTTGTTGAACGAGTTTACAAAAGTAAATGAGTGAAACGACTTTGAAAATCAACGATGAAATAGCGAATTAAATGCACACATTATTGTGCTTGCATCAATTGTTGTATCTGCTCCGGAGTCAACTGCTGACCACCTTGTGGCGCACCTTGCGGAGCTGCCATTTGTGGACGTGCTAAATATCCAAATTTAATTGCTACCGCTTCTAGATGGGATTTTAATTCACTTACATCAGCACTCGCATATCCTTCATTACGTAAATCGGAACAAATACGTGGAATCACTACTTTATATAATTTATTGATTCTAGTTTTCAAACGTTTTGAAATAGCACTATTTACATTCCCAACTTCTGGATCAGCAGTAAAAGTAGCTAAGACCATATAGTTATTAAGTGCAGAAACAAAGTCTTCTTTGTTACTCATAGCAAAACGCGCATCACTATATTCAAAGTAATTTAAGATACTTTCAATTTGAGTTGCTACTTCTTTTGCTACTTCTTCTCCACGTTTTTTATCTCCAGCACGGAATATTACTCCTACGTAGTCGTGTAAAGTACCATCGGTGTAGGCTGCGTAACTCATTCCAGGTCCAACTTCATAAGTTTCTCGACTTGGAGTAGGTTCACCGTAATCAATTACATTGCCAATGGGCATTACTTCTAAAGAACGGTTGATTAATTTAATCGCGAATTTTTTGTTCTCTACGATTTTTTTATCAGCACCATTCAAAATTGCTTGTAAGGAGTCTGCAGATTGTTTTCTTCCTGCTTGACGCAACATAGAAATCTGAGATGGGTATATCGATTTGTTCGATTTCAATTCTTCTGCCTCACGTAAGTATGCGTCAGCTAAACGAGAGAAGTGATCTCTGTATTGAGCTGTATGACGTCGTGTGTAATAATCAGAAAGTACTCCTTTTTTATTCATTAATCCAAAGTTGTATACTTTCATTAAGTTATTCAACATTTTTTCTTTATCGATAGGTTCGTTGTCACGCAATGGTGTTAATTCATACGCAATACCATTTTGTTTCACGAAACCATTTGTATATAAAGCAATAGATACGTCTGAACCACCAGGAGAAGAGAAATAAATTGGACGTTTCCAATCGTTATTTGCCATTACGTCTAACATCATCACTTGTTCACGAGTCAATGCTTGTTTGTCTATACTGAAACGAATTTCGTTCGGTAAGTATTTCGCTTTTTCTTGACTTACAATTCCTGTTGCGACCACATTTTTCTTGTTCACAGGTAAAATAAATCCTTTGGAAGGGAACACCCGTAGTTTACTTCCTTGATTAGTTAATTGGTTATTGTCATCACGAACAAATTCCATTGCTATATCCATTGGTAAGTAATCCCAAGCAGTCTCCCAAGCTTTCAATCCTTCGTTGAATTGTTGCATTTGCTCTTGTGGCGCTTGAATCATACCATTTGAATAAGCCATCAGTATTTCCAACGCAGCACCCATCATTTCTTCTACATTTTTGTATGCAGGTTTCGTTACTGGTGTATTGAATACTTTTTTGATTTCCTCTACGCGCACCTGTAATGAAGGATCTTTCACTTGTACACTATTCACAACAGCTGCATTGTTTGCTTGGAATTGTTGGAATGCTTGCTCAAAAGCTACTTTGTTAAACTTGATTTTCGCAGTATAGATTTTAGAAAGTGTTTCTTTCGAAATACCCATGTTCATCATGTCTAACATCGATAAGAAATATACTTGATCTGTATTACCTGCATACATCAAAATTTGATCTTCTCTAAATTTAATTGGAAGCGGTTCAGAGTCGTATGCTTTCATTTTCATTTGATCCGTATACCAATCCGTTTGCATTAAAGAAAGGTTACAAACTCGAACATCTGTTCTTTCTTCTTCCACTTCTTGTAAGTACCACAATGGGAAGGTGTCGTTATCTCCGTTTGTGAATAAAATGGCATTTTTACCACAAGATTCTAAGTAGTTATAGGCTAAATCTCTTGCAGAAGTTTTATCACTTCTGTCGTGGTCATCCCACCCTTGTACAGCCATCATTAATGGTGCTCCAATGGTTAGAATAATTGCTACAACAGCACCTTGAACTTCATTCTTCGATTTCTTCCCGAGTAGATGCGCTAGGAACGAAATTATTACAGCAATAATCGCGATATACACCCATGATAATTTAGCAGTATGTGCTTCGTCACCCATATCAATCAATGCAAAGAATACTAGACCACCTAATACAATGTACCCAATTTTCTTGAACAACTCTTTAGAAATACCTTTGGAGAATTCAAACAGTGCAAACACCGAAAGTCCTATCCACATAGAAAATGCATAGAAGGAACCTGCATACGCATAATCACGTTCTCTTGGTTCAAATGGTTTTTGATTCAAGAAGATTACAATTGCTAATCCAGTAAAAATAAAGGTCAACAATACGACAAATGCATCTTTTGGAGCTTTGTAAAAATGGAAACACATTCCAATAACCGCAAGAATTAATGGGAAGAAAAAGAATTTATTGTTCGACTCATTTCCTGAAGTGTAAAGTGGAGCATTTGTGCCATCCTCACCCACATGCATTTTATCGATGGAACTAAATCCGCTGATCCAGTTACCACGCATTGCATCACCATTTCCTTGAATATCGTTCTGACGGCCTGAGAAATTCCACATGAAATATCTCCAGTACATCCAGTTGATTTGATAGCGTGCGAAGAATGTTAAATTTTCTCCAAACGTCGGTAGGCGTAGGCCATCAGTTCCAATTTCAGCACCTTCCACATTTTCTTTAGGATCGTAACGCGACCAGCTTTTGTAAGCTTCAGACTTCGTAGCATCGCCAGTCATGTACATACGTGGGAAGAACGTGTTTTGTAAATACGTAGGTTCTTGTTGTTTACGATATTCTTCGTTTGTGACAAAATATTTTTCAATTACTTCGTGTCCAACACCTTGTTTTTTAGCGTATTGATCAGCATTTGCTTTATCTTTAAACGCTTTTAAATCTTGATCACCACGCGTTACTACAAAACGACGCGCATAAAAAGCTGAACGGTCTTTCCAAGTTGTACGGTCCTCATTCATAGTAGAGTTGTAATATGGGCCATACAATACTGGCCAACTACCGTACTGTTCACGTTTTAAGTAGGAGTGAAGCGTTACCAAGTTTTCAGGGTCATTTTCATCCAAAGGCGTATTTGCACTTGAACGTATCACGATGGTAGCAAACGATCCATATCCAATTAAGAACACGATAAATCCTAATGCAGCTGCATTTAATACTGGTTTATCGTTTTTCTTAGACCAACGAACTAAGAAAATAGAACCGATAATTAACAATAAAAAGAAGAATAAACTTCCAATGTAGAAAGGCATTCCTAAAGAATTTACAAATGCGATTTCAAATTTAGAAGCCAATGAAATTGTTCCAGGGATAATACCTTCTTGGATAAATCCTAAGGTAAATACTGCGATAATTCCTGTGATAAAGAATCCTTTTAGCGTCACATCTTTCGATTGGTTGAAGTATACCACATACGCAATTGCTGGAATAACAAGTAACCCAAGTAAATGGACTCCAATTGCTAAACCGAATAAGAAAAGAATTAAGATCATCCAACGTAATGGACTGGCGGACATTTGTAATTCGCCGTGTTTGATAGATTCAGTTTCCTCGTCCCATTTTAAGATTGCCCAGAAAATGATTGCAGTAAACAAGGAAGACATAGCATATACCTCACCTTCAACAGCAGAGAACCAGAAAGAGTCTGTAAATGTATACGCTAAAGCTCCAATAAATCCACTACCTAAAATTGCGATTTGTTCACCACGAGTCAACGTACGTTTTGTTTTTAAAGCCATTTTTTTCGCCAACATCGTTATTGACCAGAACATAAATAAAATTGTTCCAGAACTAGATAATCCCGACATACGGTTGATCCACATTGCTACGTCTTCTTTCGCGGCAAAGAAAGAAAACAATCTTCCCAACAACATGAAAAGGGGAGCACCTGGAGGGTGACCAACTTCTAATTTGTAAGCTGCAGTGATGTACTCTCCACAGTCCCATAAACTTACAGTGCTTTCAATGGTAATGAAATAGACGATAGTTGCGATTAAAAATACAAACCAGCCTAGGTAAATGTTACTTTTTTTGTAATCCATTTTAAATTCTTTTGGTATAAACTTTTACTCTCTTTTTAGAGAATGACGAAATTAACAAAAATCTACAAGAAATTTCTGAAATTTTGGTAATAATCGTTAAAAACTAACAGCTAAATTTTAAAAAATTAATTGATGATATAGTCATTTAGCGATTCGTTAACAGTTGGTTAAACTATTGTATGATTTCATTGGTGTAAATATTTTTACATTTTTCTTGTCAAAATAAAATTTCTATCTATATTTGCACTCAGTTACTGGCCTATGGTGTAACTGGCAACACGTCGGTTTTTGGTTCCGAAGAGTCTAGGTTCGAGCCCTAGTAGGCCAACAAAAGCTTCACAGAAATGTGAGGCTTTTTTGTTGAATAGCAATTTGTTACAGAGTTAATTTTTAATCTCAAATTTAGGAGAAGGTCCGGAATAGGGTCCAAATTACATCACAAATTGTAAACATTCATTGAAAATAGTAAAACAGAAAAATTACTTGAAATCGAATCGAGGTTAATTGATTGGCAAAAATCTGAATTGGACAAAAGTCTGAATGAAATTGAAAATGGTAAGATTCAATCGGAAGATTGGGAGGATGTTAGAAAGCGATTGTTCACCCAGTACAACCTAAATTCCTAAATTTTATAAACGAAGATGTTATTGTTTAAGATGTAGAGTTCGTTGTCATAGAATCCTATGTCATACAAACCATTAAGTAGTTGATTGTGTTTGATATCTGCTACTAGTAACTGTACTATTGTTCTTTTCACGGAACAATTTTATGCAGTTAGTTTGAGAATTTCAAGTGGAATAAATCATTTTCTGACCCTTTAATATAAATCATGTCTATTCAATATTTGAATATCAAGTAGATTAAAATTCCATAAATAGCTATTGGTAATGAAACACATATCCATACAGAAGATGCAATATAATTACTTCCATATTTATTAAAATAATTCAAAAATGTAACTGATTTATCAAACAACCAATCTGAATATGTCTTGAAATTTCTACAACCAACACTGAAACCCAAAGTGAAAATTACAAAACCTATTTTGAAGTAATGCAAGTTGAATATAATGTCTAATAAACATAACCACGTAAATGGAATAATAAAGTAATAGATGAGTATGTTTATTTCATTGTATGTCAGATTGGTTTTTCTTCCAATAAATTTAAGACTGTTAGCTACAATTTTAAAGATAACTTTAATCATGATTTTGTAGTTCGTTTGTTATTTAAATTAGATTGATTAATTCTGAATCAATATTATCAATTAAACTATCACTCATTATAGTGAAGTGTAATTTAATCTGTTTGTCACGATTTTTTTTGTTTGGGTATACTCTTGAAAAATAATGAGTGCAAAATATCAAAAATTCATCATAAGAAATTTGTTCATCAATGGGTTGTTCAATTGGTAAATCATTTTGAAGATTGAAAATTTTACGTTTTATATAAAAATGCATTGTCGGAAATGAACTTAGTAATGAATTTTCTGCATCATCAGAATTTTCACGATAAAAACTTTCAAAATAAAACAAAGTAAAATTTATTAATTCTTTGTATGGATTTCCATGTTCATTGGATAGTGATTTATTATCGTTGCTTATCAATTCCTGAATAGATAAATTTCGAGCTTTTGAATTTTCTCTTTCTAAGGTTAAAGCTAAGTTTGACCATCCATTATCATCTAAAAAATTCCTTTCTTCTACTGTTAATTCTTCCTCATTAAGATCTTTGTTTTCTAATAGCCAAAATAATTCTTCAGCATTAAGGTTAGGATATTTTTCCGATAATGGAATCTCATCTGAAATTATTCTATGTCCATTAATTACAGAATTAATATTGTTATCTAATACTTTTTTATTATTTAATCTACAGAAAATTAAGACTAAAAAAAGAATAGAAAAGATAATTAAGATTGGTAACATCATATAAAAGAAGAGTTTTATATTTAAAAAGTTGTTTAGTTTATTTATTCGATTTTTCCGACCTTTAAATGCATCCTTTAGAATTGTTTAAAACAATCGAAGATCCTCAAAAAAAATTAGCTTTATAGAGGCTCAATCTACAGTGGTCATATATGATATGCCGTTTATTGTTGTTTTTTAACTTTGGTTTTGTGTCAAATTTACTAGTAATAACTTATATGTTTCTTTTTGTATAAACCAACATTTTTATTTAAGCGTGTGAACTCTTTGAATAATTTTGCGTCAATAGTTTCCAACTTAAACTTTGGTACATCACCGCGAATTTTGTTTGTTTTTTTATTGTAAGAATACGTTTGAATTGTTCCTTCTGAAGAACCATAAAAATTCTCATCTTGAACAATAACACTGTCTTGATTTGAGTTGTACATGAATGTTTGAATGGAAGAAATATGTCCCTTATTAGTAACATTCATACAATCATAAGTTTTAATATTTGTTAATTGATTTTGATTATTGTAGGTGAATATATAAGAAAATTTTTCTCCTTCAATATTCATATAATTACATTTGATATTTCCTTTATCATTGTAAACAATAAAATCAATTAGATCTTTTTTCACGGACATCTTTCCATTTTCTGAGAAGTATATGTAATATAAATACTTTGTAATATGCTTCACCTTACCTCCAGATTTTTGAAATTTTAACATGTGTTTTTTAGCGCTTACTTTTTCTAAACCACTAGTATCAACGAAATATTTAAACGCTGCATCTGCTGATGGGAAATTGTGTTTTACTTCTTTCTTTGGTTTTTGATTGCACGAGAACATGATGAAAGCGAGTAAACCGTATACTATTATTTTCATTTTGTTTGTTTATTAATTCTGTGTGATTCTAATGAAATCCTTACTTGCAGACAATTTCAACACTTCTTCAAAATCTGCAAAACAATCATCTTTCAACGAATAAACGTGTAGGTAACTACTTAATTCGTGAGGTGTATGTTCATACAATTTGCGTAGAAGCATTGATGCAAGAGTATTTCCAATCATATCAATGATGTTTTGGTCTAAGGCGTATACTATGTTGTATCTACCATGACCACTACATTTCAGAACTATCAAACAAAATGGTGTATTGCATTGCTGTAGTTTCGTGCGTTGTGATGCTACATCTGTCAAATCACTTTCTGCAATGCTCCGTAGATTGTTCTGTGGTATTTCTGCTTGTATGTCCTTGATACTTTTTACTATGTCAAAATATGCTTGTTCAACTCTAAGGTTGATTTTCTTCGCATGGAATGGTAACAAATCCAGTAAATGTGTGTTCTTGAATTTTGAACTAAACGACAGAATAAATTGTTCTTGTGTATTGTTTGGATGTAGGCTTTGATACTCTTTGTATTTGTTTATTAGATAGCCTTCAAACTCACTCATCATATCAAGCGTATCCAGTAATCCTACGATAGTGTCATTTACTTCATTGATAGGACCAAGATTTGTTTTGTTCAAAATGGTAGTAAGCAACGTATGGAAATCATCCGTAGGAATCTCAATAGTTTCGTTACTTGTTTTTGAAACTACCTTTGATGTTGGTTCTAGCTCCTCATCAGTAAGAGAATTGAGAATGCGCTCTAAGATTTTTATCATGGGTTTGGTTTTTGTTATGCGTCACCCATGGAGTAGGAATACGCTGAATTTGACTACAATTTATATACCACTAGTTAATTATTTTTCTTCGTATTTAACCACTGGTTTCAAAAACTGTATTACAATCATTGCAAGAATAGGAGAAAATACACCTAAGAATTTCCATATTGAAACATCGCGATTTAACTCTTTTGCTTTTTTTCCACAGTAAATAAATCCAATAACTCTAGGAACGATTAATATCAATATTATTATTAACTCTGGAATTCCAATTTTGCCCATTATCTTAATTTTTAAATTTAACTTCTAATTCTATTTTGAATATTTTACCAATTCATGTGTTTGAAAGGGATTCATTTTGCCAATTATTGGTTTATTTAACCATATATAATCTTTATATGCATCATATGTATCTCTTCTAAAATTATTTTTAATTTCTATACCTTGTTCGTCTGTAATTAGTTGATAATTTAATGAATTAGTTAACGATACTATAAAATGCATGACCCTATCTAAGTAACCTTCTATGTCTCTGTCAATTAAGCGACCATACATGTTTATATGATTTATTATTAAGCTTGAGTATGCATTTGCTATGCTTTGCATATTAAAATCTGAGCCATTAAGATTAGCAAAAAGGATATTCATATCTTCAAGTATATCAACAATACTAGTTAACTGTTGATTATTTGGGTCAATATCATCAGAAAAATAAGAAGAGTAAATTAAATTTTCATCTTGTTCAAAACATAATCCTTCTACCTTGATAGTTAGATTTTGATATTCAAAGTTCCATGTTTTTTTCATTTTTTCAATATATTTTATTTATCCTCTGTTGTAATATTGGTTGACTATCAATTCAATAGAATCATCTTTAATTAAATTTTTCACTGATAATAAACATTTTATTCTATGTATACTTTTAAATTCTTTGAATATAGAAGACACTGATTCACAAACTTGAATTGTAATTTCTTCAATTATCTGATCTGTTAAAAAGCCTGATTTTTTTTTGAATTCTAAAATCATATCACAAGAATACATTTCGGCTTCTTTTAATGAATCTTCAATAAACAATTCCCTAGTAAAATTATTTGTTTTGTCTGTGAAATTTTTAATTAAATCTTTTCTGAATAATGTTGTTAAATCAGTCAACAATTTATCATTTTGGTTCAAATTTACATTACCACTATTATCTTCAACATACTCAGCATTAGGATTTTTAATAAACTCATTATATGAAATAAATTCAATTCCTTTCTCACTCATAGGTACAAAAATATTCTCATTGATTTTCAAAATAAAAATATTAAACCCCCAAATGTGGTTATGAAAGTTATCAATGACTTCACCAACCATATCGTTTTGTGGATAGAAATTAAATTTAATCCACTCTTCTTTATTTGATTTTAAGCGTGTATTTTCATCTTTCCACTTGTCATGAAATTGACTATTTGTACCGATTGTAGATAAGCATTCGCCTTTATCAATAATTTTAGCATATTTTTTTTCCTTCGTCATCTTTAAATAGACTTCAACATAATCAATTTCATCTTTAAAATATTCAACACTTTCAATTTTATTTCCGAAGAATTTTTCATTGCTTTTTAACCATTCATAATCATTTTTTATATTGTCACCGGCAATAATAACACTTCCAAGTTCACCTGGTATATCTGGATTTTCCCAAAATTGATATACACAAATCATTCTCCCATTATAATACATCTTTATTTCTTCTTCACTCTTAACAACTTCAAGATTCGGATTTTTTGTAAGTATTGTTTGAGCGATTTTCTCAATTTCATTTTGAGATTCATTATTAAAATAAGAATTATTCATTTTTTATGTTTTTTGTATATCTTAAGGTTAACACCAAAAATATAAATTATTACCGTTTTTATCACGATTATTTTACAAATACTTTACAAATATTATACATTATATCACATCTCACCTTCATCATTCATAGAATACTACCCCGACCTACATACTATCACATGGTCATGCACTTCTATTCTCAGTATGTATCTGATACTTTATAAATTACTGGTCATTTTTCTATCTTCATCGCTTGCTCGTAGTTATTCGCTTGAGTGGTTGTGGCTCAAAATAATGGATCAATACCAAAAAGTTAGAGACTACGCATAAATTGGTATACTATACAAAGAAAATATTGTCTTCCAGTCCTATAAATGAAGATTTTTCAGCATGGTAAAATCCGAATTGGATAAAAGTCTAGAAGAAATTGAAAATGGTAAGATTCAATCGGAAGATTGGGAGGATGTTAGAAAGCGATTGTTCACCCAGTAAAACCTAAATTCCTAAATTTTATAAACGAATGTGTTATTGTTTAAGATGTAGAGTTCGTCGTCATAGAATCCTATGTCATACAAATCATTAAGTATTTGATTATGTTTGATATCCGCTACTAGCAACTGTACTATTGTTCTTTTCATGGAACAATTTTATGCAGTTAGTTTGATAATTTTCAAATGGGGGTGATAGGTAGAAACAAAAATGGGCTATGAAATTCATAACCCATCCATTTTTGATATATAATTGATTTAGTCTTTTATACAACGGATAGACATTCCACCTTTTTTTAAAAAAATATCTTTACGATAATAATTATTATTGTCAATAGTATGATAAGAAGCTTTAGTGTAATAATTATCTTGATTTTCAGTTGAAGACCACCAATAACCATGATATTCTAAATACAAAGAACTATATTTAATTGGTATTTCAGTCTTTATATCACCAAATCTTAAACCACCTGGTAAAGCTGTAAATAATGCTCGATTAGATGATGTAGTTGTATAATTATCAGGTGCTGTCCAATGATTAGTGCCATTTTCTCTCAATATGCCAACGTCTATTTTTTCACCTCCAAGATATGAAATTAAAGAACTCCATTCATTATCATCTGGAACATGCCAACCTGTTGGACAAACATTCTTGTTTCCATTCGTTATTGGACTTACAGTATACCAATTGTAAAGTTTACCAAATTTCGAATTATAAGATACATTGTTGTTATAATTACACCATGCACCAGTTGTTAGTTTTGTCCATTCTAAACTATCGGTGATATTTGGAATGGACGTACCATCATTGTACTTACTAACTTTCAGGTTTTCTGCCATCCAGGTTTGGGAACCAATAGTAACTGTTTTATATACATTACCATCTATGTCTTTGATACACTCTCCAAATTTTCCTAT
>CALPMT020000024.1 GCA_943324745.2 Chitinophaga pinensis | reverse complement strand
CTATTTCATTTTACAAAATGAATAAATTAAGTCGTTTGTCTTATTAATTTTGAATAGGTTTGATACTTAATAAATTACTTTATTTATCGGTAAGAATTATTTTTTTTATCGCTAAATTGTCACAATTTTTAGCATAATCCTGAACAGATTTATTTGAATTGTCCTTCATTGTGGGATCTGATCCTGCTGCGATTAATAATTTTACAACTTCCTCGTTTTCAGCCATTATCGCAAACATCAACGGGGTTGTTCCTGCATTATTTTTAACATTTACATCCGCATGTTGTTCCAAAAGAATTTTAACTAATTCGACATTCGATTTATAACACGCAGCTGTCAATACTGTTCCTTCCTCTGATAGTGCATTCACTTTCGCACCTAATTCCAACAGTACTTTTACTGCTTCTAATTGATTCCTATAACCGGCAATTAGTAAGGGTGTGTAACCACTTGTATTTGGCGTATTGATTGTGTCTGGATTTACTTTCGATAATTGCTTGATCAACTCCACATTGCCTTTTCTACACGCATCGTAAATATCTTGTGTAAATCCATCTAGATGAACAAATGCAACAATAAGGAATAGTACAGTTAATTTATACATCTAAAAGTGCTTATTGTACCACAAATTTTCGTTGTACGAATTTACCATTACACCCAAAAGTTAAAATATAAACTGCAGGTTTGAATTCAGAAATATTAATCGTTAATTCACCTTGTGCTTTATTTTTTTCTTTGATTATATTTCCTTGTAGATCTGAAATTTGATAATTGTAATCCGCATCATTTACTGAAATAATAATCGATGAATTCGTAAGTTTAATAAATTGATTATCTGAAATTTCAACAATATCTGCGGAAATATCAGTATTTACCCAATTTAAAACAATTCCATATGCTCTATTAGATCCTTTATGATCTGCCAAAACATAAGATGCTGTTGAACCTCTACCCCATATCAGATTAATAGATGCTGCGTTATAATTTATTACTGCATCTTTCGCGTCTCCTGTATTTAATTTACGAGAAGCGACTAAAGTTCTCAATGAACCTGAAACGATATTCGATTTTATTTTCCAATCTTGTTGCGCATCTTTGACAACCGAACTACTACTCGTACTTCCCATAAAATAATCCCACCAATCTTGCGTTCCACCAGAAGAGGTGTAAATTAGTGCATCCGAACCACCCATAAACGACCCAAATCCAAGTCCAATCCATTTTGAAGAAGGTCCCGCAAATGTAATCGTGATGGAATCGGGTGTCATGGAAGCACCAAAAAAGATTCCTGAACCTGTTGAGGCTCCTGAAGCAGATTTTAATTCTTGGTAAGCAATAGTTTTAGTTTGCGCTTGCGAAAAAAATGTTCCAAGCAACAATGAAAAACTTACAATTAATTTTTTTTTCATTTAGATACATGTTAAGTAAATAGAGAAAAAACTTAATCAATTCGAAATTAATAAATTATAATTTCAAACATTGATTTACATTTTTCTCTCGCTTTTAAGACGTAAACTTACGCATGTTGTTGTTTCCATTTACATAGTAAACTAATTTAGAAACAATCTACGTATTAGCGAATTTCAGCACCTGCATCAAATGCTTTCTCAGGAGAAACAAAACTCAATTCTCCTGCTGCATTTTCCGCCATTAGGATCATGCCTGCAGACTCTACACCACGAATTTTACGGGGCTCTAAATTGATTAAAACGGAAACCGTTTTACCAACTACTTCCTCTGGGTTATAAAAATTGGCAATTCCTGATACAATCGTACGAACATCCACGCCAGTATCCACCGTCAACTTTAATAATTTATCTGCTTTAGGTACTTTTTCAGCTTCTAGAATTTTACCTAAACGAATATCTAACTTGGTGAAATCATCGTAAGAAATAGCTGGCTTTTGCGGAGCAGCTTGTACTTCCACTGGAATAGCTTGACTTTGCTTTAAGAATTCAACTTCCGCCTCCACAAAAGTATCTTCAATTTTTGGAAACAAAATTTCTGGTGTATTTACTTTATGTCCAGCTACTAACGTGGTTTTTTGACCGATTTCACCCCAAATTGGTAGTTCCACATTTAAGAAAGTACGAAGTTTTTTTGCTGTTGCTGGTAAAAATGGCTCCAATAAGAAACTTAAATTGGCAGTAATTTGAAGTGCAATGTGTAAGATAGTCTCTACCCTTTTCGGATCCGTTTTCACTAACTTCCATGGTTCGCTATCCGCTAAGTATTTATTTCCTAAACGCGCTAAATTCATTACTTCCGATTGTGCTTCCCGAATTTTATACGCATAAATCAATGTTGCAATTTTATCTGGGAAAGCAGCAATGGTATCTAGTACACGTTGATCTTCTTCGGTAAGTTCTCCACATGCAGGAACTATTCCTTCGTAGTATTTTTGGGTCAATACTAAAGCACGATTCACAAAATTACCAAGGATGTCTGCTAATTCATTATTCACACGTGCTTGAAATTCTTTCCATGTAAATTCACTGTCTTTACTTTCTGGAGCAATGGCAGTTAATGTATATTTTAATTCGTCAATTTTTGTAGGATAACGTTCTAAATATTCGTGTAACCAAACGGCCCAATTGCGCGATGTAGAAAATTTATCTCCTTCTAAATTTAAAAATTCGTAGGCAGGAACGTTGTCTGGTAAAATAAAATCTCCATGGTCTTTCAATAAAATCGGGAAGATAATCGCGTGAAAAACGATGTTATCTTTTCCAATGAAATGAACCAATTTACGATCGCCTGTCCAATAATCTTTCCAATCTTTATTGTTATCCAATGCCCATTGTTTGGTCGCTGAAATGTAACCAATTGGCGCGTCTAACCAAACATATAATACTTTTCCATCTGCACCTTTCAAAGGTACTTTCACCCCCCAATCTAAGTCGCGGGTCATAGCTCTTGGTTTCAAACCCCCTTTAATCCACGACATACATTGACCAATCACTTGGTTTCTCCAGGTTTTTGGGTCGTGTTGTTGTTTTCCATCTAAGATTCCATCTTGTATCCAAGAAGTCAACCATTCTTCATGACGATCCATTGGTAAGAACCAGTGGGAAGTCGATTTTAAAATTGGTTTTTTACCGCTTAAAGTTGAAAGTGGGTTAATCAAATCGGTAGGACTAAGCGCAGAACCACATTTTTCACATTGATCTCCGTAAGCATTTTCATTATGGCAATTCGGACATTCCCCAACGATATAACGATCTGCTAAAAACTGGTTGTAATCTTCGTCGTAATATTGTTCCGTTGTTTCTTCAATAAACTTACCATTCTCTTCTAATTTCAAAAAGAAATCTTGCGCAGTTTTATGATGAATTTCAGCAGAAGTGCGGTGAAAAATATCAAACGAAATTCCAAATTGTTGGAAAGAATCTCCGATTACCTTGTTGTATTTATCTACGATTTCTTGCGGAGTAATCCCCTCTTTTTTAGCGCGTAATGTAATTGCAGCACCATGTTCATCACTTCCACATATAAAAGCCACATCGTGCTCATTCATACGTAAAAAACGCACGAAAATATCTGCTGGTAAATAAACTCCTGCCACGTGTCCTAAATGAAGGGGGCCGTTGGCGTAAGGTAATGCTGCGGTAACGGTAAATTTTTCCTTGCTCATAAATGAATGAATTTGTAGAGTGTAAAGATAACAAAATAGTGACGAGTGACGAGTGACGAAGTGACGGAAAATTGGGAGCAGATTCATAGATTACCAAAAATACAAAAAATGTAAATTTTGGTAGTTAATTACCAAAAATGCAAAAATTTGTAATTTTGGTAGTTGATTTGTATATTTGTTTCAAATAAATCAGGATTTATGAGTGTTCCATACATCGGTAGAGCGTTAACAGAGGAAACTTTTGAGACTGCAAAAGAGTTCAAAATAGTGTGTGTTATTGGGCCTAGACAGTCAGGTAAAACAACCTTATGCAAGCAATTATTTACGGAAAAGGCATATGTCAATCTAGAAGATCCTGATGTACTACTAGTTGCAAAAACGAATCCGAAAGCATTTTTAGCAAAATACCCAAAAGGAGCAATTTTTGATGAAGTTCAACGCATACCAGAATTATTTAATTACTTACAAGGCATTGTAGATTCATCCGATGAAATGGGTCAATTTATCTTATCGGGAAGCAACAATTTTTTGATGCAACAAAACATTTCTCAATCCTTAGCTGGTCGAGTTGGTTATATTGAACTATTACCTTTTAGTCTTTCGGAGTTAGAAGCAAGTAATATCCAAAATGAATCACTCAACAAACAAATACTTGAAGGTTTTTACCCGGACATAATCCGTAAGAAATCAAGTGCATCGCGATGGATTACAAATTATATACGTACGTATTTGGAACGAGATGTTCGCTTGATACGGAATATTGGCGATATACTTGTGTTTTCAAAATTTCTTAAAATCTGCGCGAGTAGAACCTCTCAATTACTTAACATGAGTTCGATTGCAAAAGAATTGGGCGTAGAACATAAAACGTTAGATGCTTGGCTAAGTGTACTTGAAAGTAGTTACATTCTATACCGCCTTCCACCTTATTTCAATAATTTCAATAAACGTTTAATCAAATCGTCCAAAATTTATTTTTACGATACTGGAATCGTTTGTCATTTACTTGGCATTCGTTCGTTAGAAGGATTACAAAAAAGTAACTATTATGGCGCAATTTTCGAGAATTTTATCGTTTCCGAAATCATCAAAAACAGAAAAAACAAAGAGCAATTTGGGGAAGTCTATTTTTACAGAGATTCCACTGGAAACGAAGTGGATGTTCTCATTGAAAACGAAGGAAATTTAATTCCTATTGAAATAAAATCAACTGTGAAAAATCAAAAAGAGCACCATAAAAACCTCAAATGGTTTCAAAAAGTATTTAGACAAGATGGAGGTGTTTTACTTTACGCTGGAAATGAAAATGAAAGTTTCCCCAACGAAATTGAACAACTTTCATGGACAAATGTGAAGGATTTATAATAGACTATTTCCAAAATAGTTATTTTCGTTAAAAATAAAGATTATGATTAAAAAATTAATTTATCTAATTGTTTTACTTTTGGATATTGCATTAATCACCATTGGATCAATTGATTGGAAAATTGGATTAGGATTATTTGCAGGAATTGTCATTCTATATACAGTAAATAAAAAAATATTATTCTAAACTATGATACAAGTAAAAAATTACGTAATCGGTCAATGGACCGCAGGAGCAGGTTCAGAAACAACCCTATACAATGCATTAACAGGTGATGTAATCGGAGAAACTTCAAGCGCAGGATTGGATTACAGTCAAGTTTTAGCATACGGAAGAGAAGTTGGAGGAAAAGCATTGCGTAAAATGACCTTTCAAGAACGCGGCCGTATGTTGAAAGCTTTGGCATTATTCTTAATGGATAAAAAAGAGTCTTACTATGCTTTAAGTGCCTTGACTGGTGCTACGCGTGTAGATTCCTGGATTGATATTGAAGGAGGAATTGGAAACGTTTTTGCCAATGCGTCTTTGCGTAAACAATTTCCTGATTTACCATATTATGTAGATGGAACAGCTGCTCAACTTTCCAAAAATGGAACGTTTATCGGTCATCACATCATGGTGCCAAAACAAGGGGTCGCGGTGCACATCAATGCTTTTAACTTCCCGATTTGGGGGATGTTGGAAAAAATAGCGGTAAACTTGATGGCGGGTGTTCCTTGTGTTGTTAAACCATCCGAGTTTACCTGTTTTGTAACCGAATTAATGGTTAAAGACATCATTGATTCCAAACTATTACCGGAAGGAAGTTTGCAATTAGTTTGTGGTCTAGGAAGAGGCATTCTTGATTTCGTAGATAGCGAGGATGTCGTAACATTCACCGGAAGCGCGCATACAGGGAAAGTATTAAAATCCTTACCTCAATTCAGTGAACGTAGTATTCCATTTAACTTAGAAGCAGATTCCTTGAATGCGACGTTATTGGGTAAACATGCTGTTCCTGGAACTATCGAATTTGACCTATTCATCAAAGAAACAACCAAAGAAATTACGATCAAAGCAGGACAAAAATGTACAGCAGTGCGTCGTATTATCGTTCCGGAAAATTTAGTAGAAGAAGTATCGAAACAAATTTCCGCACGTTTGGCAACTACGAAAGTGGGGGATCCAAGTGAAGAAGGTGTACGAATGGGTTCTTTAGCTACACAAACGCAAGTGGATCGTGTGCGTCAAAATGTACTTCAATTAGCGAAATCGCAAGAGATTGTATACGGAAACGTAGATCACGTAGATGTGGTAGGAAATAACTGTGCAAACGGAGCATTCTTCTCCCCTATTTTATTTGTGAATAACGATCCATTTAATAAAACAGATGTACATAACATAGAAGCATTTGGACCAGTATCAACCGTAATGCCTTACAAAGACATCGACGAAGCAATTGAATTAGCGCGTATGGGTAAAGGTTCATTGGTATCTTCGATAGTTACCCCAGATAATCAAGAAGCAACTGATTACGTAGTTGGTGCTGCAAGCATGCACGGTCGTATATTAGTTCTGAACAAAGACTGTGCGAAAGAAAGTACAGGTCATGGTTCTCCTATGCCATTATTGACACATGGTGGTCCTGGTCGTGCGGGAGGTGGTGAAGAAATGGGTGGTAAACGCGGTGTATTACATTACATGCAACGTACTGCTATTCAAGGTCATCCAACAACGATCACACACATTACGCAACAATTCCAAGTTGGCGCTGAAATGCCGGAAGCAAATCCACACGTATTTAGAAAACATTTTGAAGAATTAGTCGTTGGTGAAACTGTGTTTACACATAAACATACGGTATCCGATGCAGACATTGTAAACTTCGCGAATGTGTCAGGGGATAATTTCTATGCCCACATGGATGCTACTTCTTTGGAAGGTACCATTTTTGAGCGACGCGTAGCACATGGTTATTTTGTGTTGTCGAAAGCTGCAGGTTTATTTGTTGATCCTAAAAAAGGTCCGGTATTATTAAACTATGGATTAGAAGAGGCACGTTTTACGAAACCTGTGTATCCTGGAGCAACCATTGGTGTTCGTTTTACGGTAAAAGAAAAAGTGGATCAAGAAAAACGTTCGGAAGATGATATCGCAAAAGGAATTGTAAAATTCTTAGTGGATGTATATGATGAAACTGGAGAAACGGTTGCGATTGCTACAATTTTGACCATGGTGAAGAAGTTGAAAGACGCGTAATGAGTGACGAAGTGATGAGAGACGAATGACGATTTTGATGATTGGACAAGAAGTTTTAAGAATTGAAAAAAGTATCAACTCTAGTTATATAAATCTAAATAATTCAGAATTATTGAAATCTGAATTATTTAGATTTTATCATTTTAATTTCATCGGATAGTACAGGAATATTTTTTTGAATAATTCCCCAGATCATTTCTGGTTCAATAGAATCGTAAGCATGAGAAATAATATTTCTTAATCCAATGATATTTTTAGAAGCAGAAATTTGAATTGCTGGTTCAATTTCCAATATTTTACGAATGGCTTCTCCAATTATTTCTAAATCTCTTTCGATAGCGCGTTGTAATATAATGTCTGATTTAAAATTGGTGAAATTGTTTTCAGATTTAATTTTTATTGCTTCAATTTCAAGAATGACACTTTCAATATCCAGCAAGTATTTCAATATTTTATGCTGCATATAATACTACTTTTGAACGCTCAATATCTTCAATTAGAATTTGATTTTTTAAAGATTTGATAGAAATTAAATCTACCTTTTTCCCTACAATTTTCTCTAACCTTTCTAATAAACTAAAGTAATTATCGGCATAATCAAGGACAGGTAGTTCATCTGAAAATTGAACTAAAAAGTCGACATCACTATTAACATGCATTAAACCTTTAGCTGCAGAACCAAATAAGGCAATAGAAATTACATGATGCGATTTGCAAAGCGAAATTATTTCAGTTATTTTATCTTCAATTAACTTAAGCATAGTATCTCAAAGATAATTGTTTTTGATTTGCATTTATAAATTTGAATAGATTTTAATGAGAAAGAAATTTCACATAACTTTTTCCCTTTTGATTGATGTGAAGAAATTAGTAAAACTAAAAAAGACGTTTTTCGTATGAAAAACGTCTTTTTTTTTTGTGTCTAAAGCTCTAAAACCTCGAGTAATAATCTATACTCGTTGCTTCGTCGCTCGTCATTTGACTAATTCTTATCCTATTAATGCTTCGTAATCCGCAGCAGATAATAAAGACTCTAATTCAGAAGCATCTGAAAATTCAACTTTAATCATCCAACCATCTCCGTAAGGATCAGAGTTTACTACTTCTGGAGTAGCTTCTAATGCTGTATTGAATTCAATAATTTTTCCAGTTAATGGTAAATATAAGTCAGAAACTGTTTTTACTGCTTCTACAGTACCAAAGATTTCTTCTTTCCCAAGTTCTTCGCCTTCTGTTTCAACCTCTACATAAACGATATCACCTAATTCACCTTGTGCAAATGCTGTAATACCTACTGTAGCTACATTACCTTCCACACGAACCCACTCGTGATCTTTCGTGTATTTTAATTCTGCTGGAATACTCATTGTTGTTCTATTTATATTTAAAAAACAAAGGTATAATTTTTTAGATAGTATTCTGAATAGGACTATCAAAAAAATGAATAACTTTACTTAGTATGCCGGAAGAACAAGAAATATATACGTTAAAACAGGTCGCTAATTCCATACAAAAGGCTATTTCAGAACGTTATAACCGCTTGTACTGGGTTAAGGCGGAGATGCACAAACTCAACTACACCATCAAAGGACATTGTTACCCAGAACTAGTACATAAAGAGGATGGTAAATTAGTTGCGGATATGCGTGGGCAAATTTGGAAAGCAAACTACGATCGCATTTCAAAAAATTTCAGTGAAATTGTAAAAGAACCTTTGCGAGACGGTATGACCCTCCTTTTTCAAGTTAAAATTTCCTTTCATCCGCTGTATGGTATGTCTTTAGACATCCTAGATATTGATCCAACTTTTGCATTGGGGGAATTACATAAAGAACGGGAAGAAACCTTAAAACAATTAAGTAAAGAAGGGATTATCAATGCCAACAAGGCGCTAACATTTCCATTATTACCAAAACGTATTGCGGTCATTTCGGTGGAATCTAGCAAAGGACTTTCCGATTTCTACAGTGTAATTAAAAATAATACCTGGGGATATAACTATTTTTTCATGTTGTTTACCGCGCAATTAAACGGAGACCCGGCAATCGAAGCAATTCAAACACAATTAAAAAAAATCGAAAAAGTAAAACACCATTTTGATGTAGTGACCATCATTCGTGGTGGTGGTGGAGAAATAGGACTTTCTTGTTATAATAATTATGGATTAGCTAAAGCAATTGCTACTTTTCCCTTGCCGGTATTGACTGGAATTGGACATTCTACAAACACTACCGTATCCGAAATGGTTGCTTATCGTAACGCGATAACGCCTACCGAATTAGCAGATTTTTTACTACAAACATTTCATAATTTTTCAGTCCCAATAAAAGAAGCGCAGCGCATACTTTTACAAGAGAGTAAACAAACATTAAAAACAGCTCAAGAAGGATTAACACAAGAAATTCGGGTATTTAAAGGAGAAACAAGTAACCTATTAGTTGCCTTTAACCACCAACTTAAAGATACATCAAGGAGTTTGCAATTAAATTCTAACATCCGATTTCACGAGGAAAAAAAACAGTTATTTAGTAAACAAGAAAAATTAAAGCATGGTGCGAAGAAACTACATCACGAAAAAAAATACCTACTGGAACATTCACTCTTGTCTTTAAAGAAAAATCACAGCAACTTTCAACTATTTCAAAATACACGACTAGAAGATATTTCGATTTTTCTTCGACAAAACTTACCAAAACGTTTTGATAAAGAAATAGAAAAATTAAAAGGCATCGAAAGAAATATACATTTAGTGGATCCAATACAGGTACTGAAAAGAGGTTATTCGATAACCTTAGTTGGCGGAAAAGTAATTTCTGAAAGTAATCCCGTTTCGAGAGGGGATAAATTGGAGATTATTACATTAAATACTACTATAGAAGCAGAAGTTATACATCTAAAAAATAAAGAAAATGAGTGAAGAAATCTCCTACACAGAAGCATTTGAAGAATTGCAATTAATCGTTCAAGAAATTGAAGAAGGCGGAATTTCTGTGGATGAATTATCCGTTAAAGTGAAACGTGCTGCGCAATTAATCAAAATTTGTAAATTCAAATTAACAAGTACGGAAGAAAATGTAAATCAAATATTAAAAGAATTAGAAGGGGAGTGATTCTTTAGAATGATTCTAAATTAATGAAAAATTTAACCTAAATTTCCGTGGACTTAAAGGGTAAAATCCTTGATTCATCGAAAAATAAACTTCTGTTTAATAAAAGTTGCTTAAATTTAAACAAAAAAATATTTTATGAAAAATTTTATAGTACTGACATTTTTTGTAACACTCTGTTTTATTGGATTTTCCCAAAACAAATTTACAATTAGCGGTACCATCACTGAACAAAAAAAAGGTGAAGCTTTAATCGGCGTGAAAATACGTATTAAAGACTATGCTTATTTGGTAGCAAGTAACGAGTATGGTTTTTACTCGTTAACTATTCCAGAAGGTAAATACACCATGTTGGTAACATACATTGGATATGTTCCCCAAGAAAAAGAAATTGATTTAAAAGAGAATCTTGCAATAAATTTCGTTTTGGAGACTCCATCTGAAAAAACGACGGAATTAGAAGTTGCAAAAGTGACGATCAATAAACAAGACAACGTGCGAGGTTCTACCATGGGTGTTGAACGTTTAGATCCAAAGGCAATTGCTAAAATACCCGTATTATTTGGTGAAAAAGATATCATCAAAACGCTACAATTATTACCTGGTGTAAAAAGCGCTGGAGAAGGAAAGTCCGGATATTATGTACGTGGTGGCGGTTCTGATCAAAATTTAATTTTATTAGACGAAGCTCCTGTTTATAATGCATCCCACCTACTTGGTTTTTTCTCTACATTTAATTCTGACGCTATCAAAGATGCTACCTTATACAAAGGAAATCAACCTGCAAATTTAGGGGGTAGATTGTCTTCAGTACTTGACATTAAAATGAATGAGGGAAATAACCAACGCTATAATGTAAGTGGAGGATTAGGATTAATATCTTCTAAATTAAATGTAGAAGGACCATTAGTAAAAGATAAATCTTCATTCTTGATTACAGGTAGAAGAACCTACGCAGACTTGTTTTTAAAAGCAAATAAAGATTTCAAAGATAACACGCTCTATTTTTATGACTTAAACACAAAATTGAATTATAAATTCAGCCAAAAAGATAAACTTTATCTTTCTGGCTATTTTGGTAGAGATGTACTAGGTTTCGGTTCAACATTTGGTATTGATTGGGGAAATGCTACAGGTACTGTTCGTTGGAACCATATCATATCACCAAAATTATTCTCAAATACTTCTGTAATCTACAGCTCTTATGATTACAAAATCGCAATTACTGCCGAACAAGTAGATTTTACGATTAAATCCAAAGTATTAGACTATAACTTGAAACAAGAATTCCAATATTATGCTAATACAAAAAACAAAATCAAATTTGGATTAAATTTGATCAACCATAATATCACTCCGGGTCAATTAATTGGTTCAAAAGGTGTAACTACTGGCATTGTTCAACTTAATCCTGCTAAATCTATTGAAGGTGCACTTTTTGTGCTAAACGACTGGGAAGTAAGTGAAAAGTTCTCTGTAAACTATGGTGTTAGACTTTCTACATTCTCTGTTTTGGGTAATGGACAAGATATGTATACGTATGCAAACGGAAAGGTTAATGACACGTTAAATTATTCTGATAACCAATTCGTTAAAACCTACCCTGTTTTAGAGCCAAGACTTTCCATGAGTTATTCCTACAGAGAAGATCAAAGTTTTAAATTAGCATACGCACGAAATGCACAGAATATTCACTTGGTGTCGAATGCAACCACCTCCTCGCCAACGGATGTTATTTTAGGTTCTACGATAAATACAAAACCTGAAATTGCAGATCAAGCTGCTTTTGGATGGTTTAAAAACTTTAAAGAAAATTCGTACGAATTTAATGCAGAGATTTACTATAAGTATTTACAAAATCAAATTGATTATCGTAATGGCGCAAATACCCAAGCAAATCAAGTTTTGGAGGGAGAATTACTTTATGGTTTAGGTAGAGCGTATGGTTTAGAAATGATTTTGAAGAAAAAGAAGGGTAAATTTAATGGATGGATATCCTATTGTCTATCAAAATCTGAAAGAAAAATAGAAGGGATCAACAATGGCGCTTGGTACAATGCTAAACAAGACAGAACGCATGACGTATCCGTTGTGACAATTTATGATTTAACACCTAAATTATCAATTTCTGCCTTGTTTGTATTCTACACAGGAAACGCTGTCACCTTCCCTTCAGGAAAGTATACGATTGAAGGTCAAACTCAATTTTTATACACCACACGAAATGGTGCAAGAATGCCTAATTATCACCGATTAGATTTAGGTGTAAATTGGATCCGAAAAAATACGGAAACTTATGAAAGCAGTTGGAATTTCTCCATCTATAATGTCTACGGAAGAGAAAATGCATACACAATTGCATTCCGAGAAAAAGAAGGAAACCCGAATATTACAGAAGCAGTTCAAACATCTTTATTTAGATGGATACCTGCAATTACCTATAACTTTAAATTTAAGTAATATGAAATCGAAAATTAATTCAGCACACTACTTTTTAGGATTTATAAGTTTAATAATCACGTTATTTTCGTGTGAGAAAGTAATTAAATTGGATTTAAACAAAGATGATCCAAAAATTATCATTGAAGCTGCTTTCGAAGTAGATTCATTAAATCAAGTAGATAGTAGTACACAATATGTATATGTACGACGCACTGTAAATTTTGATACTGAAATAAGTGGATTGGCAGTAGATAACGCTACTATCACTTTGACTGATGGAAAAGATACGATCAAATCAACACCTAAAAATTACAAAGGCGATGGAAAATATGAATTAAAAATTCGTAAAGGTTTTGTTACAGAGAGTAAAACATTAAATTTATTTGTTAAAGTGGATAATAAAGTATATTCTGCTACAAGCGCTTGTCCAAATCATCCAGTACCTCTAGATTCTATTGGGGTATTTAAACAAAAATCATTTGGAAGATATAACTACTCCATTGCTCCAATTAGAAACGAAACACCAGCTGGTATACCAAATTGGTATCAGTTTAAAGCTAAGAAAAACGGTGTCAAAATCAATAAAATTCTGGTGGATGATGATCAAAATTTAGACGGGGTTATGTATACACGTAAACCACTATTTCAATTAAATGAATTTTCTCCTGACACATTAGTTAATAACATACCACAATTTAAAATTGAAAAAAATGGGATTACAACACTAAAAGACTCTGTAGAAATAGAATTAACGCTAGTAAATGTTGAGTATAAGATATATCGCTATTTATTTAATTTAGTGTTAAACCAAGGAGGTAGACAAAGTGCTACACCATCGAATCCAGATCCTATTTTCTCTAATGGTGCTTTAGGTTATTTTTCTGTTCAAAAGAGTTATACACGTAAAAAATGGATTAATAACAAATAGTGATAAGTCAATAGTTCTTCATAATTGTTAATTTTGTTGGTAGATGAATTCATTACCACAAAATTACATTATTGCAATACAAGCCGCAATTGACGCATCTTTTGTGGTCATGGAATACTATAATGTTGGTTTCTCTAGTGAAAACAAGTCTGATGGTAGTCCGGTCACAGAAGCTGACAAAGCTTCATCCGAATTAATACATCACAGACTAATACAGACAAATATCCCTATCATTGGTGAAGAAATTATAAACATCGATTATTCTATCCGAAAAAATTGGAAAGAAAATTGGTGTGTCGACCCTTTGGATGGTACCAAAGAATTCATCAAAAAAAACGGTGAATTTGTAATAAATATAGCACACATAGTAAATGGTAAACCAGTTTTTGGGATTATTTTATCCCCTGTCCAAAAAAAGATTTTAATTGGTGGTAAAACAACTGGAGTTTTTATTGGATCGTTTGACGCAGCTGGTCAAACAGAAAATTGGATAGAACTCAGCGCGAATACAAATATCAACCAACCAATGGTATTGGTTTCATCGCGTAGTTTTCATTCACCTAAAACCGCAGAATTTGTAGAAAAACTTCGTGAACAACACGGAGATATTAGTTATATAGAAAAAGGAAGCGCTTTAAAATTTTTCGACTTAGCAGAAGGAAAAGCAGATATCTACCCTCGTTTTGCACCTACTATGGAATGGGATATTGCGGCTGGTCAAGCAATTCTCGAAGCAATGGATGGTTCAATTATAGGAGTTTTAAATAACTCAACCTTGACTTATAACAAAGAAGATTTATATAACCCTCATTTCATCGCACAAACAAAAGCAAGTTTAATAAAAACTAAACTTGAAATACTATGAAAAAGCTATTGATTTTATTCTTTTTAGGATGTTATTCCTTGTTGTATGGACAAAATAGAATTATACTTCAACAAAGTTATTTTAAAGAAAAATTTATATCTCTATCTAAAAATAAATCCATTGAAACTTTTTTTCCAGCAAATACTAATCAATTAAATGTAGCACAACTTAATCGAGATTCAATACCTGTATATACTGATGTAGAGGCTTATTTATATAAACGTTTCCCTATTGAGCAAAAAAAAAATGGGATTAGCATTGGTATCACCCCTTTATTAAATTATTCAAAGGGAAGAGTAGGAAAATTAGATTCTAATTATTGGCCTGTTTACAGAAATACACGTGGAATATACGTTGAGGGTGATCTTTTGAGTAAAATTGGTTTTAATTTTTCCTTTTGTGAAAATCAAGCTCAATTTCAAGATTATGAAAATATATATTTCAACCAACAGGGTGAAAACTATGTCAAATTCTATGGTCAATACAGTACTCAAAATGCAATGATACCAGGCGCTAGTAGAACGAAACCATTTAAAGCGACTGGGTATGACTACGCATATTCTTCCGGAAACATACATGTTAATTTTCATCCGAAATTTCAAATTGAATTTGGGAATAATCAACATTTTATTGGTTCTGGATATCGCTCGCTGCTCCTCTCAGACAATAGCAGTAATTCCCCTAGTTTAAGATTAAAATGGAAAATTAATCGTTTTGTTAATTACCAGGTATTATATAGAAAACAATTAAATTTATATAGAAAGCCGACTACACTAGCTGTAGAATCAAATTTTGAAAATAAACTATTCGCAGCTAGTTATTTGACTTTTCAACCAATTGATGCTTTGTCAATTAGTTTATTTACAGGAGGAAATCAATTACGAGGAGACTCCATTTCTATGCATAAACTAATGCCAAGTCAACTAATTCCATTGCCCTTGTTACAAAATGATTTACTACTTGAAAATCAGTCTATAATCAATGGGATAACAGGTATAAATATAGATTTTGCTTTCAATAAAATCCGAATCTATGGCCAATTAGTAGCTGATAAGTACAATGATACATGGCTAGGAGCTGGACAAGTAGGCTTATATTATTTTGATGCGTTTGGAGTAAAGAATTTTCAGGTTCAATGTGAATGGAATCAAGTCCCTAAAAACTTTTATGGAGCGTCTAGGGCAAAGCTAAGTTATAGTAATTACAACCTTCCTTCAGCTCATCCAAAAGGAAATAATTTCAGTGAGTTGTTTGTGAAACTAGGCTATCAATTCAATCGTTTTTATCTTAATTCTAAAACCAATATCTATTACACGCAGGGAGGAAATTTAACTCAACAATTTTTGTCTAACTCGATTTTTGCACCCAAATTAGATCCATCTGACTTAAAAAATGGAACGACGATTTTAGAGAACATAGAAGTTGGCTTTCGCTTCAATAATTTATATAACGGTACATTATTTGTTAATTACCAAGGTAGAGCGAGTTCATTCGATCATTTAGAATCGAGTTATCAATGTTTAATGTTAGGACTAAGAACTTCAATTACAAACGAATATTTTGATTTTTAATGAAGAATCTACTATTAGTAACCCTTTTATTCCCATTTATATTTTTTGGTCAACAAACACCAGAAGTAGAAAAAATATGGTTAAAAAAAGATGTTAACTTACATACTTCTGAAAAATCGTTTATGTTCTTTGAACTTGATTCTTTATTAAATAAAGACTCAAGTAAAATTCAATTTAAAATATTACCGGATGAAATTTTTAATTTAAACGTATATAAAAATGGTACAACCGGATTTACGTTTCAAGAAGGTTTGACATCTACATTAACAGGTAATATTAAAGATAAAGTTTCCTGTATTTTTGATTTAAGACTAGGCACATCTAATCAATCAATCATACCATACACCTCAATATTTCAAACGAAATCATTCTTTTTTGAAAACATCAAAGTATTAAATCCATTCACAGCATATTCAATCTATGGGGATATAAGAGGTCGGATTCAATATAAACCTAATTCTATACTTACGTTTACAACTGGAATAGATAGAATCACTTTTGGTGAAGGTGATCGCTCATTATTTTTAGGAAATCAAGGTGTTCCTGCTCCATTTGCATCCTTAAAAGCAAAGTTTGGTAAATTAGAATATTCATTTATCCAACAAATTTGGAGAGAAAGAAGTGGAAATCATTATAGCCCAAAAGGTAACGCGACCCATTATTTGAGTTTTAATCCATCCAAAAAATGGAATTTTTCTATTTTTGAAACCGTGGTTTATCAAATGAAAGACACCTTGTATAATCGTGGATTTGAAGTAGAATATTTAAACCCACTCATATTTTATCGCCCGCAAGAATATAATATGGGATCTGCTGATAACATCCTCTTAGGTCTACATTTTTCATATAAACATGCAAATGCAATGTTTTACGGTCAAGTACTAATAGACGATTTTTTACTTTCTGCATTTCAAAAGCAAAATGGATGGTGGTCTAATAAGTATGGATTACAAGTGGGTCTAAAAGGATGGAAAACCTTACAAAATTCCTGCCAAATTTTTTACCGTACAGAATTTAATCTGGTTCGCCCATACACCTATTCACAAAAATCTCCTGATGTTGTTTTAGGAAATCAAGGTTTACCTGTTGCTCATCCTTTAGGTTCTAATTTTATTGAGTTATACCAAGAAGTATCCTTTCATTTTAAAAAATGGAGTTATGAATTTTGGGGACAAGGATTCTTAAAAGGAAGCGATTATTTTTCATCTGGAAATAATGTTTCTTTTGGAGGGGATATTTACCGTCCTTACAATTTGCACCCTTATGAGTATGAAAATACGATTGGTCAAGGAAAAACAAGACATACACTACAAGTTGGTGCTTATATTTCTAGGAAAATAAAATATGAACGTATATTATTCGAACTAATTAAACTGCCTAAACTGTTTCAATGTGATAATGTGTCTTTTTTCATAGAACCTAAAGCACGTTTTTCAAATGTAGAGGACGAAGTTTATTCAAATTTTTACCTCACGGTTGGTGCCATTAAAACTTTAGGTAGAGAACGTAGAAACTATTAGCAAAAAAAATACCTTTGTTAAAAATAATCAATCATATATGGAATTAGTAGTCAAAGCGATTTTTACTGGATTAATTTTAAGTTTTATGATTGGTCCTGCTTTTTTTTTACTACTAGAAACAAGTATTAAAAAAGGAGTTAAATCTGCTTTAGCTTTTGATTTAGGTATATTAATTAGCGATTTGATTTATATTTCAATTGCCTACATTTTCTATAGTGAAGTAGCAAAATTAATTGAAGGGAAGCATACTGAACTATTAAAAGCGATCAGTGGAGGACTCTTTATTATTTATGGAGTTGTCTCTTTTTTTAAAAAATCAAAAATTCAATCCCAAGAAGAAATAGTCAACACTAATCATACCTCTAAAGATTATTTAATTCAATTTTTGAAAGGTTTAATGCTAAATTTAGTGAATCCAATGGTGATATTCTATTGGTTTAGTGTCATGGCTCTAGGGACTGAACATGGAGTAGATAGTTGGTTAGATAATATCCTATTTATTGGCGTTTTATTAATTACTTTTTTTTCCATTGATGTATTAAAAATAATTGGAGCTAAAAAACTTCGTCCCTTTATAACCGATCAATTATTGGGTTCGTTGAATCGAATTACCGGATCTATCTTATTTTTGTTTGGGGTAGTTTTATTACTTCAAGGAATTCTTAAAAATTTTTAACCTACGATTATGTTTGAAAAAATTCTTGTTTTACTCGTGATATGTTTCTCTTTAGTTTGTAAAGCTCAGACTGTTAAAAAAGAAAATTTAACTGAAAAAGATAAATTGTTTTGGGATTTTAAAAAAACTAAAATTCAGTCGGTTGGATCCTATTACAAAGATCGATTAGGAGAAACGCGAGACAAACATGGAAAATGGGAATATTACAACGAGTTTGGTGACATTGAAGAAATCCGTAATTATTACCGCGAAAAATTACATGGTCAAATATTCTTAAAATATGCGAATGGAAAACCGCGCCAAGAGGGATATTTTAAGCTAGACAAACAAGATTCGATTTACCGCGAATGGGTGGAAAATGGAACACTTATTGTGGAAGGGAAATACAAAAACGGGAAGCCATTCGGTATTTGGAGAAAGTATTACATGGATGGAAGAGAACAATCGGTAGAAGAATATATAGATACCATCTGTATGTTGAAAGATTTTTGGAAAAATGATTCATTACATACTCGTACCATCAAAAATGGAACAGGAAATAAAACAACTTATTACCCAAATGGAAAAGCCAAAGAAGTATATAATTACAAAGAAGGATTACGCGATGGTATATTTGAGGAACGCAGTATCAATGGATATTTATTTTTAACAGGTTTCTTCAAACAAGAACGCAAAGATGGTGAATGGAAATATTTCTACTATACAGGTGATTTAGAAAAAATCAGTAACTATAAAAATGGATTATTAGATGGACCTTACTCCTACTATTATGACACCAAAGTACTGAATGTAACTGGGAATTATGTAGCTGGGAAAAAAGAAGGAAAATGGTTTTGGTATACCAACAAAGGAGGAAAAGACATGGAAGGAACTTTTGTCAACAACATGCAAGATGGAAATTGGATCTATTATTATCCTACCGGAGAAGTTTCTTACAAAGCTTTTTACAAACAAGATAAGCGCGAAGGTAAATGGGAATATTACTACGAAAACAAGAAATTATTCAAAGCAGGTACCTACTCTAACGATTTGAAAGATGGTTTGTGGGAAACATGGTATGAAGATGGAATTTTATTAATGACAGGGAAATACATCAAAGGGAAAGAAGAAGGGATTTGGAAAAACTTTTGGCAAAATTCTACATTAAAAAATCAATCTACGTTCGAAGACGGTCTACTTCATGGACAATGGTATTCTTGGGCTATGGACGGAACAGTTACCTTAACTGGATTCTATAAAGAAGGGTATAAAGTAGGGAAATGGACGAAATACTATGACAATGGAAAAGTAGAAGACATCAACACCTATAAAATCATAGAAAAAGCGGCACCAATCGATTATGGTTTTACTAAAGGTAGAAAAGTGAAAGAAAGTGTACGTCATGGATATCATGCATCTTATTCCATGAAAGATTATGACTTAACTGAAGAAGGACATTACATCAATGATGAAAAAGACGGTAAATGGGTGGATTACCTACCTGGGGGGGTATTACCAGCAGTAATCACCAATTACAAGGATGGAAAATTAGAAGGATTAATGACCCAATTTGGTCGCAGAGGTGAAAAAATTTCTGAATCTGAATATAAAAATGGACTGAAAGATGGTAAATTTCGTATGTTTGACTCCACTGGAAAGATCATTTTAGACAAAACGTATTCAAAAGGTCAAGAAGTACGCAAGTAATGAAAGTTGTTTTTTTAGATAAAGTTCATCCGATTTTAGAAGAACGGTTAACCCGTGCGGGTTTTCAATGTTTAGATGCTACCAAATTCGACTTGGAAACATGTAATTCATTGGTAAATGATGCTTTAGGTATCGTTATTCGTTCGCGTTTTCCAATGCATGAATCATTCTTAAAACATGCACCTAAATTACAATTCATTGCTCGTTCTGGGGCAGGTATGGAAAACATCGATGAGTCCTATTGCCGTGAACGAAATATTCAACTATTTAATGCACCTGAAGGAAATCGAAATGCAGTTGGAGAACATGCATTAGGAATGTTATTAGCGTTACTTAATAAGTTTATACAAGGAGATCAACAAGTTCGACAAGGTATTTGGGATCGCGAAGGAAATCGCGGGGAAGAATTAGACAGCAAAACCGTTGGAATCATTGGTTACGGAAACAATGGTCGTGCTTTTGCTAAAAAACTCCGTGGGTTTGATTGTAAAGTACTAGTATACGATAAATACTTACCTACTATTGCAGATGATTTTGTAACCCAAGTTTCTTTAGAGCAACTCTACCAAGAAGCAGATGTTATTAGTTTTCACATTCCCCAAAATGAAGAAACGCTCTATTGGGTCAATGAACACTTTTTTGAATCGATTTCTAAACCAATCTACTTATTAAACCTTTCGAGAGGTAAAATTGTGGATACGCAAGCATTATTGAATGCAATTTCAAAAGGTCAGGTGAAAGGTACAGGATTGGACGTTCTTGAATTTGAAAAAGCAAGTTTCGAACATTTTTCAGACAGTGAACGATTGAGCAGCTTTCAAGAATTAATAGCATCTAACAAAGTCATTCTGACCCCACATGTGGGAGGTTGGACGACAGAAAGTTATTATAAATTAAGTGATGTATTAGCCGATAAGATATTGGCGTTTTATCGATAATATCCTTCAAAAAAATCAAATTAGGTAATATTCTCGCAGAGGTAGTTAAGCTTTTAACAAATTTGCGTTTCTAAGTTCGCAGAGACTTTTGACTGCGTCAAAATGTATAGTTTTTGTTTTCTAGCAAAGTTAGAACATCTCTGCGCCCTCTAATTAAGCAATCAAGGTCACTTTCTCAAATTCCTCTGTGCTAAAAATTTTACTTATAAATCACATCCAATGCTTGGCAAAACTTCATCGCAACTTCCGCTAAAATGTCGGGAGTATGTGCTTGAGAGACAAATCCTACTTCATAACCACTTGGACCTAAATAAACTCCCACTTCCAATAAAGCATGGTGTAAATGTCTAAAGCCAGTCATATCTGGGTCGATGTCATCTGCACGACGAATGGTTTTATTACCGGCAAAAGACAACCAAAAGATTGATCCGATCGTATGAATTTCAAAAGCATAATTATTCGCTTTCGCGTGTGCATTAATTGGTGCTATAAAATCAACGGTACGTTTTTCTAATTCTTCATAAAAACCAGGTTTAGCACACTCGGTTAACTGTGCAATTCCTGCAGCCATTGCCACTGGATTTCCAGATAAAGTTCCTGCTTGATACACATCCCCATCTGGAGAAACACGGGCCATAATTTCTTTGCTTGCACCATAAGCACCAACTGGCAAACCTCCACCGATGATTTTACCATAGGTAACTAGGTCAGGTTTAATACCATAATGTTCTGCAGCACCAGAAAATGCAACTCGGAAACCAGAAATAACCTCGTCAAAAAACAATAATATTCCGTTCTCTGTACAAATTTCGCGTAATGCAACTAAGAATGTTTTTTCTTGTAATAATAAACCGTTGTTTGCTGGAATTGGTTCGATAATCGCACACGCAATTTCGTTTTTATAATTCGCAACACATGTTTTTAATGCTTCAATATCGTTCAATGGAAGTACAATCGTTTCTTGTGCAAAGCTTTCAGGAACACCCGCACTTGAAGAAGCTCCAAACGTAACTAAACCACTCCCCGCTTTTACCAACATAGCATCTACGTGACCATGGTAACATCCTTCAAATTTGATTACTTTATCTTTTCCTGTATATCCGCGCGCCAAACGTAATGCTGACATCACCGCTTCTGTACCAGAACTCACAAAACGTAATTTTTCTATAAATGGGTTGCGCGATAAAATTAATTCTGCTAATTCATTTTCCAAACGCGTTGGTGCGCCAAAACTAGATCCATTTTGCATAGTTGCAACCACTTTTTCATAAACCGCAGGATGATTATGCCCTAAAATTAGTGGCCCCCAGCTACAGCAGAAATCCACAAATTCATTATCGTCTTCATCCCAAATACGGCAACCATTTCCTTTTTTGATAAACAACGGCGATCCATCCACCGATTTAAAAGCACGTACAGGGGAATTTACACCACCAGGAAAATAATTTTTTGCAGTAGCATATAAGGCTTCGGAAGTTGTTGTTTTCATAGGATAAATGATTTGAAATTGTGGATGTAAATTTAGTGTTTTATGAAGTTAATTGTATCTTTGAGACCGATTAATTAAGATTAATCATTTTAATTGTATTACTACTATTATTTTCAACATGGAAAATACACTTTCATACGCGCAACAACAAGACGCAAACGATTCATTACGAGCGTACAGAGATCGTTTCTTTTTACCAACATTTCACGAAAATCAAGTTCGTTATTTCACAGGAAATTCCTTGGGATTACAACCTAAAACAGCTGGTTCATACATCCAACAAGAGTTAGACGATTGGGCAAAATGGGGTGTGGAAGGCCATTTTCATGGAAAAAGACCTTGGTTTAGTTACCACGAAAATTTAACCCAAAAAATCGCGAAAGTGGTTGGTGCATTGCCAGGAGAGGTAGTTGTAACACATTCATTGACAACAAATTTACACTTGTTAATGGTGTCTTTTTTCGCACCACGAGGTAAACGTAAAAAAATCATTTGTGAGGCAAAAGCATTCCCAAGTGATCAATATGCTTTGGAATCGCAAATTAAATTCCATGGCTTGGATTTAGCAACTGACTTGATCGAGATTGCACCAAGAGAAGGAGAACATTTAATCAACGAAGTAGATATTCTAGCAAAAATTGCAGAAGTTGGTGATGAATTAGCATTAGTGATGATTGGTGGCGTAAACTACTATTCTGGTCAATTGTTTGACATGCAAAAAATCACAGAAGCAGCACATGCTGTAGGAGCAATTGCTGGATTCGACTTAGCACACGCAGCAGGAAATATCCACCTTAAACTACACGATTGGGGGGTTGACTTCGCAGCTTGGTGTTCCTATAAATATTTAAATTCATCGCCAGGAGGTGTTTCTGGTATGTATGTGCACGAAAGACATGCAAACAGACCTGAATTACCTCGCTTTGCAGGATGGTGGGGTCACGATAAATCGGTGCGTTTCTTAATGGAACCAGGTTTTCAACCAATGCCAGGAGCGGAAGGATGGCAATTAAGTAATGCGCCAGTATTAGGAATGGCTGCTCACTTAGCATCTTTGGATATTTTTGATGAAGTAGGGATGGAAAAATTGTGTGGAAAACGCGATCAATTAACCGCTTATTTAGAATTTATCATCGATGATATTTCTTCAACACATAAAGAATTGTGCACTTTAGAAATTATCACTCCAAGAAATAAAACGCAACGTGGAGCACAATTATCCATGCTAGTCCACGGAAAAGGAAAAGCAATTTTCGATAAATTGAGCGAAGCAGGAGTTGTTGCCGATTGGAGAGAGCCTAATGTAATTCGTTTAGCACCAGTGCCTTTATATAATTCGTTTGAAGATGTTTATTATTTTGGTAAACATTTGGCGGATGCAATTGTGGAATTGGCATAAAAAATAAAACATAAGATGTTACATGTAACATCTGTACAATATCGTATTAATATGAAAAAAATAGCAGTAGTAGGAGCCGGTTTAGCAGGAAGTTTACAAGCCATATTAATGGCGAAAAAAGGATATGAAGTGTCTGTTTTTGAAAGACGAACAGATTTACGTAAGGCAAAATTGATTGCAGGAAGATCGATCAATTTAGCATTGTCGCATAGAGGTTGGAAAGCGCTAGAATTGGCAGGTATTGCAGACGATATTCGCGAAATTGCAATCCCAATGTACAAACGTTGTATGCATGCACTAGATGGTACTTTGACATACCAACCTTACGGAAAAGAAGACGAAGCAATCTATTCAGTATCACGTGGTGGGTTGAACCAAAAATTAATGAATTTGGCAGACCAATATCCTTCCATTTCTTACTATTTCAATCGAAAATGTAACGATATCGATTTAAATACAAACACCTTAACCTTTGATAATTCTGAGACAGGGGAACGCGAAAAGCACCAAGTAGATAAAGTATTCGCTACAGATGGCGCATTTTCAGCAGTACGTATGCGTATGCAAAAAAGTACAATGTTCGATTACTCTCAAAAATATTTGGACCACGGATACAAAGAATTAGTTATTCCTGCAAATGAAGACGGAACGCATAAATTAGACAAAAATTGTCTACATATCTGGCCTCGCGGAGAATTTATGATGATTGCATTGGCTAATTTGGATGGAAGTTTTACCTGTACTTTATTCTTCCCAATGAAAGGAGAAGTTTCTTTTGAAAGCTTAGAAACGAGAGAACAAGTTTCTGCTTTCTTTGATAAAACCTTTCCGGATGCTGTAGCAATGATGCCAACTTTGTTAGATGACTATTTTAGTAATCAAACTTCCACATTAATAATGGTACGATGTACACCTTGGAACTATAAAGAAGACGTTGTTTTAATTGGAGATGCTGCACATGCAATCGTTCCTTTTTATGGACAAGGCATGAATTGTGCGTTTGAAGATTGTACGGTTTTCCATGAAATGCATGAAGAATCTAATGGAAATTGGGATGGATTATTAGGTCGTTTCTCCGAGAGACGTGTACCTGAAGGAAATGCCATTTTAGATTTAGCCTTACAAAATTATGTAGAAATGCGTGATTTAACAGCAGACCCTAACTTCTTGTTACAAAAGAAAATAGAAGCGAAATTTAGTAAATTATATCCAGAAAAATGGATTCCATTGTATTCCCAAGTTACATTTAGCCACATCCCTTATAGCCAAGCGATTAGGAACGGAAAAGCACAAGATGTAATCATGGGGGAAATCTTGAAAATGGATAACATACACGAAAATTGGGATGCACCAGAGGTAATGGAAAAATTATTGACGTTAGTGAAATAATAATTGATGAAATGTTTACTACTTATTGTACTTTCCTTGCTTAGTTATAGTTCGGTAATTGCTCAAAAAAAAAGTAGGAAAGACTTTTTTGGTGGCCCCAAAGATTATCGAAACCTTAGCAATAGAGGTTTAGCCTATTCATTTGGAACTACCTATACCTTTGTGGACACAAGTAGTTTATTCATAGACACACGTAAGCTCTACAAATTTCAACCCAAAGGTAGATTTGGATTGTTTGCTGAAATTGGAACAGTTTCATTCAACTTGAAAAAACCTAAATTTAAATGGGGGAATTTGGTGAAATATACAGATTGGGGGATTGGTTTAAATTTATATGGTGGATCAGAAAATACAACAGTATATAATTCAGTTCTTAAAACAGAAAATCAAGTTTCTCTTGGTTCCTTTTATTTAGGAAATATTACTTCTCGACTAACCTTTCATCATACTTGGTATATTCCAAAAACTACCATTTTGATTGATAATGGATTGGGTATAAACTTAGATTACCGAGTATTTAAAAATTCGTCTTACGATAAAACGGATCAAGAGTTAGCAGCACTAAAAATTAACACACAAGCATTTTCAGGACACTTCTTCGCTCAGCTACATTATAACTTAGGCATTGGTTTAAAATTAAAAAGAGGGAGTTATATCATACCCTCCATGCAACTTCCAATTTTTGGCATGTATGAATGGCATAAAGGAAGCGCAAGAACCAATTGGTTTTCAAGTGAATATTTACCAGTTATTTTCAAGTTAAAATTCATTTATTTATTTGAAAAAAGATCTCAAGGAGGTTGTGAAAATTTCGGTTCCGAAGAAGATAGAAAGCGTAATGAGGAATATATGCAAAACAAGTAATTCGAAGATTAGATGTTTAAATATATACTGTTCTGTTTTATAAATATTCTGTTTTATAAAGGTGTCCAAGCTCAACATTCAGACAGTTTAAACCAAGAGAATAGCAAAGTCTTAGAACAAGCAATCGTTAAAACAAAATCAAGCTTTGAGGAAACAGAAGTCGGAGGAATAACACTTACCAAAAAAGAATTAGAAAAACTCCCTCAATTTTTAGGAGAAAATGATCCTATAAAAGCTATGCAATTATTACCGGGAATTCAATCTTCTGGTGATGGTAATGGTATCTATGTACGCGGAGGTGGAATCGATCAAAATTTAATTACAATTGACGATATTCCGATTTATAATGTTTCACATTTATTTGGTTTTTTCTCCGTTTTTAATTCAAACACGATTCAAAAAATAGATCTTCATAAAGGTGGAATGCCAGCTAATTACGGAGGAAGAGTTTCCTCATTAATTGCACTAACTACTACTAATGGAAATTTGAAACAATGGAAAATAGATGGTAATATTGGAATATTGGCTTCCACTTTAACCATTCAGGGTCCACTAAAAAAAGATACGAGTTCACTTTTGTTTTCCATACGAAGAACATATGTTGATCTTATAAAAGGCATTTTTAATGGTGGAAATACAAATTTTCAAACGAATTACTTTTTCTATGACTTAAATTTTAAATACTTCCATCGGTTAAATTCAAAAAACAAGCTCTATATAACTGGTTTTATGGGTGCTGACAAATTTTTATATGATGATGTCAGAGATAAAACATTCTCGAATAAAATAAATTGGGGAACCAAATTAATATCCGCCAAACTTATACATACCATCAATGAAAAATCAAGTCTAAACACTACAATAGGAATTACAGATTATCAAATGAATTTCGGGGCGTCGATTTATAATTATTCATTTGAATTGTTTTCTACAAATAAAGATTATGTATCAAAAATAGAGTATTATAATCGAAATTCAGCGCAATCAACGTGGCGAATAGGGTTAGAAAATACCATCCACCAAATCAGTCCAAATAATTTTCAAGCCAATGGAGGTCTAGCTAAATTTAATTATTCGGATCTAATAAATTTAAATGGAAATGAAGGTTCAATTTATATCAGTAACGAATATAAATTCAATGAAAAACTTGAAATTTCTGCTGGCTTAAGATTAAGTTCATATCTGCAAATAGGACCTTTCACACGCTATGATTATTCTAAAGGATATGGATTGAAAGATTCAGTAATTGTGAAATCAGGTAAAGTTGTAAGTAGCTATCTGAATCCCGAACCTAGATTTTCACTCAAATATACGTTGTCAACGAATGCATCATTTAAAGCTAATTTTTCTCAAAATTATCAATACATTCATCTTGCGCCTGTCTCTTCTATTTCATTACCAACGGATGTTTGGATACCAAGTAGCTCAATTGTTAAACCACAAATTGGAAGACAATATTCAATTGGTTATTACAAAAATTTTCCAATTAAAAATATTGAAATTTCTGTGGAAACATATTACAAACAAATGGATAATCTAATTGAGTATAAAGAAGGAGTGTTGAGTTTAATAAAGATTCAATCTAATTACGATGACAATTTTTATTTTGGTAAAGGACAATCCTATGGGATAGAATTTTTCGGGAAGAAAACTGTCGGAAAATTAACAGGTTGGCTTGGTTACACACTTTCTCAATCTACACGTAATTTTAATGACATTGAAAATGGAAGAACTTTTTATGCTAAAAATGATAGAAGACATGATATTTCGCTTGTTTTCAATTATCAATTGACTAATAAATGGAGTTTTTCGGGAGTGTTCACATACAAAACAGGCAACACAATGACCATACCTCTCTCACGGTATTTTTTACAAGGCAATGTTATTAATACGTATTCACCTAAAAATTCTTACAGAATCCCAGCTTACCACAGAGCTGATGTTTCGTTAACTTATCAAATAAATAAAACAGAATCAAAAGAATCAACTTTGAACTTCTCCATTTACAATGTTTACGGTCGACAGAATCCTTTTTACTTGTACTTTGAAACTACTGGGGATTTATCCAAGTTCTCAGTTGAAACAAAAGCAAAACAAGTTTCTCTATTTACCATTCTACCTTCCATTTCTTACAAATTCACTTTTTAATGATAATCACACGCCAATTCGTCTTAAAAAAACTTTGGGGAGTATCACTCATAACTGTTTTACTTCTGATACTTTTTTCGTGCACTAAAGAAATTCAAATTGACTACCCTAAAACCGAAAAAAAGTTGGTAGTTGAGGGATACATAGAGCTAGGAAAATTCCCCATCGTCTTTTTGACAAAATCGAGTCCGTATTTTGAAAAAATTGACAGTGCGAATATTGCTGAATTAATTACGAGTGTAGCAAAAGTTACAGTTAGTTGTGAAGATGAAGAAGAGGTATTAACCCTTAGACATAATGTAAATTATTTTCCTGCTTATTATTACGAAGGAACTTCATTAAAAGGAAAAGTTGGAAAAACGTATACGCTTACAGTTCAGTTATCTGGAAAAACATATACATCTACAACATCAATAGTTGAACCAGTTGCAATAGAATCATTTTCAACTATAATTAATAACAATAACAACTCCCAAAAATTTATCAATATTAAATTTACAGACCCACCAAATAAATCAAATTTTTACAGAGTTTATGCCAGACGTATTGGTAAAGAATCAACCTTCTACCCCTCTTACCTTTCAACATTTAATGATTTTAGTTTTGACGGAAAAGAGTTTACTTATGAAGTGATTCGCTCCTTCTCACCAATTCTCAGTAAGGATAATGGACGTTATTTTATAGATGGAGATTCCGTTTTATTGAAATTTTGTGCGATTGAAGAAAAACAATACAATTATTGGAAACAAATAGAAGGTCAAATAGCGTTAGCAAGTAATCCTTTCGGCGTTTCAAGTAGTGAGCCGCTATCAACAATTACTGGAGGTGCACTTGGAATATGGGCAGGATTAAGTTCAACATATTACGGTATTAAAATAAAATAAAAAATCAATTAAACCTTTTTGAATGAGAAGTGTCATAGATTTAGATTAACAAAAGAATGGCGACATACAGCGATAAAGAATTACTGGAAATGTTTCATACAGAGCAAAGTTCGTATGCCTTCAATTTGTTAGTCAGAAAATACCAAAAGAAAATTTATGCGCATGTACGTAGAATCGTAATTGATCATGATGATGCAAATGATGTAGTGCAGAACATTTTCATTAAAGTGTGGAAAGGGTTAGAGAAATTTAAGGAAGATTCTGAATTATATACGTGGATATATCGTATTTCAGTGAATGAATCTCTCACATTTCTAAAGAAAAAAAGAACGAAATTTTTTATTCCAATACACAATATTGAAAAAGAAATGTCGGATAAAATCGATGCTGGGGAACATTTTTCTGGAGATGAGATAGAGAAAAAACTACAAAAGGCATTATTGAAGCTACCTGAAAAACAACGTATTGTATTTAACCTAAGATACTATGATGAAATGCCCTACGAAGAAATGTCACAAGTGCTTGGCACTTCGGTGGGAGCTTTAAAAGCATCATACCATATTGCAGCAAAAAAAATAGAAGAAAATTTACTTGGACATTAAACTTTTCAAAAGTAAATGTGTCCAATTAATAAGAAAACATGGAAGAATTAAAAAACATAGCGCCCCATTTAAGTCAACTCCCTAAAAAGGATGCATTTACAGCTCCGGAAGGATATTTTGACGACTTGCCATCCAGCATTCAGGATCGTGTAATTTCGCAATCAAAAACAAAATCACGTGTATTCTCTGCTACTTGGACTTTTGGTTCATTGGGTTTAGCAGCAGTGCTTTGTTGGGTCTTCTTTTTAGGTCAACCATCGGATGAAACTACTGTCACAAAACAAGAAGTTACGGCATATGTAAACGAAAACATCGAACAAGAATTTGATGAAACCTTATTGGCTGATGAACTAATATCATCGGACAATAAAACACTTACTTCTGAAGAAAACTTGGAAGAATATATCTTAAATCAAGATATTGATGAACAATTATTACGTGAAGAAATATAACTTTAACCTATGAAAAATTTAATTATCCTATTGTTTGTGTTGTACACCTGTTTTTCATTTTCGCAAAATGAATCGAAAAATGACAAAGTGGAAACAATGAAAATTGCCTTTTTAACGAATAAGCTAAACTTAACAGCTAAAGAAGCGCAATTATTTTGGCCATTATACAACGAATACAGTCAAAAAATGGAAACACATCGCAAATCCAAAAAATCGGAATTCGACGAAATAAAAAGTAAAAATACAACTCCAAGTGATAAGGAAATCAGCGCATTCATGGAAGAAGTGTTTTCAACCAAACAAAAAGAATTAGACCTACAAAAAGAATATTATACTAAGTACACTAAAATTCTTCCGATGAAGAAAGTTGCATTACTATATCAAGCTGAAAATCAATTTAAAAAAGAGTTGTTGCGCATCATTAAAGATAAAAAATAAGTTCTTTGCATTACTTCGTAGCACCACTTACGGACATATTCCGTCAGCATGCCAATCCTTCCAAAGCGAGGGAAATGGAACGCTACATGAAAAATTTATTTCCATTTTATGGAATTCAAGCACCAAATAGACGAGCGTTGCATAAAGCCTGGTTGAAACAAGCAACTGAACAAACATTCACTTCAGACAAACGATGGAAATTAGTTCATGCACTTTGGATTCAAGAAGAACGAGAATTTCAACACATCTGTATCGATTGGATTGGAAGTTGGAAGAAACAGGAATGGGTTGTTGAAGATGCTTATCACCTAACCTGGATCTTGACAAATAAATCGTGGTGGGATTCAGTTGATATCATCGCCACACATTTTGTGGGTAATTACTGTAAATGCTTTCCACTTGAAGGAACGCAACTTATCCAATCGTATCGCGCATCCTCCAATATATGGTTAAACCGCACTGCCATCTTGTTTCAATTGAAATACAAAAAAGAAACAGATTTACACTTACTAGAAGAAATCTGCGCTCAATTTGAACCAAACAAAGAATTTTTCATCCAAAAAGCAATCGGTTGGAGCTTACGTGAAGCGGGTAAAACATTTCCAACGGAAGTCAAAGGGATGGTAGAAAGATTGAAATTAAGTGGTTTGGCGCGCAGAGAGGCATTACGAAGACTAGGGTGAAATTTACACCCTTAATCATGCCATAAAACTCGATTAAAAATTTAACTTTGCACCATAATTTACTAACGTAAACCTATGAGTGATCCTATCAAACACGAGTGTGGTATCGCACTTATCCGATTAAAAAAGCCTCTTGAATTCTATTTAGAAAAGTATGGAACGCCTTTTTACGCCTTAAGTAAACTGCATTTGTTGATGGAAAAACAAAGCAACCGTGGTCAAGATGGTGCGGGTGTTGCAAATATCAAATTTGATATGAAGCCTGGACAACGTTATATTTCTCGTCAACGTTCTGTTCACAGCAAACCTACACAAGACATTTTTGATTACATCAATGGTCGCTTTAAAGCAATCGAAGAACAAGATCCTTCCAAATTAAAAGATGTTCAGTATTTGAAAGAAAATGCTGGATTTACGGGTGAATTGTTCTTAGGTCACTTGCGTTATGGAACGTTTGGAAGAAACAGCATAGAAAGCTGTCACCCATTCTTACGTCAAAACAACTGGATTACACGTAACTTGGTGGTTGCTGGCAACTTCAACCTAACCAACGTAGACGAATTATTTGATGTGTTGGTAGAAATTGGTCAACATCCAAAAGAAAAATCAGATACCGTTACCGTATTAGAAAAAATTGGGCATTACTTGGATGAAGAAAACGATGAAATCTATCGTGATTTAGAATCTAAAGGATATGCTAAAAAAGATATATACGACACCATTGCTAAAAACCTAAATATCGAACGTATTTTGAAACGTGCTTCCAGTGATTGGGATGGTGGATATGCGATGGCTGGTTTATTTGGACATGGAGATGCATTTGTATTACGTGATCCAGCAGGAATACGTCCAGCATACTGGTTCGAGAACGATGAAGTGTGTGTTGTAGCATCTGAACGTCCTGTAATTCAAACAGCATTCAATTTACAACAAGAAGATATTAAAGAACTTACTCCTGGCCATGCCTTAATCATCAAGAAAGAAGGTACTATTTCAGAAGTTAAAATCAACGAACCAACTGTTAATAAAAGTTGTTCGTTTGAGCGTATTTATTTCTCTCGTGGAAACGATGTGGAAATCTACGAAGAACGTAAACGATTAGGAGATTTAGTTGTTCCACAAGTATTAAAAACAATCAATTACGATTTAGATAATTCTGTATTCTCATTTATACCAAATACTGCTGAGACTTCCTTTTACGGAATGATCAAAGGTTTAGAAGATCATTTAAACGATGTAAAATACAAAGCCTTAACAGCTATTCAAGGAAAACCAAGCGAAGAGCAGTTGAAAGAAATTTTATTCAAACGCGCACGTATTGAGAAGATTGCGATAAAAGATGCGAAACTAAGAACTTTCATTACACAAGATGACCAACGTGATGAAATGGTTTCTAGTGTTTATGATATCACCTATGGTTCTGTACACCGAGGCAAAGACAACTTGGTGATTATTGATGATAGTATTGTTCGTGGAACAACCTTAAAACAAAGTATTTTAAAGATTTTAGATCGTTTAGGTCCTAAGAAAATTGTTGTTGTATCTTCTGCTCCGCAAATTCGTTTCCCAGACTGTTATGGTATCGACATGGCGATTATGGGTGATTTCATTGCTTTTGAAGCTGCTATTCAGTTATTAAAAGACAACAAACAAGAGCATATCATTCAAGACGTTTACAAAAAATGTCAAGAGCAATCAAATCTTCCAAAAGAGCAAATTAAAAATTACGTAAAAGAAATTTACGCGCCATTTACTGACGAACAAGTTTCTGCTAAAATCGCTGAATTATTGACTCCATCAAACATCCAAGCAGAAGTGGAAATCGTATATCAAACGGTGGATAATTTGCATAAAGCTTGTCCTAAAAATCTTGGTGACTGGTACTTTACAGGGGATTATCCAACGCCAGGTGGTAATAAAGTGGTAAACAAAGCGTTTATGAACTACGTAGAAGGAAAGAACGTTAGAGCGTATTAAGAAACGAGCGACCTGAGACGAGCGACGGAAGAATAAATTATCAATGAAAAAACAAACCGCTGTCATCTTTTATGTACTCGCTGCGTATGTAGCGTTACAATTTGCATGGTGGGGGTATCATTTGATTCAACTCACACAAGAACTCGGTAAAACAGATGCAATAATTACAAAAAAAGTAATTATGATTACCGGAGAAGGATTGGTGTTTTTCATGATTCTTTTTGTTGGATTATGGCGAATTCGTACTGCGATAAAACGCGATCAACAACTCAATGAACGCCAGAGTAATTTCTTGTTATCTGTAACACATGAACTCAAAACACCCTTGGCATCTACGAAGTTATATTTACAAACTTTGATGAAGCGTGATTTTGAACTAGAAAAACGCAATGAATTATTGCAAAAAGCCTTGTTGGAAAATCAACGATTGGAAGAAATGGTAGAAGCGATATTAACTGCTTCCCGCTTAGAAAATCAGACTATTGTCCCACACAAAGAATGGATACATTTAAACGATGTTTTCACAGAATTAGCAAAACAATACAATACCCGCTTAGATAAAGAATGGATCGTTTTAGATCTACAAGAAAAAGTTTCCATCGAAACAGATGCATTTATGCTAAAGACCATTGTGACTAACTTGATCGAAAATGCATACAAATACGCTGGAGCACAGGAAAAATTGGTCTTATTTTTATACCGAGACAAACAAAACAGTAAATTTGGAACGAAAGATACTGGACCTGGTGTAGCACCAGAAAATCAAGAAGATATCTTTCATAAATTTGTACGACTTGAAAACGAAGAAACGCGATCTCAAAAAGGTACTGGTCTAGGACTTTTTATCGCTTCCGAGTACGCTAAGATTATAGGTGGTAAAATTGAATACAAACAGAATAACCCAAAGGGTGCAATTTTTGAAATAACGTTATGACAAAAAACATTGGATTGATAATTTTAGATGGTTGGGGAATTGGAGACAAATCTAAATCCGACGCAATTTATAATGCAAAAACTCCTGTGATGGATGGTTTATTAGCCAACTACCCTTCTGCTACATTATTGACGTGTGGAGAAGATGTTGGTTTACCTGAAGGTCAAATGGGTAACTCCGAAGTGGGACATTTAAACATCGGTGCAGGTCGTATTGTTTACCAAGAATTAACCCGAATCAATAAATCCATTCGCGATAAAGAATTTTTTCAATTAGATGCTTTAGTGGACGCTTTTAAAACTGCAAAAGAAAACAATGTACCTGTACATTTAATCGGATTGGTTTCGAAAGGTGGAGTTCATAGTTCACAAGAACATATCTATGCGTTATGTGAAATGGCAAAGCAACAAGGTGTTGACAATGTCTTCATCCATGCGTTTACAGACGGTAGAGATTGTGATCCAAAAAGTGGATTGCACTTTATTCAAGAGTTGGAACAAGAATTAGCAAAAACAACCGGTAAAATTGCTTCAGTAATTGGACGATATTTTGCTATGGACAGAGATAATCGTTGGGAGCGCGTCAAAAAAGCATATGATTTACTCGTTTTAGGTAAAGGAACAGCGGTTTTATCCGCAGAAGAAGCGATTCAAAATTCGTATGCTAATGAAATTACGGATGAATTTATCGAACCAGCATACATTGCTGCAAATGGTCAGCCAATTGCAACAATTAAAGAAGGGGATGTAGTTATCTCATTTAATTTTAGAACAGACAGACCACGTGAAATCGTTACTACCTTAACCCAAAAAGATTTCCCGGAATTTGAAATGACGAAATTAAACCTTCATTTATATACAATGACAAGTTACGACGCTACGTTTGAGAATGTGCGCGTTATTTATGAAAAAGACAACCTTGTAAATACCTTAGGTGAAGTACTTACCAAAGTAGATCGTAGTCAAGTACGTATTGCTGAAACCGAAAAATATCCGCATGTAACATTCTTTTTCAGTGGTGGTCGCGAGGAAGTGTTCCCCCATGAAACTCGTATTTTGGTCAATTCTCCAAAAGTTGCTACGTACGATTTACAACCTGAAATGAGTGCGCCTGAAGTAAAGGATAAAATTATTGCAAGTATGCAAAACGATAAACCGAACTTCTTTTGTTTAAACTTTGCAAATCCAGATATGGTTGGTCATACGGGCGTTTACAGCGCGATTCAAAAAGCAGTCGAAACAGTAGATACTTGTTTAGGGGAAGTGATTAATGCTGGGAAAGTATTAGGATATGAATTTTTGGTAATTGCAGATCACGGAAATGCAGATTTTGCTTTGAATGCAGATGGTTCTCCTAACACAGCACATTCCTTAAATCCTGTGCCAGTAGTATTGGTTACCCAGGATGATGTAAAACTAGAAAATGGAATATTAGCAGATGTAGCACCGACGATTTTAGGTCGTTTAGGTATTGCTACACCATTAGAAATGACAGGGAGAAATTTGGCTAAATGACTGATAGTTTGATTAAAACTTGACAGTAATACCACCCATTATTTGTATTGCCTGTACAGGATAACTATACCATCTAAAGTATTGTTGAGCAGCAACATTGTTTACTTGTAAAAACGCAGATACTCTATCTGTGTATTTATATTCAGCACCAATATTTCCATCGATGATCAATCCTAAGTCTTTAACAAACTTGCCATCCTCTTTGGTTACACCTGCTAAAGTAGAATCAAAAACTTGTGCTTTTCTGCCTCCTTCACCATGAAGATCTATGTGAAAAACAAATTTATTATTTAACACATAATTTCCACGAACAATGAATTGATAAACCGGCAAATTCCATGCATATGGATTTTTACTTGCTTGATAATTAAAGAAGCGACCGATTCCATCTAATTTTAATTTTTCATTCAATTGATATGAGACTGACGCTTCAGCTGTAAAAATTGTGATTGTATCATAAATTACATTAAATTGATTTCTATTTTGATGGAAAGAAGAAGAATCGCTTATAAAAAGTGCTTTATTCGCAACTTGAGCAAAACTAGTACTTACATTAAATTCCATCTGTTTTGTTAAAATACCTTTAATCCCCAGAAATGCAGTGTAGTTACTTTCATTTTTTAAGGAAGGATTAGATTGCATAAAAGCATTTTGCGCGGTTAATGATTTAAAATTATTTTGTTTTACCGCACCTTTTATTCCGATGTATGGGATTAATACATTTTCAAACATGGAATATTTTATATCCACATTAGGAAAAATATATACTTTGTTATTTTTTGGTTCAAGAGAAGCGCTCACATCCATACCTACCTGAACTTTTAAACGGTTCGCTTTCGCATACGTTGTAATCGAGGGTTTAAAAGAAAAAATAGTATTTGAGACATCTAATGCCGTATCTATCACGTTCACTTCTTGACCTTTCTTACCATAAGAGAAATGATTCGTCACAAGATTAATGTCTGCAGCAAATAAGTTGTTGTTTTTTCGGTACCAAAAATTATTGATTGATGCTAAATTAGATTCATTCCCGAAGAAAGAATTCCCGTTTTTTGGTTGAGCATCACTCAATTGATAACCTTTCACCTGCATACTGTAATTTAAGCGCAAACTATCCATACGGTTAGACATAAAAATAAGAGATCCACCAAATTCTTTAAATCGTTGATTAGTACTCTCTGAATTGGCGTTTGGATTCAGAACGCCATAACGATTTACACCATAATTATCAACATGAATATCACCCATCAACGAATAAGTCAATTCTTTAATTCCTCCAAATACATTAAAATTTGTTTTATCGAAATGGGCTGGAGCATATTTTTTGATTTCACCAAAAGAACTCAAATGTTTGATATTTAATCCATAAACATATTTTCTTGAACGCGTATTGTTATAATAAATTTCTGCCATTGGCATTAAAGGTGAAGAAATCCCTGCTTTCACATATCCATTGAACAATTTAGGCAATTTGTTGTCTCCTGAAACTTTCACATTGGCTGGAACAATTGGTTCCAACTTAATTGTTGTTTCGTGTTTCATGGACAATAAAGGATATTCAACCGCCTTATGTGTAATAATGGTGTCTATTAATTTAGGGTTATTTGTGATACGTGTTGCAGGTTCAACTTGGCGTGTCGCAATTACATTTAATTTAATGATATTACTCGAATCTTTATCGTCTGTTTGTCCAAAAAGAGTCAAACTAACTCCAAAGAACAATGCTATAGCTAATAACTTTTTCATTTTAGTTTTGTTTTTCTGGTTGAACATTTTCAATAATATCTTCTAATTCTACAGGTTTACTTTCGTCAATTTCAATTTCAACTGGTTGTTCAACTGGAATTGGTTCTTCTGCTTTTGGTGGTATTTTCTTAAACATTACTTCTTCCAATTGTTTTTTAGCATCTGAAAGTATTCCATCTTCTTGGTGTGGGTAATTTACTATAATGGTATTAAGTGTTTGTTCCGCTTGAAAAAGATCGCCTTTTTCTACAAATATTTTCGCTTCTAACAATAAGCCTTTTGCAATCCAATAATCATAAGCAGGTTTCATCGAAATAACCTCTTTTACTTCTTTAGATGCTTGATCAAATTCACGATCGGTAAAACTCATTTCGGCAATTAAATAACGAGATTCAGCAGCAATTTCTGTTGTCGTATTTGCAAGTACAAAACCTAATGATTTTTTAGCCTCTAGATGTTTTAATAAATGATAACTAGACACACCTAACGCAAATTCGGCTTCCAATTTGATGTTACTGGTTAATTGAGAAGAACCTAATACTTTTAAAGCATATTCAGAAGCAGAGTTCCAATGCTCTGAAATAAAATGACATCGCATTAATCCAATGTGCGTATTTTTTAAGATGTCTGCTTTCGAGCTAATGTTTTCCAGTTTCGTGTAATAAGCTAATGCTTCATCGTATTTTTTATTGTTATATAAATATTTGGAAACACGCACAGCAGCTAATTCAGAGAAATCAGTCGTTGGACCATTTAATAATCTTTGATAAATTTTGATAGCTGTATCTTCATGTTTTAATTGAAAATGAGCATTTGCTAAATAGGAAGTCATTTCTATTTGAAATTTTCCCGCTGGAAACTTAGTTAAATATTTCTCTATCACAGGAATAGTCTGGGTATAAGCACTATCTACATAAGGATCAAAAGCAGCTTGATAGTAAATTTCTTCTTGTTGATCTTTAGAAAATTCAGCACAATCATATTGTGTTAAAATTTCTTCTACACGATCCGGTTGAAGTTGCGCTTTAAAAAGATTAATTAAACCATTTACGGCATCTGCGCACGTTTTACGATCTGAACTATAAGACTCTAAAATTTTCTTAAACATTTGTTCAGCAGTTGCATAATCAGATCGCTTCAAGTAAATGTCACCGATTTCAATCATGGCACTTTTCACTAAAATTGATTCAGGATAATCTTGAATTACTTTCTCAAAAAACGTCAATGCTTTTACATCTTGCTTTTGTAAACGGTAAGTCAAACCTAACTCATACATAGAAGTCATCACATACTTAGACTGTGTGTAGGTATTAATCAAATTTTCTAAATACAGTATGCTGTTTGCATAATCCCCTTTGTATTCATAAGATTTAGAAATGTAATACAATGCTTGATCTTCAAAACCATTCTTCAATTCGAAGGCATCTTTATAATAGCGTATCGCCAAATCGTTATCTTTTAACATGTAATGAGCATCCGCCAAACGCATGTAAGCATCTAATCTTTTCTCCTTATTTTTGATACTTTTGGATTCTTCTAAGTACATTTTAAACGATTCTATCACCGCTTTGTAATTTTGTTTTTCTAAATACGCATATCCTAAATTGTAATATGCGTCAGCACGTAAATCATGCATGTAAACGGTGTGAAAATCTAAAAATGATCGGAATCCTTGTATCGCTTTGATGTAATTTTTTGATTGAAAATGTGATTCAGATTTCCAATATTTTGCTTTTGCTGAAATAACTAAATCTACAGGGTGTTTATCTACTAATTCGTAGGCGTCAATCGCTTTAAAATAATTTCCTTTTAAAAATAACTCAGTTCCACGGTTGTAGGCAATAATTTGATAAGCTGTACCTAGTTTGATATCCATTTTGGCAATTTTGTCCAACGATTTCAACGCTTCATCGTAATTGCTTGTTTGCGTATAAACATTTATTAGATATTCGTATACCTCTTGTTTACGCTTAGATTCAGGATATTTTTGAAGGTATAAAGTCAATGCTTTTAATGCTTCGTTGAATGGATTTACATCCATTTTATAGGACAAAACAGCGAAGTTGTATAATGCATCTTCTTGTACTGTCGGACTAATATCAAGATTAGAAGCAACTTCAAATGCCTTACGTGCCGCTAAATTATCTCCTTTTCGGATATAACATTCAGCCATGTGATAGTAGGACAACTGACCCATTTCATCCTTGGTCGTTGTGACTTTATCCAATTGTTTAATCGCTTTATCGTATTGACCCGTTTTAAAATAAGTATATCCTAATTGATAATCTTCCTCGCGTGATGATTTTGTAGCCTTGCTATATTGCTCTAAATAAGTTGTTGCTTTATCAAATTTACCTGTTCGGTAATAGGAGTCTCCAATGATTTGATTGACTTGTTTTTGATTAGCTTTACTTGTACTATCGTTCAGTGAAGAAGCAAATTGAGCAACTTCTTCATATTTTCCTTGGTAATAATAAATTTGACAGATGTAGTAAGGTACCATCGAACCATACATATTATCTGATTTTAATTTTAAAAATCCTTCTAGGGCTGTTTGGTAGGATTTGTCTTGGTAAGCAATGTGTGAGTAGTAATACAAAGCAGGTGCACCAAATTGCGTTTTACTGTTTTTTACTTCATATAAGGCATTTCTACTTTCAGAGAATTTTTTTAATTGAAAATAGGAATATCCTAATTTGAAAAAATATTCATCACGTTGTTCACGTTGGATGTTCACTTTTTCCAACTTAGTCAACCACAAAATAGTAGTCTTATAGTCTTTTTTTCCGTAATAATAAGTCCCTAACTTGAAGTAAATGGTTGATTTATAAATACTTTCAGGGTAGTTTTTTATGAAATTTTCCACCAATGCCACTGCATCATTTTGTTGTAACTCAAGTGCTGCCATTGCCTCATAATAAGAGGCTTTCGTATAGGTAGGATCATTTTTTTCGGTGCATTTATCCAAATATATTCTAAATTCTTGTCGTGCAGCACCAAATTGCTCTTTGGCAAAAAGGTCTTGCGCACGTTCAAAAATCACGTATTCATTCGTGTATTTCGCAGTCATTTGCGCAGATACAGGCAGGATAATAAAAAAAGTTAGGATAACCAAAAAACGGCTCATATTCTTCAATTTTGAAATAGTAAATTTAAAGTGCATTAGCACTATGAAAAGCACGTGTTTTAAAAGTTTTGCACGTGGTCGTGTTAAGATAATATTTAAAACGTTTCTTTTCTAGAATTATTATTTATGAATTTTACATCAAACACATACACCTATGGAACACGTAATTTCTATAAAAAATTGTACAATTCGACAACAAGAAAAAGTAGTTTTAACATCCGTAAATTTGGAGTTAAATGAAAATGAAATAGTGTATTTAATCGGTAGAACAGGTACTGGAAAAAGTAGTATCTTGAAATTGTTGTACGGTGAATTACTTTTAAAAGATGGAGAAGGATCTGTAGTTGGTTTTGATTTACGTAGTTTGAGTAAACACGACATACCAATGCTACGACGTAAAATCGGTATTGTTTTCCAAGATTTTCAGTTGTTGACTGATCGTACTATTTACAATAATTTAGCTTTTGTTTTGATTGCAACGGGTTGGACAGATAAGCAACTCATTGACTTACGTATTAATGAAGTATTAGCTATAGTAGGATTAGACAATAAATTACATACCATGCCTCACGCTTTGTCTGGAGGAGAACAACAACGTGTAACCATTGCACGAGCATTATTGAATAAACCAGAATTAATATTAGCAGATGAGCCAACTGGTAATTTGGACCCAGAAACTTCGGAAGAAATTATGCGCGTATTAATGGCTATTGCACAAGAACAAAAAACGGCAGTTTTAATGGCAACTCATGATATGTCTTTGGTTGAAAAATTTCCGCATCGTGTGATGCGTGTTGAGCATAATACACTCAAAGAGGTTGAGGGAATGTCGAATTTTAATCCGTTCGAGACTAAGTTTTAAAATGAATCAAAAAAACGCTTTCCTATTTATCTTCATAACGATTGTCATTGATTCCACAGGTTTAGGAATTATTATTCCTTCTTTACCAAGTTTGGTTGCCGATATCGCTCATATTAGCATTAAAGAATCAGCGAAATACTACGGACCAATATTAGGTTGTTACGCGTTTATGCAGTTTCTGTTTTCTCCAATTATTGGCGCGCTGAGTGATCGATTTGGCAGAAGACCTATTTTATTAATGTCTTTGTTTGGTCTAGGTGTAGATTATGTATTTATGTATTTTGCTCCAAGTATTGTATGGTTAGTCGTCGGGCGTTGTTTGGCAGGAATGTTTGGCGCTAGTTATACCACCGCAACAGCATACATTGCTGATATTTCAACTCCTGAGAATAAAACAAAAAACTTTGGAATGGTGGGAGCTGCTTTTGGAATTGGCTTTGTGATAGGACCAGCGATAGGCGGTTTATTAGGTGATTTTAATATGCGCATGCCCTTTTTATTTGCTGCAGGATTGTCTTTAACAAATTTAATTTATGGTTATATCGTCCTAAAAGAATCATTGTCTTTAGAAAATCGTCGTGCCTTTTCTTGGAAACGTTCTAATCCGATAGGTGCTTTCTTTCAATTGAAGAAATACAAAAATTTTGCCTGGGTGTTTGTAGTATTATTTCTTTTGTTTTTAGGTTCCATGGCCATTCAAAGCACTTGGAATTATTATACCATTGAAAAATTCGGTTGGAAAATCCGAGATGTTGGTTATTCCTTGACAGCTGTTGGAGTTTGTATCGCTATCATTCAAGGAGGTTTAGCTGGAAAGATATCCCAGAAATTTGGCGATGAAAAAACCGCAACATTGAGTATGCTTATTACTGTGTTTACAATGTTAGCAATCGCTTTTGCTTCAAATAGTTGGATGTTGTATGCTTTCATGCTACCATATGCCTTTTCTGGATTAGCACATCCTGCTATAAGTTCGATTATGTCCAATAAGACCTCAGAAAACGAACAAGGAGAATTACAGGGAGTGATGACCAGTGTGTTGAGTATTGCAGAAATTATTGGTCCACCCATGATGATGGCAATTTTCTATTTCTTTTCCACCCTTTCTAACCCAATTTTAGGTATGCCTTTTGTGTTTGGAAGTTTCTTTATTTTAATTGCATTAATAGTGTTTCGAAGAGTTGTAAAATAAGGAATTTCTATAAATTGATTTTTCTTCGTTCAAATTAAATTGACTAAATTTGTCATGAAAATTTATGTCAAATGAAAGTGCTTTTAAAAACCACCCGTCAAGAAAAAGGATTAAAAATTCGTGAACTTGCTCAATTAATGGGAGTTGATCAAGCAATTGTCAGTAAAATTGAAAGTGGAGCACGTCAGGCTACGAAAGAACAAATCTTAAAATTTGCGTCTATCTTAGAAATTCCGGAAGAGACATTACTTCCCCTTTGGATCAAAGAACGCTTATTAAATGAACTCCAATACGAACCATACGCAGCGCAAGCTATATATATGGTTCAAGAAGAATTAGAGAATTATAGTAAAAAGCAAGTTCCAACACTTTCGCAATCCTTACAAGAAAAGTTAGCTAACATTGATTCATTAAAAGTGAAATTAGACACACTTCGTCAATACGATAGTTTTCGCATAGCCCAAGCTTTGGAGTTGGAATATACCTTTGAGAGTAATCGTATTGAAGGAAACACACTTACCTTACGTGAGACCGATTTGATCATCAATGAAGGATTGACTGTTTCGGGGAAAAGTATACGCGAACATTTAGAAGCGATTAATCATCAGGAAGCAATATTGTATGTCAAAGAATTAGTTCAAAAGAAATCCAAGATCAATGAACGTGAAGTATTAGTGATGCATAATCTCATTTTACGAGGAATAATGCCTGAATACGCGGGTAAATACAGAAACATACAAGTCATGATCAAAGGAAGTGCGCACAACCCACCTCAACCTTTTTTGGTCGCGAAGCAAATGGAAGAACTTTATCTTTGGTATGCTACCAATTACAAAACATATCACCCTGTAATGTTGGCCGCAGAAATGCACGAAAGATTAGTTACTATACACCCATTTGTAGATGGTAATGGTCGTACATCGCGTTTATTAATGAACTTGATCTTACTAAGAAATGGATTTGTGATTGCGAATATCAAGGGAGATTATGAAACACGGATGAAGTATTATACTACTTTAGAACAAGTACAAACAAGCGATTCCAAAGAAGAGTTTCATCATTTTATTGCAGATGTAGAGATCGAATGTTTGGAAAGGTATTTGAAGATATTGGGGGATTAAGAATATCTATGGTTATCTTCCTTAACGATTACTTTAAAAACAGACGTTAAAATCTTACTATTTACAGCTAAATAATTAGTAACATCAAACTTAGTTATAATAGGAATAATCAAGGTTTTGAGCTAAGAATTTAAAGGAATCTAATTTTTTTAATAAAATTGAACTAATTAAACTATAAAATAGTTAAATTAGCGGCTTGAAAACGAGCGTATTCCGAAAAGCTTATAATAGAGTAGGAGAATTTTAATTTATTTTTTTAAGTATGAAAAAAATTGTTTTAACAGCAGCTGCTTTAGCATTAACAGTATCATCTGTTTTTTCACAAGACTTTAAACCAAAAGAAAAAGCAATCGCTGTTGGTATTGCTTTTGATAGCCCATTCAGCTCAGGGAAACCTTTCTCTTTAGTAAATGGTGTATCAGGAAGATATTTCTACAAATCAGATTTAGCATTTAGAGGTACATTGAACCTAGGATCTAATTCTAGTTCTAAAACTAATTATGGAATTGATCCTACTTCTACAACTGGACTTGAGGTTGAAACATCTACTGATAATAATTCAAATTTAAACTTAAACCTTTACTTAGGGGCGGAAAAACACTTTTCAGGTACAGACCGTTTGGATCCTTATGCAGGTGCTGATTTAATTATCGGAATGGATAGAACATCAAGTAAAACTACTCCAAAAGAATTAGATAAATATGCTGGTGCTTTAAGTTCTAAACAAACAAATTCTATTTTTGGTTTACGTTTGGTTTTAGGTGCTGACTATTATGTTTTATCTAAAGTTTATGTAGGTACAGAATTTGGAATTACGTACAAAAGAACATCAGCGGGTGATGAAACAGCAGTTGATAGAAAAATCGGTACTGATGGTAAATTAGGTGATGTTACAACAGTAACTCCAGGTAAAAAAACTGGATCTGCAGGAAGTATTTTAACAGATATGACTACTGCTGCATTTAGAATTGGTTTTAGATTCTAAAAAAAAATAGCAGATTCATTTTTGATTCCACTTATTTTATGTCAATTTTTTTAATTAAATTTATAGTACATCTTTTTTTAAAAGAATTGACATTTTAATTTACTAAAAAATATTTTTTATGAATAACAAAATAAAATTAGTATCTCTTTGTTTGCTTGGATTAACAGCATTTACAGCTTGTAAAAAAGCGGTTTCTTCTGAGGGTGCAAAATTTGACACTACTAGTAGTGCAGGAATTTATGATGAACAGAGTAAAAAAGATATTGAAAAGACTGCTAACTTGATGTTGGATAAGTTGGTCGGTGTAGACAAATTAGAATCTGTTGGAACATCTATTAATTTATTGTCATTATTAAATAAGGATAATACTTCTTCAAGCGAAATGAATAATGATTCATTTATGCCTATCGCTTTATTAAATGCAGTTGCTGATTTTGGTAATACAGGATCAACAAAAAGTGTTGAAAAAACTTTGAAAAGCGGAACATCATCAGAAAATTCATTAGCTAATTTTAATGATGCTAAGGGAGAATATGTTTGGGATGGTAAGCAATTTGTTAAATCTCCAAGTAATCAAATTATTGTGCGTTTCCCTTCACAAGAAGGAAGAGGAAATGATGCAATGTATTCCATTTCTTACGAAGAAAATAAAAGTAACACAATTTTACCTGATGATTTAAAAGCTCCTTCTTTAGTAGATGCGAAATTATCAGTTGGTGGAACTGTTTTATTACAATTTATTTTCAAAAGTGCGTTTGATGCACAAGGAATGCCAACATTTGTTCAATCAAAGTTAATTATGGCCCCATTTAGCTTTGAAAGTACAATGAATGCTAATAGCGGTGAAATTAATGAATCATTTTCTTTTAGAAAATCTGGAGAAATTTTGATTGGAATGGGAATGGGAATGAAAGGAAGTTTTACTTCCAATGATGTGAAGTCTTTATTAGGTGAAAACAGTTCTAATGATCAAGCGTTGAAGTCTGTAAAATCGATGAATGCCAATTTCCAACTATTAGATTTGATTATCAAATCTGAATTAGACGTAGCTGGAGCATCTAAAGTTTCAGATCTTGGGAATTTAGAGGATAATATGACTCAGTTAAATTCATATTATAAATCTGGTTTATACTATACATCAACTGGTGCCAAAATAGCAGATTTACAATTTTATACTAAAGTTTCTGATTCTCAATCTCAAGAGGAAACAACAGAAACAAGCATAAGATTAGTATTTCCTGATAAATCAAAAATTGATCTTTCAACTTATTTAGATGGATTTGATGATTTAACTAAAGATTTTGAAACTCGTATAGACGAAGCATTGGGTAACGACACTAAAAAATAATAATTTATTATTTTATCTCAAGATTGGTCGGAAGAAATTCCGACCTTTTTTTTTCTTTAAAAATAAATGAGTATATACTTATGATCCTTAGAAGAAGGATACAGAAAGAATAAATAAAGCATTCTATCATTTTTATGCAAAAGTAGAGATTAAATAGTTAAAGAAATAGTTTAAAATCACTACTGTCCGGTAAAAATAGAAATTAATCGATTTACATCCTAGAAGTATTGATTTTACTACGTTGATTCCTGATTTTTAAAAGTAAGCCCCCCCTTATTCAAGCAGAACTGAACTCTAATTGAAGTTGTGGATTATACTCTTTG
>CALPMT020000023.1 GCA_943324745.2 Chitinophaga pinensis | reverse complement strand
GTTACAAATTTCTTAAGACCAGAAGATGGGGCTTGGGATCCTTCCAATCCAAATGACTTCTACTTTGCAACTACCAATGCTTTCGATAAACCAAGTAGACTTTGGAAGCTTCATTTTACGGATTTAGCAAATCCAGAATTAGGTGGTACAATCACTGCAGTATTAGACGGAACTGAAGGTCCAAAAATGATCGATAACTTAACGATTGATAATGCTGGTCACATTCTATTGCAAGAAGATCCAGGAAAACAAAGTTATTTAGCTAAAATTTGGGAATACAATACGAAAACAGATAACATTACCCAAATTGCGGTACACGATGAAACACGTTTTGTATCAGGAAGTGCTAACTACTTAACAGAAGACGAAGAATCTTCAGGTATCATCGATGTACAATCCATTTTAGGAAAAGGGATGTTCTTATTGGTAGACCAAGCGCACTATAAAAACACAGTTGAAATCGTGGAAGGTGGACAAATCTTAGCGATGTTTAATCCTAGTACTGCTGACTCTGCAGTAGTAATCACAAAACAACCGAATGCAAATTACGAAGTATGTGAGAATGGAACTGTTTCAATAGCTATAGAAGCGAAACATGCCACAAAATACATCTGGCAAGCTGGTAAAAATGGTTCGTACACTGATGTAGTAGACAACGCTAACTTTCTAGGTGCAACGACTCCTACATTAAGCATTAGCAACGCTAGTAAACTATTAAATGGTTTGTCTTACAGATGTTTAGTGAGTCGTAATACTGGAATTACTGAAACCTCTATCCTTACTACATTGACAGTAAATCAACCTAGCACTTCTACAACAAGTAAAGAAGCATGCGGTAGCTACGATTGGAATGGTAAAAACTATACACAAAGTGGAGAATATACCTTTTCAACCAAGAACAAAGTAGGGTGTGATTCTATTGCTACCTTGAAATTAAAAATCAACCAAGCAAGCAATTCTACTACAAGTAAAGAAGCATGCGGTAGCTACGATTGGAATGGTAAAAACTATACACAAAGTGGAGAATATACCTTTACAACCAAGAACAAAGTAGGGTGTGATTCTATTGCTACCTTGAAATTGAACATTACTACCATCAATGACTCGATTAAATTCGTAAATCAAACATTATCTGTTTCTCAACAAAATGCAGTATACAGCTGGTTTAACTGTGAAACTAAAAAGGTAATAGACAATGAAACAAAGCAAACATTTACACCAAGTGCAAATGGAACTTATGCTGCAATTATCAATGTTAAATCCTGTATTGATACTACGGCATGTATTGCAATTTCAAAAGTTGGTGTGGATGAACTAGATGCATCGCAAGTACAAATCTTCCCGAACCCTGCTCACGATCATATCACGGTTCAATTAGATAGTGATGCAAAAGATGTAAAATATACGTTAATAGATGCAAGTGGTAAAGTAGTTACTAGTGGTTCTTCTACAAATAATGGTACTATTAATATCCCTGTACATTCTTATACTGACGGAATGTATGTATTGCAAGTAGCATTAAACGAATATATTCAGAATTACAAAGTTTCTATCAAACACTAATTAAAAACAAATCATTGCACGAGAGGCTACTTTTCGGAGTAGCCTCTTTTTTTTCTCTAAATTTTTCCAAAATACCTTTTTTGTGGTATTGTCTCAAAACCTACTTGCGCGTACTTTTGTCTTGTTTAAAATCAATCTAAATAACGATGAAAAACATACAAATACTACTTGGAGCACTCACAATTGCAACACTCGTTTTTACCAGTTGTAAAAAGCAAAAAGAAACTCCAACACCGACTAGTTACGAATTCAAAAACGCAAGTAATATTTCTACCGTAGACTTCAGTGGACAAAAAACACGTTTAGAAATGCTAGACCAAATGAGTACTTGGATGGGTGGTACTACACCTGTGAGTGAAGCTGCACTTTTGGCTATGTATGATGGTAATGGATTTTCCGATGCCACACTAAATAATTCTGGAAAAAAACTGAGCGATAAAACGGCTGCTTCTGTAGATTATTTTTCTGGAATAAACGCCGAACAAACAAGCATTCGCGAAACTTTCAAAACCTTATTCAAAGATGCTGAATTACTTACAAAAGCCAGTACGGAAGCAAGCGCTGGTGTTGCTGGTTACTACATGGATGGTACGAAAAAACGTTATTTCAATGCAAATGGCTTAGAACCTCAACAGGTATTTGCAAAAGGAATGATGGGAGCTTGTTTGTTGGATCAAATTCTAAATAACTACTTAAGTAAAAATAAACTTGACGCTGGTTCAAACGTAGCGAACAACACTAATAAAGTTCTAGAAGCTGGAAATACATACACTACCATGGAACATGCCTGGGATGAAGCATACGGTTACATCTATGGAAATGATAACCTTACAGCAAATCCAGCGGTCTACAAATTTTGGTCATCCTACATCAACCAAGTAAATGCGGATCCCAACTTTAACACGACAAAAGACGCGATTCTAAAAGCATTCATCCAAGGTAGAGTAGCAATTACAAAAGCAGATTATACAACACGGGATGCACAAGTAGCAATTATCCGCGCTGAATTATCTAAAGTTCCTGCTGTACGTGCTGTGTTTTACCTAAACGAAGGAAAAACGAAATTAGGAACTGCTAACGGAAAAGCAGCATTCCACGCATTGTCGGAAGCATATGGTTTCATTTGGTGTCTACGTTTCACGCAAAATCCAACAACAAAAGCGCCTTATTTCTCGAAAGAAGAAGTAGATGGTATGTTAGCGGATTTAGTGAAAGGTACAAATGGATTTTACGATATCAATTACCTAAATACTGCCTTAATTCCAATTGCTACCAACATTGCTACCCGCTTTGGATTTACGGTAGAACAAGCAATTGACGCAACAAAATAATTAATTTTGTATTGAGTAATGGAAAGCGACATTTACGGGACTTTCGTAAACTAAATAACTATGAAGTACTTTTGGATTCTAGGAATCGTTTTGACTTTTATTGCTTGTAAAGCTAAAAAATCAGCCAAGCAAGAAGATACATTTAAGAAAACAGAGTTATTGCAACAAGTCGCGGATAACTATATTCTACCAGAATATACGAAATTACAAAGCGATGTTGCAACCTTAGCTAACTCTGCTAACAATTTTGAGCAATTAACGGATCAAAGTACATTCGATAGTTTAAAAGCACAATGGAAACGTGCATATGTTCGTTTTCAATACGTAAAAATGTTTGACTTTGGTCCTGGAATGGAACAAAATCTTGCCATGAGTATGGGTACGTTCCCAACGGATAGTCTAGCAATCGAAACAAATATTAAAACAGGAACCTATAACCTAAGCGCAATCTCCAACTACGACGCCATTGGTTTTCCTGCCCTCGATTATCTTTTGTTTAGTAATGGAGCGTATGAAACGTTTTCTACTAGCGCAGCCCGCAAAAAGTACCTAGTTGAGCTAACACAAAAAATGAAAAATGAGGTAGATAAAACCGTTACAAGCTGGAACACATACCGTACAACTTTTGTAGATGGTTCTAGCAATGCTTCAACTAGCCCATTCTCTTTACTTATAAATAACTATATCCGCGACTATGAAATTTTAAAATGGACCAAACTTGGATATCCACTTGGTGCAAATACGCTAAATGTTAAAAACCCAGCATATCTAGAAGCCAGAAAATCCGGCATAGGAAAAGAATTATTACGTGCGAATATTCTTGCATTACAACAAGTATACTTAGGTAAAGGTAGTAATGGGAAAGATGGAAAAAGCATGCACGACTATTTACTAGCTTTAGCGAAAACAACCACAGCAACTACCCTAGAAAAAAATTGGGGAATTTTCTTAACTCAAATCGATGCATTACCGAATAATTTGGAAACGGCATTAAATACAGATACGCAGAAAATGATCGATTTATACAATGCAATTCACTTCAATACGATTGCATTAAAAACGGACATGGTGAGTGCATTTGGGATTTTAATCACCTACTCAGACAACGACGGAGATTAGTTAGTGAGTTATTAAAATTGCTTTTTCTTCGTTCGACTGCAAAATTAACTTCCTCATTTACGTATGTAAACTGCGGAATTAATTTTTTGTCTGCCTCAAAAAATCTAATTTTAATAAACGCACAAAATGAAAAATTAAATCAATGAAAAAATATCTCTTCAAAGAAACGTCGATCCTACCCTTAATTGGATTTCGAATTATCTTTGGATTGTTGATGGTAATTGGAACACTGCGATTTTTGTTTAATGGGTGGGTACACCAACTCTACATACAACCAAAATTCTACTTTGGATTCATCGAAGGGATTTCACCCTTACCAGGAAACTTGATGTATCTTCCTTTTATCCTACTACTTATTGGAGCTATTGGGATACTATTTGGCGCATTTTATCGTATAAGTACTATCCTTGCTTTTGTCAGTTTTACCTATATCGAAGTATTAGATAAAACAAACTACTTAAACCACTACTATTTTGTGAGTTTAGTTTTATTTCTGCTATGTTTGGTTCCTGCAAATGCCTATTTGTCTTGGGATAGCAAACGAAATTCTACCATCCAAAAAACGGTAGTACCTCAATGGAGCATCCGTATAGTACAACTGCAATTAGCAGTGGTATACTTTTTTGCAGGCGTAGCTAAAATCCATCCAGATTGGTTACTCCACGCGCAACCTTTAGCAATTTGGCTGCAAGCCTACCGCGACCTACCTATCGTTGGAGATTACTTCGCTACCAGTTGGTTAGCATTTGCATTTAGTTGGTTTGGCTGTATCTACGACCTTACCATCCCATTTTTTCTTTTAGGAAATAAAACGCGCCCTTACGCCTATTTCTTTGTCGTTGTATTTCATATCGTTACGTGGTTATTGTTTCCAATTGGTGTATTCCCATGGGTAATGATTTTCTCCACGCTCATTTTCTTTCCTGCTACTTTTCACGAAAAATGGTTGTCCAAAGTTGCTACTTGGTTTCGTTGGGAAAAAGATAAAAACGTATTACCTTCTCATTATCAAACTAATAAAATTATCACATCGTTTGTCTTGGTATATGTAATTCTTCAATTATTTCTTCCGATACGTTGTTTTTTCAACCATTCTCAAACCTTGTTTTGGCACGAAGAAGGCATGCGTTTTTCTTGGCGTGTGATGCTGATGCATAAAGAAGGGTTTGCAACATTTTATGTAAGGGACAAAAATTCGAAACGCGAAATACAAGTGCGCAACGAAGATTTCCTGACCGTTGGACAAATCGATCAAATGGCCACCCAACCAGACATGATTAAGCAATACGCAGATTATTTGTATACACAATTCGAGGATAGTCTTTTCCAAACCATACAAGGTCCTTTCCGAATGCACAAACCAAGCATTCACGCTGAAATTTATGTCAGTTTAAACGGTAGAAACTCCCAACTATTTCTATCTAAAAAACACGATTTACAGGAAAAAAAATATACATTTGCGCCCCACAAATGGTTGGAGCCATTTACTGCCAAACTATGAAGATTCTTACCTTTTTATTTTTACTATCTATGACCCTTTTTGTGCAGGCACAAGGGTTTCACGGGTATGTGGAAAATGAAAATAAAGAAGCAATCATCGGTGCTAAAGTAAGTTGTGGCAAGCTATTAATTGCCAGCGATTGGAATGGTCGATTTGAATTAAAAAATCCTACTTCCGATACCGTTATAATTTCCTATATAGGCTTCGAAACGCAACTAATTTTGCTTTCCAAGCTAACAAAAAAATTCATACACTGCACCTTACTAGCAAACGCAAAAGAGATACAAGAAGCCGTAGTAATCAAAAATCGCTTTGAAAATTTTGATATCGGCTACCTACCTCCTGTCAAAGGAGTGCAAATCACCACAGGAACCAGTACCCTTATTCAAACAGAAGGTCAAGGTGGCGCCAAATCGAGTGCAAACCCACGTGAATTATTCGCGAAAGTTCCTGGTCTTAACATCTGGGAAAGCGATGGTGCGGGTATTCAAATGGGAGTTGGAGGAAGAGGTTTAAGTCCAAATCGAACTGCAAACTTCAATACGCGCCAAAATGGGTACGACATCAGTGCGGATGCTTTAGGATATCCGGAATCTTACTACACCCCACCCTTGGAAGCGCTTTCTGCTATTGAAATTATTCGTGGTTCTGCTTCTTTACAATATGGAACACAATTCGGGGGATTGATGAACTTCATTATCAAGGAACCAGCAAAAAATTCTCCTTTTGAATTTACCTCGCGTGCCACCGTTGGTAACTTTGGATACAAGGCAGGATTTTTACGCTTTAGTGGGACAAAAAATAAATTCGAATACCAAACCTATTACCAATATAAAGAAGGTACTGGTTACCGAGAAAATAGTCCGTTTAATCAACACCAATATTTTGCACAATTAGGCTATCGTTTTAGCGATAAACAATCCATTCGTTTAGAATACACAAATATGAGTTACAATGCGCAACAGCCTGGTGGTTTGACCGACAAACAATTTTATGAAAACCCCATCCAAAGTGTGCGCGATAGAAACTGGTTTAAGGTAAACTGGAACCTTCTTGCCTTACATTACAACTTGGAAATTAAACCAGATGTATTACTGAACATTCGTACTTTCGGAATTCTATCTTCCCGCGAATCGCTAGGTTTCTTGGGTAAAATAAATCAACAAGATCCCGGTAATGAAAGACAACTCATTTATGGAGATTTTAAAAATACAGGTACGGAAGTGCGTATCTTGAAAAAATATGAATTAACCCTGAAAGAAAAAACAATCAAAGGTGCTTCTTTGGTGGGCGGAAGATATTATATCGGTCAAACTTCTGCTTTACAAGGAAATGCACCAGGTGGCAGCTCAGCAAATTTTCGTTTTACATCGAGCAACGAATTAGAAAATTCAAACTATTTATTTCCATCGAATAACCTTTCCTTATTTACCGAGCACATTTGGTTTTTAGGTCCGCGCACATCCTTCAATGTAGGATTTCGCTACGAACATATCACCAGTGCTTCCTCTGGCTATTACAAAGTGTACAACATCCATAACTTAACCCAAGATACACTCGCAATTCAAAAATTGGAGTCGAGCAATTCCTTGACGCGCTCTGTACCGCTGGGTGGATTTGGACTTTCCTACAAAACAAGTAAACAAACAAATCTGTATGGAAATTTCTGTATGAATTACCGTGCAGTCAATTTTAGCGATATTCGCGTTACAAACCCAAACTTATTGATTGACAGCGCCATGCGTGACGAGTATGGGTCCACCGCTGAAATCGGTTTTCGTGGATTTATCAAACGCTTTTTATATGTCGATGTAGCGGCTTTTCACCTGTATTATGGCGATAAAATAGGAATAACACCACTTGCTGGTAGCATCAAAAAAATTCGTACAAATATTGGAAATGCGCGTAATGTTGGTGTAGAATGTTTGGTGGAATTTGATTTTATAAAAGCAATCAACGATAGTTCTAAATACAATTCATCGTTCTATGTCAATTTCTCTTACATCCATGCTCAATATGTATCTTCAAAAGAAACAAACTTTATCGGAAAACAGTTGGAATACGTTAGCCCAATTATTCTGAAGACAGGGGTAAAAATTAAACACGACCGCTGGGGGGCAACCATCCAAGGCTCGTACAATGCCGCACAATTCTCCGATGCTTCAAATTCCGTAGAACCAAGTGGCGATGCTGTAATTGGACTAGTTCCAGAATATTTTGTCATGGACATGTCAGCAAAATACAATTTCAAGAAATGGATTACACTCGAAGGAGGTATTAACAACCTCTTAAACACATCCTATTTCACACGAAGAGCAACAGCTTATCCTGGTCCAGGTATTTTACCTTCGGATGGACGTAATTTCTATGTGACGGTACAATGGAAAATTGGTGAACGTAAATAAGTTTAACAACAACTATAAACGACGAAACCGAAATCATCCAAAATAAATAGATTGGTTAGTAGAATAAAATTATTTTATACTAAAAATGATAGTTCAAAACCAAATTAACATTGAACATGTTAACCTTATTAATTTCATACTTTAAATTCCCGAATGTGGATCCATTTAACAACTTTGCCACCATTAACAAGTTGATATCCAAACCTTTTAAAATAGTATTACATTTATATTTTAGGTCTATATTGCATTGAAAATAAGAAGGTAAACCATATTTATTACGATAACTATCCAATACACTAGGCATTTTATAAAAACCAAGACCTGAAGCAAAAATAAATTGCCTTTTCGGAAAGGTATGTTCCGTTTTAATTAAAAAAGCATGGGAATTTGCAGTACCTTCATTTCGCTCCCTTGGTTGAAAAGTAAAAAACGGCTCTCTTCCCCATTCTCTGGGAAATACAAACCGATGTTCATTCACTATGTGATTATAATTAATGGATGTTGTCCAATTCCGTGTTACACGTTGCAATCGAAAACCAAAACTAAATGCTTTACTTCCTTTACTCATATAACTTAATTTTGAGTCTGTATTTCCTCCCTGATTGTGTGCATTTTCAAAAGCTAATTGTGATGAAAATGTATACTGCTTGAGCGTATCTTTTACATTTAGAAAATAGTCATTCTGTACAAATACTAAATTCATCACATTCAATACAAGATAATTCCACGCATTAATATGGAAATGCTTATTAGTCTTATTTGTTACTCCAAATACGGCAATACCATCGCTATGAATATTAGAGGCATAATTCGACTTTAAACCTAGTTCTGTGTTTCCCATCGGATAAATACCGATTGACTCTCCTACTGAATACCATGAAGTTGTTCCTCGCGGTGAAATTTTATATAAATAACCTCCTTCAAAAGTGAATTTACGACTCGTAAAATCCATCCACAGCCCCTCTACACCGGTAGGTCGCATCCTTCCATCTTGTAAATTAATGAATGGTGTATGCACGAATTGCTTTCCAAAACGGACCTTACCTTGCTTAAAATGATAATTCAAATACAGTTCTTCCAAGCGATATAAATCTTTCTTGTTGCTTGGATCTTCCACATCAAACAAGCCTATTTCATATCGATTAGATTGATTTGTTGCGGGGTCTAATTGAGTCAAGTTTGAAGAACCTAGATTAAAAAAATAAAAACCTCCAACACCAAATTGAAAGTTTTTATACGTAAGTGACTCAAAACGAACGCCTCCACCAACAGCCTGAGCAACATAATCTGACAAATTACCTGCATTAATCGTACTCATAAAGAAAGAACGAAAATGTGTATTTATTTTACCATATTTAAATGCGCTATAAAATGTTGTTGTATCATTTTTTAAAACTCGATTCGTATCAGAAAGACCTACTTCTTGTGAAACTGATAGTAAAGAAACAAAAATGAAACTTAGAAGTAAGCAAAGGGCTTTCATTCAAAATAGATTAGTGAGGTAATTTATCTTTGATTACGCCATATGTATATGTTCCTACTGTACCGAAAAACATAATGATTATAAATCCACCGAAACCATAACCAATATTAACAAACATAGGTCCAGGACAAGCACCACTTAGAGCCCAGCCAAATCCAAAAATAATACCACCAAATACATAACGCCAAAATCCCTTTTCTTTGGGTGCAATTACAATTGGATTACCAAAGATATCTTTCATATTTAATCTTTTTATGATGAAAACACCTAATACACCAAGCATCACAGCCGTTCCAATAATACCATACATATGGATGGATTGGAAACGAAACATTTCTTGAATACGGTACCAAGAGATCGCTTCTGACTTTGCCATCACTATACCAAACAACATTCCTGTTATCAAAAATTTTATAAACTTCATCTCAAAAAATTAAAATAGTAAAGGAAAAATTACGTGAGTCATAATCAATCCGCCAATAAAAAATCCAACCACTGAAATTAACGATGGCAATTGAAGATTAGATATACCACTTATAGCATGACCAGAAGTACAACCTCCCGCATATCTAGCGCCAAATCCAACAAAAAAACCGCCCAAAGCAAGAATCAAAAAGCCTTTTAAAGAAAATATATTTTCAAAACTAAAAAGTTCCATTGGCTGCATCCCAGTAGGCTGTTGAAAACCTAGTTTCTTTAAATCTGCTATTGTATTTACGGAGATTTGAACCGTATCATCGTTACTCAAAAAATGCTTAGCAATAAATCCTCCGATAATTGCACCTCCTAAAAACACTAAGTTCCATACTTGTGATTTCCAATCAAAATCAAAAAAAGGAACGCGCTTTCCTGCACCAGCAATGGAACACATCGTACGCAAATTGGAAGAGACCCCAAAAGCCTTTCCAAAAAACAAAAGAATAAACATAACAGATGAAATGATTATGCCTGAAAACCACCATGACCAAGGGCCTAAAATAAAATCTAACATAGTTACTTAATAATAAATGAAATCATAGGTTTATATAAATGATTGATGAGCTTTTCCGTAACACTTGCATGAAAAATACTCCCCTTCCCGTGTGTTCCCATGCATACTAAATCAATTTCATGCATTTGATTAAAATGGATAACACCCTGTTCTACATCTTTATCCTGAATAATATGTGCTTCAAAATTGGGTAAAGCATTTGCCCGTGAAAAATCGTACATATTATTTTCAATCCGATTGAGTTCTGCTTCGCTTTTTCCCTTTGTAATTTGAAGAAAATGTAAGGTTGGCTGAAACTTAGTCAATAAAGTCTGTAAAATACCTAGGTCCTGCTTAGCAGTGTCTTCAAAATTATGAACAAATAAAATGTTTTTTATTTTTAATTCCGAACGATCACACATAAGCGATAAAACTGGTATCGGGGATTTTCGAGCAATATGCTGTGTTTCTGACCCTGCCAATTTTTCTCTAATCCCGGTTGCTCCTTTGGTTCCCATCACAATCAAATCAAACTTCTGTTTTTCAGCAAAATCGATAATGGATTGGGTTGTTTTTCCTAATATCAAATGTGTTTTTACTCCTTGATGAGCTTCTTCTAACATTGCTAATTTACGCGCAGCAATAATTCGAAGATTATCCATAAACTTAATATCCAACTCACCACAAAAATCTATCAGTTGATTTTCTTTGAGTACAACGCTTTCCGGAACGTTCAAAATATGTAGAAAATGAATTTCCATTGGCAGGGTACTACTTAAATTCTGTACCAACGAAAATGCAAAATCAGCTTGTACCGAAAAATCCGTCGGAATAAGTATTTTAATAGTTTCCATTATTATGCCTTTAATACTTTACTCTGACAAATAAAATCAGTTGTTGCCACATCCTCTTTTGCTATTGCATTATACCCACCAGCAACTTCAGAAAAATTCGTAATCCCTTTGGATTGTAATATACTTGCAGCAATCATGCTACGATAGCCACCCGCACAATGCAGATAAAAATGTTCATCATTATTAATATCTGAAATCCAAGTATATATAGCAGACAAAGGTTTACTGTATGCATCAGCAACGTGTTCGGCTGCGTACTCTGTTTCCTTTCTTACATCCACAACCTTAGAAATACTGTTTTTTAATTGTGTTGCAAATGTATGTGCAGTAATACGATTCACGACAGCCAGCGTATGTCCTGCTTGTTCCCATGCTTGTATTCCACCTGACAAATACCCTAAAATTGAATCAAAACCAACTCTACTCAAACGTGTAATCACCTCTTCCTCTAATCCTGGATCTGTTACCAACACTATTGATTGATTCACATCGCCAATGATTGCTCCCACCCAAGGCGCAAAATCACCTTTTATTCCAATATTGAGCGAACCTGGGATATGCCCTTCCGCATAAGCACCGCTATCCCTCGTGTCTAATACAATTGCATCCTTAGCCAATTTTTCAACATTAGAAACGGTTAAGGGCTGCAAGCCTCGCAATTTCACATCCTCAAAAAACGTGTAACCCTTTTTATTTAGATGAACATTTGCGCCAAAATAAGCAGGTGGAGGCAATAACCCATCTGTTACTGCTGCTATAAAATCCTCTTTAGAAGACTGATTTAAAGCATAATTCATTTTCTTCTGATTCCCAAGTGTATCAACAGTTTCTTTCATCATATTTTTCCCACAAGCACTACCTGCACCGTGACCTGGGTAAACGATCACCTCATCCGATAAAGGCATAATTTTAGTCATCAAACTATCATACAGCATACCTGCTAACGCTTCCTGTGTCATATCCGCTGCTTTTTGAGCCAAATCAGGTCTTCCAACATCCCCCAAAAATAAAGTGTCACCAGAAAAAAGTGCATTCTCTTTTCCGTTTTCATCCAATAACAAGAAACAAGAACTCTCCAATGTATGTCCAGGTGTATGTAAAACTTTAATTTGTATATTACCCAAGGTAAAAACCTCTTCATCCATTGCGATACGTGCCTCAAAATCACATTTTGCATTCGGCCCATAAATTATTTCCGCTCCTGTCTGCTTACTCAAATCCAAATGACCAGAAACAAAATCTGCATGAAAATGGGTTTCAAAAATGTATTTAAGTTTTACACCAGCACGACTTAATCTATCAAGATAAGGCTGAGTTTCTCTCAACGGATCAATAATAGCTGCCTCACCATTACTAACAATGTAGTAAGCACCTTGCGCTAAACACCCAGTATAAATTTGTTCTATTTCCATTTTATTTTAATTAATTAGTGTTTCTTTGATTATAATATAAATTCCCATTACCAATACAAACCAACCAAAAGCAGGCTTCAACTTATTACCATCTATCCTTTTGGAGAGTGCTATACCGATAAATATTCCTATCAATGCGAAAGATGAAATAATCGCTATAAAACTCCAATCAACCTGCATTAGATTTCCTTCTCCAAAAAATCCAATCAATGATTTTGCAGCAATTATAACTAATGATGTTCCTATTGCTTCTTTCATAGGAAGTTTACTCAATACTACCAAAGCAGGAATGATTAAAAATCCACCCCCTGCACCCACCAAGCCGGTCAACATACCTACAACTGTTCCCTCTACTATTATCAATGGGTAATTAAATTCTTGTTTTTCAACAGAATCAGAATTTAATGACTTCGACTTTTTAATCATTGAGTAAGAAGCAGCTATCATTAACAATGCAAAAATGAGCATCAGAAATATGCTTTTTGTAACTACAAAAGAACCAAATGATACCACTTCCTCTGGAATCATAGGAATGATATATTTCCTTGTTGCGAAAACGGAAATAATGGAGGGAATACCAAAAACGAAAGCAGTTTGAATATTTACTAACCCCTTTTTGAAGTATGTTAACGAACCTATTCCGCTTGTAAAACCAACAATAAATAAAGAATAGGATGTCGCTATTACAGCGTCTAGTTTAAATAAGTATACCAACACCGGAACTGTTAATATACTTCCTCCGCCACCTATTAATCCTAAAGTTACACCTATAATGATAGCTGCAAAATAACCAAACAATTCCATATAAAAGATTTATACAAAATTGGCTAAGAAATAAAAAAGGGTGTGTAACAAAAGTTACATTAGAAAAAGAAATATTATAATTTTATCACTTTTGTCCGATAAAAGTGCACTATCAGCGATAAACCTGCTAGTTTACAAGTTGTTTAGCGTTATAGAAAGAAGATAGACTTGATTTTTGTAATTAACTTTAATCGCCCTTAAAAATGATTTTATGAAAACAAGGATAAATGAAAGGAAAATCAACAACATGAATACCTTCTTTTAAACGTACAAAAAATAAAATTTTGCACCGTATCAAATGGCGTAACATGATCTTCCGTAAAACATCCCATCTTATCCAAATAAGCACCAAATAACTGCTGAAAACTAGTTTCATTGTATTGCTTGATTTCCAAACCACTACATTTCAAAGGACCATTTTCGGAGAAAGTACCAACGATAAAGTATCCGCTAACATGATTCGCAACTCGGTGAACGTAGTTTTGAATGGCATCCGTATTCGTAACAAAATGAAAAACAGCGCGGTCATGCCAAACTGCATAGTGTTGATTCGGAACAAATTCATTCATATCGGATACAATCCAAGTCACCAATTTCGCCTTTTCTCCCAAACGTATTTTAGCACGTTCTAGCGCTTTTGCGGAAATATCTAATACGGTAATATTGGTATACCCTGCTTTCAGTAGATGATCCACCAAATGACTATCCCCTCCACCAATATCGATAATTGCTGCATCTTTCGCGATACCCGTTTCCTGAATTAATCGTAAAGAAGTACTCGGCACTGCTTGAGTCCAACTTACTTGTTCGGGTGTTTTTGTTTCGTATACATTTTCCCAATGTGCTTTTTCAGACATAAATTACAATTTTCACAAAGCTACATTAGTTTACATTTGAAAAGTGTAACTTTAGTTGCAGATCATATACTTTTTTATGAATCTGTAATTCAACGAATATAAAAGGTTGTAATAATCACTCTAGAAATCGTTTATAATCCTCTTTTACAAAAGAATACACATGAAAAATACACTATTCAAAACTTTCCTAACGCTTTTTTGCATGATGATCGTGCTTAGGTGCACCAAAGAAAAAGAAACGATTACGCCTGTTGTAACAACTGAAACTAAAACTTCCGACCAATTGTTATTTGAAAAGGCGAAATCCGTAGTAGATTTTACGTGGTTTGAAAAAGCAGATTCGCTTTATAAAAAAAGCAGTGGTAGTGGTCACGGACAAGCATTCTTTAAAACAAGATTCAATGCGATAGCAGCAACAAAACTCACCAGCAATGGAAGAATTGTGCCTGATGCAAATTTCCCAGAAGGTTCTTTAATCGTTAAAGAACTCTACAAAGACGCCCAAACACTTGATCTATACGCAATTCTTTATAAAGACAGTAAAAATGTAGACGCCGATGCCAAAGGTTGGGTGTGGGGGTATTTAAGACCTGACGGAAATGTCGCTGTTTCAGCTTCAAAAAAAGGTACATCGTGTATCAGTTGCCATTCCCAAACTGGTAATATTGATTACGTCTTGATGAATAAGTTTTATTAAAAAGCCTACACCACATAAATATTCTCGGCAAACTTTTCGCTTACACTGGATGCTACTCCATTCACCTCAATTACCATCAAGGCATCGTATTCCTGACGCGATTGAACGTATATTTCATTATTAATTCCTAAACCTACTTTCACTACATATTGTAAAAAAGCAGAAGAATTATCCTTCACTGCTACCATCTTGCAAAGCTGACCGACTGGAATGTCTAACAATGTCTTACGAAATTGCTTGGTCAATTCACCACCTTTGGATGGTATCGGATCTCCGTGCGGATCAAAGGCTGGGTAATCTAAAAATTTCTCCAATTTATCAATCAATTTAGACGACTGGATATGTTCCAATTGCTCTGCAACATCATGTACCTCATCCCAACTAAACTCTAACTTCTCATACAAAAAGGTCTCCCAAAGCCGGTGCTTACGTATCACTTCCGTGGCAATATTCTTCCCCTCTCGTGTTAAGGTAATCTTCTTGTACTTTTCGAAATCAACCAAGGCTTTGTCGCGTAAACGCTTCAACATGTCGTTCGCTGTTGCAGGTTTTACCCCCAAGTGTGAGGCTAATTCATTCGTTCCTACACCTGTTTCGCCACTGTCAAACGAAATGCGTAACAAGGCTTTCAAATAATTTTCCTCCGTAAATGAAATCATAAACATGTAGTTGTTAGTGCTTACAAACAAAGATAGAACAAATAATCAAACTAAAATTGTTAGATTAGTCTAACTTAATTATATTTGTCCGTCTAACTATCACCAAAACATCTTGTATATGTTCAAATCACACCAAATTATCACCCTATTTTTAACCTGTTTTTCATTTTTTATATATGCACAACAAGGAGTAATTACAGGGATAGTAATTGCTGATAACAAGCCACCCCAGAAGCTTAGTGTGGTTCTTGTTGGTACTTCGTACTCCACCATTACAGATTCTGTAGGTAAATTTATACTCGAAAAGATTCCACACGCAACGTATAAAATCAGAGTGCTCTCCCTCGACCACCACAAAAATGAAAAAACAATTACGCTAAAAAATAATGACACGCTTCACATTACCCTAGAACTTTTCTCCAATGCCAAAGAATTAGAACAAGTAGTCATTTCTGGAACCATGAAAGAAATAACTCGTTCCGAAAGTCCTGTCCCTGTGGAAGTGTATTCCCAAACTTACTTTAAGAAAAATCCTACGGCAAACATTTACGAAGCACTCCAAAATGTCAATGGGATTCGGCCTCAACTCAACTGTGCAGTTTGCAATACGGGGGACATCCACATCAACGGATTGGAAGGTCCATACACGATGGTACTCATTGATGGGATGCCAATCGTTAGTAGTTTATCCACAGTGTATGGACTTTCAGGCATCCCCAACTCGCTAGTCGATCGCATCGAAATCGTCAAAGGACCTGCCTCTTCCCTTTATGGTAGTGAAGCAGTCGGAGGATTGATCAACATCATCACTAAAAAAGCGCAAAACACTCCCCGTTTTAGTACGGATGTTTTTACTACTAGCTGGGGCGAAGTCAATACAGACCTAGGACTAAAATTGAAAATCAAAGAAAAAGCGGAAATACTTACTGGAGTAAACTACTTCAATTTCCAACAAAAAATAGATAAAAACAAGGATAACTTTACCGATATGACACTTCAAGACCGTATTTCGGTATTCCAAAAGTGGAATTTTAACAGAAAGGAAAATCGCGTCTTCAATCTAGCTGGTCGTTTTATGTATGAAGACCGAAACGGAGGAGATGTTCGATGGGAAAAAAAATTCAGAGGTGGAGATAGTATCTACGGAGAAAGTATCTACACATCGCGCTACGAAATCCTTGGAAATTATCAAATACCTACAAAAGAGAAAATAATGCTCGCTTTTTCCTACAACAGCCATGCACAAGATTCTCGGTATGGTACAACCTCCTACATTGCTAACCAACAAATCGGATTCACTCAACTAACTTGGGATAAAAAAATAGGGAAACAAGACTTTCTCCTTGGTACTGCCCTCCGCTATACCTACTACGATGATAATACACCTGCTACACAAAATACAGATTCATTAAACCCTAAAACAATCTCGCAAAAAACGTGGTTACCTGGAATTTTTATGCAAGATGAACTTGCCATTAATGATAAAAACAAACTTTTACTCGGATTTCGTTACGATTACAACTCCTATCACGGAAATATTTTCACTCCTCGCATCGCATATAAATGGGCAATAAAGGAAAACAAAAGTCTGCGAATTAACGCCGGAACTGGATTTAGAGTAGTCAACCTATTCACCGAAGACCACGCAGCACTAACTGGTGCTCGTACCGTAGAAATTAAAAACGAATTACTCCCCGAAAAATCCTACAACACAAACATCAACTATATCCATAAAATTACGTTGGAAAAAGGAACTACAATCAACCTCGATGCTACCGCATTTTACACCTATTTCAACAACCGTATCGTCGGAGATTTTGATTCCAATCCAAACAAAATAAGCTATGACAATTTAAACGGACACGCTGTTAGTAAAGGATTGAGCCTAAATGTAGAACTGAATCTAATACAAGGAATCAAAATAATCGCTGGTGGTACGCTAATGGAAAATACCTTAACAGAAAATGATATCACCAAACAACAAATACTTACTGAGAAATTCACAGGGGTGTGGGCTGTTTCCTACAAACTAAAAAAAGCAAATCTTTCAATCGACTATACAGGGAATGTGTATAGTCCCATGCGTCTACCAACACTCAGCGAACTAGATCCGCGTAGTTCCGTTTCCCCATGGTGGAGCATCCAAAACATTCAATTTACTTACAACGGATTTAAAAACTTCGAAATCTACGGTGGTGTAAAAAACCTTCTAGACTGGACACCTTTCAAAGAAAAAAATCCATTCATCATCGCGCGCACCAACGACCCATTCGATAAAAACGTGAAACTTGATTCACAAGGAAAAGTACTAGTAACTGCTGAAAACCCATACGGACTCACCTTCGACCCAACCTACATCTATGCCCCAACACAAGGGATTAGGACATTTATTGGTGTGAGGTATACTATTAAGTAAAGACTAAAATAAACCTATAGTTTAGTACCTCCATTAACGTTTGAAAGTTTATCATTTTACAGAACCATTAAATGCGGTTTTGACACGAAACTTTCTCAGTACAAAGGAAAACAATGCGGATGTGCATTTTTTGACGTCAGGATAAAAATTAGCACGAAGCAATTGTTTGAGTGGTTTTAGTGGAGCGAAGAGGAACTAAAATGGACCTTAGGAAAGTTTCGAAAAAGCATTTTTGGTTACTTTTTTTGCTTCGGAAAAAAGTAACAATACAAAACTTAACACTTTTATATTAATTCATTGAATAAAAAAGAAAACACCATCACGTACCACAATACGTTCTATAATCCCCATCCCCTTCCAATGGTGGTTCTTGAAAATCTTCATATCCTTTCTGTGTTTCATACGGCACTTGTAACACTTCCAACAAACGATTGAACAAACCATAATCATTTAAATTCGCCGCCTGATGCAAAGTCTCTTCTACCAAATGATTTCGTGGAATGAACTTGGGATTAAACCTGTTCAACAAACTACAAACTTCCTCCCAAGCATACATTGAAACGCGTTCCTCCCAGCGCACAAACCAAGCTTGAAAATCTGCTTGTGCATAAATAGTTAGGTGTTCTTCCTTCGTATTCGTTAACTGCAAAAACGTATTCGTAAAATCCGCTTTGTTTGCTTCCATCCACTGCAGTAAGTCTTTTATCAACCCCGCATCTCCCTCCTTTTCCACCAAAATCCCCAACTTGGAACACATCATTTTCGACCAACGTTTTTCGTATGCTATTGGAAAGTCATTAATGACTTCTTGACACAATGTAACCGCCTCTTCCTGATCATCATGAATTATCGGAATCAACGCACTTGCCAAACACGCAATGTTCCACTGTGCTATCGTCGGTTGATTGCCGTAAGCATAACGACTATTACGGTCTATCGAACTAAAAACAGTCGCAGGATCATACCCATTCATAAACGCACACGGACCATAATCAATCGTTTCCCCAGGTATACTCATATTGTCGGTATTCATGACCCCATGGATAAAACCTACACGCATCCAATCTACAATCAAATCGATTTGTTTGTCCTGCACTTTTCTCAAAAATGCTAACGGAGGATTTTCTTCCTCTGCAACTTCCGGATAATGACGTTCGATTACATAAGTACAAAATGCACGTAATTCTTCTTTCGGTAAATACTTTGCAGCATATTGAAATGTCCCCACACGAATGTGACTCGCAGCAATACGCGTCAACACAGCCCCCTCACTTACATATTCGCGATACACTTCATCGCCTGTTCCAACAACTGCCAAACTGCGCGTAGTTGGGATTCTCAAGCCATGCATTGCTTCACTGATCAAATACTCACGTAACATAGCACTCGTGGTAGCACGACCATCGCCATTACGCGAATAAGGCGTACGTCCAGCACCTTTTAATTGGATGTCAAAACGTTTTCCAGATGGTGTTACATGTTCGCCTAACAAAATAGCTCTGCCATCCCCAAGTATATTAAAATGGCCAAATTGATGTCCTGCATACGCTTGCGCAAGTGGTTCAGAACCTTCTAGTACACAATTACCAGCCAAGGCTGAAATAGCATCAGAAGAAAGTTCACTAGGTAAACCTAGATCATCAGCCAAGTTTTTGTTATACAATAATAAGCAAGGCAACTCTACGTACGATGGTACTACTTTGGAATATAATTGTTGGTTAACAGTTAAATAAGAATTATTCCAGTTCCAATGTTTGTTTTCTTGTTCCATACTCATTTTAAATATCCTCGTTGTCTTAGGTCTTTTTGAATCGCAACAATAGTATCAGGTATCTCCCGATAATTGAGCCAATTCATATCCAAACCATGATAAATAGTTGCATCCATCAAAGTAGGAATTTTTATCATTTCATTCACCAAATTTTCAAATAACTCCTGAAAATCAAATTGTAGATCTTCGTGTAAGCCTTTGACTTGTGTTAAAATCTTAAAAATGCGCGCAACAACATAGGTGTTGAATTTGAATGCTTCATTTTTTGAACATACTATCAGATGTACACGATTTTTATCTAGAGACTTCGTCAACATAATCAAATTCAAATACGGATCACCATATTTATCTTTCGTAGCACTCACATGTTGATTAATCATTCCACTCATATCACGCAAGTACATCATTAAAACCCCTGGTGAATGAAAGTAATCAAATCTTTCCTGTACTACTAACAAAATCTCATGTTCTATATTTGTACGTAATTCCTCTACCGAACGTGTTTCAACTAACTGAAAATACAACTGATTTACAAGCGAAATATCCTTTTTCAACAAGCGCAAAAGTAACTTGTCTTTTTCTTTGCTCGGTAAACGTGCTATGACATCCTTGAAGTCTTGGTCAAATTTCATTAAATGGATTTTAAGTATCTCTAAAATTAGAAGTAATATTCCAATTTTATTAACATTTAAGAGGATAATAAGAATCTAATAAAGAGATGAATAATCTTTATTCACCAAAAAAAAGGAAAATAATTGAATTAATAAATTAAAATAATAAATTTGTAAGTGAATACTCACTAACATTAAAATATATGTCAACTGATATTTCAAAACGTCAATTGGAAATTATTGAAGCTGCTGGTAAAATCCTTACTGAAAAAGGAATCAATGGTTTGACTACTAAAAAATTAGCACAAGAAATGAATTTTTCAGAAAGTGCACTCTATCGTCATTTTACAAGCAAGGAAGAGATAATTGTATGTATGCTGAATTATTTAGCATTAAATATGGATCAACATTCTATTGAATTAGAAAATAAAAATCCAATAGAACAATTGAAAAATTTCTTTCAAAATCAATTTCGTTTTTTTGAAAGTCAACCCTATTTTGTAATCGCTGTATTTTCAGAAGGCCTTTTAGAAGAAAGTGAAAAAATTAATCAAGCGATTAAAAACTTAATGATTAAAAGAATGCAACATTTAAAACCAATTATTCAAATAGGACAAGAAAAAGGAGCAATAACAACCGACTTAGAATCAGATGAATTGATTCATATCCTAATGGGTTCCGTTCGATTGTTTATGTTAAAATGGAGAATGTCAAAATTTGAATTTGATATTCAAACAGAAGGCAATAAAATGCTGACGAGTATTTTAAAATTAATTCAAACTAAATAATATGAGAGCAAAAATAAATCTACTACTATTCTCACTATTATTCTTAATGAATACAATAGCCCAGGAAAAGAAAACGTTTGCAACTATTAAAGAAGTATTTGAATATACTAAAAGTAATAATATCACTTTTCAAAATGCTGCTTTACAAATTGAATTGGCAAAATTGACAAAAAAATCATCCGTGTTAAATGCCATCAATCCTAAAATACCTTCTTCATATCAAGCAATTAACAATCAAAATCAACAAGTGAGTTTCTTGCCGGGACAAGCTTTTGGACTACCAGCCGGAACATTTAAAGAAGTTACTATTGGTCAACAATATGTAGCAACTTTTTCGATTCAACCCCAATTCGATATTCTAAATTTAGCTACAATTGCTCAAATTAAATCAGCCAAATTAAACGAACAACTAATTGAAAATCAAAATAAAATCAATCAGCAGAATTTATTCGAAAAAATAAATAGTATCTATTTCAACATTTTAGCTTTAAATGCGCAAAAAGAAATCGTTGATTCAAACATTGAAATTGCTACTAAAATTGTGACGATCACAACAAATAAATTCAATGAAGGTTTAGCAAGAAAGCAAGAGGTGAACGAAGCGGAAGTCAATTTGATTAACTTGAAAGACAAGATGCAACAAATTGAATATACTTTACAAATTCAGCAGCAAACATTGGGATTGTTTTTTGAAAATAAAATCGTACCAAGTCTGTCTCAATCTATAACTGATTATGAAAAAAGCACTAAAAATTCAACGATTAAGAATGAATTATTGGTGGAAAATTCATCTATTCTGTATCAAATTGCCAAACAAGATTTAAAATCGATTCGTCTGCAACAACTGCCGGTTGTATCTTTTATTAGTTCTTACAATTGGCAAAATTTAAGCAATGATAATTTTTATGCAACAAATTCGAATCGCGTAAATTTTAATTATGTAGGCTTGAAAGTGAATTATGATTTACCCACAACTGTTCAGAAACACACAGCTGTTCACAGTAAAAGTATTCAATTAAAAATAGCTGAATTTAATGCTGAACATAGTAAAAAGGAAAATGAAAACAGAAATAATCAACTTTTACTTGAAACTGAAAAAGCAGTCGCTCAATTAGAAAATTTAAAAAAAATTGTTGCACTGAAAGAAGATTCCTATCAGAAGAACAACCATCAATACATCGAAAATATTTTGCCCCTTGACAAATTATTAATTTCTCAAAATGAATTAATAATGAGTCAATTAAATGTCATTTCTGCATTGGCAACAATAGGATATAATAAAACTAAAATAGAAATATACAATGGAAACTAAAATGAAATACATCGGATTATTTACATTAACAATGATGCTTTTTGCTTGTGGAAGTAAAGAAGAAATTCAACCTAAAAATCAGGATATCAAAGAATTGGTTTTTGCTTCTGGTGAATTAGAATGGGATAATGCTTACAACCTTACGGCACAAACAGATGGAATCCTTACTAATTTATCAATCGAAATTGGTTCTCAAGTTGAAAAAGGGAAAATCGTTGCAACAATTGATAATAAAAACAATCAGATCAATACTTTAACGGCAAAAGAACAATTAAGTATCTCAAATGAAAATATGACTTCAACTGCACCTGCTATTCAACAATTGCAACAAACGATTCAAATTGCTGAAAACAAATACAACCAAGACAAAATTCAAGCAGAAAGATACAAGCGATTATTTGATAATCAAAGTGTTGCAAAAGTAGAGTGTGAAAATATGGAATTGAATGCAAAGAATTCGTTAGCGAATCTGAATGCATTAAAAAAACAATTACTTCAAATTGAACAACAAGCAAAACAACAACAAATTGCTTCTAAGGGTCAAGCTGAAAATTTTGAAATCATTCAGAATTACAATGAATTAATCACCACTGAACCTGGAACCGTTATCAAAAAATTTAAATCAAATGGAGATTATGTTAAGAAAGGAGACATCATCGCTACGATAGCAAATGATAAACAAGTAGAAGCCGTATTAAATGTTGATGAAAACAATATTGGAAAAGTTAAAATAGGACAATTAGTATTTATCCGACTGAACTCGAGCAAAAACAAAGTTTATAACGGTAAAATATCAGAAATCCTTTCCGCTTTTGATGAACAAACACAATCATTTATCTGCAAAGTAACTTTCAATCAAACATTAAATTCATCATTGTACGGAACTCAATTAGAAGCGAACATTTTAGTCGGAGAAAAGAAAAATGCATTGTTAATTCCTCGATCGTATTTAGGTTTTGGAAATAAAGTAAGTATAAAAGGAAGGAAAGAACCTGTTGTTATTCAGACAGGAATTATTTCTACTGATTATGTTGAAGTAGTATCAGGAATTACAAAATCAACTGTTTTAGTTCCATTAAAACCATAAACAGATGAGTTCAGATATCAATACTCGAATTGCGAAAAAATACATTTTTTCAAACAAAAAACTGACGACTGTTGCAGTAATGGGTGTTTTGTTGGGAATGTCAGTGTATATTTTTATGAATAGCTTATTAGTTGGATTTGATCGCAGTTCAAACACTTCTATTTTCAGAAGCACTTCACATATTAGAGTTTACAAAGACGATGAAATAAGTCAAGTACTTGTTAATGACCCAAAAGATCATTACATCATCGTGAACCCAAAAGTTGTTCCGAATAATAATACCATCATTAATCCGGATAAGATTCAATCTATTATTTTAGCTCAAAAAGATGTTGTAGTTGTTACCCCTCAAGTGAATTCAAATGTTTTCTACAACAACGGAAAATCTCAAATTTCAGGTCTTTCTGTTGGCATAAAACCAGATGAAGCTAATTTGATGTATGATATCAAATCTTTTATGGTTGAAGGGAATTTTGATTTGTTGAAATCGAAACCAAATGGAATCGTAATTGGAAGTGGGATTTCGGAAAAAATGAATCTTTCGGTGAATGATAATATCAATTTAACATCATCAAAAGGAATCAATCGGACATTTAAAATAGTTGGGATTTTCAAAACAAATAATTCAGTTACAGATAAAAGTAAATCGTATATCAACATAGCTGCATCACAACAATTATTGAAACAAGGAAATTCATACATAACAGACATTAATGTCAACATTAAAAATCCTGAAAAAGCAGAAGAAATTGCAAAAAAAATCAGCGATTTAACAGGGTATAAAGCGGAAGGTTGGAAACAGGCGAATGAAACATTAATGGCAACAAATAAAATGAGAAAAATGATTATCACCTTTGTCTCATTGACAATTTTACTGGTAGCTGGTTTTGGAATTTACAACATTTTGAATATGACTGTCTCTCAAAAGATTAACGATATTGCGATTTTAAAAGCAATGGGTTTTAAAGGAAAGGATGTTATCCGAATATTCGTTACACAGGCCGTTACAATAGGTTTAATGGGTGTGATAGCAGGAGTAATTATGGCGACTATTTTAATTACCTTACTCAAACGGGTTTATTTAGGAGGAGATATTGGCTATTTCCCAGTTGATTATGAACCTACAAAATTTGTACAAGGTGTTGTGATTGGTTTAATAATTACCTTTTTTGCAGGATATATTCCGGCTAAAAAAGCCGCTAAAATTGACCCTGTTGATATATTCAGAAAATAAGAAGAAAAGTAAAGATGGAAACGATTTTAAAAACAGAACAAATCAATAAATTCTTCTACGATCCAGTTGAATTTCAAGTCCTAAAACAAATTGAATTTGAAGTGAAAAAAGGAGAGTTTTTGTCGATGATTGGAAAATCAGGAAGTGGAAAATCTACTCTACTTTATATTCTTTCAACGATGGACACTGATTATACGGGTAAATTATTTATAGATAGTCAATTGACCACAGGGTTAACCAAAGATCAATTAGCAGAAATTAGAAACGAGAAAATTGGATTCGTTTTTCAATTTCATTACTTATTAGCTGAATTCAGTTGTTTAGAAAACGTGATGATTCCAGCGATAAAATTAGGAAAATTAAGCGAACAAGAAATCGAAGCAAGAGCCTACGAAAAATTGAAAATGCTTGGTTTACAGGATCAAGCACTTAAACCTGCAAGTAAATTATCTGGAGGTCAACAACAACGTGTTGCAATTGCCCGAGCATTAATTAATGATCCTTTAATAATAATGGGTGATGAACCAACAGGAAATTTAGACAGTAAAAACACGGATATTGTTTTCGATATCTTCCAAGAATTGACTAGATCGTACGGACAAACAATCATCGCAGTAACGCACGACGATGAATTTGCACACAAAAGTGATCGTATAATTGAAATGAAAGATGGGGAAATTCTCCGTTAAATCTATTAATAATCAAGTACAGTTGAACTCTTTTTAAGTTTTTATGAATTGTTTATTTTCCTTTATCATCGATAAAAAGACCCGTTTAAAAATTATAAATCGAGGAGAATGAAAACTAAGGTTAATAATCGGAGATTTTTTAATGATTTATTCAGTCGCTATAACCTGAGGCAAATTAAGAAACTAAAATTGAAAAATTACACTAATTTTGAATTCTGAATCTTTTATTGATGCAAAAAAAAACACGTAACACCACCGCCAAACAAGAAATTCTAAAATTGATTGCTAACGCAGGGCAAGCGCTTTCGCATGTAGAAATCCAACAACAATTAAACAACCTTTGCGACCGTGTTACCATCTACCGTGTTTTGAACCGCTTAGTAGAAGAACAAAAAATTCATAAAATCGTAAACACTGACGGAGTTGTAAACTATGCTGCTTGCCACGATTGCGAACATCACCACCATAACGACAACCACGTACATTTCAGTTGTACCATTTGTAAATCCGTAACCTGCCTCGATAACATCATCCCAACATTTCAACTTCCAGCTGATTACCTAATGCAAGAAATGAATTTTATGATTGCTGGTATCTGCCCAAATTGCAAGGCATAAAATATTTTTTAAAGTATAGTTTTCATCAATAATATAATTACAAGTAAAACAGTGAATTAAATCCAAAATTATAAATTTTGGAAAATTGTTTACTTCCATTTATATTCATAATATATAATTTAATATATCGTAATAATTTGAAATCTTTAATACGGTTCAAACTCATCTTTACTATTCAATGGCATAATGTAAATTAATCAACGTAATAGTTACATTAAAAACAATCTAAAATATTTTATAACAACTATTTAAAATTCAATTAGTGATTTTTTAAAACACACTAATGCAATTATGTTGCGATAATAATTATATTTGCAACTAAGTTGCATTAAATAATAAAAATATGCTTTGCCAAGACTATAAAAATCACACGTTAGAACATAAATTCAATAATTTGGAACTAAATAATTTTGAAAACGATGAATACAAAGAATTATTTTGGCATTCATCCTCACACCTATTAGCATATGCTTTACAGGAGATATATCCTGATATAAAATTTGGGACTGGACCAGCAACGGAGAACGGGTTTTATTACGATGTAGATTTTGGTAACATTAGTTTTACCGATAAAGACTTTAAAAAAGTCGAACAAAGAATGCTTGAAATAGCCAAAAAAGGGCATCAAATAATTAGAAAAGAAATAAGTAAAAAAGATGCTGTAAAATTCTTTACTAAGAAACAAGATCCTTATAAATTAGAAATCATTGAAGGTCTTGAAAATGGAAATATTAGTTTCTACGAAATGGGAGGCTTTATTGATTTATGTGCAGGTCCACATCTACCATCTACAGACTTTATTAAATCAGTTAAAATCACAAAAATAGCTGGTGCATATTGGCGAGGTAATGAAAAAAACAAAATGTTAACGCGTGTTTACGGAATTTCATTTCCTTCAAAAGAGCAACTCCAAGAGTACCTATTTAATTTAGAGGAAGCGAAAAAAAGAGACCATCGAAAAATAGGCAAAGACCTTGATCTCTTTTACTTCGATGAAGAAGTAGGTATGGGGCTTCCATTATGGGCGCCAAAAGGAGAAGCATTACGTCAAAATTTGATAGAATTTTTAAAAAAATTACAACGAAAAGTAGGCTATCAGCATGTTGCAAGCCCACATATTGGAAGAAAAGAACTATACGTAACTTCTGGTCACTACGCAAAATATGGACAAGATGCATACCAACCAATCAAAACTCCAGCAGAAAATGAGGAATTCTTCCTTAAACCAATGAACTGTCCTCACCATTGTAAATTATATGCTGCTAAACCTAAAAGCTATAAAGAACTTCCTGTAAAATATGCTGAATTCGGTACTGTTTATCGCTACGAGCAGCATGGAGAATTACATGGTTTAACAAGAGTCAGAGGATTTACACAAGATGATGCACATATATTTTGTCGTCCAGATCAACTTAAAGAGGAATTTCTAAAAGTGGTTGATCTTGTAAATGAAGTGTATGGAAAACTAGGATTTAGCAATTTTCAAACCCAAATTTCACTAAGAGATACCTCTAATAAAGAAAAATATTTAGGTACAGATGAAATGTGGGACCTAGCAGAAAAAGCAATCGTAGAAGCCACCCAAGAAAGAGGAATGATAACGACTACAAAAGAAGGCGAAGCAGCTTTCTACGGTCCTAAACTCGATTTTATGGTGCGCGATGCCATTGGTAGAAAATGGCAAATTGGAACCATTCAAGTTGATTATATGATGCCTGAAAATTTTGATTTAACCTACATTGGTCAAGATAATCAAAAGCATAGATCGGTGATGATTCATCGAGCTCTTTTTGGTTCAATGGAACGATTTATTGCACTGCTCATCGAAAATACTGCAGGCAAATTCCCCGTTTGGTTAGCTCCTACGAAAGCGATTATTTTACCCATATCGGATAAATATGAAGAATACGCTTCCAAAATAGCAGTTGAAATTCAAAATGAACTTGAAATCATAATCGATGTAGATGTACGGAATGAAAAAATAGGAAAAAAAATTCGAGAGGCCCAACTACAAAAAATCCCATACATGCTTATTGTAGGTGAAAATGAAAAAAACGCTAACTCAATTTCTGTAAGAAAACGAGATGAAATTGAAAATACACTGTACTCTATCCAAGAATTTATTGAATTACTCAAATCTAACATACAACAATGATAGCTTCAACACTCTCTTTTGCTTTGTTATTGGGTATGAAGCACGGTATTGATCCTGATCACTTAACTATAATCAATGGGATAAGCCTAAACCAAGAAAACAGTATAAAAACTAGAAAATGGAATGGACTTTATTTTTCACTTGGTCATGGTTTAGCAGTAACTATGATTGGTCTTTTATGGGTCAAATTTTCATCGAAAATAATGGGGAATTCCAATCTATTAAACTATACGGAATGGCTACCAATCATTATTCTTCTATTTACTGGAATTTGGGGGATAAAAAATCTTATCCAGAATAAAAATCATGAACACAAACATATTCTAAATTATAAAGTTGATTTAAATACCAAAACAGCGCCTTTGCAATTATTTGTAACAGGACTTGTATTTGCTTTAGTGTTTGATACAACGACACAAATAACAGCTTGGGGTCTAATCGAAGGTCAATCAAATCAATATGCTAAAGCACTATATATTGGCCTAGCATTTACACTAGGTATGATCTTGACTGATACACTAAATAGTTTTTTGTTTGTTAAAATTTTGAAATTAAATCGGACAAAAATGAATTTCAAAAACATACTAGCAATCCTTGTAATAATTAGCAGTTTACTTTTCGCGCTATTACAGACGATGAATAAACTAGGAATGAAATTTGAATTATCAGATACAAGTAAACTAATCTTTGGAATTACCACACTTGCTATAACATTTAGTATCACAGTGTATTACTCATTCCTAAAACCAAGAATTAAATTATGAGTTTTATTCACATGCTAACAACTTTAAGTCTTGGGGCGCTCCATGCGCTAGAACCAGGGCACGGGAAAGCATTTTTAGCTAGCTATGCCGTTGGAAACGAGATAACCAAAAAGAAATCCTTCCAAATTATCATCAGTATGGCAATCTCACATTCTGTTTTACTAATGGTACTAGCGATTGTTGTTCCTTTATTTTTTCCTGCCATTGAAGAAAGTATACACGTATTTATAATGATTGCTGCCGCGCTAATTATTCTATATGTAGGAATAAAAATGCTTTATCAATGCATCACAAAAAAACATTCTCCATCAAATTGCAATTGTGGTATCGATCATTCCAACGAAATCCCCTCGAATATAATCAATGTAAAAAAATTAAATACAATACTTACAGGTAAAATTGACAGTTCTAAATTATCATTTATAAAACCTACAGCTGCAACACAATTCACTCCTACAAAAGCAATACCTACAGCTAAAAAATCATTCTGGAAAAAAATTACGACCAATATTAATTTTAAGGATAATTCCATCATGGTAGGTGTTGTAAATGGCATCATGCCTTGTCCTTCGGCCTTAGCAGTCGTTGGCTTGGCTTTTACTCAATCGTCTGTACTTCATATATCTCTCACCATGATAGCTTATGTAATTGGTTTTATCGCTGCGATGATTTGCTTACTGATCTTGGTGGTGTATTTCAAAAGTAAAGTCATAAACAAACGCAAAAACACGCACGCCTTCGAAAATAAAATACACATACTATCAAGTTGTATGATCATACTTTCTGGCTGTTATTATTTATTTATTGCATTGAATCATTCTCACTAAAATGGCTGTTAAAGATCTTATTACTGTAAAAAAATGCCTCTTCATTTGTAATGGTGGAAGTTGCATGAAAGTAGATGCTGAAAATGTTACGCAAGCAATAAGAAAAAGCATTAAAGAATTAAACCTCGATGATCAATACCATACAGTAAGAACAAAATGCATTGGGCGATGCGATGATGCACCTGTAATGATGATAGCACCTGAAAATGTGTGGTTACAAAACATTAAAACGGAACAATGCAAAAAAATTGTGTCTGAAATTGATGCTGGAAAGACAAAAGATAGCAATCATTTTCTCTATCAATTTGGAGAAAATACAATTGCTAGTGATTCAATTCCAACAAAAAAACGTAAAAATCAATTCAATAATAAATGAAAAATCAAAAAATACCCGTAACAATCCTAACAGGATTTCTAGGTTCTGGAAAAACTACTTTGCTTAATCGTATTCTTAGTGAAAATCATGGTAAAAAAATCGCTGTAATTGAAAACGAATTCGGAGAAGTAGGTGTCGATAATGAACTTGTAATTGGCGCTGACGAAGAAATATTTGAAATGAATAATGGGTGTATCTGCTGCACGGTTCGTGGAGACCTTATTCGAATTCTAACACGCTTGACTAAAAGAAAAGATAAGTTAGATATGATACTTGTTGAAACAACGGGTATGGCAAATCCTGCGCCTGTTGCACAAACATTTTGGGTGGATAACGACCTAAAAGAACAATTCAGTTTGGATGCAATTATAACCATAGTTGATGCGAAACATATAAACCTGCATATAAAAGACAGTGATGAATGTAAAGAACAAATTGCCTTTGCAGATATTGTAATCTTAAATAAAATCGACTTAGTTACTGAAACAGAAGTAGCGCAAATTCAAAAAGATATTCGCAGTATGAATGCGCTTTGTGAAATACATAAAACAGAAAACACAAACATAGATTTATCTAAAATTCTAGATGTTAATGCTTTTGATTTAGAAAAAAAAATAGAGATAAATCCCAAATTTGGAGAAGAAGAATTTCCATACGAAGCCATTGTAAAGTATAAACTTGAAAAAGGTACGTATACACTTTTCCTGGAAGAAGGACCAGATCCTAGTATGGATATCTTTGTTACTCCTTTTAGAAATATAGAAACTCAAAAACACGAAGCAACAGTAGCTTTTTCAAATGAGGCGCATAGTATATCTGACACTCAAGAAATCAAAATAAATAAATTAAATCGTTTAGATACTTCAGAAGTTAGTCAATCTTTTGAATTTGTCAACGAAGAAGACACTGTTTTGTTTTTCACACAACATGGACCAGAAGAGTTCAATATGCAACTAAAACAAGATAAACAAACAATTCAACCTATTGACATTATTGAAATCGAACACTCACATACACATGATGATGAAGTTTCTAGTGTTGGTATTGAATCTAAAAAACCATTAGACATGCAAAAATTCAATCTTTGGATGGGTATGCTTCTTCAAAGAAATGGACAAGATATTTTCAGAAGTAAAGGAATACTCTATTTTAAAAATTATGAGGATCGTATCGTTTTTCAAGGTGTTCACATGCTATTTGATGCAATACCAGATAGAAAATGGACGAATAATGAAGTAAAAAGAAATCAACTCATTTTTATTGGAAGAAATTTAGATAGAGAGAGCATAATCAATGGATTTAATAATTGTTTAGCATAATTAACATGTACAGCGAAATTGGAGTAAAAAACCTCATTAGAGATTCAAAAGATAACTGCAATTGGGAACATGCTCTTTGTGGTTACATCCTAACAATTTATACTATCCCCAATACAGAATATATTTGGGTTGTTACGAGTGAAAAAAACGTATATCTCTTGCACACGGAAAATGGAAAAATCATTCATGCTTTTGAAAATATCGCAGAACTTATTTTTACAAGTGTAAAACAACCAAATACCCAAGAGCTATTCCTAGCGACTAACAACGGAATTTTCGCACTGAATACAGAAGGTAAGATTAAACATATTTTAAAAGAAAATAATTGGTTCGAACACCTTGCTTTTTCATTGGATGGAAAAGTACTTTTCGTTGCTAAGGGAAAAACGCTATACCTATTTGAACAAGAAAATGAAGAGTACTGTTTGGTAAAACAAGATTCATCTTTTAATAGTACCATTAGTGATATTATTTTCAAACATGGGTCATTTTTAGTAGCAAATTACGGCGGTATAAGAGAATATAAGCCAAATGATGCGTACAATTATTCTTTATTTGAATGGAAAACATCCCTGTTGTTGACGAGTTGGAGTACGGATAAAAAATACATTGCAACAGCAACCCAAGAAAATGCAGTTCATTTTTGGACATACCCTTTCATTGAGAACAACGATTTTCAAATCAGTGGTTTCGAAAACAAAATAACCAAAATGCTTTGGAATAAAGATGCTTCTTTATTCATTGTCAATAGTGGTGAAGACATCGATCTATGGGATTTCAGTGATGGACCACCAACTGGTAAACAACCTATTAATTTAAGGTGCGGTAATGGAAAAATCTGTGATATTTACTTTGATGAAAATCTTTTAATTGCTGCAAGTGAAAATGGCTTTATCTACTTTTTCTTACCCGATGAGTCAAATCGATTGGTACAAATATGTGCAATAGAAGAAAAAATATCTTGTATTGCTGTTAATGAGGATGAAACAGAGTTACTTGTAGGTTCATCTTCTGGAAAAATATATTCTTTTGATATTGCTATTTAACAATTAACAGGTATGATTCTAAGTGGTAAAGAGATAGAAAAAAAGCAAGGTAATCAGATTGTTATTACACCATTTAATCCTGATCAACTCAATCCGAATAGTTACAACCTAAAACTACATCATGAACTACTTGTCTATGAAAAAGACGAGCTAGACATGAAAAAAAAGAATGAAACGAATCATCTACTAATACCGGAAACTGGTTTACGATTAGAGCCCAATAAACTCTATTTAGGTAGAACATGTGAATACACCAAAACAGACTATTACGTTCCTATGCTAGAAGGACGAAGTAGTATCGGTCGTTTAGGAATGTTTATACACGTAACCGCAGGTTTTGGAGATGTAGGTTTTGCTGGATATTGGACCTTAGAAATATTTGTTATTCAACCACTAATAATATATCCTAATGTTGAAATATGTCAAATTTATTTTCATTCTATTGAAGGTGAACACGAAAAATATAAATCCGGAAAATACCAAAACAATGATGGTATTCAAGCTAGTATGCTTTTTAAAGATTTTGAAAAATGAAAATTTACCAACTATGTGTATTTCCAATAAAATGTTACCAATGGTTCATTTCACCACTATTGGGCCAAAATTGTCGTCATGAACCTACTTGCTCAAACTATGCAATAGAAGCCATACAAGAATGGGGTACTTTAAAAGGAATCTATCTAGGCACTAAAAGAATATGTAAATGTCATCCATGGGGTACCTCAGGTTATGACCCCATACCTAAAAAACACAAAAACTAATGATAAAAAAAATATTAAATATTATAGATGCAATTGGAGATGACCACCAAATGACTTCCTATGAAACACCCTTAAGAAAAGACGCTTTTGATAAAACAGAGGATGAGAAAATAAAAAATATTCAAAATTACTTTCAAAAAATAATGGAAGAATTAGGTCTTGACATGGAAGATGATAGTTTGAAAGGAACACCTTATCGGGTTGCAAAAATGTATGTAAACGAAATATTTTCAGGCCTAAATCCAATCAATAAGCCAAAAACTTCTGTATTTGATAATAAGTATAATTACAACAAAATGCTCATTGAAAGCGATATAACTTTCAATTCTTCGTGTGAACATCATTTTTTACCAATCGTTGGGAAAGCACATGTTGGTTATATATCCAAGGGAAAAGTAATTGGTCTATCTAAAATTAACAGAATCGTAGACTATTATGCTCGAAGACCCCAAGTACAAGAACGAATGACAATGCAAATAATGAATGAACTGAAATCTTCACTGCTTACAGATAGTGTAATCGTTGTATTAGTAGCAGAACATTTATGTGTTTCTTCAAGGGGGATACTAGATAAATCTTCTAAAACAACAACACTAGAATATAGCGGTGAATTTACAGATCAACAAGTGCGGAATGACTTCATGAAACTTATTCAGCAAAAAAGTAGTTAAAATGAACCCAAGAAATATTTTAAAAGAAAATAATTTTCGAGTGACTTCACACCGTTGTGACGTTCTAAACTATTTCATTAATTCGAAAAATGCTTTATCACACGCTGACTTAGAAAATGTTTTTAAAAATAAAATAGATAGAGTAAGCCTCTATCGAATATTACATTCTTTTTCAGAAAAACACCTACTTTGTAAAATAATTGACTCAAAAGGAAACATAACCTATATCATTGATCAACAATCTTCTAAAAACAACACTTATCAACCGCACTACAAATGTAAATCATGTAATGATGTCGTAGAATTACCAGCATTACCAAAAGAATACCTTGAAAAACTTGAAAAACTTAATATCGAAGAACTCAACTTTTTAGCAGAAGGTACGTGTGAAACATGCACAAATAATAAATGATTATGGCTCTCAAAATTTATAATAGTTTCAACTCCTCTAAAGAAGAATTTAAACCAATAACGGATGATCATGTTGGAATGTATGTATGTGGTCCTACAGTATATGGCGACCCTCATTTAGGACATGCTAGATCAAGTATTTGCTTTGACATTGTAGTGCGTTACCTACGTTTTATAGGGTATAAAGTGCGTTTCGTAAGAAATATCACAGACGTCGGTCATCTAGAAAACGATGCAGATGAAGGAGAAGATAAAATTCTTAAAAAAGCAAGAATTGAACAAATGGAACCCATGGAAGTGGCACAACAGTATACGAATGTATACCGTAAATCCATGGAACAATTAAATTGCCTAGCACCATCCATTGAGCCAACTGCTTCAGGACATATACCTGATCAAATTGAAACAATTCAAAAAATTATGCAAAACGGTTTTGCATATGAAATAAATGGTTCTGTCTACTTCAACGTAAATGCATACGCGAATAAATACTTTTATGGACAACTTTCAGGCAGAGTACTTGAAGAATTAAAAGCAATATCAAGAGAAGATTTAGAAGGTTCAAATGAAAAATTATTTCATGCTGATTTTGCTTTATGGAAAAAAGCTAATCCTCAACATGTCATGCAATGGAATTCGCCTTGGGGAAAGGGATTTCCAGGATGGCATATCGAATGTACTGCAATGAGTAGTAAATACCTTAGTATTCCCTTTGATATACATGGCGGTGGTATGGATTTAAAATTCCCACACCATGAAGCTGAAATATGTCAAAGCTTAGGTGCTTTTAATAAACAACCTGTAAACTATTGGATGCACAACAATATGGTAACCATAGATGGTCAGAAAATGGCAAAATCAAAAGGGAACTATATTACCTTAGAAGAAATGTTTTCAGGGAACAATTCACTATTGGCACAAGCATTTTCACCTATGGTTGTTCGATTTTTCATCTTACAAGCACACTATAGAAGTACGATCGATTTTTCAAACGAAAGTTTAATTGCTGCTGAAATTGCATATAAAAAATTAACGAAGGTTTTTAATCAAATAAACGAGTTAAATGGGGGAGAATTCACCACCAACATCCAACTAGAAGATAGAATAAAATTATACTGCCTAAAATGTTCGGATGCAATGAACGATGATTTTAACACTGCAGAAACAATTGCTGCATTATTTGAATTGTCTAAAATTAGCAATGTACTTTTGATTAATAAAGAAGATCAAAATCAACTTTCTAAATCCACTATTCATCTACTTCAAACAACCTATCAAAACTACTTTGAAATTGTTTTAGGACTTGAAAATGAAACGGATAATGTAACCAAATTTGAATCGAATGATCTCTTAACTATTATTGACGATATTCGAAATGAAGCAAAAACAAATAGAAATTTTGAGTTAGCGGATGCGATTCGTATAAAATTAAAAAATATCGGTATTTCACTAAATGACAACAAAAATGGTGCAACAACCTACTCTTTCGAACAATAATCTTATTCCTACTATAATTGTAACTGGTTTTCTAGGTGCTGGTAAAACAAGCTTTTTAAACCATACTATTAAAAACAATCCAAACACACGTTTTGCTATCATTGAAAATGAATTTGGTGAAGAAAATATAGATGGTCATTTGATTGTGAACACGTCTTCGGATATACTAGAATTAAATAATGGTTGCTTATGTTGTAGTTTAAACGATAAACTATACGATATTCTATTCGATTTACATTTGAAAAAGAAAGATTTCGATGTACTAATTATCGAAGCAACTGGTATTGCTGATCCTGCGAATATCGCGCAATTATTTATTGTTCATCCTGCTGTGAAAGAATCTTTTATTCTGAAAAATGTTATTGCGATAGTTGATTCAGAACAAATTATCGATCAACTGAACCAAACGGAAGAAGCAATCAAACAAATTTCTTTTAGTGATGTGATCATACTCAACAAACCTGATCTTATAGAAGAAGATAATCTATACAATGTCAAATCCATAATTCAAAAGATAAATCCAACAGCAACATTGTTTACAAAAGAAAACAATGTTTTTCCAATGATTGATTTTATTCAGACTTCATATGCAATAAAAAAACCACCAATAGATAAACATACAAACTGTTCACATGCGATTCAAACTCATGAACATAATCCAAAACAAATCGAACACCAACATACCGATTTTACCAGTATTACATTGCGATATATGGAAGCATTTGACATACAGCAACTATTTCATAATCTTACTGTTTTTTTAACTTTTCAAGCAAAAGATGTATATCGCGTAAAAGGATTTATTTTCGACCAAACCAATCAATCTTACCTACTTCAGTCTGTAGGAAAAAGAATAAATATAGAACCAATTAAAAATGATGAATTCAACCCAATGAATAGTGTAATTGTATTTATTGGAAAAGGAATTCAACACAAATCATTAGATAAATTAATGCGAAAAAGCATCTTAAACTAAAATTAATATGATACCTTCAAACTACCAAGAATGGAAAAATTGCATCACGCAAGATTGCAAAATGAATTGTCAAATTCATTTATTGAGCAACGTTTACTGATTCTTAAAAACTCAGATAATGAGGAAACTTTAAAATTCAAAGAATTATATGGTACAACCCATCTTATAAATACCATCGATTGGTTTGAAACTGCTTTAAATGAATTAGGTTAATTACTTCCAATCTTTTCTAAGAATATCAAAGCATAAAAAAAGGATTGCCCAAAGACAATCCTTTTTTATCAAATGAAAATTACAACTACTTAATTAACATTTACTTGAAAATCAACTTCAACATCCGTATCACCAGTTGCAGAGGTACCATCTTTCACCCCTGGTTGGTGCATTAATTTTACTTTTACTTTTCCTTTATTTGAATCCTTACTTGTTTTCCATGTAGATTTTAGTCCTAAATTTTTACCATTCGAATCTTTGTCCTCAATCTTAACGTTCACTAAACTTGTTGGATTACTTGAATAAAAGAATAAGTGATCATTTGCTTCTTCCAATACTTCGTTAGAAATCGTGTCTGCTGGTGTTTTGCTTTTATCTAATAAAGTTACTTCAACCTTGTAAGTACTATTCTTTAATAAATGAATGGTATCAAATTGTGTAGCAGCTTTTCCACCATCTCCATCTGGATCATTAAAAACAACCTTAAACGTATTACCCCTTAATGAATCCGTAAAATGCAACTCCATGGTAGTAATTAATTCAGACTCATTAGGTGGTGTTGGTTCCGCTGGTTTAACTTCATCCTTTTTACAACTTACAACCACCAAACTCAAGGCACCTAATGCCAACATAAAAGGTTTAAACATTCTTCTTTTCATCGCTATTTTATTTTATTAATTAAACATTTGTGTTGCTTTTAATTCACATGCAGCAACAGGTATCGGCCACTTATCTTCAGACTCAAACAATCCTGTTTTCATAAAAATTATTTCATCAGGTGTACATAAACACGACTCCAATTGTTTACGAATCAATGCTTCATCCATTTCCTGACCAATAAATACAATCTCGTTATTGCGATCACCAAATTCTTTAGTCCAATTCGATTCGATCATATCTTTATTATCCACAAAAGATGCATATTGTATACGTTCCTCAAACGGCATACTTGACCACCAAACACCCGCACTTTCCGCACGCAATGATCCTCCAGCTTGACCCCAATTAATTGCTTGCTGTGGCCGACTAGCAATCCAAAATAATCCTTTACTTCGAATGATATTCGCTGGAAAATCAAAATTAACATACTGCCAAAAACGAGCTGGATGAAATGGTCTTGTTTCTCGATATACAAACGAATTGATACCATACGTTTCAGTTTCAGGGACGTGCTCACCCTCCAACTCTTTTATCCATCCAGCGCTAGCTTCTGCTTCTTCATAATTGAATAATCCTGTATGCATTATTTCTTTTAATGGAACATTACCAAAAGTTGACTCCAATATCTTTGCGCCGGGATTTAATCGTGTTAACATACCTCGCAATACCTGTAAATCAGAAGTAGAAATCAAATCTACTTTATTGATGATAATTACATTCGCAAACTCAATTTGATCCGTCAAGAGGTTCACCACAGTGCGATAATCTTCTTCACTTTCTGTTAAGGATAGGTCTTGCAATGTGCCAGAACTACCAAAATCTTTAAAGAAATTAAAACCATCTACAACCGTAATCATACAATCGATATAACTGAATCGACTCAAATCTATATTTTCCTCCTCGTTTATAAACGTAAAGGTTTGTGCAACGGGTATCGGTTCACTAATACCTGTACTTTCTATCAATAAGTAATCAAAGCGATTTTCAGATGCTAAACGCTCTACTTCTAACATCAAATCTTCACGAAGGGTACAACAAATACAACCATTACTCATCTCTACTAACTTCTCCTCTGTACGCGATATAGTCCCCTCCTGTGCTACTAAACGTGCATCCACGTTCACTTCACTCATGTCATTCACAATAACCGCTACTTTCAAACCCTCTTTATTATGAAGAATATGATTCAATAAAGATGTTTTTCCAGCACCCAAAAATCCACTTAATACTGTAACAGGTAATTTTTTCATATTAATGCAATTATGTTGCAAATATAATAAAACTTCTCATTAACGCAATATTGTTGCAATTAAAATCGATACTTCAAGCGTAATGAAATATTCCTTCCCATCGCATCCGTAAAATATCGAAAACGATCCATGTAATCCCGATAACGGGTATTCAATAAATTAGTGATTTGTAAGCCAATTTCGGCATGATTCCTACCCATTCGAAAATGGGTTGCTATATGTAAACTCGTCAACCAATAAGCACTTGGTGGATCTACAAAATCACTACCTTCCGGAACACGATGCTGCTTTGCTACATACTGTATCGATGGACCGATATAGATATGCTTCAATCGTTGGTTATGGTCCCAATGAAATCCAAACTCTGTTTCAATGCGATCTGCTGGCATTAGTATCAACCAATTATTAGCACCTTGATTCCAAGCACGCAACATAGAACCTTTTACCTTCCATTCCAACCAATGGGTAAAATGATAAGAAGTATATACATCTACCCCTCGCAATATAGCATCTGTTTGTGTGTAATTAAATCCAGGAAAAGCACCTCGTATAGTCAAAACTGGTGTTGGTGTGGGCTGACGATAAATAAATCCTTGAATATAATTGTAATACGGACTAACCTCAATATGTAAATCCTCATTCGGTGTATATAATCCTGTAAATGTTGCAACATACGCTTGTTCTACTTTCAACGCTGAATTACCATATTCAACTGCTGCTGCACCATGATGTAAACCATTGCTATATAATTCATTGACAGATGGTGCACGCCAAGCTGTTCCTAAATTAAGCATATACTTCCAAGTGGTATCAACAGTATAATTCGCTCCAATACTTGCACTTGCCTGTTCAAATGGATGACTTGTTTTGACAAGTAAAGAGGAATTATTCATTGTTTTTTCAGATTGATAAACAGAAAGTTGTTTTACATCATACCGTAAACCAGCTTCAATTTCCCAACGCTTATATAGCCAATTTTCAACAGCAAAAATTCCTATACTACCATTTTCAAAACTTGGTACTAACATCCGACCCCGATACGTATTAGCTTGTTGCATACCCTGCGCTCCAATGGTGCCTTTAAACCCATTTTTACGAACATGCGACCAATTTAAATCCAAGGTATGAGTAGTTAAATGAAATTCCAAATCAGGATTATTCTTTGCCGCCAATGCATCATTCAAAGGACGATGTTTATCGAACTCATAGCGCCAATTGTACTGACGCGCATACACGAAGGTCAGTTTACCTATTTTACCTGTATTCACATAGTATTTTGCTTTGAATAATTCATGTTCAACATGCTGATAAGGTCGATAAATAGCATAAGTAAATGAAGTAGATTCTAAAGGTACTTTACTCTCGAATGCACGTTGTAAATCCGATAAATTACCGATATGCGATGCGCCAAAAATACCCAAAGTGGTATTAAATTGACTGTAAAATAATTCAGTACCATAATTCTTTTTTTTCCAACCCAATTCATACGAAAAATTATATTCTTTTAAACCGGTATTAATTAACAAATAATCTGGCGCTGCAATAGTCCCATTTTGTTTCAAAGTTCCTTGTATACGCCAAGAAAAAGCTGGTACTTGCTTAAATTTTCCCTCTAAAAAGGAAGCAACAGTTCCTCCCCTACCATTCGAATTACCTACAACATTTACTTCACCACCTATTTTGACACTATCTGGTAAGGTTTTCGTATCTATTAATATAACTCCAGCAATGGCATCCGATCCATACATAATACTATTAGCTCCTTTTACCACCGATATTTTATCCGCGATAAATGGATCTATCTCTGGCGCATGCTCACTACCCCATTGTTGACCTTCCTGACGAATACCATTATTCAAAATCAAAACACGATTACTATGCATACCATGTATAACTGGCTTTGAAACAGAATTTCCAGTATTCAATGTACTAACACCAGGAATGGATTTTACAATGTCTCCTAAAGTGGTTCCACGATTTTTCTCTAATTCATCCCCGAAAAGTAAAGAGGCGTGTAAAGTAGATAATTTATCCTTTGGTTTGCTTAATGTAGAAATCTTAACTTCTGCTAACTCTTTTAAATGTACCTCAATTTTAAAATTGTACACAACATTATCCTGTACATCAAACATTTTTACAATGGGTTTATAGCCATCGCGATTAGAACAAACAACAGTAAATTTACCAGGACAAAGTGACGAAAATTGAAAACGACCCAAACTATCTGTTTCCACTTTCTTATTTAATTCTTTAATGTAAATTTCAATAGCAGAAATAGGTGCATCGTTGTGTATATCCGAAACGATACCACTTAGACTATAGGTACACACTTGTCCAATAGAATTCGCAGAGAGAAAAAGAAAAAATACCACAAGTTGTATATACGTATTCTTCATGTTCCAAAAATACAAATTACAACAGAATAAAAATTAAAAACGCAATAAAGTTGCAATAAAATATAATTCAAAAAAAAAGGCTACCCAAAATGGATAGCCTTTCATTTATAATAAACGTAATACTAATTATTCAATGCTTCAGCACCTCCAACAATCTCTAAAATTTCATTCGTAATCGCTGCTTGACGTGCTTTGTTATAACTTAAGGTCAAAGAACGTTTCAATTCTTTCGCATTATCCGTCGCTTTATGCATCGCTGTCATACGTGCTCCATGCTCAGAAGCATGAGAATCTAACAATGCTTTAAAGAATTGTGTTTTCAATGATTTTGGAATCAATTCTTCCACAATCTCTGATTTAGATGGCTCAAAAATATAATCATTAGATACTGCAGTATCTTCTGAAACAGTTGCAACAATTGGCAATAATTGTTCTGCTTTAACATCTTGTACACTTGCATTAACAAAAGAGTTGTATACCACTACTACTTTGTCAAATTTACGATCCAAGAATAATTTAATCACATTTTCGGTGATTTCAGCAGCATTCGTAAATGTAAGATTCGAAAAAATATCATTTACACCAACAGTATCGTTCTCAATACGCAATGGACTTCTTCTAAAAGAATCCGTAATCTTTTTCCCGAAACATAAAATGTTCACATTAGAACCTTTATATTCTTTAGAAATCAATTGATTTACTTGTTTAAGTACATTGTTATTGAATCCACCACACAAACCACGATTCGAAGAAATTGCTAAAATCAAAACATTTGATTCTTCTCTAACTTCTGCAAACGCATTTTCAGACAAATCTAAAGTAGCACTTAAATTACCCAAAATTTCTTGCAACTTATTGGAATAAGGCTTCATTTGCGTAATCGCATCTTGTGCTCTTTTCAATTTTGCAGCAGAAACCATCTTCATCGCAGAGGTAATCTGCATCGTAGAAGAAATGGAAGTAATTCTGTTTTTTATTTCTTTTAAGTTAGCCATACTGTAACAAAAAAAGTGTAGCCTAATTTACTTAAGCTACACTAAAAATTATTAATATTTTGAAGCGATTTCTTTTGCAACTTTCGTTAATACGTCTGTTGCTTCATCTGTATATTTACCAGCTTTCAAAGAAAGCATAATATCAGAATGTTTTGCCTCTAAATAATCTAAATATTCTTTTTCAAACGCTTTTACTTTGTTTACTGGAACTTTTTGGATTAACCCTTTTGTACCAACATAAATAATTGCAATTTGTTTTTCTACTGGGTAAGGATCACCATCTTGTTGTTTCAAGATTTCCACGTTACGTGCACCTTTATCCAATACATATTTTGTTGCAGCATCTAAGTCAGAACCAAACTTAGCAAACGCTTCCAATTCACGGTATTGCGCTTGGTCTAATTTCAACGTACCTGCTACTTTTTTCATCGATTTAATTTGCGCGTTACCTCCTACACGAGATACAGAGATACCTACGTTGATCGCTGGACGAATACCTGCGTTAAACAAGTCACCTTCCAAGAAAATCTGACCATCCGTAATAGAAATTACGTTAGTTGGGATATACGCAGAAACGTCACCACCTTGCGTTTCGATAATTGGTAAAGCAGTCAAAGAACCACCACCTTTTACGATACCTTTCATACATTCTGGTAAATCATTCATTGTAGCTGCAATTGCATCATCATTGATGATTTTAGCCGCTCTTTCTAATAAACGAGAGTGTAAGTAGAAAACGTCACCTGGGTAAGCCTCACGCCCTGGAGGACGACGTAATAACAAAGAAACCTCACGGTAAGCAACCGCTTGTTTCGATAAATCATCAAATACAATTAATGCTGGTCTACCTGAGTCACGGAAAAACTCACCAACAGCAGCTCCTGTCATTGGAGCGTAGAATTGCATTGGAGCAGAATCAGAAGCATTTGCAGCAACGATTACTGTATATGCCATAGCACCTGCATCTTCTAATTTCTTAACGATTCCAGCAACAGTAGAACCTTTTTGTCCAACTGCAACATAAATACAGAAAACAGGCTCGCCTCTATCGTAGAATTCTTTTTGATTAATAATAGTATCAATCGCAACAGTTGTTTTACCAGTTTGACGGTCACCAATGATTAACTCACGTTGTCCACGTCCTACAGGAATCATCGCATCGATTGATTTGATACCAGTTTGTAATGGTTCAGTTACTGGTTGACGGAAAATTACCCCTGGAGCTTTACGCTCGATTGGCATTTCATATAATTGACCAGAAATTTCACCTTTACCATCGATTGGGTTACCCAAAGTATCGATAACACGACCAACAAGTCCTTCACCAACTTTTACAGAAGCGATACGACCCAATCTTTTCACTGTGTCACCTTCTTTTACAAGCGTAGACTTTCCTAAAAGTACTGCTCCTACGTTGTCTTCTTCTAAGTTTAATGCGATTCCTTGTAAACCTCCATCAAATTCAATTAACTCACCGTACTGAACTCCATCTAGTCCATAAATACGAGCGATACCATCTCCAACTTGAAGTACAGTACCAACCTCTTGAAGCTCAGCTTCTGTACGGAAGCCTGAAAGCTGTTCTCTTAAAATTGCAGAAACTTCTGCTGGTTTTACATCTGCCATATTGTTTTATTTTACGCCTACTTAAAGGCAAATCAAACTATCGTGTTAAACGTTGTTTTAAATTTTTAAATTGATTCGCTACAGAGGAATCAAATTGCGTATTCCCGATTTTTACTACAAATCCACCTAACAATGCTTCATCAATTGTTTCAGTTAATTCAATAGTTCCTTTTACGGTAGGTTTCACCTTTGCTAAAATCGACTGAACAGTAGCTTCGTCTAATTTTTTGGAAGCAACTAATGTTACCGGAACAATTCCTTGATGTTCTTTTAATAATACATCAAAAGATGCAGCGATTTCAGCTAAAATACCTTCTCTTCTATTTTTGGTAATTAACGCCATAAAGGAAGTAGAAAGAACATCAAAGTTTTCAAACAATTGGTTTAAAATAGCAATCTTTTTATCCGCTTGGATTAAAGGACTATTTAAAAACAATTGAAATTCGTTTGTTTCGTTTTTTGCAGCAACAACAGCACGCATATCAGAAGCAACCTTGTCAATCTTGTTTTGTTCGATCGCAAGCTCTAATAATGCTTTTGCATATCTTGATGCTGATTTTGTACTATTGATAGCCATACAAACAATTAATTCAAGTTAATATCTTCAGCCAATTTGTTAGCCAATGCTTTTTGTTTATCATCGGAAGAAAGTTCCGTACGAACAATTTTCTCAGCAATCTCGATAGACAAAGAAGCTACATGTAAACGTAATTCAGAAATTGCAGCTGCTTTTTCTAATTCAATCGTATGACGAGCACTTGCTAATACTTTTTCTGCTTCTACTTTAGCATTGTTTTTAGCATCCTCTACCATTTTGTTTGCTGTCTCTTTAGCATCCTTAACGATATTATCTCTTTCTACGCGTGCTTCTTTTAATAAGTTCTCATTCGCAGATTTCAATTCAGCAATTTCTTTTCTTGCTTGTTCAGCTAAATTAATAGCACTTTCAATTCCTTCTTCACGCTCTTGCAAGGAATTCAAAATTGGTTTCCAAGCAAATTTTCTCATTAATAAAATTAATATTAATAAGATCACTGTTTGCATTACAAATAGCCCTGGCGAAAAGTCGTTTAATAAAGTTTCCATGGTTGTTTATTTAAATAGATTGTAATAATAAATCAAGGTTAAAAAAGGTTTTCCATAACCAACCGTTATGGAAAACACTTCGTTTTTTCTTAAGCTTTTCCTAAGATCAAAGCACCAAATGCAAGACCTTCCAAAAGAGCTCCGATGATGATCATCGCTGTTTGGATTTTACCTGCTGCTTCTGGTTGACGAGCGATACCTTCCATCGCTTTTCCACCAATTTGACCTAAACCGATACCACCTCCGATAACGATTAATCCAGCTCCAATTAAATTGTACATAACTGTTGATTTATAGATTAAACAAAAAAACTCTTTTTTCTAAATAAATTAATGATGATCGTGTTCTACCACAGCCATACCAATAAATAAAGAAGATAACATTGTAAAAATAAACGCTTGTAAGAACGCTACTAATAATTCAATAACAAAAATAAATGTTGAAAGTAATAATGACATACCTGTTGATGCAACTGGTCCGAAAGCAACTTTCATGGTAATCATCAAAGCAATCAAACTCATCAACACGAAGTGACCTGCAGTAATGTTAGCAAACAAACGAATTGTTAATGAGAATGGTTTTGTAAACATACCCAACACCTCAATCGGCGCTAAAATAATTTTCATAATAACTGGTACACCTGGCATCCAGAAAATGTGTCCCCAGTATTCTTTGTTCGCACTAAACTGAACAATGATAAAAGTAAACAATGCTAAACATAATGTCACTGCAATGTTACCTGTAACATTAAATCCAAGTGGAGTCAACCCTAATAAATTCAAAATCCAAATAAAGAAAAATACAGTCAATAAGTAAGGCATGAATTTTTTGTATTTTTTCTCTCCAATGTTTGGACGAGCAATCTCATCACGTACATACAATACTAAAGGCTCTAATACCCTTCCTAAACCTGTTGGAATTGGACCTTTTTTATATCCTCTTGCTAATGCACTAAAGAAAATCACCATTAACAAACCTGTTAACAACATTCCTAATACACTTTTTGTGATCGATAAATCTAACGGTCTATAATTAGCTGGATGTTCTCCATGCATACGTAAGTGACCCTCTTTATTCGTTTTATAAATCTTTCCGTGGTGTAATGTATAAAATGAACCATTACTTGCAACAACTTTTTCTCCGTGGTGGAATTCAGCAGCAGAAAAAACATGTAATCCACCATCTAATAAAATAACAGGCAAATCAAAACCAACATGTTTTCCTGTTTTACCATCTGTATATAAAACAAAAGAGTGCGCATCTTGTAAGTGGTGTTTGATATATGCGTTTATTTTCTCAGGAGTATCAATAGGTCCTTCATTGTGACTTTCTTCGTGCTTAGCATCTTTGTGAGCAGCTGTGTTTGCGAAGGAAAAATTAGTTATTATCATAAAGATAAACCCTAAAAATAAACCGAAATATTGCTTTGTATTTTTCATATTAGTGTGATGAAATAGTCAAACTTCACTTAAATTGAGTGCAAAAGTACGCAACTTAATTTAATAAAAAAAAAAGGAATTAAAGAATTTTAACAAAATCTTTAGTTTGATTTTTTCAATCTAGATATAATAGCGGCGGCCTCGATACTTAAAAAAGAAAATAAAGGAAGTAAGATACCGATTTTTTCCGTGAAATTTAAAGGATGTTCTGCCAAACCTTTAGCAAAGAAAATCAGCATAAACAAACCCATTTTTAAGAAAATACCAACTAAAAAAGCATACGCTGCACTCGTTGGATTAAAGTCGAAAAGTAACTCTATTCCTGTAATTAACACTAAAGAACAAATTCCGAAAAATAAGTAAATTGAAAACAAACTAAATGGAGCTTTCCAAGCAGTTGAATCAACAAGAAATTGGTGTGTAAAATAAAGAAGCAAAAAAGCGACAACTAAAAGTCCGTTATAAAAAAGAATGCGTTTGGTGGTGTTATTTTGTTTCATCGTCTTTTGACATTTTGATTACTTGACGGATAACAGAAAAGGTAGATCCGAATACTGCAAACAAAGTTAACACTTTATTAAAGGCAAAGATATCACTAGGATGATTTTTGTCGAGCCAAGTCCCTAATAAACTAGCTAAATAAATAGAAAGACCCATTTGTAAACCAAGGGATGAAAATTTCAACCAAACTGCAGGTTTATTATCTTTTTTAGGAGTTTCCATAACTTAAAAGATTCGATGTTTAATAAAAATACTATTATGAATTGATATTTCCTAAAATTTGAAAAAGTATCTATTATATTTGTAAGTACTATGATGAGTGTAGAAGAGATTTTAGCGCCAATTGAGCAGGAAATGAAAGAATTTGAAGTTCATTTTCGCAACAATCTACATTCCAAAGTTCCACTTTTAGACAAAATCACGCATTACATAATCAAACGCAAAGGAAAGCAAATGCGTCCTATGTTCTTGTTTTTGACCGCGAAAATGTTGGGTGAAATCAATACTAAAACCTACCAAGCTGCTTCTCTCGTAGAATTACTACATACTGCTACTTTGGTTCACGACGATGTAGTGGATGATTCCAACGAACGTCGTGGTTTTTTCTCCATCAATGCCTTATGGAAAAATAAAATCGCAGTGCTAGTTGGTGACTATATGTTGTCGAGAATTCTCTTGCTTTCTATTGAGAACAAAAACATTCGAGTATTGGAGATTGTTGCTCGTGCAGTACGTGAAATGAGCGAAGGAGAATTGCTACAAATTGAAAAAGCACGAAAATTAGACATCACAGAAGAAGTATACTTTGAAGTAATACGTCAGAAAACAGCTTCCTTAATAGCTACCGTTTGTGAATCTGCAAGTGCATCTGTTGACAGAGAAGACCAATCAGAAAACATGCGTAAATTTGGAGAATTGGTTGGTCTAGCATTTCAGATTAAAGACGATATTTTTGATTACGGAGATTCGAAAGACCTTGGAAAGCCAACTGGATTAGATATTCGTGAGCAAAAAATGACACTCCCCCTCATTTATGCAATTGCCAATTCAGAAAAATCTGTAAAAAAAGAATTGATTTATATTGTTAAAAATAAATATGACCATCCTAAGTCAATAAAACGTGCTATTGAATTAATTCAAGCAGCTGGCGGAATTGAGTATGCTACACAGAAAATGATTCAATTAAAAAATGAAGCTTTGGAATTATTAACAGGAATTGAAGAATCCCCTTCTAAACATGCTTTGATTGGATTAGTAGAGTATTCTATTGAACGAAAAAAATAAATGAATCTTATGAAAAATAAATTTTTGCTAATCTTAATATGTGCTTTTTGTTTTGTTGCTTGTTCTAGAAATGAAATGCCTAAAGCGAAAAAAAGCACTAAAAAAGAATCATTAGTTGAGGTGAGAGATGGGATTTTTACAGAATATTATCCTGGAAAAAAACAAAAGAAATTTCAAGGAGAGCAGGATGAAAATGGACAACGTCAAGGTAAATGGACATTTTACGGACCAGAAGGTTTAGAACTTAGTACCACCCATTACGAACATGGTATACGCCATGGGCACTCCATTGTAAAATACCCAAATGGTGCAATCCATTATTACGGAGAATATAATAT
>CALPMT020000022.1 GCA_943324745.2 Chitinophaga pinensis | reverse complement strand
AACTCTCCGTTGTATAAAACGTTGAATTTTTGTTGAGCTCATTCTATTGTATTTCTACGCTGTTTCCTTATTTCCTAATATGTCAAAGAACTAATCTTTTGTCGTTATCCCAAACTCTCGCCTCAATAACTCAAACACGCTGTCGTGTTGTGGGGTGCAAAGATATGTATTAATTTTAATTAAACAACAAAAAGTAAAAAAAAATATTTTTTTTGTTTAATCTAGTATTTCAAATCTTAGTAACCATTTCTCCGTTGAGAGGTGCAAAGATAGAGTACTTATTTGAATTAACAATGGATTAATTAAATAAAAAATTAATTATTTCTTAATATGCAGTAAACAAAGGTATTAAAAATTGATTATTTCTTAATTTCTATACTAATGAGATGGGAATTAGAACCTCGTAAGCATTTTCTTTAGCAAAGTTAGACGATCAAGATCTGGTGTACTATGTAATTTCGTAGCTATTTCTAATGAAGTTGTGATTAAATTATCTCCAGAAGAACCAATCATTACACCCTGTTGGTCATCTAATAATAGTTCGACAGCAAAAGACCCCATTCTTGTTGCTAAGATTCTATCAAAAGCGGATGGACTTCCTCCTCTTTGAATATGGCCCAAAACCGTTGGTCGTAAATCAAAACCTTCGAGCATAGGTGAAACTTTATTGATGAGTTCTAAACTACCTCCTTCTTGTTCACCTTCCGCAACAATTATAATACTACTTCGTTTACCTTTATTTTGATTTTGAATCTGAGCAACTAAATTATGTAAATCTGGTACTTCTTCTGGAATTAATACACTTTCAGCACCACTTGCCAAAGCGGCATTGATTGCAATAAAACCAGCATGCCTTCCCATTACCTCTATAAAGAATATACGATGATGGCTTGAAGCTGTATCTCTAATTTTGTCTACTGCATTGATAACAGTATTCAAAGCAGTATCATAACCAATTGTATGATCGGTTCCATAAATATCATTATCTATTGTTCCAGGAATACCAATAACTGGAATACCCATTTCTGAGGATAGAACTGTTGCTCCTGTAAAAGTGCCATCTCCGCCAATCACAATCAATCCATCGATTTTATTTTCTTTCAAATTATCGATTGCTAAAGAACGTGTCGATTTATCTAGAAATTCTAAACATCTAGAAGATCCTAAAATGGTACCGCCCGTATGAATAATATTATCCACATCTGCATATGCCATTTCAAATAAATCTTTTTGAACCATTCCTTTATAACCATCCCGAATACCAACTGGAACAATGTTATAAAACAAACATGTTTTAACAATCGCTCTTGTAGCTGCATTCATACCTGGACTATCCCCACCGGAAGTTAATAATGCAATTCGTTTCATTTGGAATAAATATTAGTTACTATTTAAATATAACGAAAAAAGGTGAGTTAATTAACTCACCTTACTTTTAAACTTATATTAACAATTAATTGCCAAGTTGTAATTCACGCACTTTTCGTTTCAATAATGGATTTGGTCGATATCTATCCTCTCCGTATTCTTCAAATAAATCTGTTAAAGTCGAAAGAACATTGTCTACGCCGATCTCATCTGCCCATTCCAATAATCCTTTTGGATAGTTAACCCCCGATTTCATCGCAGTATCTATATCTTCCCTAGAAGCAACTTGCATAAATAAAGCATCAAATGCTTCGTTGATCAACATTGCTAAAATTCGATTAAAAATATATTTACCTAACTGTATATCTTCTGTTGGATTAGGTGTTTTAGCATTTTCTTGATAATCATAATATCCCTTTCCAGTCTTTCTTCCTAACAAACCTGCTTCCTTATGTCTTTTTTGTGTAAATGAAGGTTTAAATCTTGGGTCAAAATAAAACGCTTCAAAAACAGACTCTGTAACAGTATAATTAATATCATTTCCGATATAATCCATTAATATAAAAGGTCCCATTTTAAAACCACCAAAATGGGTCATCGCCCAATCAATAGTTGCAAAATCTGCAATTCCCTCCTCATAGATACGTAAAGCCTCACCATAAAAAGGTCGTGCCACGCGATTCACAATAAAACCAGGTGTATCTTTTACCAGTACTGTTTTCTTTTTCCAAGAATCAATGATCGATTTTGCAGCAATGGTAACTTCTTCTGTAGTTTGTACACCTGGAATAATTTCAACTAACGCCATTAAAGGGGCTGGATTAAAAAAATGTATTCCCAACATACGTTCTGGATTTTTTAAAACAGAACTAATACTTGCAATAGATAAAGAAGACGTATTTGATGCTAATATACATGAAGTAGAAACAATTGATTCAATTTGACTAAATACACTATGTTTAACCGAAATATTTTCAACAATTGCTTCAATTACTAAATCCGCATTTTTTAACGCATCGTAATATGTTGTAAATTCTATTAAACTGGCTATTTTAGATGAATCCGCTTCTGTTAACTTTTGTTTTTCAACTAATTTTAATAAGGTTTTTTCTAATTGTGCCTTTGCTTTATCTAATACCTCTTGGTTTGTATCTATTAAAACAACTTGGTTCCAATTTTGAGCGGCAACTTGCGCTATCCCTATTCCCATGGTACCAGCGCCAATAACTCCGATATTTTTCATTTTAATTTCCTTTAAAATTAGGGGTTCTTTTTTCTAAAAATGCCTGAACACCTTCCTTAAAGTCATGCGTTGTACCAGCTACCGTTTGCAATTCTTCTTCTAATGCTAATTGGGATGTTAAATCATTCTTGAACGAAGCATTTAATGCTCTTTTTGTCAATCCCAATCCTTTTGTTGGCATTTTTGCTATATTTTGAACAAAAGCATTCACCACATCTTCAAAAGAATCATCTGCAACTGACTTATAAATAAGGTTCATATTTTCTGCTTGATTGGCTGAAACTTTATCTCCAGTCATCATTAAAGCAGTTGCTTTTTGCATTCCAATAATTCGAGGCAAGAAAAAAGTTCCTCCTGAATCAGGAATTAATCCAATTTTTGAAAATGCTTGGATAAAACTAGCGGATTCTTTCGCAAATGTAATATCACATGCAAGAGCTATATTCGCTCCAGCTCCAGCAGCAACACCATTTACAGCAGCAACAACTGGTTTTTCAATGGTTCTAATCAATTCAATAATTGGATTATAATGCTCTTTTACAATCGATTGTAAAGATGGCCCTTCAGTAGCAGTTGCTTCTGCTAAATCTTGACCTGCACAAAATGCTTTTCCTTCACCGGTTAAAAGAATTGCTCGTACTTCCGTATTTAAATCGGCATTTTTTAATTCTTCTTGCAATGCTAAAGCCATTTCTTTATTAAAAGAATTAAAAACCGAAGGTCTATTTAATGTTAATGTTAAAACACCTTTTTCTAATTTTTTAAGAATTGTCATACTTTTTATTGTAATAATACTATTTATATATCGTAACGTTCGCTCATCTCTACGATTCTCTTTTTGATCGTATTGCGCAAATCCTCAGGTTCAATTACCTCTAATTCACCTCCATAACTCATTAAAGATCTAATTAATTCTTCTGAAATAATTACCTGTAAAGAAAAAGTTGTTTTGTTCTTTCCTTCTTTCACAATAGTTTGAGATGTATGAAAAGGCTGAGAATCAATATATTTAGAAGCTACATTCTCCGCTTTAAATAATACTAATTGAGGATTTGAATTATTTACTGTTATTCCAATTGCATTCTGAAAAAATTTTTCATTATTGAAGGTAATGATTTCTGTACTTATAATATCCGAGACTTCAACATTCTCCATCCGTTCAAGCGCATAAGTTATAATTGTTTCTTTCACACAATCATGACAAATCAAATACCAACGATTTCTATATTCTTTCAATAATAGTGGAACCACCTTTCGAGATTTCTTTTTCTCTGAGGTAAAACCACCATATTCAAAATAAGTATATTTCTTTTGACGAATAGCAGTTAACAAAATTGAAAGAAATTCATTTCCTTTTACCGAATGAGCTGCTTCAAATTGAACTAGTGAACTTGACTCTTCTGTGAAAGGATCGTTAGAAATGGCAACTTTTTCAACAATTTTATCAATCGCGAATCCAAACTGCTTGAACATTTCTACGTCTTTAAATTGAGAAAGGGTATTAGCTGCAAATCTAATTGCATCCATATCCTGATCTGTAAGCGGAATGTCATCTAATGAAAATGTATCGGAATTATAATAATACCCCCCATTTCTTTTACTGTATTTTATAGGAGCATCTTGTTCCATTCTTAGAAAAAACAAATCTTTTTCAATGGTTGAATCGCAAATATTCTCTCCATCATCATTACCAAAAAGCGCGTCTTCACATGCTTTTCTAAGTTCAGCTTTTGATGGGAAAGGTTTATATTTATTACGAATTGCTTTATCGATTACACGATAACGAATTAATGCATTTTTAATCTGCCCCATTTTGTATGCTTAATGAGTAAGTACTTCTTCCCTCTTCATATATCCAAAAAGTTCAAAGAATTTAATTGCTTTAACTACTTCTTCTGGCACATCATTTTCCCAGCTTGATGCACCAGCATTAATTTTGGACAATACATCGTCAGACAAAATATGCAATAACTGAGTGTCAAAATTTTGAATCGCTTCAATTTTGTTGTTTTCTTTCAAAAACTGTAAAAGTCCTTTAAATTTTTCTGGAATTTCTAATTTATCTAATGTATACAAATCACCAGTTTCAACATCATTAGCGGGGTAGACAAACATTTTTACATTATGACCGAATCCTCTACCAAATGCTTCTAATATACCTCCCCTCAAATTATCATAATAACGTTCATCAAAAATTGCGTGAACATTATAAACACCTAAAATTACTCCCATTAATTGTTCTCTTGCAACGGTGGCAAGATAATCCATCATTTTGTAATGTTTCAGATAATTTGAAATCATTACAGTATATCCTAAAGAACACAATAATTCAGCACGATCAATGAAATCTTTCTCAGAAATCTTCCCGTCGGCAGTTAAATCCTTTAATGTTAATTCAAAAACGACGGCAACATTTTCTTCTTTTACACCTTTTTCTTTTAAAAACTGCGCAGTACCTTGTTCAATCATATCGATATGCACTTTAGTCACTGGTCTAAATCGCCCTCTCATTAGCAAGATGTTTTTTTTGTAAAGTGCAGTTGCGGGTTGAAGAACCGTTCCACACAAATCAAACATCGTTGCATCTGTAACTCCTCTTTTAACTAAATTCATGGCAATTACGCGATTATCAATCCCTTCGAAAGCAGGTCCAGATACGCGTAACATATCAATTTCGATTCTTTCACGTGGTAAACGACTAACGATACCTGAAATAAAGTCATCTAAATTTTCGTAACTAAAAAAACATGCATGAATTAAATTAACCCCTAACATACCTAATGCAGTTTGTTGACTGCGATTATTATTATCATGCATATTGACGTGAAGGACTACATCATTTGGCTGTTCACCAAGTGCTCTTTGAAATCGAATTCCAATCCAACCTTGTCCTTGATTTGTTCTATGATAATTTAAAGATTCCACAGTATTACAAAAAGCAAAAAAACGAGTTGTTTTTTGTTTCTCAGGAAGACGATACATCATCGTTTCGAATTCGGTTTCTAACATTGTAAGTAAACGATCTTCACACACATAACGAGAAGCTGTACCATACATTGCATCTGAAACTTTCATGTCATAAGCTGACTGAGTATATGCAATTGTACCTGAACTACCACCAGCTTTAAAAAAGTTAGCTGCTACTTCTTGACCAGCACCAATCTCAGCAAAACAGCCATAAATATCAGCTGTTAAGTTAATTTTTAGCGCTTTGTCTTCGGTTGTTAATCTTGTATTCGAACTGGACATTTTATAATTCTTTAATAAGGTAACTTCTGAAAATTGCTTTTTATCGTTCAACTGCAAAATTAAAATTCAATATCTACAATCGTACATTACAGATTTAAATTTTGGTTTGGATCAAAAAAACTATTATATAGGAAGCCAACGTAAACAAATGTATGAAAAAAATATGAATTATTTATCATCATTTTACGTGTGAATTCGTGTTAGATTTCTTGTAATTTCAATGATCCAGTATAAAATAAAAAACCTTTCACATTTGGAAAATTCATTTCTGATAGTACTTTTTTATACATAGCTACCTGTTTTTCATTTTTTCTTGTCGATGCTCCGGTTTTGAAATCAAGAACGATAGTTTCATTTTCTTTGAAAATAATTTTGTCCGGTCTTTTTGTTTCATTCGGTCCAATAATAATTGATTGTTCGTTGCTAATTTTTAGGGCATTTGAAATGATTTCTTTGTAGGGTAGAAATGTTAAAATTGTATTTAATTCTTGCTCAATACGTGGATAGAATTCGACTTCTACTACACCTTCTTTTTGTAATCTACTTAATGTTTTAGAAATATTTTCACTTGAATGAATCAATGACAATGCCTCATGAAGTTGATTTCCGTATCTTCTAGCTTTATTTAAATCAGATTCCTCATCTAATAAATTGGTATTTATTGAAATATCAGGAAACCATAATCGATCATTCACATTAACTGGCGTAAAATCAGAACTTCTTAATTGAATATGTTCTTTAACTGTTAAACTTTTATTTCCAATGATGAAAACTTCGTCATGTTCTATTTTAGTCCAACTTGAAACATCCATATTAGATATTGTTTGATGAAATGTTTGTCCAAAATTATTTTTCTGGTAGAAATTTCCAATGTACAATCTTTCTACAGGACGAGTCATCATCACATAACAAAGATTTAATTTATCAATGAAGTTTTGACTTTTCTCATTTGTAGTAAAGTTTGAAATACTTTTTATAGGACTTTTTGCAGACAAACCTGTATATAAAAAATAACCTTTATCCTCTATTAAATACCTTGCGTGTGTTGAATCTAAGTTAAAATCGACATTTGGAAGAATGACAATTGGAAATTCTAATCCTTTCGATTTATGACCTGTCATAATTTTTATAGCATCCTTGTTTTCAGGAATTTGAATTGCACTCTTTTTACCATTTCGATCATATTCTTCCATAAATAGTTCAAGATTAGGTCCGAAAACCACATCAAAATTATGTAACATATCAGACAAGTGATGTAAATACGTATTATTCAACTCATTTAATTTCAAATTTTTAAAAAACACTTGAATTAGCATATATAAACTATCGTATTTGAATAAGAAATTGTCTTCGGAACCAAATACATCTATCATAAAATGATTTGTATCGAAAAAAGTTACAGTTTTATTCGATTTATTTTGATATGTTTTCCAATAACTATTTTGGCTTTCAATTTCATTCTCTGAAAAACATGAAAAATACATTTCACAGAAACGTTTAGCTTCTAATTCTCCTTTTGGATTCATCCTCCATTTTAAAAAAGCAATTGATAGGCGAACATACTGATCTGAATTGACCAATAAACTGTCATCTGAAACAACCTTGTATTTTTCGGATAATTCTATTGCCCAGGCATTACATTCTTTCTTTGTATTTCCTAAGATACAAATATCCCCACAATCATACCCATCGTTGATGATTTGATCAACCCAACTAACTAATTGTTTAATGACTTCTTCTTTAACTTCATCTTTCGTTTCTTTTGACAGCACCTCAACATAACCTCCGTCTTCACCTTTTGGATCTTGGTAAACATCCGCGTAAAATTCTTTATGCTTTTCTGAAATAAACGTTTGAATGTTTTCAAAAAACAAATTATTAAATTTTACGATCAACTTTGCTGAGCGATAATTACTTGTCAATGCTCTTTTTTCGCCCATATCTTGAAAAAAATGAGATTGTCTTTCAGTTTTAGGATCTTTCTCTGGATTATATAGCGCTGGCAGTGCAACAAATTGTTCTGCTAAGCCATTTTTAAAACGATAAATAGACTGCTTAGCGTCTCCAACTATGAGGTTATCATTATTATTTGAAATTGATTCTTCCAACAAAGGAACAATATTTTGCCATTGAAGTCTAGAAGTATCTTGAAATTCATCTAATAAAAAATGTTTAAATCTATTACCTATACGTTCATAGATAAACGGTGCATTTTCATCCCTTATTAGCTCAGATATTAATTTATTAAATTCTGAAATTCTTAAAATTTTGTCTGTCTCACGAACTCCTTCCAATTCTTTCGAAATACATTGTAAAAGCGCCATATTATAAAAATTTTTATAGGCTGCTTTGAGTAAAAAATAGTTGGAAGCATTTATTTCGAAGAATTGGTTAAATCCTAAACTTTTTATTTTTAATTCTTTTGGGAATTGATTTTTCTTTGTTCCTTGATCAATTTTGGTCAACATGGCCTCTGAAAAAAAGCCGTTATCGAACCCATCGCCCGCAAACAATTTATTGGAGATCAGTTTTCTAAATGCATTGCCTGAAGTTGATCCACCTGGCAAATCTTTTTCATCCATAGTTAAAAACAAATCATACAACTCTTTAGCCTTCAATGAAATTGTTTCCTCCAGTGTTTTGATAGTTGTTTTAAGTGAAACAAATGCATTTTTTGAATAATCTTGGTTGATTAATAACTCAATTTGTTTGAAATATTTCTCATTAGTCAAAATTGTTGCAAAACCTTTTAATTGTGTTTGGAAATTCCAGGTTTCTTCATCCTCTAATTTCTCTTTTGAATAATTAATTATTAATGAAGAAATTGTATTACCAGTTTCATCGATGCTATCCATTAATTTTTCGATAATTTCATTTAGCACCTCATCTTCGTTCAATACAATTTTTGAATCTATTGGTAAATCCAATTCTTTTGAAAAAGATCGAATTAAACGCAAGTTAAACTTATCGATGGTCATTACATGAAAATCTTCAAATTGATGCAAGATTTGTTTAAGTGTATTTTTAGCACGTAAGATAATTTCGGATTCCGAAATATTTAATTCTGATTTTAGTTGCGTAATTTTTTGCAAGCCTTTTTCGCGTCTTTTACCTTCAATAAAATCGACTGAAGAAATTTCATCTAAGGCATCAAGTATCCTTTGTTTCATTTCAAATGCCGCCTTATTCGTAAAAGTCATAGCCATAACCGTACTAAAGCTTTTATCTCCTGAATTTGACAATATCAATTTAAGGTATTTCTGAACAAGATTGTAGGTTTTTCCACTTCCTGCGGAGGCATTTAGTATTTGAAGAGGTTTAGTAATCATGGCAACAATTAAAGGGTAAAAGAAGCTGTCGAAAAAGCGTCAACGATTTGTTATTCTAGCATCGAAATGCTCATAAACTTATTTAAACTTTGCTTTTTTTCTTCTACTTAGGCTTCGTTTTGACAGGTTTCTGTTCAACTTCATCTAAAAAAAAGAGTGTCTCGAATTTTCGGACACCCTTTTTTTATTCATTACTTTAATAAGTTTACGGTACCTGTGAGGTAATGTTCTTTTTCGGTCATCTTCTCTCTAAACTGTAATTTCCAAGTATATGAACCCGACATCAACAGTTTATCTCCATAAGTACCATCCCAACCAATGGCAGGATTATACGTTTCAAAGATTAATTCTCCCCATCTGTTATAGATTTCGAAATGAAAGTTTTGGGCATCATAACCACTTGTAAACACTGGTTGGAACACATTATTAAATTCATTTCCATCTGGTGTAAATGTATTAGGAATATAAAATATTTGTTCATCGTCAATGGTAATCGATCTGCTAATTGAATCCCAACAATCATTGTTTACGAATGCATATAATTGAACTACGTAATTTCCTGGTGCTGGCAAATTGTTTTCCCCTGTACCAATAAAGGTATGTGTAGGATTTCTTTCGGAAGAAACTTGCGTTCCATCACCAAAAATCCATTTAAAATATACTGCATTATTTGAGGACGCATTGTCAAATGTAATTACTGGATCAATCATACTTACATTTGTTTTCTTTGGAGAGAACTGAGCAATTGGTCGATCTTTTACATGTATATAGTTCGTTTTTTGCATGGTATCCCAACAGCCATTTAATATTGACTTAAATGAAATTGTGTAATCACCTGCTTTTTTGAATGTGTATTTGGTTATTCCCTGTTCTTTAGAAACAGGACTACCATCTCCAAAATCCCATTCGACAGATGTATTTAGGGGCGTTGATTTATCTGTAAATATTACATCAAATGGAAAACACCCAACCGTTCTATCAGCAGTAAATACTGGCTTTGGTGCAGTAATCACTTGCATTTTAACAGAATTATTAGTTGTAATTGCTTTAAAGCAACCATTTTTATCTGTCACTTTTGTAAGTATAAATGTAGAATCAATAATTTCTTTACTCGTATTAAAATCATACGTTAAAACACCTGTACCATCACTTACTAATGAAGAATCTGTTTTTGCTGTACCATCAAGTGTATAATCAAAAACGTAAGGGCCTCTTCCTTTTGATCCAATCATTGTTACCGTAATTAACTGATTCTGATCTACACAAAGTATAGCAGGATCTGGGTTTATTGATATCTTCGCATTCGGAAATTCATTAATTATTAAAGGTATTGTTGCTGTTGAATCTTTACAAACACCTGTCGCTTGATCCGTTACTATCAATTTAACCAATGCATTATTCATTCCTATTTTTGTTACTGGAATTGTCAAAGTTTTTGCAACGCTTAAATCATAATCTGGACCAGTCGCATCCAACCAATTTGTTCCATTTAACGACACACGCCATTTAAAATTAGCTAACACTGAAGAAGCGTCGATATCTCCAATTACACTTATAGCTCCTCCTTCACATACAGATGGAACGCTAAGCGTTAATGGAATTGGTATTGGTTTTGTACAATTTGGATTAGTGATCGAAGCAGTAGCTGATTTTGAACAAGCTACTGGGTTTCCTGCAATATCTTTTGGAGTGATACGTATGTGTGCAGTTTGTCCTAACGGAATATTAGGTACGTTAAAACTTCCAGCACCAGTGTTTGGTAAATTTGGTGCTGCTACCCATGCTGGGGCAGTTGAAGCATTCGCCGTCAAAGCTGTCTCAATACCCCATTGATTTACGGCAGAATTTGCACCCCACGTAAATGTAGTCGTATTTCCTGTAACGGTCGAAGCTGTTAAGCCATTCACTTTTGTACTATCCGTGATTGTAATTTTCATTTCGATATATGGTCTACAACCAATAACGGTTGGATTGGTTAAAATCGCATAAATAAAATAGTCACCTGGTAACGGGAAAGTTGTTGAACCTGTCGTACCAAATGCAGGAATATCAAAAGTTGCGGTTCCTCCAGTAGGATCAACATCTGATAATTTAAGACCCGTAATACCAACCCCACTGTAAATTGCATTAGCATCAGCTGGTTTTGCCAGTGAAGAATATGCTACAAAGCTGATTCCTTTAGCTGCAGTTTCAGAAGTAGAAACCGTCATTGCTGCTGGATCTCCACTTAAGCAAATTGACTGAGGTGCTGTACCATTTGTAATTGTATTACATCCCGGTACAGTAATAGCTACTGTTACTTTGCCTGAACAACCTTTATCATCTGTATATGTGACATCAGTATTTCCTTGTGCGACACCTGTAACAGTTGCCGTTTGACCAGAATTAGTTAAAGTTGCAATAGTCGTTGCTGCAGAAGATGTCCATGGTGTTGAAATAGCTGGTGTACCCGAACCACCTGTTAGGGTAATATTTGATGTAGCTCCAGCTAATATCGAGCTTGGAGTAGCAGTAAGAACTGGATTATCATGTACTGTAACTGAAATGTTTTGTGTATTACTTAAACACCCGCTTGCATTTTTGACAATAAGACTACCAGTGTATGTTGCTGCAGTTACATTTAAAGGAAGTGTAATGGTTTGAGGTGAAATTGCTAATGTAGCATCTACCACATTAATAAAACCAGCTGTGATTGCTGCTGCATTCCATGTAATAGAATATGTTGTTGGTGTACCTGTACTTGTGTAAGAGAAATTAGTAGACGCAACCCCAGCGCAAACATTGGTTACAGTTGGAGTAATCGTTGGATTTGTATTTAATGTAACTGAAATATTTTGTGAAGTACTTGTACAACCTCCTGCATTTTTGACTGTAAGACTACCTGTATAGGTTGCAGCAGTTGCACCTGCTGGAAGTGTTATAGTTTGAGGTGAAGCAGTTAGTGTGGCATCCACCACATTTACGAAACCAGCTGTGATTGCTGCTGCATTCCATGTAATAGAATATGTTGTTGGCGTTCCTGTACTCGTGTAAGAAAAAGTAGTAGACGTTGCTCCAGCACAAACATTTGTAACAGTTGGAGTAATAGTTGGTGGTGTACATGCGCACGAATACGTACCTGTAAAAGTTTTTGTACAACCAGTACCATCATCAACTGTAATTGTATAGTTGTCATTTGTTGCTAAACCTGTCAAATCAACCGTACCACCACTTGTCGTTAAAGTTGTAGCACTTAAAGTACCTTTGTTTGTAGAAATAGTATATTTACCTCCTGTTTCTGCTTTATACTCAGGCGTTCCTCCAGAAATAGTAAATGTTACTTTCGAAGAAGCACACACTTCATTTTTTGTAATTGCAATATCATTTAAATATGTAATTTTAATTGGAGTACCTGTTTGAAAACATCCATCACTATTTTGATCATAATTCATTGAATTGGCTATCGCTTCATCCATTGTAATTGGAACAATATAATAGGTATGATTTAATCCGCTAGGAAATTGAGCAACTAATGATCCATCATTAATATCAGAAGATGGATTATTGATATCATACAAATCATTTTGACCCCAGCAAGCATCCGCATGAGGATCTTTACCTGCCGTTGGAGGACAAACAAATGGCATGTAACCAATTCCAGCTGTTCCACCACCACCAACTGGAGGCAATGTATAACCAGTAGTATTTATTTCAATCTTATCATTTTTACATAATAAGTAATAATTTGCAGAAGGATTTTTCCCTACAAGTGGAGCAGCGCCATTTATTGTTACTGCTGTAGTACCTATTTTAGCTGCACAAGATGTTGAACCATAATAGTCCATGCAATATTTCGTTAATGTTGATCCTGCGCCTAATGTAAATATTGTCTGAAGTATATATTTGCCATTTGATGTTAACGAATTCCACTCAGGATTCCACGAACCATTTGTAGAAGAGCGATTAAATACATTGTCCGTAGTACCTACTAATGTATTAAAATTAGCAGTAGGTATTACAGCTCCTCCGCAATCACCATCCTTGTACAATTTGGATGTGATTTTAACAGATGTAGTAACACCAGTAGCCGCTGAAATATTAGTATTTTGGCAATATGCACCTAACTTTCCGTTTGCATCAGCATATACTGTTTGATAAGTTGTATACACTCCAGTAGCAGAAAGGCCTGAGTTACAAGTTTGAGCTCCAGTAGGCGGCTGTCTATTCGCATATTGCGCAACATTTCCAATAGGACAAGTAGGAGCAGCACATGTTCCACAAGGAACAGCAGGAGTTGAACAACCTTTCACTTCAACGATTTTAGTAGCAGAACCACAAGCAGAAGTACCATTATTCCAAGTATAAGTAATGGTATGTGTACCATTACCTGCAACACTAGGATTAAAAATGGCGTAACCGTTAGCTGTGTAATCTACTTTACCGGCAGAAGGATAATCTAGTTGATAATTTGAAACTCCAGGTCCAGAGAAGGTTGCTGTTCCTTTTAGAGTTCCTTTAGGAATTGGTATGACAACATTTGCAGAATAAGGAGCAGAAGCAACAACAGCCCCTGTAGCATGATCAACTATATTAATCGTCACTGGTCCTGTAACAACAGTTCCATTTATTTTGATATTGTAGTCATAATTTGGTGAAGAATAAGGCAAATTTACAATTGTACCAATATTCTGATATGCACCACCACCTTCAGAAATTTCAACTTTGGATATATTCATTGTACCAGAACCAAGCACAATACCAAATCCGGGGGCAATATATTCATTTGCTGTAGCTTTAAGATCCGCTTTCAATTGATAATTTGTATTCGGGCAGCCAGTGAATATATCTCCAGAAGGAATTGACCCTGGGGTTTTCCAATCAAAGCCAACGGTTCCGCATGCTGGCGCCCTTTTTATTTGTTGTGAAAAAGACAAAAATTGCGCAAAAACAACTAACAATATAACAAGACAATTCTTTTTCATATAACTATGATTAACACTATTTTTTATTTATGACTCAATGTAAGAAGATAAGTTGCCAAATTTACCAAAAAAAACTTCACAATTCACCTATTTTGATTGACTCATGTATATATAACCTTGGTTGATAAACAACTTACTAGCAGTATTATTTTCGTACAAACCACCTGTTCCTAATCCTTGCGGTAATTTATTATCAAAGATTGAAGCAAACTGAGCAATACAATTCAACCCCACATTTGATTCTAAAGCAGAAGTCATCCACCACGGAATATAAGACTCCTTCGCAAGTTCGATCCATTCCTTTGTTCCTAAGATTCCCCCGTGCAAGCTTGGTTTTAAAATAATATATTGAGGTTGTATTTTCTGCAATAAATCAATTTTATTCGCTTTCCCAACAACTCCTATTAACTCTTCATCTAGTGCAATAGGTAAAGGAGTTTTAGAACATAAACGAGCCATTTCTTCCCATTGACCAGCTTTAATGGGTTGTTCAATGGAATGTAACTCGAATTTAGCTAGTTTTTCTAATTTCTCTAATGCTTCGTTTGAATGAAAAGCACCATTTGCGTCTACACGCAATTCTATCTCAGAAGCTGAGAAACGCTTACGAATGGATGATAGTATATCCAACTCATTTTCAAAGTCTATGGCTCCAATTTTCATTTTCAAACAGGAAAATCCAGCATTTAATTTTTTTTCAATTTGTTGAAGCATAAATTCTTTTGATCCCATCCAAATGAGACCATTGATTGGCATACCAACTTCTCCTCGTGTAAAAGGAGTATCAAATAATTTCATTTTATTTTTCAGACCTAATAAAGCAGTTTCTATCCCGAATAGTATAGATGGAAACACTTCTAATTCAGATAAATGTTCGATATAATAATTGATGTTTTCGCATACTTCTTTCAGTTTTTCTTCATAAGTTAAGAAATCCATGAAGTCGGGAGATAATCCAGGGATAATGGAGCATTCGCCGAGTGACTCTTCGACAAGCTCAGAGTAACGAGTGACGTGTGACGTGTGACGAGTGACGTCAGTAGGTTGACTAATTGATGATAATGTTATGAACCAAGCGTGTTTTTCCGTGAGGATGCCACGAGAGGTTCCGCTAGGTTGTTTGAAAAGGAAGGTTTGTTTTTGAAAGGAAGCTTTGTATTCTGTTTGAGACATGAGACACCAGGCTTTAGTAATTATAGACCAATTTTATAAGGAGGATATGATTGCATAAAGTATTGAAATCCCAAAGGTAGTAAGTGCTACTTTTTTTAGTTCCGGATCAAAGTCTTTCTCGTTTTGGGTAGAAAATACTTTACGAAGATGTGCACTTAAAAAACCAACAGGCAATAGAAATAAATATTGAAGTAGTCCGAAGTGACCTACTAATAAAATTATAGAGGCAATTGCCAATAAAATCAAAAACATATGATACTTCTTAGCCTTTTCTTTCCCAAGTTTTACGACAATTGTAATTTTACCTGCGTTAGAATCATTAATTCGATCGCGCATATTATTCAAATTAAGCACCGCAGTACTTAACATACCTATTGTAATTGCTGGTACTACCACTTCCCAATTGAAGTGTTTGGTAAATAAGGTGTAACTTCCTAGTACACTTACTAATCCAAAGAAAATAAACACAAAAACATCTCCAAATCCACTATAACCATAAGCTCTTTTACCAATTGTATACGTAATAGCTGCCAATATTGAAAGAATAGCCAAAACACCATAAATACTGATCATTTCTTGATTCATGCCTACTGCACTTATGTTTATTAAATAAGCTGCAGATAAGAGAGATAAAACACTAAAAATGACAACAGCTACTTTCATTTCTTTCTGAGAAATTTCACCCGATTGAACTGTTCTCATTGGCCCTATACGATGTTCATTATCTGTTCCTTTTTGAGAATCTCCCAAATCGTTTGCAAGATTGGACAAGACTTGAAAAAACAAAGTTGTCAATAAGGCAAATACAAAAATAGAACCATCCCAAAAACCATCTTCTTTAGCGATAAAAGAGCCCAAAATAATTCCTGAAAGTGATAAAGGGAGTGTACGTAAACGAAATGCACTCAACCAAGATTTGATCTTCATATTCGAATTTTTAAGATTCAAATGTACAAGTAATCGACGTTATACACAATGTACATCCCCAAAACTTATTTTTTTGTCAAAGAAGGTTTACATTCTCTTTTGTATTTTCGTAGTTTGTTCAAAAATTGAACCTATGGAAAATAGAATTTGCAAACTACTAAACATACAATACCCTGTTATTCAAGCAGGTATGATTTGGTGTTCAGGATGGGAATTAGCTTCTGCAGTAAGTAATGCTGGAGGATTAGGAATCTTAGGTGCTGGTTCAATGTACCCTGAGGTTCTAGATCAACAGATACTTAAATGTAAATCAGCTACTAACAAGCCCTTTGGTGTAAATTTACCGATGTTATATCCAGACATCGAAAAACATATTGAAACAATCATCAAACATCACATTCCTGTTGTCATAACTTCTGCAGGCAATCCGAAAATTTGGACCAAAAAACTTCAAGAACATGGTTGCAAAGTAATTCACGTAGTGTCTAGTGTAAAATTTGCATTGAAGGCTCAAGAAGCTGGAGTGGATGCTATCGTTGCAGAAGGATTTGAAGCTGGAGGTCATAATGGACGAGACGAAACTACGACTTTGTGTTTAATTCCAAATGTTGCAAAACATATTTCTATTCCATTAATTGCTGCTGGAGGTGTTGGAACAGGTAAAACAATGTTAGCTGCTATGAATCTTGGGGCAGATGGTGTGCAAATCGGAAGTCGTTTTGTTACCTCTTTTGAATCTAGTGCTCACCAATCTTTTAAAGAAGCGATAATAAAAGCAAACGAAGGTGATACCTTATTAACTTTAAAAGAATTAACTCCCGTAAGATTATTAAAAAATCCTTTTTTCGAAAAGATTGAGCATGCATATCAAAATGAAGCAACTTCGAAAGAATTAGAAGAAATTTTAGGAAGAGGTCGCGCAAAAAAGGGTATGTTTGAAGGAGATATGGTGGAAGGAGAATTAGAAATTGGTCAAATTTCTAGTTTAATTCAAGAAATCAAACCTGCTAAAGATATAATTAGTGAAATAATCACTGAATTTCACCAAGCAATAAACGAACAACAATCTTATAAATTTCAATTTTAATGATACAATTCGATCGATTTACCTTAGCCAATGGACTACGTGTTATTTTTCATAAAGATGTAACCACTCCCCTAGCAGTCGTAAACACTCTTTATGATGTTGGAGCAAGGGATGAAGATGAAAACAAAACTGGATTTGCTCACTTATTTGAACATTTAATGTTCGGTGGTTCTATTAATATACCAGATTTTGACGCACCACTTCAAAATGCAGGAGGAGAAAGTAATGCATTTACTTCTAACGATATTACTAACTATTACGATGTGATACCTGCACAAAATTTAGAAACTGCATTATGGTTGGAATCTGACAGAATGTTATCCCTAGCATTTACAGATAAAAGTCTCGAAACACAACGTAGTGTTGTGATGGAAGAATTCAAACAACGCTATTTGAATCAACCCTATGGCGATGTTTGGTTGGAACTAAGACCACTAGCCTATGAGGTGCACCCGTATAAATGGGCAACAATTGGGAAAGAATTAAAACACATTGAAGATGCAACCATGGACGATGTGAAAGGTTTTTTCAAAAAACATTATTGTCCAAGTAATGCTATTATTTGCATTGCAGGTAATTTTGAGTTATCCGAAATTAAAACGCTTGTAGAAAAATGGTTTGGTGATATTCCAAGTGGAATAAAACCTGCTCGTCTATTACCACAAGAACCTAAACAAACCTTAAAAAAAGAAAAAACAATTGAACGTAATGTTCCTTCTGATGCTTTTTATTTTGCATTCAAAATGCCTGAAAGAAAATCGTTGGAATATTATATAGTTGATGTTCTTTCAGACGCATTAGGTAGAGATAAATCTTCTCGTTTGTACACGCAAGTTCAGAAAGAACAAAAATTAGTTACTGAAATAAACGCGTATATCTCAGGCTCATTGGATAATGGATTACTTGTCATTGAAGGTAAATTATCAGAGGGTAAGACGTTTAACGAAGTTGAATCAGCTATTTGGAAGGTTTTAAACGAAATTAAAAGCGAAAAATTATCTGATAATGAACTACATCGCTTGAAAAACAAAATCCGTACTGCGAAAGAATTTCAAGAGCAAGGATTACTAAACAGAACTATGAATCTATGTTATTTCGAATTATTAGGAGATGCAAATGGAATCAATGAGGAAGCTTTACTCTACGAAAATATTGAAGCAAAACACATACAAACAATTGCAAACGAAATGCTCCAAGAAAGTAATTGTACATTATTAAAAGTAAAAGCCATTTAACATGTTAGATAGAACATTACAACCAACACTTTCACCAATTACAAAAATCAACTTTGTTGAGCCTACCATTATTAAAATAAACGAGTTTTCTAAACTCTATTGGATGAAAGAAGTTCTTGACGAAACTACGCGCATAGAATTGCATTTTAATGCTGGGTCTATTCGCAGTATAGAAAAAATAGCAGGAAGTGTAAATAGTTTATTGTTTTCAGGTACAGCAACAAAAACGAGCACACAAATTCATGAAGAATTAGACTCCCTTGGAGCATTTATCGATCAAGAATTAGGACAAGAAGTGGCAATCGTTTCTTTGTATTGTTTGCGAAAAAACGCAAAAGATGCGATAGATATATTGTTTGATGCTATACAAAATGTTGCTTTCCATTCGCATGAAGTAGAAGACAATATTCGTGAAAAAAAACAACAATTCTTGATCTCTAGTGAAAAAGTAAGCATTCTAGCAAGACGTGAGTTTCAAAAACAACTTTTTGCTAATTCACCTAATTATGCGCGACAAATAGAATTAAAAGATTACGAGAATATTACTGTTGAAGGATTGAAGAATTTTCATCAAGAATTTTATCTACAAGGATTATTAAAGGTTGTACTCGTAGGAAATATGGAACAAAACTTTGTAAATCATTTACATGAAAAATTAATTCCATTAGCGATACAAAATAAAACAGAATACGAAAAACAATTCATTAATAATAAAGGAACTTTTCATATTGAAAAAACAGATGCTGTTCAAACAGCTATACGAATAGGAATGCCTCTATTTAACAAAAACCATCAAGACTTTATCGATTTTCAAATTCTTCAAACAATTTTAGGTGATTATTTTGGCAGTCGATTGATGTCTAATATTCGTGAAGACAAAGGGTATACCTACGGAATAGGAAGTGGACTTTCAGAAGCAAATCAAACTGGCTATTTTATCATCGCAACCGAAGTCGGGAAAGAATTTGTTTCTTTAACCTTACATGAAATAAAAGTAGAGATTGAACGTTTATGCAATGAATTAATTGGTGAAGAAGAATTAACACTCGTTAAAAACTATGTACTCGGACAATTGTTAAAACATGCCGATGGACCAAATGCAATGATGGATTTATTTATGGCTGTTCAATTACAAAGTAAGGGATTTGAATTTTACGATTCATTTATTGAGCGTGTAAATTCTATTACTTCAAATGATTTACAAACTATTGCAAATAAATATTTAAATTGGAATAACCTAACAATCATCACTGCGGGTTCAAGTAACTAAATTTAAAATTGGTGCTCAAAAGAATATTCATAGCGTTATCATGTTTTTTGACATTTCAGGTCATCATCGCTCAAGAACATAAATCTCTGCGTGGATGTGCTTTAGATGGCCCAACATCTACATGTACAAAAATTGAATTAAATGGAGACTTAACGTTAACTTGGAGTAAACCCGCTGATCCTAACGGAATATTTGTCAGATATGAAGTTTATCGCTTAGGTACTAAAGGTGCCTTAATCTCTATCCCAACGTTTATAAACAATAATAAAACTACCGTTAATTCTGTTTTTGCAACCAGTGAATTTTATATCGGTATTGTATCACTTTGTGGAGGAGTAGAAATCATCAATTATGGAGATACAGTGAAAGCAATTGACCTAAAATTAAGCAATTTAACTGATGGACGTGCAGGATTAACTTGGGACTCACCTACTTTAAATCCGAAAAAGTATTTTCATATTGAACGAGAACAGTCCGCCTATGGCTGGAGCGAACGAGACACAGTCAAGCCAAGTATAAACAACTATATTGATACTATTGATGTCTGTTCCGCATTCCTGAATTATCGAATCACATTACATCAGGAAGGCTGTGTATCTTATTCAAACATCATTGGAGATAATTTTGATGATGTCATTCCTCCTAGCATACCAGTTCTAAAATCAATTTCATTCGATACACTTCAAAAAGGAGTTACGCTGAAATGGTATAAAAATCCCGCTAGAGATGTGCAAGGTTATTTATTGAAAATTGGTTATGATGGATCTCCTCTTTCCTTTCTAGATAGTGTAGAATCAAATAATTATATTAAACCTGTCGCTTATCATCTGCCAAATGCTTCTAGTAATACCTCCATTACATTTAGTATTTCAGCATATGATTCTTGTCTTTCATCCAGTCCTCCAAACAATCAATTATCAGGAAATTCAGAACCTCATACAAGTTTTAGTTTAAAATATAGTTATGAATTATGTCGTAGATCTGTAAATTTAAATTGGACAAAATATATAGGTTGGAGAGACATCATCAAGTATAAAATATACCATAAAATAAATAATGGATTTTGGAAATTGCTTGATTCAACAGTAAATCAAAGTTATAACGACACATTAATCGGTTTTAAAAATTATTCTTTTATAATTGAAGCTATTAGCAGTGATAGTGTAAAAGCATTTTCTAACCCGATTACTTTTTTTACCAAATCACCTACCTTACCCTTATATAATTACACCAAGGTGGCAAATGTAAATGAGAAATGTATACTCATAGTACACGAAATTGACAAAGTAGGTGGAGTGTCCAAAATTATATTAGAAAAAAAAAACAAATCAGGTGTATTTCAAGAAATTCAGACACAGAATGTAACCTCATCAATTCTTCAATTTAAAGATTCAACAGTAAACACATCTTTTGAAAGTTACACCTATAGAACTCGTATTATAGATAGTTGTGAAAATAAAACTTCGTATGGGAATGAAGTTACAAGTATCCTTTTGAAAATGGATAATAAAGAAAGTGATATCAATACATTGGAGAACACTTTTTCATGGTCACCCTATATTGGATTCAATGGAAGTATTTTAAATTATGCGGTTTATAGAAAAGTAAATGGCATATTTGAGACAACACCTATAGCTTTATTACCTCATTATCAGCTATCTTATTCTGACAATTTATTAAACTTGAAAGATTTTAATGGAAAAGTATGCTATTATGTTACTGCTATAGAATCAGCTAACATTTACAATCAGCCCGCTATCGCTAATTCGAATATTATTTGTACAACTTTTGAACCATTCATATTTGTTCCAAATGCATTTACTCCACAAGGTAAAAATCCAATTTTTCTACCTGTTATAACCATGTTTGAACCCAAAGAATATAGTTTAACAATTATGAATAGATGGGGGCAACCTGTCTTTAGAAGTACTGATTATAAAATTGGTTGGGATGGTACTTTTGGAGACGAAATGTCACCTAATGGTAATTACATGTACGTCATCCGTTACCTTGATGGAGATAATAAAGAATATATAGAACACGGTTTTGTTACACTAATCTTTTAACATGAACAGAAACAAACTCTTACTTATTTTAAAAACAATTGCTATTTTAGAAGGTATTAGTTATCTTCTTTTTGGCATTACAGTTCCACTTAAAAAAATGTACGGTTATCATTTACCAAACAAAATAGTTGGAATGTCGCACGGTATTTTATTCATCGTATATATACTGTTAGTTTTTATAAACTCTAATCAACAAAAATGGTCCATTAAAACAAAAGCATTTTTATACTTGGCATCCATTATACCGTTTGGAACTTTTATAGCAGAAAAAAAGATATTAAATCATGAGCATCGAAACTAGAAAACGTGTAGAAGTGTGTTTCACTCCTGGAGATTACGAATATTTTAAAAAAGATTTTGAAATCGTAGTGGTGATTGATGTATTAAGAGCAACATCAGCAATTTGTGCTGCTTTTGAAAATGGTGTGAATTCTATCATCCCGGTTCCTACAATCGAAGAAGCATGGGAATATAAAAAGAAAGGTTATTTAGCTGGGGCAGAACGTAAGGGACAAATCGTAGAAGGTTTTGACTTTGGAAATTCTCCCTTTAGTTATTTAAATCCTGACTTTAAAGGAAAAGATGTAGTATTAACAACTACCAATGGGACCAAGTCACTAGATGTTGCTAAGGATGCTGAAACTGTATTAGTTGCTTCTTTTTTAAATTTAGATGCTATTTGTCAATGGATAACTGAACAACCTAAAGATGTTGTCTGTTTATGTTCAGGTTGGCAAGATAATTTCAATTTAGAAGATACTATTTGTGCCGGTGCCATAGTAGACCAATTGACAAACACTGGAAATTATTACTCTACTGAAGATTCAACCATTGCAGCTAAATATTTATTCCAATCCGCTAAAAAAAATCATTTAGGTTTTATTAAATCGAGTTCACACCGAAGAAGACTCAAAAAATTAAATTTGAATAAAGATGTACATTATTGTTTAACCCCGAATCAAACTTCAGTGATTCCAATTTTAAAAAATGGGAAATTGGTTAAACTCTAAATTATATATTCTGCCGATAACAGTAGTTACTACAATTGGTCTGATGAGTAATAAACTTCCCTGGGGATTTTATGGACATAAAAAAATAAATCGTCAAGCAGTATTTTCTTTACCTCCTGAAATTTTTCCGTTTTACAAAGAACATTTAAACTATATTACAGAACACGCTGTAGACCCTGACAAACGAAGATATATAGTACCCACAGAAGGTCCTTGTCATTTTATTGATCTAGATCACTATGAAAATCCTTTTGATAGCATTCCGCATTCCTGGAACAAAGCGATAACAAAATTTACTGAAGATAGCTTACGTAAACATGGAATCGTTCCTTGGCATATTTACCTCACTAAGTTAAACCTTCAAAAAGCTTTTGAAGAAAAAAATGTAGAGAAAATATTAAAATACTCAGCAGATTTAGGTCATTACATTGGTGATGCACACGTACCCCTACATACAACACACAATTACAACGGACAATTTACTAACCAAAAAGGAATTCATGGTCTATGGGAAAGTAGGTTGGTAGAACTATACTCAGAAGACTACAATTATTTTGTAGGCAAGGCAAACTACATTTCAAATATGCAAAATGAAATTTGGAAAGTACTTAAAGAATCGCATCTTGCATTAGATTCAGTATTTAAATTTGAAGCTCAAATTACAGCCCAAAATGAATTTCCTAAATACAGTTTCGAACAGCGTGGTGCAACAACTGTACGCGTCTATTCTCGTGAGTTTTCTCTCGAATACCACAGAAGATTAAATAAAATGGTAGAAAGAAGATTAACCTCATCCATACGAATTACTGCTAGTGTATGGTTTACTGCATGGGTAGATGCTGGACAACCTGATCTTTCATCAATTTTAAACCATAAACCTTCCAATGATTTTATAAAAGAAATGGAAGCATTAGAAAAAAAACATACACAACATCAACATTCGGGTCGAGATTGTGACTAAAAAAAAGGCTACCTCGATTGAAGTAGCCTTTCTATAATTAATAATCTAACTCTTATTTGGCAATTGCAACAAAATTTTCATTTGTTGCGAATTTTAAAAATTCTCTATCTTTTTTCATTTTTGCTTTGAAAGAGGCATCTTTAGCAATTGAAGCTTGTAATGCTTTAACGGCTTCATCTACTTTATCTTGATGTGCATAAGCAATAGCTTTCAAATATAAACCTTGTGCCGAACTAGCATCTACAGAAGCATTAATCGTTGCAATAGCACCATCAAAATCTTTATTTAACACCTGAGCTAAAGCTCTATTAAACGTCTTATTATCACCAAAGTTAGATACCGCACTTGCATAATTACCTTGAACGATACTAATAATACCTTTATTGTAATTTCCTTCAGCTCCAGCACCACTTGATTTCTCTAATAATTCTTTTGCTTTTTTCAAATCACCTTTAGCTCCAGCAACTGCAGCTAAATTATTTTTTGATACGCCATTATCTTTCACAGCTAATGATTTTTCAAATTTTGTTTCAGCTTCAGCCACTTTTCCTTGTGTGAATAATAAAACACCTTCATTATTATATGCTCTATAATCTGAAGGATATAATTTCTCACATGCTGCATAAATTAATGCTTTTTCAGCTAAATCTTTTTGTAAAGATGCTGCATATAACAACTCTTCAACTCCTAATTTTTCCGGATTCGTTTTAGCAATAATTACATACAATTCATCTGAATGTCCTGTAGTCTCATAAGTTACTTTAATTTCAGCACGACGTAATTTTGGGAAAATTGATTTTTCTAAATACGTAAATGTTTTTGCCATATTGCGCATTTCTGTTTCGCGTTGAATAGGATCTTTGTACATTTCCAATACACGAATCACTAATTGTTTTTCATCTTGATCCATTGCTGATTTCTCTAACTCAACCTTAAATCCTTCATAATCCTCTCCACGACCTAACAAAGTGTAAATTTCTTTTGATGCAGATTCGTTTTTAGCATTTTTAGCTAGTAACAATGCTGTTGTTTTACCTGTGTTCGCACGATCTGTAGAAAGTGTATTGTTTTTATTTTCTTCTCCCTCAGGTGAAGCATAACCAACAATTTGAATTGACTTGATTTTAATTTTAGAATTAGTTTGAGCTTCTGCTAACCATTTCTCAAATGATTTCAAAGACTCTTTATCTAATTCACCTGATTGTAAATCTGACTTTCCTTTTAAGTAATTAATTTGAGCTGTATAAACCTCTTCACGAACATTTACATGTTTGTCTTTTTCGGATGCTACTTTAAAATCTTTATTCACTAATAATGGTGTGATGATTGTACCATCGGCAATTTTTTTAGTTGGGGTCATCATTTTTTCAACTCCACCCTTCATTACACGTCCAGAAACAGTCAATTCTGCACTCTCCATTTCTGGTTTGTAAGCAATCACATCTTCATAAGTAACAATTCCTCCTGGCTTGTACAAAATTGTTGTGCCATTACCAGTTGATTTCTCGCCCATTACCAATACTGAATTTAACGCGTTATTACCCAACATTGGAGTAATTTCAATAGAAGCTTTCTTATTCAATCCTTTTTGTGGGAAAGTTACATCCACCTTCACACGAACACTATCTCCATGCATTTCAAGTGGACTTGGAGTAACAGTATAATTTACATCTTTAATTAAGCTACAACTTGCAACAAGCGAACCTGCAATAGTAAATATTGCTAAACTTTTGATACTTGGATTTTTCATTCTCAATTTATGATTCTTTATTTACTTATTATACAATGTTTTAACTAAATTGTTTATTAAACAACTCAGATACAAAAAACTAAAATACTATTTTTTTTAATACGGAAGTATCTGAACACTCTTTTAATAATTCTCTAGTTGTTTTATAAAAACGCAAATCAATAAAATTAGGTGCAATTTCAACTAAAGGTTCTAATACAAATCTCCGCTTATAAATATGTGGATGTGGAATAATTAAGTCACTCATATTTAAATTTTTATCACTATAATACAAGATATCTAAATCAATTAATCGATCAGAGTAAGTAACTAACGTTTTTTCTTTTCTACCTAAAGTAGATTCTATGCCTTTTAATCCTAATAACAATTCAAGTGGTGATAAATTCGTTGCAATCTCTAAAACTCCATTTACAAAAAGCTCATTAGATTCATATCCCCATGGTTCAGATTCATATAAAGAAGACTGAGAAACTACTTCCCCTAAATTAATATGGATCAGTCGAATCGCTTCTTTAATAATTGCGAATCTATCTCCTAAATTCGCACCAAAACCAATAAAAACTTGCTCCATAAATCTATGATTTATTAATTGATACGTACTTTGTAATACGGGGTTACATATTTTCAAAATCGTTATGTACATTTGTTGTAAATTATCGATTATGACTGAAAAAAGAATTACTTTTTGGAAAATATTTTGGCCTGCTTTCACTGCTATCATTGTTTCCACTGCTGTTTACCTGTTAATATTTTTCGGAATCATTGGAGGTGTAATTGCAAGTGTGGGTGGCGAAGATACAGATGAAAATTCTTCCAATACAATATTACATATGACTTTAGAAGGTGAAATAGCAGAAAACAGTTCCTCTAAACTTAACCCTTCTACGTTTTCGGTAGATAAAAAAATTGGTTTAAGCGATATATTGTTTGGATTGGAAAAAGCAGAAACTGACGAAAACATTAAAGGATTGTACTTGGAATTAAGTGATATTACTTGTGGAATCTCATCAGCGCGAGAAATAAGACGTGCACTAACTAAATTTCAAAAATCAGGGAAATTTGTGATTGCTTACACCAGTGGAGAATTGGTTTCACAAAAACAATTATATATAACTACATCTATAAAAGAAAGTTATGGCTTTCCAGGAACCATGATTGAGTTTCTCGGTCTAGGAACTGAACCAATGTTTTTTAAGAATACACTTGATTTATTAGGAGTAGAAATGCAGGTAATTAGAGGCCGAAATAACGATTTTAAAAGTGCTGTAGAACCTTATTTACTCTCTAAGATGTCTGATTCAAGTCGTTTACAAACAACACAACTTTTAAACAACATTTGGCAAGAGGTACGATGTGAAATATCAAAAGATATTCAAACAGATACAGCAACGCTTAATAAAATTGCAAATAATGCATTGGTTACTTCAGTGGAAGAAGGAGTGAATTATCATTTTTTCAAAGCAGCTAAATATAAAGATGAAATATTGGACATTCTTACTAAAAAAGTAAATATTGGATCTTCTGATGATTTAAACCTTGTACCTTTCGAAAAATATGCTCGTAAAAATTTCTATAATCAACAAATCAGTAACAACTTATCGAAACCAAATGTAGCAATCATTTTAGCTGAAGGTGGAATTTCTGTAGATGGTGATGAACTTGCATCTGACAATATTGCAAAATACATTCGTGAAGCAAGACTAGATGATAACATAAAAACAATCGTATTACGTGTCAACAGCCCAGGTGGAAGCGCGCTCGCAAGTGATATCATTTGGAGAGAGGTTATTGTAGCTAACAAATTCAAAAAAGTAGTCGTTTCAATGGGTGATGTCGCTGCTTCTGGGGGGTATTACATTGCTGCTGCTGCTTCACATATTTTTGCTGAACCAACAACCATTACAGGTTCTATAGGTGTTTTTGGAATCATTCCATATACAGGTAAATTTTTCCAAGACAAATTAGGAATCACATTTGACAAAGTGACTACTAACAAACATGCTTCTCTTTCACTAAATCATAAATTAACTCAAGAAGAATTAATACTAATTCAAAAACAAGTTGATAAAATTTACACAGACTTCTTAAATAAGGTAGCTCAAGGTAGAAAAATGAAGCCTGAACTCGTACATCGTTATGCACGTGGAAGAGTTTGGACTGGAAGTGAAGCTAAAAAAATTGGTTTGGTAGATGATTTAGGAGGCTTAAATGATGCTATTTCTTACGCAGCAAAACAGGCGAAAATTATCAACATAATCCCACGTTATTGGCCAGAAAAAAAATTGGAGCCAATGGAAGAAATCCTAAATCAATTAGAAGATATTACAGAAGGTAAAACTGCGAATGCAAGTTCAATTACTACCTCTAAAATACCAGCAAGCATTCAGAAATATTACGCTGAACTAATCAAATTAGAAAGTATACAAGGTATTCAAATGCGTATGCCTTTTAATCTAGAAATACATTAGAAATCATAAATATGCTTACAAACATAGATTTAAAAGAATATACTACCTTTGGTGTTTCTTCAATAGCAAAAAAATTTGCTTCGTTTTCTAATGAAACTGAAGCAAGATCACTCATAAAAAACAATACTGAAGAATTACTGATTTTAGGTGGGGGAAGTAATTTATTATTAACCAAAGATTTTAATGGATTAGTACTAAAAAATGAAATCACTGGAATTACGTGTGTCGAACAAAATGAAACCTCTATATTGCTAAAAGTTGGTGCTGGAGAAGTGTGGCACGACTTCGTTCTTTATACCATTGAAAAAGGTTATTACGGCATTGAAAACATGTCCCTTATTCCAGGTAGCGTTGGAGCTAGTCCAATGCAAAACATTGGAGCCTACGGCGTTGAAATCAAAGATGTGTTTGAAAAATTAGACGCAATAGAAATTGAAACTGGAGAAGAACACAGCTTTTCTAATGAAGCTTGTGCTTTTGGTTACAGAGAAAGTGTTTTTAAACGTTCTTTGAAAGGCAAATACATCATCACTTACGTGTATTTTCGTCTAAATTTAACTAAAAAATTAAGTACAAACTACGGAGCAATAGAAGATGAATTAAACAAACATGGTATTATTTCACCTACAAGTAAAGATGTTAGTGATGCTGTTATCTCTATTCGCTCGAGTAAATTACCGAATCCAAAAGATCTAGGAAATGCTGGAAGTTTTTTCAAAAATCCAGTTGTTCCAATTAAAACATATAAGAAAATAAAAGATACATTCCCAGAAGCACCTGCCTACCCTATTAGCGAAACAACTGTAAAAGTTCCTGCTGGATGGTTAATAGAAACTGCTGGATGGAAAGGTAAACAAATGGGAGCTTGTGGAGTGCACAAAAACCAAGCATTGGTATTAGTGAATTACGGAAATGCAACTGGGAATGAAATTTTTGCACTTTCTACGGCTATTATTACAGATGTTAAACAAATGTTTGGAATTACACTTGAACGTGAAGTAAATATTATCTAATGGAATTGCAACGTTATGCAATAGAATTGGCTTACAATGGTCGTGACTTTTTTGGTTGGCAAATTCAACCAAAACAAGTTAGTGTTCAAGAAACTATTGAATTAGCTCTTTCTAAATTATTTGATGCTCAAAAAATAGACATTGTAGGCTGTGGCAGAACTGACACTGGTGTACATGCTAAACAATATATCGCACATGTAGATTTACCTTTAAAATGGGATGAAGATGTATTAACCTATAAACTGAACCGAATTCTACCTGCTTCGATTGTCATATACAACATTCAAAAAAAAGAATCTGATTTTCATGCCCGTTTCAATGCAAAAGCACGTACATATCGTTATTTCATACATACTCAAAAAGATCCATTTATAAATGGTGCAAGTCTACATTTCACAAAGCACTTGAATTTGGTTAAAATGAATGAAGCTGGATTATTATTATTAGGAAAAAAAGACTTTACCTCATTTTCAAAATTACACACGGATGTTTTCACAAATATCTGTTTAATAAGTCATGCAGCATGGACACGCGTCAATGAGCATGAAATCTATTTTGAAATTACAGCTGATCGCTTTTTACGCAACATGGTTCGCGCAATTGTTGGTACCTTACTAGAAGTTGGAGAAGGAAAAATAACTTCAGAGGATCTTAAAACAATTATCGCTAAAAATGATCGTGGTGAAGCAAAAATGTCTGTCCCAGCTCACGGCTTATTTCTTTGGAAAATAGAATATTAGCACTTTTAAAAACTATAAAATTTGATTATTAGCAAAATTATACCTTAATTTATGTTTAATTTTAGTGAGTATTTCACAAAATCAATTAGATAAACGAGGAAATGAAAAATTTTGCACTTGTAATTGTTCTATCTTTTTTAAGTCTAAGTAGTTTCACCCAAACTGCAATGGATTTGTACAATACTGGCAATGACAAATTAGATCAAAAAGATTTTACTGGCGCACTTGAAGCATTTACGAAAGCAATTGCAATCGACGATACTAAATCGGTATTTTTTATGAATCGTGGTATTGTAAAATCAGAAATTGGAAATTATCGTTCTGCAATTGAAGATTTTAGTAAATCTATCGAATTAGATACTGCAAACAAATTAGCTTATTTCAATCGTGGTAACACTCAACACATGATACGTAATTATGCAGGTTCTATTGAAGATTATGATAAAACAATCGCACTTGATACAACGTTTATTCCAGCGTTTTTTAATCGCGCACAAGCAGAAGCAGAAATCGGAAATTTTAGAGATGCAATTGAAGATTATGAAAAATGCATCGTAATTGATCCTGCTTATGAAAAAGCTTTTCGAAATAAAGGAACTTTATACATGAAATTAAAGAAATATGAATTTGCCGTAGAAGATTTTACGTATGCAGTACAACTCACCCCAAATGATCCAAATGCACATTATAACCGAGCATTAGCATATGTAGAATTAGGAAACATTCGTGCTGCATTAATTGACCTCAATAAGGTAATTCAACTAGATCCTAAACATATTTACGCTTATTTTCATCGAGCAAATATCAAATACAAATTAAACGATAAAACAGACGCTATCTCAGATTACAATCATATTATATCTATAGACCCAACCTTTGAAGATGCTTTGATTGCACGTGCTGACATCAAAAAAGAATTAAAAAATTATAAGGAAGCTATTGATGATTATAATAATGTACTATTACAAGACACTTCTATTGTAGAAATTTACTTAAGTCGTGGAGATGCTTTCATGCGAAGCGGTGACAATAAAGCAGCAACTCATGACTTTTTATATGTTCTAAAAAATGACACGACTAATTCTAAAGCTGCTTATTCCATGGGGGTTTTAAAATTTGAAATGAATGAATTACAAGAATCTATTAATTATATGAATAAGGCTATCACACTGGATTCAAATAATGATCAAGCTTATGTGGGACGTGGTAATACAAATCATGTAATGCGTAATTTTATTGGGTCAATCGAAGACTATTCCAAAGCCATTGAACTTAACCCTACAAACTTAGAAGCTTATAAAAACAGAGCAACGACTCGTTCAGAACTAGGAGATTACCGCTCAGCAATTTTGGATAATGCCAAAGCCATTCAATTGGATTCAACCAATATCGACTTGTATATTAACAATGTGAATCTAAAAATGATACTAGAAAAATTTGAAGATGCTATTAATGACTTAGATAAAGTAGTAGCATTGGAATCTACTAATCCCATACACTACATGAAGCGCGCTGAAGCCAAACTCAAAGCAAACGACAAAGCAGGTGCTTGTAAGGATTGGCACACTGCTGTGTATTTAGGTTACCAAGAGGCTGTACAAAAAGTATTAGACAATTGTAATTAATGATCATTATTACCATTTTAAGATAGATTTGAAAACCTGATATAACTCAAATCAAAGTGCTACCACCTCTTCAAATACTAAATCACAATCAATAAACAATCCTTTTTCAGGTTTTTCTTCAAAAATACCATACATCGTTGAACCACTCCCTGACATAGAAGTATATATTGCACCATGTTGTCTAAAAAGGGTTTTAATATTAGCCAATTCGGGATAACTTTCAAAAACAGAAGTTTCAAAAGAGTTTACTAATTCACTTTTAATAGTTTCAAATGGTTGTTTGATCAGTTCAATAATTGAAGTTTCCTTAGTGTAAAACTGAACATTTGAAAATGCTTTTGCAGTCGAAATATGTATCCCTAAATTAACTAGGTATATATACTTTCCTTTTAAAGTAAAAACAGAAGGTGTTAATAATTCGCCACGACCTGAAACGACTTGTGGAGAGGCAGTTACAAAAAACGGACAATCACTACCTAATTGCGCAGCTAACTCTTGTAATCTATCGCTAGTAAGTTTCAATTCAAACAAATCACTAATCGCTTTCAACGTATAAGTACCATCGGAAGAACCGCCACCTAAACCGCCACCCATAGGGATAACTTTGTGCAAATGAATTTTAATTGGTGTAATTCCATATACTTGTTGCATCAAGTAATAAGCTTTAATACAGATATTCATTTGACCATCCCCAGGTATTTTAATACCACTGTTGGTAAATTCAAATGTATCACTTTTTACAACTTCTAAGATGTCGCAAATTGCAATAGGATACATAAGCGTGTCTAAAGCATGATAACCATCATTGCGCTTATACAACACATGCAATCCAATATTAATTTTACACGGAGGGAATAATATCATAAAACAAAGGTAATCGTTCACAACAAAATTTGTAACTTTGTAAGTACAATTTTATAGCTATGAGTACCTATTTAGATTTTGAAGAACCAATCAAAGAATTAGAAGAGCAAATCGCTCAAACAAAACAAATTGGTTTAACTACAGAAGTAGATATGACTGAACAAGTCAAAAAACTTCAAGAAAAACTAGACCTTAAAACAAAAGAAATATTCTCAAACCTAACACCATGGCAACGTGTTCAATTGTCTCGTCATCCAGATAGACCATACACATTAGCATATATTAACGCAATAAGTGATGGTACATTTCAAGAACTACATGGAGATCGCAGTGTAAAAGACGACAAAGCAATGATCGGTGGTTTTGGATTGTTAGATGGTAAATCAGTAATGTTTATCGGACAACAAAAAGGAATCAACACAAAAATGCGTCAATACCGTAATTTCGGAATGGCAAATCCAGAAGGCTACCGTAAAGCTTTGCGTTTAATGAAATTGGCAGAAAAGTTCGACAAACCTATCGTAACGATCATTGACACTCCTGGTGCGTTTCCAGGTTTGGAAGCTGAAGAAAGAGGACAAGGCGAAGCAATCGCACGGAATATTTACGAAATGATGCGGTTAAAAGTTCCTGTAATTTGTATTGTTATCGGTGAAGGAGCTTCTGGTGGTGCCCTAGGTATTGGTGTTGGTGATAAAGTAGTAATGTTAGAAAACACATGGTATTCGGTGATTTCTCCTGAATCTTGTTCTTCTATCTTATGGAGATCTTGGGATTTTAAAGAAAAGGCTGCTGAAGCGCTTAAATTGACATCTACAGACATGAAAGGACTAAACTTGGTAGACGAAGTAATTCAAGAACCAATAAATGGTGCACATAGAAGTCAAGAAGACATGTTTGAAATCACCAAGCAATACATAAAAAAAACAATTACAGAATTAGAAAAAATCAAACCAGATATTAGAATTAATGATCGTATCGATAAATTCTGTAAAATGGGTGTTTGGAAATAATCAAAAAACATATTGTATAAAAAGGGTTTTCATTTGAGAACCCTTTTCTATTTATGATTAACAAAAAAAATAACAATTAGATTTGGTTTAAAAAGGCAGACAATAGATTAAATTTACTCCTGACAGCAATCGAGAGTAAAAATACAAATTAGAAAAAAAATAATTTTGAACTTGAAAGAAGTAAAAATATTAAAAAGTTATTTTAATGTGAAACTATCAGTACCGATAACTTGACCATCACAATAAATTTTCACCTTATAATTTCCTTTTGTCGCCTCCCCTTCTTTTAAATCATAATAAATCGATACATCAACATTATTATTAGTATACTCGATTTCCTTCCGATCAGAAAAAGCAACAGAACTACCATCCATTGTAACCACATTATTTTCTCGAGATTGTAACACTACACTTTCTGGAGAAGTAATTTGTAAATAAAGCTTCTTAACCCCTGCACGTGTCAACGGATTTGCAGAAATTGTAAATGATGATTTAATTTGAACTGCACTTTTGGCTTTATTAGTCGGTTCTGTTGTATTATTTAACTTCATTCTTAAAGCTCCAGAGTTAAAACCCAAAGCTTGTAAACGGGAACCTTTTTTAACTAGCTCAGTACTTTCCTCAGCTTGTTGTTTATACTGATCTCTTTCTGAAACCGTTGAAGTTAATTCTTGTGTTTTCGTGTCTAAATCTGAAGATAATTTAACATTCATTGTATTTAAGGAATCAATTTGTTTTACATATCCCTTCATGATATTACGTAATGTTTCATTCTCTTTCCTTAATGAATACAATTCGCGTGCACTTAATTTTTTTCCACTTTCTAATTGAGTTAATAAGCCTTTAATTTTTTGTTTTTGCTCTTCTACATTTTGTGCTTGAACAGAATCTTTTACTTTCAAAGCATCATATTGATTCAACATATTTTGAAAATCTTTTTTCAAATCTGAACCAACATTTCCAGTATAACCAGACATCATCTGATTCATACCTTGCATATCTGCTTCTAACTCTTTGTTGAAATTAGAACAATCATTCAATTCTTTGTTTTTATTAGACCATGAATAAGACATATATGCTAAGGCGATTAACAATAGAATTAGTATTAATAATAATGCACCATTACTTTTAGAAGCTGTAGTTTTTTGATCTTGATTTTCAGACATAGTAGTAAAATTTTGTTTAGCAAAAATAGAAATAATTAATGAAAAGTACGAAGTTCTAAATTTCAACACTACTTTTGTGTAAACATAAAAATAACTCCATGACAATTGATGAAATAATCGAATTAGCATTGCTAGAAGATATAGGAGATGGCGATCATTCAAGTTTAGCATGTGTACCACAAAATGCTACTGGTAAGGCTACTTTATTAATCAAAGATGAGGGTATTTTAGCTGGTGTTGATTTGGCTGAGAGAATTTTTAAAAAATTTGACCCTACCTTAAAAATTAACATACACATAATCGACGGTACTCCTGTTAAAAAGGGAGATATTGCATTTACAGTATTTGGTTCATCTAGATCAATACTAGCTACAGAACGACTTGTTTTAAATTTTATGCAACGAATGAGTGGAATAGCTACTCAAACAAATAAAATCGTTTCATTATTAGAGGGGACTAATACCCGCTTATTGGACACACGTAAAACTACACCTTGCATTCGCTACATGGAAAAATGGGCCGTTCGTATTGGTGGAGGTGAAAATCATCGTTTTGCGCTATACGATATGATTATGTTGAAAGACAATCATATTGATTATGCAGGAGGAATTAAAACAGCTATTGAAGGCACATTAAACTATTTGAAAGAAACAGGTAAAAAATTGAAAATAGAAGTTGAAGTACGAAATCTAGATGAACTTAATCAAGTAATTGAAATAGGAGGTGTAGATCGAATTATGCTAGATAATTTTACCAGTAAAGAGCTAGAAAATGCATTAAAATTAATACCTTCTAATTACGAAACAGAAGCATCAGGCGGAATCACAATAGAAACAATTAGAGAATTCGCTGAAACAGGAGTAAACTTCATCTCTGTTGGTGCTTTAACACATAGTTTTAAAAGCATTGATATGAGTTTAAAAGCAGAGTTCAACTAGTTGTAATTATAAGCTCAAAATTTACGGTAAAATCTAAAAGTAATTACTTTATTACTTTAGCTTGGAATTATCTATGTGTCTTCGTGAATCACGTACTGTTTTTTTTTCTAAATTATTTTTAAGTGCCTCAGTTAGATCAATACCTGTTTGGTTAGCTAAACAGATAAGAACAAATAATACATCTGCTAATTCGTCACCAAGTTCTTTTCCTTTATCACTTTGTTTTTGGGATTGTTCCCCATATCTACGAGCAATAATACGGGCTACCTCTCCCACCTCCTCGGTTAACATAGCTAAATTTGTCAACTCATTAAAATAACGTACACCATGTTCTTTGATCCATTGATCAACGATTTCTTGGGCATCTTTTATTTGCATTATTCTTTGTTTTTGGAATCTATAATAATTGTTACTGGTCCATCGTTCACTAAGCTTACCTTCATGTCAGCACCAAATATACCAGTTTGAGTCCCAACACCAGTCTTTTTGATTTCATCAATAAAAGTTTCATAAAGTGGTATGGCAATTTCTGGACGGGCAGAAAAAACAAAACTTGGTCTATTACCTTTTTTTGTGGACGCAAACAGCGTAAATTGACTTACAATTAGTATTTCTCCTTGTACTTCTTGTATCGAAAAATTCATCTTCCCATTTTCATCATTAAATACTCTAAGATGAACGATTTTTTGAACCAGCCATGATATGTCCTCTTTTGTATCATCATGAGTTATACCCAAGAGAATTAAAAATCCATGCGATATTTGACTATAAATAACATCATCAATTGTTACAGAAGCACCTAAAACTCGCTGAATAATAACACGCATTACATTTCTTTTTTTCGATGTACTTCATTTTCATCTTCCGTCATTAATTGTAAATAAGTCTGATACCTTGATTCCGAAATTAATCCAGATTCAACAGATGCTTTAATATTACAATGCGGTTCATTCAAATGTTGACAATTATGGTATTTACATGTACCAATTAAAGCACGCATTTCAGGGAAGTAATGTGACATAACTTCTTTATCTAAATCAACAATACCAAAGGCACGAATCCCAGGGGTATCGATGATATATCCACCGGTGCTTAGTTTATGCATCTCTGCAAATGTTGTTGTATGTTGTCCTTGTTGATGATATTCAGATATTTCACCCGTTCTCAATGACAACTTAGGATCTAATCTATTAATTAATGTTGTTTTTCCTACACCACTATGCCCTGAAATCATCACTTGAGCGCCTTTGATCTCATATTGAAGAAAATAAATATTCAACGAATTTTCAGCACTTATTTTATGACACGGATAACCAATATTCTCATATAGATCTATCAGTGCGTCTAAGTAAAATAATTCTTCATCATTGTAAGTATCTACTTTATTAAACAATATGGTAACTGGAACTCTAAAAGATTCAGCAGAAACCAAAAAACGATCTATAAACGCCAAATGAGTTACCGGTGATTTTAATGTTACCATCAAATAGGCTTTGTCGATATTAGCTGCCAATATTTGTGATTGTTTACTAAGATTAGTAGATTTTCTGGCGATATAATTTTTCCGTAATTCAACTGAAGTAATTACTCCTTTACCTTCTTCATCTCGTTCACTAGAAATTAAAACTTGATCTCCAGCTGCTATAGGGTTAGTTGTTCTTAATCCATCCAAACGTATCTTCCCTCTAATACGACAATCCACGATTACACCATCTATCAACTCGACGATATACCATTTACCTGTTGATTTTAAAACTGTTCCTTGTTTCAATATCATATTGCTAAAATAAGGATTTGAAGTGACTTCTCAATATCAAAAAAGCCGCTTCATAACTGAAGCGGCTTATATAGAAATTTTAAAACTATTATTTTGTTTTTACAATCAACTCTACACGACGGTTAGCAGCTCTACCTTTTTCAGTATCGTTAGATAATTTAGGTTGAGAAATACCAAATCCTTTTGTTGAAATTCTAGAACTAGAAACGCCTTTAGACACTAAATAATCTTTCACTGATTTTGCTCTATCTTCAGATAATTGATTGTTCAAAATATCTTCACCAACATTATCACAGTGCCCATGAAGAGCAACTACTAAAGAAGTGTTTTCATTTAACAATTTTGCTAATGCATCTAATTCTTTTTTGAAAGAACCTTTAACTGAAGTGCCCTTAGTATCAAAATTGACATCTTTAGAAACTACGGATACTTTAGTTTTTATATCACCTGTTAAATCTTTTCCTGCAACTTCGTTAATTATAACAGTTTTTGTTTCTTGTGCAAAAGCCATAGGACATCCTTTGAATTCAGCAGTACCTTTAACAGTTGGGCAGAAATCTTCAGAATCAACAATTCCATCACCATCCATATCAACGATTGCTTGACCTTTAGAGTTTACTAATGAACCAGCTGGAGTATTAGGTTCAGCATCTAAGAAATTAGCTACACCATCATTATCTGTATCAACTAATTTAGCTTCAGTAGCAGCTAACTTTGCACGTAACGCTTCTAACTCTTTAGTTGAAGCAAATCCGTTTGGAGTCCAATCAGCATGTGCTTTAGCTTTATTTTTCCCAATAGCATAATAGGAAACCCCAATAGTTCCATATCCGAAATTCTTACCTAAACCTGGAACTGGAGAATACGAAGCTAAATCAAAAGTTCTTGATTGACCAAGATTAAAATTAAAACCAAAATCAAGATTTAATGATAAGTTATTGGATAACTTATATTGTGGAGTCAAACCAGCAACAATAGATAATGTAACATCTCTTTGTGATTTATTATATGCATCATGACCAATCAATGCAGATAGACCAGCACCTGTATGTAACAACAAACCAAACTTTTGATTTACTTCTGAAAGTTGATATAAATTACCAAGATTAACATAACCTTGAATTGTAGAACTGATATTATGAGTAGTAAACTTAGTAGAATTAGCTTTAGAACTAATATGGTCATAACCTAAAACCCAAGCAGCTCCAAAAACTTTATTAAACATATGTCTAACTCCAGCTCTTACACTTAATGGATCAACAAAAGTTTGTCCATAACCTGGAGAGAATCGAGGTGAAAGAACATTTACTCCTCCAATACCTAAATCAATAGACAACTTATTGTAAGAAGTATCTTTTTGTGAAAACGCAGTACCACACAATAAAAGGGAAGCTGATAAAATAATTTTTTTCATAAATTAAATAGTTTTAATTCTAAATTTCTTTTGCAAAATTAATTAAATTATTATAGAGTAGGTGCTTTTTCTTAAAAAAAAATATTTTTACTTTATAAATCAGATGATTATTCAGCTTTTCGGTATATTTTTATGATTAGTCAATCTATAAAATTAAATTTGTCAAAAAATTAAAAAATGCTTTTCCCAATTACTAAAACTCCTAGATGGATAATTTTTGCCATTGATATAACATTATCTGTAATATCATTATTATTTGCTTATTTCATTCGATTCGATTTTAACATCGAAAAAGTTGAATATGAATTTTGGGGTAAAAATAGTATTTCAATCGGAGTATTTATCTTAATTAAATGCCTTGTTTTTTTTGCTTTTAAAATTCATCAAGGTCATATTCGTCACACTTCTATCAATGATATAAAAAGACTACTCATAACAATCGGTACGTCTTCATTAGTTCTATTTGGAATTAATATGATTAGAGCTAATTTCATTGACCAACAACATTTATTACCCAATTCCATTTTAATCATGGAATTTTTCATAAGTTATTCTTTAATTATTGGATTCCGTTTTGTCGTAAAAATATTTTATATAGAATCTATCCTTAAATTAAACAACGATAGTAAAGAACTTGTATTAATTTACGGCGCAGGTGTTTCAGGATTAATTACTAAAAGGACTATAGAAAAAGATTCCGAATCACCTTTTGAAGTTGTTGGTTATATTGACGACAATATCAAATTAAGTAATACACGTTTACAAGGAATAAAAGTATTCCATACCCGTGAAATCGAAAAAATAATTAGCACTAAAAAAATAAATAAATTAATTGTTGCAATTCAAAAACCGAATTATGAAAATCAAAAATACATTTTAGATATATGCTTAAAAAATTCTGTTACTGTATTACAAGTTCCTAGTTCAAAAAGTTGGATAAACGGTGATTTCACCACTTCTCAAATTAAAAACATTAAAATAGAAGACTTATTGGGTAGAAATCCTATTTATCTTCATCCAGAAAAAATTGAAAACGAGCTCCAGAATCAAACAATATTAGTTTCTGGAGCATCTGGCTCCATTGGAAGCGGTATAATTAGACAATTGACGAATTACAATCCAAAACTTGTAATATTATTAGATCAATCCGAATCAGCGTTATACGAACTTGAGCAAGAATTACTGTATAATTATCCTGATTTTAATTTCTCTATAGTAATTGGCGATATTAGTAACATAAAAAGAATGGAACGTCTTTATGAGTTTTTTAAGCCAAATTACGTTTTCCATGCAGCTGCTTATAAGCACGTTCCATTAATGGAGGATAACCCATCAGAAGCTGTTTATACAAATATTTTAGGCACCAAAAACTTAGTTGATTTATCTATTCGCTTTGAAATAAATAAATTTGTAATGATATCAACAGACAAAGCAGTAAACCCAACAAATGTTATGGGAGCTTCTAAAAGAATTGCTGAAATATATGCACAAACTCAAAAGTCATCAATTACCAAATTTATTACAACCAGATTTGGAAATGTACTTGGTTCTAATGGTTCAGTAATTCCACTTTTTAAAAAACAAATTGAACAAGGTGGACCTATTACTATAACTGACAAACGTGTTACTAGGTTTTTCATGACTATTCCTGAAGCATGTCAATTAGTTCTTGAGGCATGTTCTATGGGAAATGGCAATGAAATATTTGTTTTTGACATGGGTGAGTCAGTAAAAATAATTGATCTTGCTAAAAAAATGATCAAACTTTCAGGTTTAACAGAAGGAAGGGATATCGAAATTAAAATTACTGGATTAAGACCAGGAGAAAAATTATACGAAGAATTACTCTCAAAAGAAGAAAATTCGATACCAACACATCATCCAAAAATTATGATTGCCAAAGTACGAGAGTCAAATGAAAATATTATTAAAAAAATCGAAGAGTTGATTAGCTTATATGACACCCAAAACAATCAAAATATAGTTAAATTAATGAAAGATATTGTTCCCGAATACATAAGTAACAACTCCGAATTTTCAACACTCGACAAATGATAAAAAAAAATATTTTTTTTTATTTATTATTCATTCATTTTTTTGCTTCTGGGCAACCTCAAAAAGGCGAAAAAAAATGTTATGAAGACAAATTAAATAATGGTCAAAAATATATAGAATGGCAATGTGGTAAAACACCTGGAGTTGTTGACTGCAATGCAAAAATTGAATTTGACGAACGAAGTAAAACATTTATCTCGTCCGCAGGAGGTAAACCATATACTGGTAAATGCGAAACCTGTTATGAAAATGGAATTAGAGAACGATTCATAACTTTTCAAAACGGTAAAGAAGTTGGAACAGATACAACAAAATACATTTCGGGATGTCCGATGGTAATTCGAACACATGTAGAGGGATTCGAAAATGGTAAATGGACATATTATTATGACAGTACAAATATGATGGCATGGGAAATGAATTATTTAGTTGGACAAAAACACGGTAAATTTTTATACTTTAACAGAAAAGGTGATACTACATTATTTGAAAATTATCTACACGATCAACTAAATGGATATAAGCGAATTTTTTATAATTCAGGTAAAATAAAACGATCGATAAATTATTCAAAAGGTAATTTAGATGGTTATTTTATAAGCTATAACAAAGAAGGTAAGATCATAGAAAAACTTTCATACAAAAATGGAAAAAAAGATGGAATGCTAACCTATTATTATGATGATGGGACGCTTTTAAGAACGGAATATTGGCTAACAGATATTAAAAATGGACCATTTACTTCTTATTATTATCAAGGATTTGTTCAAACACTAGAAAACTATAAAAAAGGTATAAAAGATGGATGGTTTGAAGAATATTATCCAAATCGTAAATTGAAAATAAGATCTCTTTTCAAAAAAGGTTTACTACTTGAAGAACATGAATTCAATGAAAAAGGAAAAGAAATAAGAACCTTTCCTGACATTAAAAAAGAAGAGTCAAAATCCGAAGATGACGAGATTCAACTTGAGGAAGATAAATCAAAGAAAAAAAAGAAAGCAAAAAATAAGAATGAAGAAGAAGCTAAATAACTATTCTCTCCCTAACTTACCAGACTTCCAAGAATTAATAAATGAATTCCAAGAAACAGGATTAAATAAATTATTTACTGGACTTTGTCCCATTGTGTAAATTTTAGTTAATTGCTGATTTTGCTGCCATGAGTAAGTCAATCCGGGATCTGTAGAAACACTTGCCGCAATAAAAGCAAGATTTGCGCCAGAAAGTTGTTTTTGAGCCCTTCTCAAAGCATCATCATAAGGATGCATTTCCAAAAATGCCTTTGCAAAAGCTTCTCTGGATGGCCAAGGATAAATTATTGCAGCTGGTAACTCTTTATAATCAGCTTGCAAAACATGAATAATAGAATAACGATCATCTTTTAAGGTGTCAGGAACAATATAAGAAGATGTTTTGTAACCAAAATTTTTAAATAACAATGTGTCACCTGGCAAAACGACAATAGAAAAATAACCATAATAATCAGAAACAGTTCCTCTTTTAGAACCTTTATGGAAAACCGTTGAGAACGATAAATTTTCTAAACTATCCGAAGAAACTATTACTCCTGTTAATTGTATTAACGATTTTTCAGTATTCTGGCTAAACGCATAATTAGCAACAAAAAACAACAATAAAATAATTCGCTTCATTTTATATTAATTCAATTATGTCACAATATTACATTGTTTTTCATTTAATAATTGTTAAAATCCAAAAATGATGAGAATTATTAATAAATTTGCAAGAATTTTATATTTAATATAGGTTCTATGTCTTTATCAAACCTCAACAAAGTTCGTGAAGGATTAACGTTCGATGATGTTTTGCTAGTCCCAGCATTTTCCAAAGTTTTACCAAAAGATGTTTCTTTAAAAACAAAATTTACAAGAAACATTGATTTAAATACACCAATCATCTCTGCGGCAATGGATACAGTGACTGAATCGCAATTAGCGATTGCAATTGCTCAACAAGGAGGAATTGGTGTTATTCATAAAAACATGTCAATTGCTGAACAAGCTTTGGAAGTTCGTAAGGTTAAACGTTCTGAAAGCGGGATGATACTAGATCCAGTGACACTTTCAGAAAATGCGTCTGTAGGTGACGCACTTAAACTTATGAAAGAAAACAAAATTGGGGGAATTCCTGTAGTTGATGAACACAAAATCTTAAAAGGTATTGTTACCAATCGTGATTTAAGATTTGAAAAAGTAAATGATAGACCGATTAAGGAGGTAATGACATGTTCTAACATAGTTACAGCCAATGATACAACTGATTTAACTACTGCTGAAGGCATTTTACAAGCTAATAAAATCGAAAAATTACCTGTCGTAGATGTCCATAATAAATTAGTTGGGTTAATAACTTATAGAGACATAATAAAAGTTAAACAATACCCAAATTCCTGCAAAGATTCTTTTGGACGATTACGAGTAGCAGCAGCTGTTGGAGTTACTCATGATACGATAGATCGAGTCGATGCTTTAGTCGATGCAGGAGTCGATGCAATTATAATAGACACAGCTCATGGTCACACTGAAGGCGTTGTGGGGAAATTAAAAGAAGTAAAATCAAAATACAATACCTTACAAGTTGTTGTTGGAAATATCGCAACACCTGAAGCCGCAATATATTTAGTAGAGGCAGGAGCAGATGCAGTTAAGGTAGGTATAGGCCCTGGATCAATATGTACAACACGTATAATTGCAGGTGTAGGTGTCCCACAATTAACAGCTGTAAATGAAGTAGCATTGGCTTTAGAAGGGACCGGAGTGCCTGTAATTGCAGATGGTGGTATTCGTTACACAGGTGATATTGTAAAAGCGATTGCTGCAGGAGCAGACACTGTAATGGTTGGTTCTATGTTTGCAGGTGTTGAAGAGTCTCCAGGCGACACAATTATCTATGAAGGTAGAAAATTTAAATCATATAGGGGAATGGGTTCATTAGAGGCTATGCAAAAAGGTTCAAAAGATCGTTATTTCCAAGATAATGAAGATGACGTAAAAAAATTAGTTCCCGAAGGAATTTCTGGCCGAGTACCATATAAAGGGAATTTAGTGGAAGTAATCTACCAAATTGCTGGAGGACTACGTTCAGGAATGGGGTATTGTGGAGCACCAACTATTGATAGATTAAAAGGTGCAGAATTTGTAAGAATAACAAATGCAGGTATGAAAGAATCTCATCCTCATGATATCACAATTACAAGAGAGGCTCCTAACTATAGTATAAGATAATATGAAAAAAAAAATTCTAATTTTAATTTCCTGTGCTTTTGCACTTATAAGTGCAAAAGCACAGGAAAAAGATTATGTTATTGAAGTCAACAATAAAAAAATTTCAAAAACAGAATTTCTTCAGATTTATTTAAAAAATAATCAACAACCTAAATTCGATAAAAAATCAATAGACGAATATTTAGAATTATTCAAGAAATTTAAACTAAAAGTGCTAGAAGCCGAAACTTTAGGCTATGACACGCTCCCGAAATTAAAAAAAGAATTACAAGGTTATAGAAAAACATTGTCTACGCCATATTTAATAGACAGACAAGAGAACCAAAAAGTAATAGAAGAGGCATACAATCGATTACAAAAAGAAATTAAAGCATCACATATTCTAATTCGTTTAGAAGGAAACTCATCACCTGAGGATACGTTGAAAGCATATAACAAAATATTAGCAATTAAAAAACGAATTGAAGCTGGTGAAGAATTTTCTAAATTAGCTAGAGAACTTTCAGAAGATCCATCTGCACAATCAAACGCTGGAGATTTAGGTTATTTCACTGCATTTCAAATGGTTTTTCCATTCGAAGAAGCTGCTTTTAATACGCCAATAGGACAACTGTCAACAATTGTGAAAACAAGATTTGGATATCATATTCTTAAAGTTGTCGATCAAAGACCTGCACGAGGAATTATGAAAGCTGCTCACATTATGATTTCAGTAAAACGTGATGCTGACCAAGAAGATATATCTGCAGCAAAAAAGAAAATTGATGAAATTCACACAAAATTAGTTGCTGGTGAAAAATTTGAAGATTTAGCAATGAACTTCTCTGATGACCCTGGATCTAGTGAAAAAGGAGGTAAGCTTCCTGAATTTGGAAGTGGGACTACAACACGTATGGTTCCTGAATTCGAAGAAGTTGCTTTTCAACTAAAAAATAATGGTGATTTTTCATTACCATTACAAACTGATTATGGATTTCATATTATAAAAAGACTAGAAATAAGTTCTTTAGCTTCATTTGAATCCATGAAAAAAGATCTACAATCAAAAGTAAATCGAGATGATCGTTCTAAAAAAACACAAACAGTTTTAATTAACAGATTGAAACTTGAATACAACTTTAACGATTTAAGCGCTAAAGAATTAAAATGGTTTATTAAAAATATAGACTCTAATTATTTCAAAGGTAAATGGAACGCAATAAAATTGAAAAAAGACAATACCTTATTTACTTTGAATGGCCAAAATTACACACAACAACAATTTGCTAATTACCTAATAGTTAATTATAGAAATGTTGTAAAAACAAACAACAAAGAGTTAATAACTAAACAGTATAATGCTTGGGTATCTTCAGAGATTTTAAAGTACGAAGACTCTCAGTTAGAAAAAAAATATCCTGAATTTAAAGCATTAATGCAAGAATATCATGATGGTGTATTACTATACGAAATTATGACTGATAAGGTCTGGAATAAAGCTAATAAGGACACCTTAGGACTGAAAAAATTCTATGAAAATCACAAGGTAAATTATCAATGGAAAGATAGGATAGATGCTATGATTTATGAATGTATAGATAAATCAATTGCGAATCAAGTTGTGAAAATGTTAAAAAATGACACTATAACATCTAAACATATCATTGCAAAATTAAACCAGAAATCCGAATTAAATTTAAAAGTTAAAACTAATAAATATGAAATAAATGATATCTCATATTTAAAAGGAAGATCATTTAAATTAGGTACTAATCCAATTTATGAATTTAGTGGAAAATATTATGTAATTAAAGTTAGTCAATTAATACCAGCAGGACCAAAATTACTTATAGACGCAAAAGGATTGATTACTTCTGATTACCAAAATTATTTAGAACAAGAATGGCTAAATGAGTTAGCTAAAAAATATACGTTTACTATTAATGAGAAAATTATATACTCTCTAAATTCTAATTAATTTATTATATTTTAAATCATGAAAGTTACAATTTTCCTAGTATTTATAACATCACAAATATTTGCTCAACACCAAACGATAATTTTAGATAAAATTGTTGCTCAGATAGGGGAAAATGTAATATTACAATCTGATATAGATTCACAAAGAACACAAGAATTGGATAGTATTAAAATAAATTCAGAAACTTTAAATTGTGAATTATTAGAAAAACTGCTAGTGCAAAATCTATTTTTAAATCAAGCAGAATTGGATAGTATAAAAATTACAGATACACATGTTGATGGTGAAATGGAAAATCGTATTCGCGTAATCGAACAACAGATCGGTGGAAGACAAAAGATGGAGGAGTTTTATAACAAGACTGTAACACAAATAAAAAATGAATTTCGACCATTGATTAAAAAAAGATTGATGACTGAAGAGATGCAAAGACAAATCACGGGATCAAGCAGTATAACTCCTAAAGAAATAGAAGAGTATTATCAAAATTTAAATAAAGACAGTATACCTTATATTAATGCAAAAATAAGTATACAACAAATTGTAATTTTCCCGAAAATAACACAAGATGACAGACAAATAACGATCAACAAACTAAAGGATATCCGAGAAGAGATAATGAAAGGTAAAAGTTTTGAAACTCAAGCAAGAATCCACTCTCAAGATCCCGGAAGCGCTTCACAGGGTGGCCAAATGACAGCGTCAAGAGGTATGATGGTGCCGCAGTTTGAAGCTGCAGTATTTGGATTAAAGCCCGGAGAAATTAGTAATATCTTTGAAACTGACTATGGATATCATGTTGTTCAACTATTGGATCGTAAAGGAGATGATTATACTTGTAGACATATCTTATTAGTACCTGAATTTAATCGTCAAAGTTTAACCGATGCTAGTACAAAAATGGAAGAATGTTTCTCAAAATTAAAACAAAATCAATTAAACTGGGAACAAGCTGTATTGTCTTATTCCAATGATAATAACACCCGTCACAATAAAGGAATCATTACAAATCCATTAACTGGAGAACAAGGATGGAGCATGGAAGATTTAAATCAAATTGATCAACAAATCTTTATATTAACAAACTCCTTAAACACAGGAGATTTAACTTCTCCAAGTTTATATTTTGATTTCAATGAAAAGAAACAAGGTATTCGCATTGTTAGATTAATGAATCGTATAGGTCCACACAAGGCAAATTTGGAGCAAGATTACACATTAATTCAGCGAGCTACAGAAAATGACAAAAAAGAAAAAATACTTTCTAAATGGATAAAATCTAAAATTGGAAATGCCTATATTCGAATTGATAAAGAATATGAAAATTGTAACTTTAAATATTCTTGGAAAACAAATTAAGTTGAATTATGGGTGATGTAGAATTGGCACAAAAGTTAGTTGAGGATTATCAACGATTAAAAAATGAAATTCATAAAATTATCATCGGTCAAGATGAAGTTGTTGATCAAGTATTAATTTCAATTTTCTCAAGAAGTCATGCATTACTAATAGGTGTACCAGGATTAGCAAAAACTTTATTAGTAAATACCATAGCACAAACATTAGGTCTAGATTTTAACCGTATTCAATTTACTCCTGATCTAATGCCTTCTGATATTATCGGATCAGAAATTTTAGATGAAAACAAAACATTTAAATTTATAAAAGGTCCTCTCTTCAGTAATATCGTTTTAGCTGATGAAATTAATCGTACGCCACCAAAAACACAAGCTGCTTTACTTGAAGCAATGCAAGAAAAATCTGTAACAGCAACAGGTATTACGCATCGTTTACCAAATCCATTTTTTGTTTTAGCTACACAAAACCCAATAGAGCAAGAAGGTACTTATCCCCTGCCAGAAGCTCAACTGGATAGATTTATGTTTAATATATGGGTGGATTACCCAAGCTACACGGAGGAATTAGCTATTATAAGATCTACAACTGAAGATAATGAAATAAATGTAAATAAGGTTCTAACCGCTGAACAAATTATTTTGTATCAAAATTTAATTCGTAAAATACCAGTAAGTGATCATGTATTGGAATATGCTGTTCAACTAGTGTCTAAAACAAGAAAAGAAAATCAATTTTCTACACAAATTTCAAAAGATTATATCTCATGGGGAGCTGGTCCACGTGCCTCACAATTTTTAATAGTCGGAGCAAAATGTCATGCAGTATTAAAAGGGAAATTATCTCCTGATATTGAAGATGTACAAGCTGTTGCTAAACCTATATTACGACACAGGTTAGTTAGAAATTATCGAGCAGAAGCTGAAGGATATACTATGGACAAAATCATAGAATCTTTATTTTAATTCTCAATTAACATATACACTTTTATAAGTAATAAATATCGAGTTCAATATAAAGTTGAATGATATTACTTTTGCAATATGTTGAACAAAGATTCCATATTTGCATTGATAAATCTTCTCGATGACTCTGATGAAGAAATAATAGCACATGTAACAACAAAAATCCTATCATTTGGTGAAGAAATAATACCATTATTAGAGACTGCTTGGGAAAATCAGGAATTGAGTTATATACATCAAGAAAAAATCGAACAAATCACTCATGAAATTCAATTAAATGTAATTAAATCTGAACTAAGTTCATGGAAAAAATCAAAAGACTTTAATTTAATAGACGCATGGATGTCTATAAGTAAATGGCAATTCCCTGGTATAAATGAGTCACTATTACGCTCGAAAATTGATGAAATACGTCAAAAAGTATGGGTGGAGATAAAAGATCAACAAACTGCATTCGAAAAAGTAAAAATACTGAATAAAGTATTTTACCATCAATTTAAATTTAAGGGTGATAATAAAAATTATCATTCTCCAATGAATTCATATTTAAATACTGTATTAGAAACAAAACATGGAAACCCTTTAAGTTTAAGTATTCTATATAGTAATGTTGCCCAATCTTTGAATATTCCGATTTATGGGGTAAACCTACCGAATCATTTTATTTTAGCATATATAGATGAGCATCATGTAAATAAATTAATAGGAAAAAACACAAATTCTGGTGTGTTTTTTTATATAAATGCATTTTCAGAAGGTAGCATATTATATGAGAATGATATACGAAATTTT
>CALPMT020000021.1 GCA_943324745.2 Chitinophaga pinensis | reverse complement strand
GGATTTGCTAAATCCGTAAAATGAAGCTTCCAAAGTCTACTTGGTTTATCGAAAGCATTGGTAGTTGCAAAGTAGAAGTCATTTGGATTGGAAGGATCCCAAGCCCCATCTTCTGGTCTTAAGAAATTTGTAACACCCGCTTTATTACTGTTTGTATCTAATTTTGCTCCTGTTAAACTTTCAACATTACCTAGATCAGCTAATTTAAATGTAGTATTATTAGCAGGAATACTCTCACTAATTTCGGTTGTCAAACCTGTAACTGCTACACCAAATAATTTACCGTTAGTTAAACCTGCTTTTTCGATTTCATTACCAGTGTTCGATTTTGTACCAACATATACATATACTTGCCCTGGCGTAGTATCATCTGTTCCAAGAACAACTGTTTTATCACCAGTAAATGGATTTGCAACCGCATTTTCGAAAGAATATTTCCCCATTCTAGGTAATTCATACGTTGTACCAGCTTCTGAACCAGTTACCACGTGTGCGAATGCTCTACCTTCAGCACCAGCTTCTTCACCATTCATAAAGATTCTAGCTTGTGTCCCAAGACCTGTTTTTGGATTGTAGAATGCATTTATTTCTGGTAAATCTGCAGAACAAAAACGATTGAATGCAGCTAGTGTAGATGGATTAGCAGTATTATATGTTTTGTAGGTTGTACCATCCCACAATTTTACATTTTGGATTAAGTCGTTCCCTTTTACTACAGATAGGTCATTTTTATTAATTGTCCATTTAGAAATAAATGCACCTTTTTGACCATGTGCACGAGCAACGCCTAATGTATTGCCAATTTCATGCCCTACTAAAAGCGTAAATGTACCATCTCCATTATCAAAAGCACCTGTACCATCTGCTAAACCAGACATTTTATAAGAACCGATAGAATCACCAGCAGTTAGAATAGATGTGAATTTAACACCTTGTTTGGATGGTTGTAAATAAGGAGTAGTTAATGTAGATGGACCTGTAAAACCTTCCAAGTAACTTGGTGTTGGTTGTACTAGACCTGTTATTTTATTTTTCCCATTTAATCCGTATACAAAAAGGTGAGACTCCATATTGTTTACTGTAGCAACCCCATTTTCTAAAGGAGAGTATTGACCGAAATCGTTATCATTTACAAATGCAATCGTACTATCATTGATCAACGCAATTCCTTCCGCTTTTTCAAAGTTAGATGGCCATTTGTTTGCTAACAAGTCCATAAACAATGTTTTTGCCACTGGTACGATGTTGTTGTTTGCTAAACCAGTTGAATCTTTTAATGCTTCTAAAGTAGAACCACTGTATAAACCAGAATTTACCGGAGTAGCTTTTGCGATGTTTATTTTGTAGACAAATTTACGATCTGTTGTTCCGCGTAATGCTTGTTCGATTACCAAAAACTCATTATCGTTAATGGCAGCCATGTCTCCAATTTTCCAATCTCTCAAACGAATTTGATCCGCTCCTGATGCACCAATGACACCATCGTTCAAGTAAGCCAACATTCTCATTTGGTCTGTTTTTGGATCAATTTCTAAAATACGATGTATTCTGGAACTTTCACCTATAGTTTTGGTTGGATATAAAATAGGACTTTGAATGATAGCATACAATTTACCATTTGGTGTCATTGCTAAACCTTCAAAACCTCTATTGTTTTTTCTGTATTTGTATACTGTATCGATCGCAATATCTTCTTTTTCTGCTCCAGGAACATTTGCATACGGAGTATAACGTTTTACTACAACTCCATTTTTATTTAATTTCCAGATTGTTGGTCCACCTTCTTCTGCGATCCAAAAATTTCCTTCTTTATCTACCACTAATCCTTCTGAGTCAATTCCCCAAACATCTTTAGCTGCAGTTTTTGTATTGAAATTAGCACAATTCTGTACAGTGTCTGTAGAAGCAAGTTCTGCAGACGTACTACCAAAACCCGTAGGATTAATAAGTCCCGTTGCACCAGTTCCATTTGGACGTTTCATCGTGATTGTTTGCAACACCTTGATGCTAGCTCCTTCTACACGTATACGGTGAATTTTAGGTGCATACGTTGGAAACGCGTAGATTTTGTCATAGGTTGGTTTACATCCGGTAACATTAGCATTTGCAGCATCAATGTTTACACCACGGTCAGAAATAGTCCAAAATTCTTTACCATTTGTTCCAGCAATTGGGTAAAGGGAAGAGAATCCTCCTTCTTTAAAATCAATTCCTTGAAATTTTCCAATCGGTGCAGGGTCTTTATGGGTGTAATCTTTAAGTAATGAAATTTGTGCATTTACATTACTTTTAGAAAACGCCATAAACGCCAACAAGCTTAATAGACAGAGTTTTCGTTTTTTCATTGTTTATAGAATTTAATTCTGTCAAAACTAACGCTGAAAAATCGCAAGTGAATTAAGTAGAATTTAACCTTTTATTATGTTTGTATGTGTGAAAAATTAGAATAATGTATGTTTTATCCAATTTTACGTCATCTAGGTTTAATACACACATAATTTACACATTGTTCTCACTTATTTTTTGTACTTTATAAATATCTAATCGTCTGTCTTTTAAGTTTGTGACACTTCCGTAATTATGAAGTTCGCGCAATAGCGATAAATCGATATCACAAATTAATATCATTTCGGTATTTGGTGTTGCTTCTGCTTTGATACCATTGGTTGGAAATGCAAAATCACAGGGGGTATATACAGCAGATTGTGCAAATTGAATGTCCATATTGCTCACTTTGGGTAAGTTACCTACAGAACCAGCAATTGCTACATAACATTCATTTTCAATGGCACGTGCTTGTGCACAGCGTTTAACACGGTGAAAACCATTTTGGGTGTCTGTTAAGAAAGGCACAAATAAAATATCCATTCCTTCATCTGCTAGAATTCTACTTAATTCCGGAAATTCAGAATCGTAGCAAATTAAGATTCCAATGCGACCGCAATCGGTATCAAAGGTCTTTAGTTCATGTCCACCAATCATTCCCCAGGCATACGATTCACTCGGTGTGATGTGAATTTTTCGATATTCTTCGATGCTTCCATCCCGACGACATAAATATCCTACATTGTATAAATGATCATTTTCAATAAATGGCATACTCCCGGTGATGATGTTAATATTATAGGAGATTGCAAATTCTTTGAATTTAGATTTAATTTTTTCGGTGTACTTCGCAAGCATTCTAATAGCTTCCGATTCTGGTAAATCGTTGTATTCTGCCATTAATGGCGCATTGAAAAATTCTGGAAACAAACAAAAATCACAACTGTAATCCGATACCGCATCGATAAAATATTCCATCTGTTCAAAGAGCGTATCTAATTTACTCATTGGGCGCATTTGCCATTGTACCAAACCTAGACGAACATCTGTTTTTCGGAATGATTTTTCGGTAGTGTAATAAATATTATTCCATTCTAACAAGGTTGCGAATTCCTTCGAACTCTTGTCGGTTGGCAAATATCCGGTCATTAATTTCAACACGTGAAAGTCATTACTTAACTGAAAGGTTAAAACCGGGTCGTAAATTTCTTTCAATTTTACTTTATCGATATATTCTTTCGGTGAAATTGTATCGGAAAATTTTGAATAATTAGGGATTCTTCCGCCAAAAATAATTCCTTTTAAATTTAATTGTTCACACAATTGTTTTCGCTCATCATACAGTCTTCTACCTAATCTTAAACCGCGAAATTGTTGGATAATAAATACATCAATTCCATAAAGGATATTACCGCTTGGGTTGTGGGTGCCGAATTTATATTGATCCGTTATTTCAAAATAGGTATGGTCACGTTCTGCCAATTCATAATTCACTAAAATGGATAAGGCACATCCTGCAAATTCATCATTGATAAATACTACTTTCTGTCCTTCTGGAAATTTTTTGAGTAGTAACTTGATGTGTTTTTCTTTCCAATAGGAATTTTCCATATCATCGTATGCACTTTGCATCGCGACTTTTAGTTTAGGATAATCTTCAATTTGTAAATTTCTAACTTCAACTTTATGTATGATCATAGATTTTTCTTATAAATTTCTATGAATTCAGTTAGATAACCGTTCAGATTAACAAGTATTTACAATAATTTATTCCATTTACCTATGTAAATTAACATTTATTTTATTTAGTTAATGTTTTAGCAAACTTCTGGTTTTTATTTAGTAGTATTACTGAAATACGAAATATTCTTTTTTGGTTGTTTTGAAAAATATAATTGTTTTTAGTACATTGTATACTCTTAACTTCCCCATTATGAAAAAAGTATTTTTAGTTAGTTGCTTCATCGTTTTCTCTTCGCTGCTTTATTCCCAAACCGTACATGTTAAAAATAAGTATGGAGAAGCTGTAGTATATGTGGATGGAGATAATCTTCGTTTAAAAAATCAGTATGGAGATGCTTTGTTTTATTTAGATGGTCAAACGATTAAACGTAAGAACCAATATGGAGAAGCAGTGTATTTTATCGATGGACAAACTATCCGTTTGAAAAACCAATATGGCGAAGCTATCTATTTTTGGGATGGCCAAACACTTCGTTCTAAAAATCAATACGGAGATCCTTTATATTTTGTGGATGGAAATACCGTAAAGTATAAAAACCAGTATGGCGATCCGATGTATTTTTTTGCTGGATTTGTGGAGAAATGGGTGGTGGTATGTTTGATTCGGTGAAAGAATTTTACTACAAATACTATTTTAGAAGTTATTTCGTTTGAAAAGTAAGGTTAGGTTAATTAAAATATTAAATAAAATAATAATTTTATACACTTTACTATTAGTTACTTATGAAAATTATTTTGATTTCTATTACTTCCATTGCGCTATTTGCTTACTCAATAGTACATAAAAAAGGTCTTTTACAAGCAAAATCGGGCGCGGTTAAAATCGATATTCAATGATTAATGATACTGTAAGATTTTTAAATGGTATAGATTTAGTTTCCAGAGCCGAAATCAAAAATCTACTCACAAAAGTATCCGTAAAACCCCAAAATATTGCTATAAATAAGGCGTTTGAAAAGAATGAAAATAAATATGGATGGTACTCCAATGGTTAAAACAGATCCGATAACAGGTGAAGTAATGAGAACAAATGGTCCATGTGGCATACAAGATGTATTAGACATGGATCTGGTTTTATTTTCCTCTATTGCACCCTTCTATAGTATCTTTACTGCACTTCCAAGTGATACCATTTTAGTGAATTTGGAATGTATAGGTAAGTCTAGTAATAATAATCTTAAAGAGTTTCAAATGATGAGTTATGGTAAGTTTGTAGATAATGAACTTGTTGAATTTAAAATTACCAATATTGCTGAAATTAGAAATTCTAAGAATTAATAATCCTAATCTTTAACACTAATACCATGAAAACTATTTTTGTAGTAATCTGCCAGCTTTGCTTAGTTATAACTTTTGCTCAAACAAATAAGCAAACAAATGATTATGAAACGTTTATCAAAGATTTGTCTGTGCGAGGTGTCATTTATAAACAAGTTTTACTTTTTAATGATACAAAAATTCAATTTGATGCAACACAACCTGTTGAAATCCCTTATTTAGAATATAAATTATCCACGCCAACAAGTATATCTAGTCTCGAGGTGCTTAAAAAACGAGCAAATAATATTGATTCAGATAATTCTGCTTATATAAAAGTAGATCCAATGACTGGAGAACCAATCAATTATTCTGTTGCTAGACTTCAATCTTATTATTATGCATGGAGAGATTTTCTTGTAAAAAAGAAAGATGTTATTTCGTATTTCGATTCTACAAATTATTCAGCAATCTTGTTGAAAGAAAATATTGCAAATACGAAAGTCTATATTTTATTGAACATACAATTTAAGCCTAATAAATTGCAAATTATTTGTGAAAATCATGGTGTTGTTAGAACAGTTGAAAATCCGCATCAAACTGCTTTTACTTTTGGAGAATTGTTTGAAAATGAAAAATCTCTGTCAATCGAACAAAAGAAAAGTGCAATAGATGCATATACTAATAGTCTTAAAAAATTACCGGTTGACTTAATGGATTTTATTTTAGACGATAAAGATTTTGTAAATCGTGCTGAATCAGATTTATTACAATTTACACCTTCGTTTAATTTTTAATAAGTTCCCATATATATAATAAAGGCTGGATCATCGATCCAGCCTTTGCTTTTTTACTTTACATCAAAACGATCCAGTTGCATCACTTTATTCCATGCTGCAATAAAATCGCTTACAAACTTTTCTTTTGCGTCGTCACTTGCGTATACTTCGGCAAGTGCTCGTAGCTCAGAATTAGAACCAAAAATTAAATCTACGCGACTAGCTGTCCATTTCACATTTCCAGTTTGACGATCTTTCCCTTCAAAGTACTCTTTCTTTTCATTAGTAGGAGTCCAAACGGTTTGTATATCTAATAGATTTACGAAAAATTCGTTTGTCAATTTAGAGGTACTAGTTACTAATGCGCCAGTTTTTGAATTGTCATAATTAATATTGATTGCACGTAAACCACCAATTAATACCGTCATTTCTGGCGCTGTTAAGGTTAATAATTGTGCTTTGTCTAATAATAATTCTTCTGCAGAAATCGTGTAATTTGCTTTTTGATAATTTCTAAAACCATCCGCAATTGGTTCTAATACCGCAATGGATTGTACGTCTGTTTGTTGCTGCAACGCATCCATTCTACCTGGTGTAAAAGGAACGGCATAAGAATAACCAGCATTTTTAATAGCTTGTTCAATTCCGGTATTACCAGCCAACACAATTAAATCTGCTAGGGATATTTTCTTATCGCTATTGGCGTCATTAAATGTTTTTTGAATTTTCTCTAACGCTTTTATTACTTTCTCTAATTGCTTAGGATTATTTACTTCCCAGTTTTTTTGTGGCTCTAAACGAATCCTAGCACCATTCGCACCTCCGCGTTTATCCGATCCTCGGAATGTGGATGCAGATGCCCATGCTGTCTCTACTAATTCATCTACTGCGAATCCTGCTTGCAGGATTTCCATTTTTAATGCAGCAATGTCCTTCGCATCTACCAAAACATGATTTACCGAAGGAATCGGGTCTTGCCAAATCAACGCTTCTTTAGGAACTTCCGAACCAAGGTATAGCGCTTTAGGTCCCATGTCACGGTGTGTTAATTTAAACCAAGCACGCGCGAAAGCATCAGCATATGCATCTGGATTGTCTAAAAATTTACGTGAAATTTTTTCATAGGCCGGATCAAAGCGTAACGACAAGTCGGTAGTTAACATGGTAGGAACATGTTTTTTATCTTTATCATATGCATCTGGAATAATAGCTGGCGCATTTTTAGCTGTCCATTGTTTTGCGCCTGCAGGACTTTTCGTTAGTTCCCATTCGTAAGCAAATAAGTTTTTGAAAAATCCAATTCCCCATTTGGTAGGTGTTGCTGTCCATGTAACCTCAAGTCCAGAGGTAATAGCGTCTTTTCCTTTACCAGTTTTATAACTGCTTTTCCATCCTAAACCTTGTTCTTCTATTCCTGCTGCTTCAGGCTCTTTTCCAACTAATGAGGCGTCACCAGCCCCATGCGTTTTACCAAAGGTGTGACCACCCGCAATTAGTGCCACGGTTTCTTCATCGTTCATACCCATTCTTGCAAAGGTTTCACGAATGTCTTTCGCTGCTGCTAGTGGATCAGGATTTCCGTTCGGTCCTTCTGGATTCACATAGATTAATCCCATTTGCACGGCAGCAAGTGGATTTTCTAATTTTCTTCCATCGCTATAACGTTTGTCTTCCAACCATTTTTTCTCATTTCCCCAGTAAACATTTACTTCTGGTTCCCAAACATCTTCTCTACCCCCAGCAAAACCAAATGTTTTGAAACCCATATCTTCTAAGGCAACATTTCCGGTCAGAATCATTAAATCTGCCCATGAAATTTTGTTACCGTATTTTTGTTTAATCGGCCATAACAATCGGCGCGCTTTATCTAAATTCGCATTATCAGGCCAACTATTCAATGGTGCAAAACGTTGTTGTCCAGCACGTGCACCACCACGACCATCTCCTGTTCGATACGTACCAGCACTATGCCATGCCATACGGATAAAAAATGGTCCATAATGTCCATAATCCGCTGGCCACCAATCTTGCGATTGTTTCATCACTACTTGAATGTCCTTTTTTAAGGCGTTTAAATCTAAGGTCTTAAATGCTTCTGCATACTTAAAATTGGTACCCATTGGATTGGATAAATTAGAATTTTGGCGCAGTACAGATAAGTTTAATTGGTTGGGCCACCAATCTGCGTTTCCTGTACCACTGCTTGCTGCATTAGTTCCTTTTATCCCCATGTGCATTGGACATTGGGCTGCTTTATCGCTAGTGTTTTGTGCGTATACACTACCAGTTAAAGCTAAACTCAGGGTTAATACTTGTTTTATCATGACTTGTGTTTTAAGGTAAATGTTGCATTGTTTTCTACAAATATATATGCTACATTTGATTTATAATAACGATATTTTAGATGTTACTATTGATGTTATGAATGTTAGACAGTTCGAATATATTTTAGCCGTTGCGAAATACAAACATTTTGAATTAGCCGCGGAAAAGTGCTTTGCCACACAATCTACGTTAAGTACCATGATATCCAAATTTGAAGAGGAACTTGAGATAAAAATTTTTGATCGTAAACGAAAACCGGTTGAAATTACGGTCGAAGGAGAAGCGATTATACAACAATTACGACTCATTTCAACGCACATAGAACAATTGTCGGAGTTAGCAAAGGAAATGAAGGGGGAAATTAAAGGTAATCTAACCATAGCGGTGATACCAACGATAGCTCCTTTTCTGTTGCCTTTATTTCTACAAGATTTTGCAGCAAAGTTTAAAGAATTGCATATCGAAGTTCGGGAATTAACCACCCATGAAATAATCCAGCGTATTAAACGAAGAGAATTAGATATTGGAATTCTTTCTACTCCCATCCTAGAGGAAGAATTAGTGGAACATCCGCTTTATGAGGAACCTTTTGTGTTATTTGATGCTAGTGGAAAGTATACAGATATAAATCGGGTACAACAAATTGCTGCTGAAGACCTTTGGTTGATGGAAGAAGGGCATTGCATGCGAACACAAATTGTCCACTTATGTGAACTTAGCAAAAAGGCAAAAAATACGACGCTAAACTTTGATTTTAGAGCCGGTTCGATTGATAGTTTATTGCGTTTTGTCAAAGCTCACCAAGCAACAACCTTGGTTCCGTATTTGGCAACTAGCCAATTTAGTGAACAAGAAAGAGGACTAGTGAAAACAATCATAGCACCTACACCGCAACGCGCTGTTGGTTTGGTCGTGCATCGTGATTTTGTCAAAAAATCGGTACTAACCCTATTGATTCAAGAAATAATCACCAAAGTATCTCCGTTGTTACCTACTGTTTCGCAGGACAGTGTACAATTGTCACCAATTTAATTTTTAGTAACAATCTCCGCTTTCAGGTCGTGTAGTAAGTTATACAAACCAAAAAAAGTACGATTGATATAGAGAAAATGTTTGGAACCTCTATTGCCGTTTAATTTCTTGAGATTTTCATTGTTGGTGAAGGATTCTCCCAAGCGTGCAATTTCTGCAAAAAAGGTGTCGTTCGCAAAATCAAAGGTTTCTTCCTGAAATGGTTTGGTAAATAAACACAGCAAATCATGGAAAAATGCTTTAATTTCTTGAATGCCTGCTTCGGTGTCGTCCGGACGAATAATTTCTAAAGCGATTAATCGTTCTTCAAACGCAACTTCATTATGCAGAATTTCTTTGTCTACCAAATCAAAATACGGAAAATAGAAATTGTCTGGAATTGTTTTGATACATCCAAAGTCTATTGCAATTAATCGATTTTCAGAATCTACAAGAAAGTTCCCCGGGTGTGGATCGGCATGTACTGCTCGTAGGGTATGTATTTGAAACATGTAAAAGTCCCAAAGTGCCTGCGCAACTGCTTTTCGTTTTTCTGGATCTGTTTCTTGCGCGCAATATTCCGAAAGATGTTTTCCATCCATCCATTCCATACTGATTATCTTTTCCGAAGATAACGCTGGATAGTAGGATGGGAAGCGCATATTCGGGATGTGTTTACATGCGTCCGAAATCTCTATACTTTGTTTAATTTCAAGGTGGTAGTTTGTTTCTTCTAATAGTTTTTGTTCTACTTCGTTAAAATACACATCCAAGTCTTTTCCTTTCATATTAAACATCCGAATCGCGAAAGGTTTTACCAATGCAAGATCCGAACTGATGCTGTCCGCAACTCCTGGGTATTGAATTTTAATGGCAAGTGTTAACCCATCTTTGGTTGCTTTATGCACCTGACCAATACTTGCAGCATGAATTGCATCCGGCGTAAAGGTGTCGAATAATTCTTCCGGATAGGCATTTAAGTATTTTTTGAATGTTTTGCGCACTAATGGTGCCGATAAAGCAGGAACTGAAAATTGCGATAACGAGAATTTGTCTACGTATGCTTGCGGTAGGATGCTTTTATCCATACTCAACATTTGAGCAACCTTTAACGCACTTCCTTTCAAATTTTGTAAGCCCTCGTAAATGTCGGTGGCATTGTTTTCGTTCAGTTTGTCTTTATTTAAACTAGGGTGGATGATTTTCTCACCGTAATAAGCAATGTAATTTCCACCAACTTTGAGTCCTGTTTTCACTAACTGACCTGCGCGCTCAATTTTACTTGTCGGAATACGTTCGATTGTTTTCATAGACTAACGTTTTGTTTTCCAAAGAAATTTACCTAAATCGATTAGACTTTCCATCGGTTTTGAATTGCTTAATTCTTGGCTGGTATGAATTAATTTTTCAATCAACACATCTGTTTTTTCAAACCCTTTAGAGGTGTCGTTTAACCAAAAATGAAGGATAAATAAAAATTGTACCCAATACGATTCGTTTACCAAAGGTTGAGCAAACGAACTTAATTGCTCTGGGATAAAACTCGGACTTTTAGGATTCAGCGATTCACCTAAAAATGCTTTGAATGCAGTTCGTAGACCTTTAAGTTGGTTTAGATTTTTTAGTGCTTCCGCATTATTTGGTAGTACACAAGTGATGTAAGTGCGGTTTAATGTCAACACTTCAAAGAAGGTGAAATAGAGTGCTACTAATTTATTTGTATCGTTGTATTGCGCAAAAGCAGCATCTGCTGTAAGTGTTTCCGTAGCGTTCTGAAGGAACGTTATCCAAATTTGTTCTTTTAATTGCTCCATCGACGAAAAATGGGCATAAAAGTCCGTTTCTTGTACACTATGTTTTTTACAGAATTTGTAGATGTTATCGGTAGATTCTTCTTCCATAACATCTTCCATATAGAACGTTAGAAGTTGCACTTCCGTTGGAAATTTTAATTCCTCCACGATTTCAGCAGCAGTAGACATATGCAATTAGTTTAGGTTAAATTCTTAACCAAATTACAGCAATCTCTTCATATAAAAAAATTAATTGCAGGTGTTTTTTGAAAGATTATATATTGCTCTGAATATCAGTATTTACAGTAGATGTAGGGGTTTTGTAAGTAGAATAAAAGTTACTAGTTTATTCCAATTCCACTAACACTTCATTTTTCCGATTAAACACTTCATAGGGTGCATTATACCCAAAAAAATAAAATTTGTCGGTATACTTGATACCTTCCGCGTCTAAAGCAGCTTTTAAATCCTGTTTATACTGCTTCAGTTTCGCGTCATTGGCCCAACCGCTAAAGCGAATTGCAGCAAGTTTTTTGGCTGATTCTTCCTTAAATTCGATAGCCGATTGTCTAGGTTTAGGAAGTGTTTCCTTATTTAATTTCTTTGGAACCATAAACATCATCGTCATCGTATCCTCCAAGGACATCGATACCGGGGAGGTCATCGAAATTTTTTCATTGCGTTCATTGTTCCCAAAAATATATCCAGCTAAAATCGAGAAACCCTGACTGGAAGCATTTTTGTATCCTTTTTTGGAGAGTTTGACCGAGGTAAATAAGGTCGCTTCATAACTTCTTATTTCAAATCGGTCGTATTTTTTTTTGACTACATAGGGGTACGTTTCAATATTTCTTTGTCCGAGAATAAAGAAAAGTTGGATGGCCACAAATACCACTACGATTACGATAAGTAAGATGCTTAGAAGTTTCATTGTATGAGGGGGTTGATACTTGCCATTTTTATTTAATGTTTACAATATTAATGATTTATAAAAGTTTTAAGCTAGCTGTTTAAGGCCTTTTCGAATCGTGTCTTATTATCAATCATCCACTTTTGTTGGTCTTCTTTTGTTTTATTTGCATCGTTCATAATGTCAGCGTGCTCTTGCATGTAGTGAGGCATAAGATTTTGCATCCATTGCTCAAATGTTTCGCCTTGGACTGTTGTATCACACAAATCGCATTTTAATGTTTTCATAATTATTTGTTTAGAATATCAAATTATTTCTGTCTTTCGGTAGTCTCTATGTCGCTCTATGGCTCCGCGCCTTTAGCGATGGACGATGCCGAGGCAAAACACCCAAAACCCGAAGCGAGATTTATTTCAAAAGTAGTAAATAGCTAGTAGAAGTGCAGTGTAAGAAACTAGTGCCACTATTATAATCCGTAATTTATACCGATAATGGGTTTATTTGCATTTGACCACCTATTGCTTTTAATACTTTCATTATCGTTGCAAATTGAGGTTTCGCACCTTCTGATAATGCTTTGTATAAACTTGGCCTGCTCATTCCTGTTTCTTCAGCAATTTTAGTCATTCCAATAGCTCTTGCAATATGACCTATAGCGTTTATTATGTCATCATTATTGCCTTCCATTAATACAGTATTTAAATATTCAGCAATCATTTCTTTGCTGTCTAAATAATCTGCTATTTCAAATTTTGAAGTTCCCATTTTCTTATTTATTAAGTTTTTTCCAAATTTCCTTTGCTTTTTTGATGTCCTTATCTTGTGTAGATTTGTCCCCTCCGACCAATAGAATTATGATTTTGCCATCTTTTTCTTTATAGTAAATTCGGTATCCTTTTGCAAAATTTATGCGCAATTCACTTATTCCATCACCTACGGGTTTACAATCTCCAAAATGTTCATCTTTTTCTAACTTTTGTATTCGAAACAAAATTTTAGCTTTTGCTTGTAAGTCATTTAACTTTTTTAGCCATTTATCAAACTCTTTGGTTTTCTCAATAAAAAACATTGTTACTGTATCTATTTGGATACAAATTTAATCAATTTCTTTAATGTTTCAAAAATTAATAAGGTCGTTTTTTGTGATGCTGGTTATTTTATATAATGCATCATAACGTTTCGGGCCTATAGCGATGGGCAATACCGAAGCTTTACACCCAAAAACCGAAGCGCGGTTTATTTCATAAGTAGTGAATATTTTCTTCGAAGTGGGGGTATAAGTTCTTAATAATTTAGGGTCTGGTAGATATTCAGAATTCAATTCAACCCTCTGTTTTCAACCGTTTTTTATGCACAAAGGCCTAACAATTAACAAACCCATCTTAACAGTAGACTTTCCTTAATTCAAATTCCTAAATTCCTTGGGAGTTTTTCCTGTCTTTTTCTTGAAAAGAGTATTGAAATATTGAGGGTATTCGAACCCTAAATTATATGCTATTTCATTTACGTTTTTTTCTGAATTTAAAAGTAAATTCTTTGCTTCTTCGATAAGGTAAAAGTGAATGTGTTCTTGTGCGTTCTTGCCTGTTTCTTTTTTTAATAAATCGCTCAAATAACTTGGCGATAAATGAACCTGTTCTGCTAAATATTTAACGGTGGGCAAACCTTGTTCCTGTATGGTGTTCGCAGAAAAATAGTGAGTTAAAATGCCTTCTATCTGATTAATAATGAGTTTGTTGTTTTGACTACGGGTAATCATTTGTCTGCCGTAAAACCGTGAGCAATAATTTAAGAGTAGTTCTATAGTAGACACAATAATGTATTGGCTATACACATCTATATTTTCTTGTAATTCGGCTTGTATTTTTTGCACACATTCATATAAAACTCCTTTTTCTTTGTCAGAAAGATGCAAGGCTTCGCTTATTTCATAATTGAAAAAAGTATAATCTTTTAATTTCTCATTTAAAGTGGTAGCTCGAATTAAATCGGGGTGAAAAAACAAACCCCAACCCATTTTATCTTCCCTTTCTTCTTCCTCATTGTCCATGTCAATGGTTTGGTTGGGAGCAATGCAAATGAGATTCCCGTCCTGAAAATCTATCGCTTTTCTGCCGTACTTTATTTTGTTCTTGCAGTAGTTTTTGAACATGATGGAATAAAAATCGGTAGTAATTTTTGAATATTCCTCCACGTTTTCGGTCACTTTGCTAAAATCCAAAACGGTAACCAATGGATGAAAACTATTTCCTAGACTAAATAACTTGTGTAAATCGGTAATGCTTTGTAGGTGAATGAGATTATTCATATTTTTTCAATCAATTCTTGTAAATATAAAACATAACTATGTCCCCGTCTTTCGGCAAAAAAATCTAAACACAAAACGATACTCGCTTGTATAAACAATCCGAGCCCTAAACCTCTCCAAAAAGTATCCTGCATAGAGCTGTACATCAATACAATACCTAATATGATTAAGGCTATTTCTACATAACGATAAACCACAAAGTTCTTCATTACTTTTTCCATTCGTGGAATTTCAATGGTTTTGATGCTTTTAGGTGCTTGTTGAAGATAAGTTTCCACACGAGCAATATCTTTTGGACTACGGATAACAATGGTATAACCTACCACAAATTCAAGCAAAGCCACAAGGATAAAAGGCACAGCGACACCTTTCCAAAACGAGGTTTTTAAAGCAAATAAGAAATATAGAGCCATCGCAAGCGCAACGACTCCTATCATCATAAAAATATAGCTTTCGGCTTTTTCGCCATGAAAATATTTAATAATGGGATTCATGATTTACAATTTGAAGAACTTTTTATTCATACTTACGATGAAGTTATATCCAAGTAATTTATTCATGAAATTAAACATTTTCGCATCTTTTCCTGCCATATATCGCAGTTTGTTTTTCCCATCCGTCGCTGCTTCATAAATTACCTTTGTAACCACATCCGTTTTCGATGCTTTTTTAATCATTGTTGGAAAAACAGTGGTTACTTTAGTAACAATGTCATTGTACTCTTTAAGCTTTTCATCATGATTGAAATCAAATGAACGACCTGCAAAATCCGTTGCTATTGCACCAGGCTCAACTATTTTAACTTTACATCCGAATTGTTCGACTTCGTATCTCAAGGATTCAGAAATTCCTTCTACAGCGAATTTAGTACCATGGTATAAAGAACCTAATGGGAATGTCATTTTACCGCCCATAGAAGAAATATTGATGATTGTACCATTTTTATTTTGACGAAAATGTGGAAGTATTTCCCGGGTAACATCTAACAACCCAATTACATTCGTATTGAATTGCTTTAATACGCGTTCTCTTGGAAATGACTCTAGTGGACCATAAGCGCCATATCCAGCATTATTAAGCAAAACATCAATTTTCCCGAATTTTTGAATACCTTTTTGTATGGCATTGTCAATGGAGTCTAAATCCAGCACATCCAATCGTGTAATTAATACATTGCTTAATTTGCTTAACTCTGCTTCCTGTTCCGGATTTCGCATCGTAGCAATCACATTCCATCCTTTAGATTGAAATAATTTTGCAGTTTCTTTTCCTATGCCACTGCTTGCACCTGTTATTAAAATGGTTTGTTTCATTTTCTTTTTTTTTAAGAAACAAAAATCAATGTAATAATTTATGCAGAAGTATACAAATTCGGGTAGTTTGTATACTTTTTTTGTTTTACGATTTAACCTAACACCTTACCTTTCGTGTATTTAGCGATGAGCGATTCCGAGTTGAAACACCCAAAACCCGAATCGCAGTTTATTTCAAATGTAGTAAATAGTTAGAGGAGTAGGAATTAATAGTCTATTGATAAGGCGTTCTTATTTGCGGGGTTAAATTATTGTATAACTCACATTACGACCCGCTCCTTGTTTTTCAATAATCCCTTTATTTATTAATTCCGACAATATACGTTTCACTGTAGGTAATGGTATTGCTAATTTTGCTGAAATTTCTCCCGATTGAATATTTGGTCGATGTTGTATAATTGTAAAAATTGATTTTTCTTTTGGCGAAAGTTGTTTTTCCAAACTATTCGTATTCAATTTCGTCATAAGTTGTTTTTGAATATTTGACAAACAACTTAAAAAGAACATCATCCAATCTGTTATGTCTTCATCAGGTCGTTGTGCTTGACAACTTCTAAGAACTTGATAATATTCGCTTTTTCGCTTTTCGATTTCGTGTGCAAAACTCACATACTCCATCCATTTATTGGTAAGATTAAGTCCAAACAATAAAATAGACTTAATATCACGATTGTCAACATTAACCTCAACTAAAAAAAATACCAAAAAAATAAACTTGCTAGTTCATTTGGTGCATGGAAGTAGAATCAATCAGCGGAAGAAATGATTTTTAAAATAAAAGAAACTAGATCCTGTAATCGAGATTTAGAAGCATTTTGAAACGATTCTTATTAGATACGAACATTTGTATTTACTTTATGAAAGGTAAATTTGATTTGTTAACCATATTTGAAAAGCTTAAACCTGAACAACTTTATATTTCAGAAATCACATTTGCAGAACTTAAGTATGGTGTTGAATGCAGCGAATACAAAGTAAAAAACAAGAAGAATTTAGACCAATTTCTAACTAACATTTCAATATTACCAATTTTTTATTCCATTAATTTATACGGTAAAGAAAATTTCGATTAAGAAAATCAGGAATTATAGTTGATGAGTTTGATTTATTAATTGGAGTTACTTCGATTACCCACCAAATATATCTTGTTACCAACAGTACGTAACACTTTAAACGTCTCAAAGGAATACAATTAGAAGATTGGACACTATAATCACCCCTTCTTTACCCTTGACAAATCATCATCTAAAACAACTCTTTTCCAAGATTGTTTTTCCCAATAATTCATTTGCTTCGATGTTGCGTTTGTCTAAAAATTCGGTGATTTATCTCATTCATTAAAATCCTCATTTAACATCACAAAAAAAACACCCTTGCGAGGTGTTTTTTAAAAATCTATTTGTTGCAATAATAATGTTATTCTAAAACAATTTTTTTGAAGATCGTTTCTTTGTCTATGTTTTGAATAGTTAAGGTGTAAATTCCTTGTTGTGCATAATTTGCTAATGGAATTTCTATGTTATTGTGTTCAGCCTTATGAACGTAAATTATTTTACCATTCATATCTGTTACCGTAATTAAACTTCCTAAACTAATTGCTGAAACGTTAATTACATTCGTAGTTGGGTTTGGATAGATTGTAGTACTAGACAATTCATTATTTTCTAGATTTGCAACAGATTTCCCTGTTTTATCTACTATATTACTATTTACGTAAGAAGAACCTCGTTTATCTGGGTTACATCCATTCGGGTTTGTGATACGAATTTGATAAAAACCAGTTACTGGAGGGGCGTTGTCGATGTATGAAAACGTATTGTTAGCAACGCTTGCTAATTTATTATAGGTTGTACCATCCGCACTTCTCCAAATTTCAAAATTATCATACTGAAAACCTTGATAAGGATTCCATGATAAATTAACAGTCCCGTTCACACCTAAATTACTTGAAAGAAGAATCGTTGTATGATTAGTTGGTGAAATATATTCATATACTCCACAAGAATCTACAATCCCAAGTTTATATCTTTCAATCTGTGTATTTGCTGAACTTGAAGAATCTACCCATTCTGACAATTTACTAGCAGGTTGCGTATGAACTAAATCATATTTACTATTGACTTTGTTCTGTTTGTATATTTTATATTGCGCTATTTTTTTATTGGTATTGGGCCATACTAGTTTAAATTTATTATTGATGGCTGTAACCATACAGATAGAATCAACAAATTGACTATTTATAATGGATGATGGAATTATGATAGAATTAAATGAGAAATCACAACCATCACCTAGTTTAATTCGATTGCTATCAAGTATTGACATACTCACATAGGTCGTGTCATGAATTTGGTTGATTGTTGCAATTTTACTATTAACTGGACTAATTAAATTTCCTGAAAAATAATCTATTGGCTGAGTAATTGGATTTGGATTGAATGGTAATTTCGGATTAGTTCGAGATATCGTCCAAAAAAAATGAACTGACATATTTTGATTGTAGTTTGGATTCAAAACAATTGAATCTTGGCATTTTGGTAATCGTATTATTGAATCAATAGATACTAAATTTTTATCGAAATTATTAAACATGTGGATTTTAAAATCCCAAGAATGATCTTCACTATGATCGCCTCCATAATCCATTGTGTATCGATAACTGTAATTTGGTTGAAAGGGTGGAAGTATTTTAATCGAATTTACTTGGGATCCATTAAATCCAAAAGTGTTTTTACTCGAAGTACTCGTTGAATCTGCAATTAATATAAATTCACTATAATCCTTTGGATTGCAAATTTTATAGAAAGGGCCATTATATCCATAATTTGGTGTAATCGTAATAGGTTCGTATTTACCTGTCGCTTTTAATTTACCCAATAACATTTTATTAACATCCTGGGCTAAAATACTATTGATAAACAATAGCACTGAAATCATTGTAATTAACTTCTTCATATTTTAACTGTTTTTTAGCTACCAAGTCCCTTAGCAGAAATTTATAATAATAAAAAGGCGATGTAAGGTAGCAGATACTTCTTTAAAAACGAAAGAATAAAGGATAAGTAACTTATCAAACGCCATTTCTAATGAATCTCTCTCATAAGAGATTAAAAACAAATCTATTAATTATATCATGAAAAACCTATCTTGTAAATCATAAAAGAATTTTTACTTCTTAACCCTCACCAAATTCCCATAAAACAATTCTTTTCCAAGTTTTGTTTTCCCCCACAATTCATTTGCTTCGATTTTTTATATTAAACTAGTTTACAAATAAATACAAATTGAAAAAATAGTATTTATACGCGATTTTCTCTTAAAAATTAATCATCGAATAATTATCATTTAATTTTGTGTATTCAAAAAGATACATATTTGATGATAAAAATAGATTTTGATAACACTTATGATTTATATGAATGTGGTGAGAATTTATCTTTCATTACATTTTTTACAACACTTTATGACAATTCAAAATTGTTATTAAAAGTAATAATTGCTCCATTAAATAATCCTTTACTTCCGAATGTGTTCAATTTATCTTTTGGTCCAATGATGGAAAATGGAGATATAAATGACACTATCAAAATAAAACACAAAAACACCAACAAAGTATTTTCAACCATTATTTTTTATGCACTCACTTTTATAAAAAACAATGAAAGCATATCTATTGGAGTGGATGGTTCAAATGATTCTAGAGCATACTTATACCATCGTATGTTTATATCAAATAAAGATTATTTAAAGGAATATTTTGATACAATAGGAGTTGATTGGTATGTTAGACTAATGCGTAATAATGAAATTGAATGTGACGCTACAGGTTATGCATTTTTCAAGCCTAAACCTGAACCATTTGACTATAAAAGAAAATCAACAGATTTATACCGTTATTATATTTTTAAATAAATTTTAGTGTTTGAAAAAATTCCTTTAAATTTGATATATGACTCCAGCTATTCAACAAAAAATCGATGATTTAATTACACGTTCTAAAGTAAATGGAACGGAATGTAGAAATATTGATATTAACAAAAGAATTACTAATGATAGTCTTTTGAAAGTCATTCGTAATAAAAAAGAAGCTGAATTATTTTTAGCTGAATTAGATGCTGCTTTTAAACTTGCTAAATCCGTTTAGGATTCATTTTACCCCTTCTTAACCCTCACCAAATTCCCATAAAACAACTCTTTTCCAAGTTTTGTTTTTCCCCACAATTCATTTGCTTCAATGTTTCGCTTGTCGAAAAACTTAGTTGTTTCACGAACTACATCTTGTAAGGTAATTTTAGGTGAATAGGTATTTAAAATCAACGTTCCGTTGTCTGAAAGTAGTTGATAAGCAGTTTCCAAAAGGGCAGGTAATTTTTGTTCCAGGATCCACTTTTCTCCTTTTGCGCCAAATCCAAAAGCTGGAGGATCCATTAAAATCACATCGTATTTTTTTCCACGCTTGACCTCTTTTTGCGCAAAAGTTAGGGCATCTTCATGAATCCATCGAATATCAGAAAGTTGGTTGAGTTCCATGTTTTCCTTCGCCCAATGAATCAATTGTTTAACAGAATCTACATGCGTCACTGCTGCGCCTTCTTTTCGCGCAACTACTGAAGCGATACCAGTATATGCAAAAAGGTTTAAAAAGGTCTTAGAAGCATCTAAATTAGTTGAAAGAAAATCCCAATTGACCACTTGTTCTGGAAAAATACCTACATGTTTAAAGGAAGTTAGTTCTAATTTGAATTGCAAGTCTTTGTATACAATGTTCCAAGTGTCGTTTTGAAGCGTATTTCTACGTTTCCATAAACCTTTGGTTGTTGATTTCTCAATAAAAGCACAATCCGCTTTTTTCTCCCATTCTACAAAGGTGGTGTCTGACTTGAAGTAGGCTTGTAATTCTGGTCGAATGGTGGTTACAGCACCAAAACGCTCCAATTTCTTTCCACCACCAGCATCTAGTAGTTCATAAGAATCCCACGCATGGGTGAAAAGTTTGGTGGCTATTGACACCATTTATTTCTTAGCGCGAGGCATTTTCTGACGACCTTTGGTCATCTGTGCCATACGCATTTGGTTTTTGGAAGGAACTGCTGAAGAAAGTTGCCCTTTCATCATAGCGATTTGGTCTTTTAAAATTCCATTCTCATCCATTTTCTTCGCTTCGTTTAACAACGTAGTTGCTTCTTGTTTTCTTCCCGTTTGGGCACAAATACCAGATAAATGTAAACGAGCAACCGCATTGTCTTGTTTCGTTCTCAATCCCATTTGAATGGCTTGTCGTAACATTTGTTCCGTTTTCGCAAAACCTAACTCTTGTGTACCTAACATTGCTTTTAAGTACAACACATAAGCATGTTGTTTTTTAGGTAATAAATCAGGACGTGAAATTTTGTTTAAGTACCCATGTGCTTTTTCATGATTCCCAACACGCATTTGGTTCAATGCTAGAATCATGTACTGATTTCGGAAAAAAGATAATATAATTAATGCAGAAACAAAAATCATAACGATACCCCATCCCCAGTGACCTGTAGCGAATGAATACACCAATAAAAACAGAGAGAATGCTGCTAAAATACAGCGAATTACAAAACCTAACATAGAAATATAGAATTAATCAATAGTGGCAATACATTTCAATTCAATTGCGATTGGTGTCGGCAATGAATTGATTTCACAAGTAGTACGACAAGGTAAATTATCCTTGAAATACTCTGCGTATAAACGGTTATATGTGTGGAAATCACGTTTCATATTTACCAAGAAAACAGTAACATCTACTAAATTTTCCCAGCTAGAGCCAGACTCTTCTAGTATCACACGTACGTTATCAAAAACGCTTCTACATTGTGCTTCAAAATCAAATTCCAAGAAATTTCCGTTTTTATCCAATTTCAATCCTGGAACTTCAGAATCTGTCGCATCTGAACCAGCAGTACGTGGTCCAACTCCTGATAAAAACAATAAATTACCTACGCGTCTTGCGTGAGGATACAAACCTACTGGTTTTGGTGCTTTGCTAGTAGAAATACGAGAATTATCTGACATGATTGAATTTTTGATATGCAAATATAAGAAATCTATTCCCAAATACTTTCAATCACTTCCAAGGAATTTGTGGGATTAAAATTAGGAATGTGGTACTTGAAATACACCAAAAGCAATTGTAAGACTTGTTTACGAAGGTCCTTTGGTAGTGAGAAATTTAATATAACGTCTTTAGGTAGTGATAACAAAGAGCCTAAAACATCTACTTCTCTTCCTGATTTGTAGGTGAAATTGGATGGAATATATGAAAGAAACTCTCCATTTTCCAAATCAAAATAAGTCGTGTTTTCTTCTGTTTTTAGTGGGTAAAATCCTAACTGCTGCGAAATTTCTAACAACCAATATATCGGGTAATTAGCCAGGTTATTATGTTCATCAAGCCACGCTAATTCACCCACCAAAAATTCAAATAAATGTTTATCGACAACCCCTTCATGTAGTACGTTTGCCAGAATTTCTACTTGAAAAAAAACAACGGTAGATTTTACGGGGTCAAATGGTATTGTAGCAAACGATTGGTATAATGTAGCATCCGTCATTTTAGCGAGTTGACCTTCATCCTTTTGATAATACGAAAACTCGATGGGTGATAAAGGCAATAACACAACCCCTTTCTTTTTCTTTGCTCCTTGAAACAGAAAAGATTTCAGTCCTTCGGTTTCTGTAAAACAATGCACAATCAGACTAGTTTCGGAATAGGAAAAGCGTTGGATGATTAATCCTCGAGAAGTCTTTTTCATTCTCCTAATTAATCACTACAAATTCTCCAACCTTTCTTCCTTTCCCTTCATTTGGAGCGGTCCATATAAAATATACGCCTGCTTTAACACGCTCGCCACTTAAGGTTTTGCCATCCCAATGAGCTGTTCCACCATTGGAAGTAGTTTTGTATACTAAATTGCCCCCTGCATCTGTAAAACGGACGTCTGAATCATAGGCGATCCCCTGAATAGTAACTCCGTAAATATGATCAGGTTTCAATGGATTTGGAAAAACGACTGTGTTTTCATATGTATCGTCACCTTGAGATGCATCGGTTCTATAAGACACTAAGCCTTCTTCAGTAATGATGAATAATTCTCCTGTTTGTTGATTTAATTTTATGTCCAAGATAGAATTGGAAATTAAAGGACTGTTTTCCTTCGTATAACTCGCAATAATTTCAGAGCCATCTGGAGAAAGTAAAAACAATCCCGAATTTGCAGTCGCAATCCATTTACGATTTCCCCCATCCACCTCAATATCAGTAATCGAAGTTTTTCCCAACATGTATTCTACATTTCCTTCAAAACGCATTTTGATGCGCTGAGCTGCAAAAGAATTTGGTTCTTTTGAAAGGATCGAACCTGCATTATATAAAATACAAAATCCATTGTCCGTACCAATCCATAATTGATTATTAAAATCCATGGCTAAGGCAGTTACTTCTTTAGAGGGTAGCGCACCACTTGTCAACCCATCACTAACCATGCGGTAAACATCATCCGAAGGATCATCAATTGTTCCACCGTCAGAAAATCCTACAAATCCGGTTCCAAAAACAGTAAACCATTTATTATTTTGTTTGTCAATAATTAATTTGCGATTAAAAACATTTTTTGTGAAGCCACCTGTTTCAAAAGTATACCACTTACCAGATTTACTTAACATTTTTAGAGGAGCATCTGTAAAAGCGTTAAGTACCCACAAATTTTCATCTAAATCATATTTTACATCTGAAACACATGTCCATCCATTATCTCCAAGTGCAAATTTTTGTAAAGGAGAATTTGTAAAGTCATAAGTTGTGTCAATTTGTTGACCAAAATTCATAATAGAAAGTGGAACTTCCGAAAATGAACCAAAAGCAATTTGATCGGTATTTAATGGATTTATCGCGACTGATGAAACATCCCATATATTTTTTTTAAACCAACGTTTTTGATTCCATAGATCATACAAAGACCACTTTTCGTCTTTTAAGGTATAAGCACCACTAGTATTGAAAGCGATCGAAGCCTTTTGTAAAATCCCTCCTGAAAACGCCATTTTTCCTTGTTGACTATCTGCAGTAAAAAAGCTTTTTTTAGGAGGTCCTACCATCGAAATAGGAGTGTTATGATAATTATCCCCCCATTGAACTAGGCCATTCTCGTTATCGGCAATCCAAAAAACACCATTACCAGCAACAATCTTCATTGGACGAGGATGTTGATAGAACGAATATTGATACAAAATCTCTTTTCGATTTAAATGTTTGTCATAGAAAAAAACATTATTGTAGGTCGAAAGAAACAATTGATTATCTTGAGTTTGTAAAGCAATAAACTCTATTTCACCTTTAAAAAAGGAAGAGTTTAATTCTTGCAATTTTGAAGTTTCTAGTTTAAAAATAGTGTCTTTACCAAAATCAGGATGTACAGTTGTTAATAACAAGTCATCACCAAAAGAAAGTATTGTATTAAAAATTGTATTGTTCCGTTTTTGAACTCGTTGATCAACCTTCCAGTTTAGTGGGTTGGCTATCAATGAATTTCTCGAAGAAATAACAAATAAATTAGTATCACTTAAAACATAAATTGAATCTTTATGAAAAGTAAAATCATTTAAAGTTCGACCGAACAGAGGTGGATAATATGTATCCAATACCTCCATCCTTACAGGATCAATTTTCATGATTCCAAAACGAGTTGCGGCATAAAGATATTTCCCTTTCGATATAAATTTGATAATTTTTTTATCTCCTACAATACTTGATAGTTTCAATGCAGGTAAATTATATACCGTAGAACCATCTAGTTTATCCATATTACCATTCTCATATCCTATCCAAAAGGCATTTGAAGCAGTATCAAATACCACACAGGAGACTAATACTTCAGATAGATGATTTACGTTATTCCATTCTGTTATTTCATGATGTTCATCATCATATTCCAAAACCCCATTTTCAAAAGCAGCTAAAACTTTATTATTTCCAAAACATACATCTTTCGCTTTTGCTGCATTTACATGAAAACGCCATTGCCCAGTAGCAACTTGTGCTGAAAGTAAATGTGCTGAAAGTAAAAAGATCAGTACTAAAAAAGTCTTCATAATTTATGTTCAGTTTAAGTAACAAACGAATGCGTATCAAATTTATTTTAAATTTTCTGCATAGCACTATTTTAAGTAATTTATTTACCTTTGTCAGGTAATTACTGGCTAAGCTGTGCAATTGAACCTTTAGGTATTTGCACCACTCACCATACTGGCTCCGTGGCGCAATTGTATAGCGCATCAGATTTCGGCTCTGAGGGTTGGGGGTTAGAATCCCTCCGGGGTCACTAAAAAAGCGAGAAAATTTTCTCGCTTTTAAATTTTTAACCTTAAAACTCTTTAAAAGTTTCTGAGAAATGAACTTTGTCTCTATTCAATTTTTCCTCCAGAACATTTCTGAATGCAAATCGATTTGTTGGAGAGATAGAATCTATTGAAATGGCCAATTGCAATTCTTTGATATAATCGAAAAAAAGGGTCTGTTGGTGAACCGTCACACGTCGTAAACCAGAGAAATAAATCACTTTGAAATCGCGTTCTGCGACAACAATTGCTTTGTTTGTAACTCCTACCCTCCAAACATTTTTGATGTTTCCAAACAAACAAAAAATCAAATGGTCTAATCCTAAAGCAAAAAATACAGTCGCAATAATAAGCGCTTTTTGAGATAACGCAAGCAATGCGAATCCAACTAAAATATGCATCACCCCTTCAATCAACAAATACATATTTATCTGCGATTTTCTTTTGGAATCAATCTCTTTGTTCCATTCAAATTTGTCTAGGTTGTTTACCATCTTGATTCCCACCCAACGTTGCATAGATCTACGCACGCCTAAGAGGAATATAAAAATTCCAAAGGTGATAAAAATCACATGTTGATACGGTAAATTTTTTCCGCTTGTTTTTAAGAACTCTATAGGTAAGTCGAATCCCACAAAAATACTTAATCCAAAAACAGGGATTAAGAGTAATATCAACAGAATATTTACCGATTTATTCATTCGTAGAAAGTAATTTTATCTTCGTTTTATATTCTTTGATACGATCTTTAGCAACATTTACTTTATGCTCCACATCTTTACGTAGTGCATCCCCTGCTTTTGATCTAGAAACAAATCCAAGATTATTTTCCAACTGATTAATATCTTGTTGTTGTTTAGCAATCATTTGTTCTAAATCACGACGCTCTTTATCAATTAATTTAGCAGCATTTGGATTTGATTTCAAAGTGTCTAAATGTGCCTGAAACATCACTTTTTCTTTTTCAGCACCCTCTAATTTGATTTTCTTGTAATGTGTATCTAACCCATTTTTGAATGCATGATATACAGTATCTTTTTCCTTAAAAGGAACTTTGCCAATCGCGTTGAAACGATTTGAAAATTCTTTTAAATCAGAAATGACTTGTTGTTTATCATCGCCAACGACATAAGACTCAATTTCAGTAATCAATACTTTTTTCGCTTCTAAATTAACTGTGTTTTCCTCATCTTCTCTAGCGAAAAATTGTTTTTTATTTTCAAAAAAACCATCACATGCACTACGAAAGTCTTTCCATAATTTTTGTTCGTTTTTTTGACCTGCACTTCCTAAATTTTTCCAAGATTGTTGTAGACGAATAATTTTTTCTGATGTTGTTTTCCAATCCGTAGAATCTTTCAAGGCATTTACTTGTTCAATCAAGGCTGATTTTTGTTTAGCAACGACTTCAAACTTATCCTTAATTACTTGGTAAAACGCTTTTTTAGCTGCAAAAAACACATCACATTCGGAACGTAATGCAGTCCAAAGCTCTTCATTTTCTTTGCGTGGACCTTGACCGATTGTTTTCCATTCGTTTTGAATGTTTAACAACTTTTCAGTAGCGGTTTCCCACGATTTTGCATCATTTACTCCACCAATCGTCGCAACAAAAACTTTGACCTGTTCCAATAATTCTTGTTTACGCTCAATATTTTGTTTTTGTTCTTCGCGTTTTCCTTCGTAGAAGTCTGTTATTTTTTGGTAAACAGCTTTAACTCTTGTCCAATATTCATTTTTTAAACCTTCCCATTCTTCTTTTGGAACTGGACCTAGTGAATCAAATTCGTTTTGTAATAATTTTATTTGTGCTTCAAGATCACGAATAATATCATTCGCTAATAACACTTCGATTTTAGAAATAATTTCTTTTTTCAATTGGAAATTACGTTTCAAATCATGGTCTTTCAACTCACGGTAAATTTTTAAATTAAAGAAAAATGATTCTAATAATTTAGAATATTCCGACTGAATGTCCTGTCTTTTTTCACGTGGAATATCACCAACTATTTTCCAAGATTCATGAATTTCTTTGTACGACTCAACTGCTACTCCAATATTTTCTTCTGACTCAATCAACAGTTTTAAACGATTGATTAAGCTTTGTTTCTTGCGCAAGTTTGATTCTTCCTCTAACTTTTTCTCTGAAGAAAGTTTGTTTCTACGATCTCTATATTCGCTAAAAACTGTATAGAACTCTTCTTTCAATGGATCTGGTTCATTTGTAAAATCAACCGTTTCTCCACGTTCTTGCGCTTCCAACAAAGCTACTTGTTTCAACCGATCTTGTTCAATACAAAAATCTTCAAATTGACCACGTAATTCATTTATAGCACGAGATACCGCAAAAACGTCTTCGTTTATAGTTAAGGCTTTTAAACGTTCAATAAATTCTTTCTTTTCCATCTTGAATTTTATTAGGGTGAAGGAGCATGAAAGTCATCCTCCTCAATCCTCCCTCAAGGGAGGAAGTTAAGTACATTTAATATTTAATTAGTTTGATAAACCATATCATAATTAGACAATGCTACAAACTCTTGAATACGAGCATCTAGGTTTTCTTGTGTAATTTCTACTAATTTTTGTGTTCCAAATTTCTCCACACAGAAAGAAGCTAATGCAGAACCAGCAATAATTGCTCGTTTCATATTCTCAAAAGAGATATCACCAGTACTTGCTAAATACCCCATAAATCCACCTGCGAATGTATCTCCCGCACCTGTTGGATCAAATACTTCTTCTAAAGGTAATGCTGGCGCAAAGAATATTTTATCTCCGTGGAATAATAAAGCTCCATGTTCTCCTTTTTTGATAATCAAATATTTTGGCCCATATGCACGAATCACTTTTGATGCTTTCACTAAAGAACTTTCACCTGACAATTGACGAGCTTCTTCATCGTTGATAATCAATAAATCCACCATAGACATTGTTGTTTTCAATTCATCTAGTGCGATATCCATCCAGAAATTCATCGTATCCATAGCAATTAATTTTGGACGTTCTGCCAAACGTTCAATAACTGAACGTTGTACTTGTGGACTTAAATTTCCTAACATTAAAAACTCTGCACTTTGGTAATCAGCAGGAATGATAGGGTCAAAATTTTCCAACACATTCAACTCAGTAATCAACGTATCACGTGTATTCATATCATTATGATACTTACCTGACCAGAAAAATGTTTTTTCTCCTTGTTTGATTTGCAATCCCGTCAAATCAACTCCACGTTGAGACAATAAATCTAACATTTCTTGTGGAAAATCGTCACCAACAACTGAAACGATATTTTGATTTTTCTTGAAAAAGGAAGAAGCTAAGGCAATATAAGTACCTGCTCCACCAATTATTTTATCTGTTTTTCCAAATGGCGTTTCGATCGCATCAAACGCAACACTTCCTACGGTAAGTAAACTCATCATTCTTTTTTAAAAAATTGTGAGTCAAATTTACGATAATACTTAGGAATATAAACAGAAAGTTGCTAACAAATTGAGCGTGTTTACGAACTAAAGATCGATTGAATTTATTCTTTTATTAGATCAATAAAAAAAAACACGAAGATTTTTGATGCGTTATGTTTTACAATTAATTCCGTTGAGAAACGTTATGAAAATAATATAGATACAGCTTTTTTGCTAAGAATAGGAAGTAGCAATTTAGTTAAAAAAGGTTGAAAAGTATTACTTTTACGAAACACGTAAAAAGAAATAATGAATCTCTATTCAAAAAAACAACGTTGGAAAATCATTTTATTAGGCATCGCTCTAATCTTGATTTCTGCATCGTTGTTTTTTTCGAATTCTATCGTCTCAAAAGTAAGTATAAGAGAGCGTTACCGTGTGAAACAATGGGCAGAGGCCATCAAGAAAAAAGCAGAACTTGTACAGTTGACAAACCTTACTTTCTCTCAACTGCGAGACAAAGAACGCAATGAAATGGAGTTGTGGAGTAGCGCAACGAAGGAGATATTGAAACCTATCGAACCCGATCAAATGCCGGACTATTCCTTACCCTTAAAAATCATAAACATCAATAAATCCATTCCTGTTATACTATATGATAATAACAACGATATTTCTGAACATTTACACTTAGATTTTAACTATTCAGATTTCAATAAAAAACATGAGGCACTTCCAGATACGACTGTCAAACGACTTTTTAACGATACACTCCTCCAACTTGCAAACTCATGGAAATACAAAATAACTATTGAGATTGAAGAAGGATTGATTATGAATTGTGCATATACCGATTCGAAAGAAATTACCCGATTGGAAAATGAACGCGACTCCTTGATACGTGCATTTAACAAGGGACTAAAAGCCAACGAAGGCGCAGTTCCTGTGTTGTTAGTAGACGCAAAAACCGATTCCATTTTAGCAACCAATTTACCCTTAAACAATACTAACAAAGTAGAAGTCCTTGAAACAATTGCGCGATTGAAACGCAGCAACAAAGCAATCCCAATCAATTTTGGCAGCACACAAAATAGCTTTTTGTACTACGACGACAGTCCAGAATTAAAAAAATTACAATATTTCCCCTACGTACAATTCATCATTTTTACCTTATTTATATTTGTGGGTTACCTCATCTTTAATACCTTCCGTAAAGCCGAACAAAATCAAGTTTGGGCAGGTATGGCGAAAGAAACTGCACATCAATTGGGGACTCCGCTCTCCTCCTTATTAGCTTGGGTACAATATTTAGAAACACAAAACATCGACCCAAGTATTGCGCTCGAAATGCAAAAAGATGTGAGTCGATTGGAACAAGTGGCTAATCGTTTCTCTAAAATTGGTTCTGCTACACAATTAGAAGACAAAAACATCGTGGAAACGGTCAGCACAGTTATTGACTATTTGAAATTGCGCGTCTCCAACAAAATACATTTTTCCATAAAAAGTGATTCCCTTGAAATGCTTGTGCCGCATAATCCTCCGTTGATTGAATGGGTGATTGAAAACATCACTAAAAACGCTGTAGATTCGATGGTAACAGCAGGACAACTCAACATCACCATATCTCAAGACACGACACATATAAACATTGACATCCAAGACACTGGAAAAGGAATTGCTCATAATCAGTTTAAAACGATTTTTAAACCGGGTTATACTACCAAAAAACGTGGTTGGGGACTAGGACTTTCACTTGTGAAACGTATCATTAACGAATACCACAAAGGAAATGTTTTTGTATTGCATTCCGAGATTGATAAAGGAACTACTTTTAGGATTGCTTTGAGACTTTAGACCTCAGACAAAAGACTATTAGACAAATTAAAAATTATATCCCATCGTCTTCCCTCCTTGAGGAGGGATTGAGGGAGGTGACTAACTGATAATAAACAAAACTATGAACCAAAAATCTAAAAAACCATTTCTAATTTATTTATCCCTTGTACTGATACTTTCAGCTATTTTTTTTCTATTTCGTATCGATTTATTTCCAGGAGAAATTACTACGAAAGATAAAATCTACACCTGCGATATTAGTCTTTCATATTTCATAAATATGGGTGGAAGTAAACAAGATTTTGCCAATATTGAATCGTTTCGCTTATTACCCAAAGGATATGCTTTAGCACTTATTATGATTTTAGGGTTACCAGCATTGGTGGCATATCGTGTTCATTTGAACGCCAAAAAGAAGCGCGAAATCTTACGTAAATAGACGCCTGTAAATTATTTAAGTCTATTATAATCTGATATTTAAAGAAAAAAAAGGAATGTAATCTATCCTTAAAATCACCTTTCACAAATTCCATTCCATTAAATTTCTGACTACCTCAGGTCTCACCTCGCTTTCCTTAAGAAAGCACTATCCTTCATTCACTATTAAGGTTTCCTTCGTCGCTCTATTTTTTTCCTATTTTTATTTCCCCTAACGATATTTTTCCATAACTTAAATCGAAAAATAAAAAAAATGACAAATCAAGAACTAGGAATTCTGGGTGAAAAATTAGCACAAGAATATCTAACAAAAAAGGGATTTAAACACATCGATTTTAATTTCCGTTTTGGAAAATTAGAAGTAGACATTATTTCTTTAGAAAACAATCAACTCGTAGTTACCGAAGTCAAAACTCGACAAACAGCAGAAATTGGAGAACCATGGAGAGCAGTAACCCGCGCTAAACAAAAACAAATCATCAAAGTTGCAGACGCATACCTAAAATGGAAACATTTAAATATTGATACTCGTTTCGATATCATATCAATAGTACACAATCAATACCGAACAGAAATTGAACATATTGTAGACGCATTTACCACAGTGTGAACTTAGAATTAAGCGAAGAAAAAGCAATTATTAGAAGTCTCCACAAGAAAAATTGTATTTTTACGTTAGATATAACTAAAATGAAAAAAACATCGTCACTTGTCTCCTACTTACTCGTCGCCCTGACCTGTATTTTGTTGGCAGTTTCGTGTTCTACAGAAAATAATGCCTATATCAATCGAAAATATCATGGAATTACAGCGAAATACAATGGGTATTTTAACGCAAACGAACTCCTAAAAACATCATTAGAATCTTATCGTACGAACGCAAAAGAAAATTATTATGAAATAATACCTGTTGAGCAATTACCAAACGAAAAAGAATTTCAAGCATTACTTCCCGCTATTGATACAGCGATCTCTAAATGTTCCAAAGTAATCCGTAACCACTGTATGCCAAGCATGGACTTCGGAGGTGGTAAAAAAGTAGAAAACAACCCTTGGATTGACGAAAATTGGAACACCATTGGAAAAGCCTTTTTCTATAAGCACGATTATGAAGTTTCACTAAGAAATTTTGAATACGTACAACGCTTATTTGCAAACGACAAATCCTATTACATCGCTTCAATGTGGATAATTAAATCCTTAATTGCAACCAATAAAATCAATGAAGCGAAAGAAAAATTGCTTGAACTCGATCTAATGGTTGAGAAACAGAAAAAAGAAAAAGAAGCAAACAAAACCAATTTCATAGGAAAAATCACAAAAGTATTTGCGAAAAAAGATAAGAATACTGGAAAGCTATTGCCAGACTTCACCAAACGTTTGGAAGTTGAACTTGCCTTGTTAAAAGGAAATTTATATATTCAAACAGAAGAACTTCCTTCAGCAATCGAAAACCTAGAAAAAGCAATCAAAAATTCAAAAAAGAAAGCTGAAAAAACACGTATTCATTTCATTTTGGGTCAACTATATGGAAAAACAAAAAACAACGAATTAGCAAAAAATCACTTTTCGAAAGTGGCATCTTCACCCCAAGCTCCATTTGAAATGCAATTCAACGCCCGTATCAATCGTGCTTATCTTGGAAAAGATGAAAAAGTTAAAAAAGAGCTGCAAAAAATGTTGCGTGATGAAAAAAACACGGAGTTTAGAGATCAATTGTATTATGCGCTAGCAAAATTGTACCTACAAGAAAATAATCGCATGGAGGCAATTATACTATTACACAAGTCTACTTATTATTCGACTGAAAACAAACGTCAACAAGCGGTGAGTTATGAAGAATTAGGTAATTTGAGTTACCAAATTAAAGATTATGTAAAAGCACAGAAATATTACGATAGTTGCGCCAAAGTCATGCCGGAAAATTATCCTAACTTTGATAATATCACTAAAAAAGCTTCAAAACTGAAAAACTTAGTGATTGCAGTTGAAATCGTAGCACGCGAGGATAGTTTACTGCTTTTAGCTCAAATGGACGAAAAAACACGAAAAAACAACATCGAAAAAGCCATCAAAATCATAAAATCAAACGCAGAGAAAAAACAACGTGAAGAAGCTGCTAAAATTCGGAATATACAAGCAAAACAACAAGCTGCACAAGAAAATGACCCCTCTGGAAATAAGTGGTATTGGAATAATGTGAAATCGAAAGCAGATGGAGTAAGTGAATTCAAAAAAAATTGGGGAGATCGTGAAAATGAAGACGATTGGAGACGTATCGATAAAATTGTGATTGCAAACAATAACGATAGTTCTAAAACAAAATCAAATGCAGTTAATACATCAATTGAAAAAGATAAAGACACTTTGACGGTTGATAACTTACTAAAAAATATTCCTTTAACAAAAGCCTTACAAGATTCTTCCATGGAACGTTTGATAGCTGCTCAATATGAAGCTGGTCTAATTTACAAAGAATTACTAGGTGAATTTAAAATGGCTGCTGACCGATTTGGTGATATCATAAACCGTAATTATACGAACAATTATAAGTTGCTTTCTGCTTACCAACTATATAAAATTTATGAAGGAAAAGACAACGCAAAAATGCTAATTCAAAAGTCGTACATCCTTAAAAATTACCCATCTTCTGACTATGCAAATTATTTAAAAGACCCAAATTATTTTACGAAGAAAAAAGAAGAGGAACTTAAAGCAGAAAAAGTTTATGTGAAAGTTTTAGATCAATATCGTGCGAATAATTATACAGAAGTTGTAGCTGCCTGCACTCAAATAATGAATACAGATCCAACAAACGCTTACCTATCAAAATATATGTTGTTGAACGCGATGGCAGTTGCATCAAATAATTCAGACAAAAAAATCATTGATCCACTCTTAAAAGAAATCATTGTGAAATTTCCCGCAACGTTAGAAGCAAAAAAAGCGAGAGAATTAGAAGAAATTCTAAAAAAAGGAATTTCTGTTTCGCAAAAAATAGAATTTAACAAAGAATCAATTTACAAATTTGTAGAAGGTCAAACATATTGGATCATCATTTTACTTCAGCCAAACAGCGATTCTAATGCAGCAAAAAACAAAATAGCCATATTCAATGATGAGGAATATGTTGGTAAAGAAATTACTGTTTCATCTAAATTATTTGAAGAAAATCAAAGTATTGTGGTGCTTAAATCTTTTACGCAAACAGATGCTGAAGCATATATTGAGAATGTAAAATCAGCTAAAAACGAATTAGCTGAGTTAAGTAACCTACCAATGTACTTAATTTCGCAAGAAAATTTAAAAGTGCTTTTTGAAACGCACAAACTCGAAGAATACAAAACATTTTATACTGAATATTTCAATTAATGGAAAAAGTCTGGTACGGAAAACACTTTAAATTAGGAGTGTTAGGAGGAGGTCAACTCGGAAGAATGTTGATTCAAGAAACAATCAACTATGATGTACAAGTTCATTGTTTGGATCCAGATCTAGACGCACCTTGTAAAGATGTAGCACATAGCCTAACTGTTGGTTCGTTAAATGATTTCGACACAGTATACCAATTCGGTCAAAACAAAGATGTAATCACAGTGGAAATAGAAAATGTTTCCATCGAAGCTTTAGAAAAACTAGAAGTAGAAGGAAAAAAAGTCTTCCCGCAACCTGCTGTTTTAAAAATCATTCGCGACAAAGGATTACAAAAACAATTTTATGCAGACCATAATATTCCTACTCCTGCTTTCTATTTAGTAAACAACAAAGAAGAAATTACAAACTATTTTTCAGAATTCCCTTTTATGCAAAAAATGCGTACAGGTGGATATGATGGAAAAGGGGTAACTCCGTTACGTAACGAAAAAGACTTGGAAAATGCATTCGAAGTACCCAGTGTTTTGGAAAAATTTGTGGATTTTGAAAAGGAATTATCTGTTATCGTTGCGCGAAATGAAAACGGCGACACAAAAGTGTATCCGACGGTAGAATGTGAATTCAGTCCAGAAGCTAACTTGGTAGAATTTTTGTTTTCTCCTGCAGATGTGACACCAGCCATTGAAAAAGCAGCCGAAGAATTGGCAATCAGCATCATCGATAAACTTGGGATGGTTGGAATTTTAGCAGTTGAATTATTCCTTACAAAAGATGGTCAGTTATTAGTCAACGAAATTGCTCCAAGACCTCATAACAGCGGACACCATACGATTGAATGCAATGTGACTTCTCAATTTGAACAACACATGCGAAGTGTGTTAAATCTTCCTCTTGGAGATACACGTATCATTCAGCCAGGCGTAATGATTAACTTATTGGGTGAAAAAGGATACCAAGGAAGTGTAATCTATCAAGGATTAGAAAAAGCCATTGCCATTCCAGGAGTTAAACCACACATTTACGGTAAATCAGAAACAAAATCTTTCCGTAAAATGGGACACATCACTATAGTTGCTCCTACACTGGAGGAAGCGAAAACAAATGGTAGAAAAGTGAAGGAGTTGATAAAGGTGATTTCCCTTTAGATACGCAATGCATTGCTTATCTAAAGGGAAATCCTTCCAAAGGTAGTAATCTCTGCGTCCTCAAAATTCTATCAAACATTTCAAATATCTCTAATCCTCTGAGAAAATTTTTGTGTTAATTTGCGTCTTTGTGTCCTCCGTGTTTCAATTTTACCAACCCTTCCGCTAATCTCCTTGCCTCTTCATCTACCTTCACAAAATCCTCATATTCAGGTTCTTTTACAAACGTAGCATGATCCATCACACTTCCATTAATTCGAGCGATATCTAAAAATCCTATTTCCCCTCTCAAAAACGCTTGCACCGTAACTTCATTCGCTGCATTCAATGCACAAGCTGCAGTTCCTTCTCGATCCATCGCAACAAACGCTAAATTCAAATTTTGAAATGTTTCACGATCGGGTTGCTCAAAAGTCAACTGCGGATAATCCATGAAATTAAAACGTGGGAAATCTGTTTTCAGTCGTAATGGGTAGGTAAATGCATATTGTATGGGTAATTTCATGTCTGGCAATCCCATTTGAGCTTTCATACTACCATCTTCAAATTGAACTAAGGAATGTACAATCGATTGAGGATGCACAATTACATCTATTTGGTCTGGTCTTAAGTCAAATAACCATTTTGCTTCAATGACTTCCAATCCTTTGTTCATGAGTGTCGCAGAATCAATGGTGATTTTTGCTCCCATGGTCCAATTAGGATGTTTTAATGCTTGTGCTGGAGTTACTTTTTCCAATTGCTCCCGTTTCCACCCTCTAAAAGGGCCTCCAGAAGCCGTTAAATAGATTTTCTCTATTGGATTGATATTTTCCCCAGTCAAACATTGAAAGATTGCTGAGTGCTCAGAATCGACCGGATAAATAGTAACGTTATGTTCAAGTGCTAATTTAGTAATCAATGAACCAGCAACGACCAAGGTTTCTTTGTTCGCTAAGGCAATCGTTTTCTTTGCTTTAATAGCTTCTATCGTAGGTTTTAATCCAGCATAACCAACCAAGGCAGTCAATACCACATCTATTTCAGAACCTGTAACAATTTGATTCAATGAATCCTTCCCACAAAAAACTTTGATATCCTCTTCCCACAAAGCAGTTTTTACCTTTTCATGCAAAGATTCATCCACGATGACAACACTATTCGGTTTGAATTTTTTGGCTTGTGTTATCAATAAGTCCGCATTGCCATTTGCTGTCAACACTTGCAGATCAAAAACGTCTGGATACGATTCAATCACTTCTAAGGCTTGTGTGCCAATCGAACCTGTCGAACCTAATATTGCAATCCCTTTTTTCTTTGTCATAGTATCTTATAAAAACCCTTAATATCAATTAGCTGGAAATATTTTCCTGCGGTAAACGCTTCGCTCGCTAGATTTGTAAGCAACGGCTATTCACGTCAGTTGTTCAACTGTAAATTTTCTAGCGGAAATTAGCATCTAAAAGTAATCCATCTGAAATTAAGACACCAATAATTCATGCATATTTTTAAAATTAAATTTATAAGGTTCCAGTCAATACTAAGGTCTAAATTATATACTTTATTCTTCGTTTTGACACATAAATTTACGATTATGATTTGAAAAAACAAGGTAGTATGATACGATTTGATATGTTTATAGTTGATTGTGATATGAATGAACTTATTAATTTAGTTCTGAGCTATCTTGACTAGGATTTGTCATATCTTACTAATAACATTCCGCTCCTTTAGCAATAAGCAATACCTGGGCAAAACAACCAAAACCCGAAGCGCGGTTTAATTCAAATGTAGTAAATAGTTAGTAGAAGAGGAATTTCTTAGTCAATAATAAACCCTTTTCAACTATACCCTTGAATCCAATAAAAATCTACCAAGGAAAAATATGAATGTAAATGATACGCGATAATTTATAATTTTTTCTAGCAAACAATATAATAACCAGTATAATGATTAATATTTCATAAAATGTCGAAAGAGAAGGAACTGTAATATATAATAATATATAGGTAAGTATACCTTGTAAAACAGCAAGCGCATAACTGATATACATAGCACCTAAAAAATATCCAGGCTCTCTATCGAAATGGTAATTACACGTTTCACATGTAGCATGCATGATAGGGATCTGAAATATGCTATCGTCTTGTTTGAAAACGTATCCTTTAGCGCATCTAGGACATTTGTCATTAAAAATATTGCTGATAAAATGGATTGTTTTGCTAGTATTTTTCATATATCAAAGTTAATTACTCAAGTATAAATTCATGTGTGATTTCACTCCGGTAATGGTATTATTAAGACATTTTCGTACATTTGGTTAAGATGAAAGAATTACCAATATATCAGATAAACAAATTTGAATTAGTTACTAATGAAGGAGATTTTTACGCAAACTATTTGAATCAACATGTTAAAAATCATCATTTTACTAATTCCCCTCACAAACACGATTTTTACCTTGTTATTTTATTTACGCAAGGCACAGGAAAACACGAAGTAGATTTTGAGACTTTTACTATTGAACGTGGTTCCTTGTTTGTTCTAAAACCTGGACAAATGCATTATTGGGAATTGTCCGAGGATGTTGATGGGTTTGTGTTTTTTCATTCGCGAGAATTTTTCGATCAGGGATTTTATTCACTTAGCATAAAAGATTTTCATTTTTACAATGCATTACAAGGACCTCCCTATTTTAAATTGGATGAAAAACTCTTAAACTGCATCCAATTTTATATGAATGAAATACATACAGAATATATAAAACATGATTTTTTAAAATGGCAGAAAATTCATTCCATGATTGTGTTAGTGTACATAGAAATCTCAAGAGTTAAAACACCTTCAGGAAATATAAATAACCAAACCTATTTGAGAAAACTTAGACAATTTGAAGATTTAATCGAAGAGAATTTTAGAAGTGAAAAATTTGTCAAGGTATATGCTTCACAATTAAACATAACAGAAAAACACTTAAATAGAGTTACTAAAAGTTGTATCGGAAAAACAAGCACTCAATTGATTAGTGAACGGATAGTTCTTGAAGCAAAAAGGATGTTATTCTATTCAGACCTCAATGTGACCCAAATTGGTGAAACATTAGGTTATTATGACAATTCTTATTTTGTAAGATTTTTTAAAAAGAATGTTGGTATGACTCCTTTGGTATTTCTTGCAAAATATAAACTGCTTAGTTGATTTTAGGTAAAAGTAAAGGTTATAACAAACTACTTATGTCTAAACCAGCAGTCTTTGCGTTCGTTTTCATAGTTCTTAAATATCGTATTCACAGGTGTCCCATGGATCAAAGGATGATTAAATTGTGTTCTGACTAAATAATTAAAAGCCCCCATATCACCTGTATAAGCTGTTTTATTTTCGTAGTTCACAGATTGATGAATGGAACAAAGTTGTTCTATAAATTTAAACATTAGGGGAGCGTTACCGCCTATAATGCCACAATTTAAGAGTGTTTTTTGCTCGAATTTATCTTCGTATGCTGCAAAATCGCCTATTCTTTCACGAAGATGCGTAGAATGTGCTTGCATCCAAGGGTCATTCAATGTTTTTGGTTCGTCTCCGCAAAATAACGCATTCGAATTTTCGATATAATAAGGGTCGTTAAATGGATTTTTTACAAGCGTAACATCTGAAATATCAGTGATAAAAATATGTTTATAGCGATGAAGCTGTTCTTGTAAATAGGTGTAGTACACAAAATAGCGAAAAACGTTCGGATTAAATGTCGGATTGTAAGTTATCTTAACGAATGAAATAGAATCATTACTGTATTTTTCACAGGTTTCAGGACTAAAGTTATTATGAAAAATAATTCCTTGTAGTTTATGTTTTGTAATGGATGCTGCCCAATCACTAACTAAAGCATAGTTGTCATCTTCCAATGTGGTATTTCGATTTACATCATACACACTAGTGATATGGCATGCCATGATTAGGTTGCTATCTTCAGGCAAAGGAATTGGATTGATACCCATTGTTAGAGAATTGTTCCGTTTTATTTTTTTTAATTGTTGCACAAATACTATTCGGTATATTTCGATGATACACGTACGTTCTTAAATCTACTTTTTCGACACGAAATTGTTTGGACGCTTTTTCGTAAAAATCAGCATCCGCTGCGAAACCACTGATAAAGTGGATGGTATTAAATACCTTTTTCTTTCCAAACAAGGTGCCAAAAAGAATCGTTTCATCTAAGTGTATGACTTTTGTAAGATCGTTTTTATCCGGAACAAAATAATCTTCGGCGGTATCGGTAATAGTTTCGGTAGTAGAACAGATTAAGTCTACCTTTTTTACAGCTTGAAGACAAGCACTTAAATGATTAGGTTTGTATTCGTCGTCACCATCAAGTATGGTGATATATTCTCCAATACTGTTTAATACACCGCGATTAATAGATGCTGATTGACCGCGATTACTATGTCGGATATAGGCAATTTTATCTTCATGTTTCTCAATAAATTGCATTAATTCCTCACGATCATGGTCTTTACTACCATCGTCAATAATGATTAACTCAAAGTTCTGGAAATCCTGCTTTAAAACAGAATCAATTGCTCTTTTGATCAAAAAAAAATGGGTGTTGTAAACAGCCATTAATATTGTTATTTTTACTTGTTTTAACATTGTTGTTTGATACTTCAGTTGATATTAAAACCAGATAAATAACAAAAACAGCTTACTGTTTTTTGAATCTTTCTAAGTTCGTTAATTCCCATGAAAATAGGCAATTTTAGCCTGTTTACGGTCAAATTTATGTTATTAAAATAATAATTTCCTTGGAAAATAGGTGTTTCTAACTCCAACAATTTAGTTTTGTGGTTTTTATCCTTGCCAAATTATTTTGGTTAATGCATAAAAACAAAGTCCCGAAGAGTTGCCTAATTTATGTGTAAATAGTACAATATTTTGGTGTAAGAATCGATAGATGAGGTGCTTTTGAACTATTAATTTCTAGTCTTTAGAAACATTGGAACATTCTATTAGTTTAATTTAGAGTGTATTAAAAATTATAGCTAAAATGTAAGTGAAATCATTTTAATTAAAAAATTATTTCGCTTCTTCAATTTCCAAGCCTAAGTCAAGAACATCATATAATACCTTCTTTGTGATTCCTTGTTCGAAGACAAATGTATATTTACCTGGTTTTGAAAGTTTACGATTACGAAACACCAAACGATTTTCTACAATAGAACCCGTTTTTTTCCCTAACCAACGCCCTTTTTCATCAGTGATTTTGATTTCGAAAGGTTCTCTAGCAAATTCTTTATTTGGTGACTTAGAATTCAAGTATATCCACGCATTGTTATATTCGTAACCCGTTGATATTCTAAGTGTTAAAATGAAATTATAGGCTTTGGAAGTATCATTAATGTCCATAGTGAAAGAAGGGTTGTTTTTCTTTGCCCAAGTATTGTTTTTGAAAGAATATGACTGTTGGAAATAGGGTTGTTCTTGACAAGCTGTCAAGAACAACATCCCTAAAAAAGCAAGTATAATTCTAGTTTGCATTCGTGTCCGTTTTTGGTCCTTGAGACATAGCTTCACCATCTCTTCTTGGTGGTTTTCTACGTTTTTTCTTTTTGAAAGCAGGTTTATCTCCTATTTGTATTGTAGATGGAGGATGAGTCCCTTGTTCTACAGAAGATGTAGTTGGTTTCTCTGATTTTATTTCAGGTGGTTTTGGTGATTTAACTTGTGCTTGTGGAGCAGTTGAATTTGGACGATTTGGTTTTTTGTTTTTCTTTTTATTGAAATTATTATCAAATCGATTCAAACTATCTTGTCCAACTACATTGTCATAAGCAGGTTCAACAACAACCGCTTCGATTTTAGCATAATCTTTCAGAGAAACAGGTTTCTCTTTACGTGCATTCATTTCCATGATTTCTTTCACTCGATCAGGAGTAAGCGCTACGAATTCTCCACCTTCTTGGGTAAAGAACATCAAACGTTTAAATACATCCGTTTTTACATGAAATGAAGTACCTTTTTCCGTATATAATTTTGTTTCAGCAGCAGGGAAAGCTTTTAAAGCGTCCAAATAACTATCTAATTCGTAATTTAAACAACATTTTAATTTACCACATTGGCCTGCTAATTTTTGAGGATTTAAGGATAATTGCTGATATCGAGCTGCTGAAGTAGATACAGATCTAAAGTCTGTTAACCAGGTAGAACAACATAATTCACGACCACAAGAACCGATTCCCCCCAAACGAGAAGCCTCCTGACGTGATCCGATTTGGCGCATTTCTACTCGAATCTTGAATTTCTCTGCCATGTCCTTTATCAACTGACGGAAATCTACACGATCATCCGAAGTATAATAAAAAGTAGCTTTGGTTAAATCTCCTTGATATTCTACATCCGAAATTTTCATGTCCAAATTAAGATTCACAGCTAACGTACGTGATTGGTACATTACCTCTTTTTCTAATTCCCTGGATTGCATCCATTTCTGAACATCTTCTTGCGTTGCAATTCGATAAATCGCAGGTGCTTCTAAATTTTTCGGACTAGAAACTTTCTTTTTCACCTGTATTCTGGCTAATTCACCAACAATAGATATTACTCCTATATCGTATCCAGGACTAGCCTCAACTGCAACAACATCTCCTACTTGTAAGGATAAGTTTTTACCGTTACGATAAAATGCTTTTCTACTATTTTTGAATCTTACTTCAACTATATCGTAGGTTTTTTGACCAACTGGTAATTGCATATTTGACAACCAATCAAAAACCCCTAATTTATTGCATCCTCCAGAACTACAGGTACCATTATTTTGACAGCCTCCAGGTGTTCCACCACCCGTGCTACAATTGGAACATCCCATATTTTATTTTTTTGAATTACAAATATACGATTTTATTTTTTCAAGTACATTCCATTTCCAAGGTAACCAAATTCAATTAACTTAGTTAGGTTAGAACTTATTTCGTAGGTCAGTGCACAAGATTTCGTAACGATAAATAATGCGATTTCCATGAATTTAGCCCACTTTGCTTCAGGTCAATGTCTTGTGAAATTAGCTAGTGAAACTTCTAGTGTCACGCGTGTGATCACATAATATAATTCTGAAAACGTATGGAAAGCGCTTCACAGTAAGGTGGGACGTTTTTTTTGTACTTTTATTTTTTATCTTTGATACATAGAAGTATACCTTATGAATCTTTCCGACGTAAAATTTGATTGCAGACACTTTAGAACTGGAATTCCTTGTCTCCCAAATAAACAAAATAATGCTGTTTGTTCAACCTGCACGAAATACGATAAAATTCAAACACGCATTTTAATTATCAAGTTAGGTGCATTGGGAGATGTGATTCGTACTACTCCTTTGTTAGAACGATTCAGAACCGAATATCCTGGTGTACATTTTACGTGGTTAACCTTAAGTCCTGCGATACTTCCTAAAGAACAAATAGATGTAATTTATAAATGGGATTTTACTTCGGTTTACACCATTGAGCACTCAACTTTTGACATTGCGATAAACTTGGATAAAGACCCAGAAGCTTGTATGTTATTAGCAAATGTTAAGGCACCAGTGAAATATGGGTATGCCTGGGAAAACAACCACATCGCTCCAGCAACAAAAAGTGCAACACATAAACTACTCACTGGATTTTTTGATGAACTTTCAAAAAACAATACCAAAAGTTACCTCGAAGAAATTTTTGAAATCTGTCATTTCGATTTTAGAAAAGAAGATTACCAAATCAATCTGAATAATGAGTTAGCAATAACCTGGAAATCGAAATTACAAGACCTTGCGAAAGGGAAAACGATTGTTGGCTTAAATACAGGGTGTGGACCAAGATGGAATACACGACTTTGGTCAGAAGAATCATGGGAAAAGCTTGCAAAACAATTGAATGAATTGGGATATTATCCAATTTTCTTAGGAGGAGAATTAGAACACGAGAAAAATTTGAAAATGTCGGGTGTGACCGATGCGCATTATCCTGGACACTTCTCCTTGGAAGAATTTATAGCCCTAACAAATGCCTGTGATATTATCGTGACTCAAGTTTCAATGATGATGCATATTGCGACTGCCTTGCGTAAAAAAATGGTGTTATGTAATACGATTTTTAATAAGCACGAATTTGAATTGTATGATCGTGGGATAATCGTTGGACCTCCAAATGAATGTGTATGCTTCTATGGGAATACGTGTGTGAAAGGTACATCATGTATGCACGACATTACTCCAAACAATTTTATACAAGCGATTCAAACGTTAGCTAATAAATAAACTATGAAAATCGCTTTTTTATCTACGTTTTATCCATTTAGAGGAGGTATAGCACAATTCAATGCCTTGATGTATCATGCATTTGAAAAAGAACATACCGTGAAAGCATTCACGTTTAAACGTCAATATCCAAATTTTCTTTTTCCAGGAGAAACACAATATGTAACTAAAGAGGATATCGCAGATGAAATTCCTTCGGAGGAAGTGTTAGATACAATTAATCCGCTTACCTATGTCTCCACTGCAAGAAAAGTTAAAAAGTTTGCCCCAGATATATTTATCACCAAGTATTGGATGACTTTTTTTGGTCCCTCATTAGGATATGTTGCTAAAAAACTAAATAAAAATGTCAAGCGAATTTCAATTTTAGACAATGTAATTCCTCATGAAAAACGTTTTTTTGATGGATTTTGCAATCGCTATTTCTTAAAGAATAATGATGGATTTGTAGTAATGTCAGATGCGGTTTTGAAAGACTTGCTTTACATGAAACCAGACGCTAAATATATTCGTGTCAATCACCCCGTATACAACCATTTTCCTGCGCCTGTTGATCAAGCACTTGCACAACATCAGTTAAAAGTAGATACCACTAAAAAAACAGTGTTGTTTTTTGGGTTCATTCGTGATTACAAAGGTTTAGACTTGTTGATTCAAGCCATGGAGTTGTTGGATGATACCTATCAACTTATCATTGCAGGTGAAGTCTATGGTTCCTTTGATAAATATCAAGTTTTGATTGATAAGTCCAACGCTAAAAGTCGTATTGCTCTTTACAATCAATACATCGGTGATCACGAGGTTGCTGACTATTTTTCAGCTGCAGACGTATGTGTATTACCGTATAAGTCAGCGACTCAATCCGGAATAACATCCATTGCAAATCATTACAACCTTCCAATCATTGCGACCAACGTCGGTGGATTAAAAGAAACGATTCATCATCTAAAAACAGGATTAATCGTTGATAAACCAGAGGTAGAAGCAATAGCAACTTCGATTCAATCCTATTTTGAAGGAAACTACAAAGCAACATTTGCAGCAGAAATCGAAAAAGAAAAACAAGAAAATTCTTGGGAAAACTTTGTAGAGAGAATTATTGCTTTTAGTAAAACGTTGTAGTTTACTCATTTTTCTTTTCAAAGGGGATTTCTAAAAATTAGATTTTTTGAGGCAAACAAAAAAATAAATCCGCAATTTACTCAAGTAAATGAGGAGAGAAAGCATTGCTTTCGAAGACCAAACGGTAGTGCAGGGAATTAAAAGAAATTTATAAAATAGAAGAAAAAGCAATTTTTATAAATTCCCTCAAGTTAAAAAAAGTTAATCACACTTTTACTTCAACAATTAAATTTAATTTTAGTAAAACTATAAAAGAGGGATGCGTAAAATTAGAATTAATTGGATAGTAGGAATTGTTGCAATTGCAATGATTTCCTTATTGTTAATTCAATTTTATCAAGTATCTCAGCAATACGATCGTAAATCAGAACAATTTAAGGACAAAGTAAAAACTCTAATCGAGAGAATCGCTATTCGTCATGAAAAAGCCATCGAGTTACGTAAATACATGCACGTTGTAAACAAAGATTTTAGTCCTGAATACAAAGACATCCTCAAAAAAGAATTTCAGAATCTATTGACTGCTGAAGAAAGTATAACCATTCGAGATACGGTACTACTTGAAAATGGAAAATTCAATAAATATCTACTTATACAAGGTGAAGCATTTGATACCATTTCTGGCTTAAAAACCAACCATCAAGTGTTAGCAAAAGATGTTAGAAACATTCAACAATTATTTAATCAAGATATCGTAAAATTGAAACAAGGAGCAAGCGAAGATGTATCTAATCAACTCGATCATCGTGTAATGCGTCAAATCTTTAAAAAATCTAAGTTGATCAATGAAATGTTGTTTGTGGCATTTCATGATAATTCTTATATCGAACCAGAAAAACGAATCGATATCCATTTTTTAGATTCTATTATTGCCTATGAAACGCGTACTGATAATTTACCCGCTGAATTTCGTTTTGCAATAAAAAATGAAGGAAATGAATCGGTTCATTTTTGTAGTTCAACGCCCCACTATTCCTGTAAAATTGATACTTCAGATGCTATTAAAACGGTGCTATTTCCTTCCAATATCATTGATGAATCATTGTATTTATATTTGAAATTCCCTACAGAGAAATCTTTCATTTTTCATGAAATGTTTATCCCATTTGCAATTAGTTTTTTGTTGGTGTTGTTGATGGTTTACGCGATTTCATTCATGTTCCGCACTATTATCACGCAAAAGAAATTAAGTGAGTTGAAAAATGATTTTATCTCCAACATGACCCACGAATTTAAAACGCCAATCTCGACAATATCTTTAGCGTGTCAGGCAATGAGCGACAAAGACATCATGGGAGAAGAAACGGCTAAAACCGCACCCTATATTAATATGATTCACCAGGAAAATAATCGTTTAGAATTATTGGTTGAACGTATTTTACAAAGTGCCGCGATAGATAAAAAAGACATCGAATTAAAATCGGAAGATATTAATTTGACAGATGTTGTGATGGAGTTATGTCGAAATGCACAATTTAGAATCAAAGACTTAAGGGGAAAAATCGTTGAGAATATAGATGTAAAAGAAATTTACATTCACGGCGACAAAATGCATACGGTGAATGTAATTTCAAATTTGATTGATAATGCTATAAAATATAGCAAGGAGGTACCACATGTGACCGTTGGACTAACACGTATAGAAAATTCCATTTTTGTAAGTATTAAAGACGAAGGGATCGGAATTCCAACAGCACATATATCCAAAATTTTTGACAAATTATATCGTATACCAACAGGTAATGTACACAATGTGAAAGGCTTTGGACTTGGCTTGAGTTATGTAAAAGCAATCGTAACTCTTAATGGTTGGAAATTAGACGTAAAAAGTCAAGAAAATATCGGTTCGGAATTTACCATTCAAATTCCAAGTAAATCTTAAAAATCAAAACACATGGAGCATAAATTAAACATTCTATTAGCAGAAGACGATGAAAACTTAGGCTTGTTATTACATACTTACCTTATTTCCAAAGGATACAATGTAAAATTGGCGCGAAATGGAAAATTAGCTTTGGAACATTTCAATGCTGAAAACGTTGATTTTTGTATACTAGATGTGATGATGCCTGTAATGGATGGAATGGCTGCTGCTAAAGAAATACGAGAGTTGAACCGACAAGTTCCAATATTGTTTTTAACAGCAAAATCGTTAGAACAAGATAAGTTAGCCGGATTTGCAGTAGGTGCAGATGATTATTTGACCAAACCTTTTTCGATGGAAGAACTTCTTGCTCGAATAGAAGCTATTAGTCGTCGTGCAATTACTAGAAATCCTGCTACAGATGGAAAAGTGAAAATTGGCACGATCACTTTTGATGCGCAAACACGTATACTTCACCTACTGTCAGGAGATGTTAAATTGACTACTAAAGAAAATCAACTATTGAGTTTATTATCTAAAAACACGAATGAAATCATTGATCGTCAAGCAACGCTTCGCGCAATTTGGGGTGATGATAATTACTTCAATGGTAGAAGTATGGATGTCTACATTGCTAAATTAAGAAAACTTTTGAGAGAGGATCCGGCAATCGAAATCATGAATGTACACGGAAAAGGATTTCAATTGATTGTGAAATAGTATTTTTGCATCATTATGAAATACTTGATCATCGGATTGGGAAATCCAGGCTATAAATACGAAGAGACGCGTCACAATATCGGCTTTAAAGTGGTGGAAGCATTTGCTAAAGAATGTGGTGCAAACTTTGAAGTGAAAAAATTAGGAGATGTTGCTCAAGCGAAATACAAAGGACGTCAAGTCTTCCTTTTGAAACCGAACACCTACATGAATTTAAGTGGTAAGGCAGTCAATTATTGGATGCAAACTGAAAAAATTCCCTTGGAAAACATACTGGTAATAACGGATGATTTAGCCTTGCCTTTTGGAAAACTTCGCATGAAGGGAAAAGGAAGTAGTGGTGGTCATAATGGACTAAAAGATATTCAAGCGGTTTTAAATTCGACCGAATATGCTCGCTTACGATTTGGTGTAGGAGATGAATTTAAACCTGGTCAACAAGTAGATTACGTTCTTGGAGAATGGAATGCTTACGAAAAAGAGACCTTGGAAGATCGTATCAAAATTGCAACTGAATTTATCAAAGGATTTACAACTATTGGAATTGGTTTAACCATGACCAATTGGAACGGAAAATGAGAATTTCAATTTATTTATTATTTAGGTGAGTTCTAAAAATGAGATTTTTCGTGACAAACAAAAATTAAAACCGCAGTTTAATCAAGTAAATGAGGAGTTTAATTTTGAAGTTGAACGAAGAAAAAGCAATTTTTAGAAATTCCCTTTACTTAATACTTTAGGAATTCTAAAGTAATCAGAATCTCGCTTAGGTGCATTTTTCAAAGCCTCTTCATGAGTTAATGAATCAACAGCTATATCTTCACGCAATACGTTTACTTCGTCAGACATGAAAATTAGTGGCTCAACACCTGTCGTATCAACCTCCGATAATTTATCCATAAAAGTAATGATGCGTTCCATATCTATTTGAATCGCTTTTTTACCCTCTCCTGAAAATTCTAATCTTGCCAAATGTGCAATGTGGTCTACAACTTTTTCGTCAATGTGCATGATAAGTGATTTTTGACAAATATACGTAAAAGACCGCTTTGCTCAAAGACTAAGAGACAAAAGACCGCTTCGCTCAACGAATGTTAAAACAAAAGACATATATTTTCTAAAGACTTAATCTTTTATTCTTACCATCTTTGTTCTTGTTAGTCTCTGTTCTTTGCTCTAACCGTCTTTTTTCTCTTAATTTCTTCTCGAAATTGTTAAAAAAAACTAAAATTCATTAATTTAGCAGTTCGTTTCTTTTGGTAAATATATGATAACCTAATTGCAGTGTTTTCAACTATTTGACATTCAGAAACATATAAAAATTAATTGAAATTTACACGTTTATGGAAACACCAATTAGTTATGTTCCTATTTTAATTCAGCTTGCTGTTGCGCTAGGATTCGTGGTTACAACCATTATTGCGACACATTTTTTAGGCCCAAAAAGAAAAACTAAGAAAAAATTAGATCCATTTGAATGTGGGATTGAATCTTCAGGAAATGCACGTGTTCCTTATTCTGTTCGTTATTTCTTAACCGCTATTTTATTTGTCCTTTTTGATGTGGAGGTGATTTTCATGTATCCTTGGGCAGTTAACTTTAAAGCATTAGGATTAACAGGATTATTAGAAATGTTTTTATTTATAGGACTTCTTTTATTAGGCTTTTTCTATGTTATCAAGAAAGGTGCTTTAAAATGGGAAGATAATAATTAGACGATGAGTACAGAAAATAAAGATATTATTGAATCAAAGGTAAATATTACCAAAGCTCCTGAAGGTATTGAAGGTGCTGGTTTTTTTGCTACATCTTTAGACCAAGTGGTTGGTTTAGCGCGTAAAAATTCTTTGTGGCCTTTACCTTTTGCAACTTCTTGTTGTGGAATTGAATTCATGGCTACAATGGCTTCTCACTATGATTTAGGTCGTTTTGGGTCTGAACGTTTGAGTTTTTCTCCCCGTCAGGCTGACTTATTAATGGTTATGGGAACAATTTCTAAAAAATTAGCACCAGTAGTTAAACAAGTTTACCTTCAAATGGCTGAACCTCGTTGGGTATTAGCAATGGGTGCTTGTGCTTCCAGTGGCGGTATATTTGATACATACAGTGTATTGCAAGGAATTGATCGTATCATTCCAGTGGATGTATATGTCCCTGGTTGTCCTCCAAGACCAGAGCAAGTGATCGATGGTATTTTGAAAGTACAAGAATTAGTTGGAAAAGAATCACTTCGTAGAAGAAGTTCTCCTGAATATAAAGAATTATTAGCATCCTACGGAATCGAATAATATGGAAAACGTAACGGAATCTATTGGAAAAGCATTACACGATAAATTCGGTGATGCATTGGTGAAACAAGAATTAATTGTTGATTTCCCAACGTTCACATTTAAAAAAGAAAGCATTTTAGATGTGTTGACTTTTTTATATGATTTTGAAATCTATAAATTTCAATTCTTAACATCTATCTGTGGGGTTCATTACCCGGACAATGTAAAGGAAGAAGAATTCTGTGTAGTTTATCAATTAAACGATATGGTGAAAAACCAACGTATACGTTTGAAAGTATATACTTCAGAAGCTAAAATTCAAGTACCAAGTGTTACTTCCCTTTTCTCTACCGCAAATTGGTTGGAAAGAGAAACGTATGATTTCTTTGGAATTGAATTTATTGGCCATCCTAATTTAACGAAAATCTTAAACATGGATGATCAACCTTATTTTCCATTGCGTAAACAATACCAATTGGAAGATGAGACAAGAGATGATAAAGACGATAGCAAGTTTGGACGATAATTAATCTGTTACAGATACGTATATTATGAACGCAACAGAATTAGAAAAAAAGAGAGTAGATGCGGAAAAATTAGGATATTCTATCCTTAATTTAGGTCCTACTCACCCTGCAACACACGGTATTTTCCAAAACATTCTTACGATGGATGGAGATATTATTATGGATGCAGTTCCTACAGTGGGTTATATTCACCGTGCTTTTGAAAAATTAGCCGAAAGACGCGCTTTTTATCAAATACCTACACTTACTGACCGATTGAACTATTGTTCGGCACCTATCAATAATTTCGGATGGCACATGACCATGGAAAAATTATTGGGAATCGAAGTTCCAAAAAGAGCACAATATTTACGTGTAATTTTAATGGAATTTTCGCGTATTGCAGATCACCTAGTTTGTAATAGTGTTATCGGTGTAGATACAGGCGCTTTAAGTGGTTTCTTATTTGTATTCCAAGAAAGAGAAAAAATATACGAAATTTTTGAAGAACTATGTGGTGCGCGTTTGACTACCAACATGGGCCGTATCGGAGGTTTAGAAAGAGATTTTTCGCCACGTGTTTGGGATAAAGTGAACGCTTCTTTGGAAAGTCTACCTAAATTATTAGCTGAATTTGAAAAGCTATTAATGCGAAATAGAATCTTCATGGATCGTGTAGTTGGTGCTGGACCGATTTCTGCGGAAAGAGCATTGAATTATGGTTTTACTGGACCAAATTTACGTGCTGCAGGAGTGGATTATGACGTTCGTGTCGCTGCTCCTTATTCTTCCTACGAAGATTTTGAGTTTGATATCCCTGTAGGAACAAATGGGGATATCTACGATCGTTTTATGGTACGCCAAGAAGAGATGCACCAATCGTTACGTATTATCAAACAAGCAATTGCAAAATTACCAGAAGGACCAATCCACGCGGATGTTCCTGATTTTTACCTTCCTCCAAAAGAAGAAGTATACCACAACATGGAAGCACTGATTTACCAATTCAAAATTGTAATGGGTGAAACAAATGTTCCTGTTGGTGAGGTATATCACGCTGTGGAAGGCGGTAATGGTGAGTTAGGTTTTTACTTAATTAGCGATGGGGGTAGAACGCCATTCCGTTTGAGTTTTAGAAGACCTTGCTTCATTTATTACCAAGCATATACAGAAATGATTAAAGGCGCTATGTTATCCGATGCTGTATTGACGTTGAGTAGTTTGAACGTGATTGCAGGTGAGTTAGACGCATAGTATTTATGCAATTATAAGTAGTAGAATATGTCCAAAGAAATAGTTTTTTCAGCCGAAACTTTAGCGGTTGTAAATAAGTTAATCAAACGTTACCCAGAAGGGAGACAAAAATCTGCATTACTACCAGTACTTCACGTAGCGCAGGCAGAATTTGATGGTTGGTTAAGTTCAGATGTAATGGATTACGTTGCCTCTATTTTAGAAATTAAGCCTATTGAAGTATATGAGGTGGCTTCTTTTTATTCGATGTACAACTTAAAACCTGTTGGTAAATGCTTGTTAGAAGTGTGTCAAACAGGTCCTTGTATGTTAAATGGAGCGGATGATTTGGTAGCGCATTTTGAGAAAAAATTGAACATCAAAGTAGGTGAAACTACGGAAGATGGAATGTTTACTTTGAAAACAGTAGAATGTTTAGGTTCTTGTGGAACAGCACCAATGTTACAATGTGGTGCAGATTACCACGAAAACTTGGATGAGACGAAAGCAGATGCTTTGTTAGAGAAATTACGCGCAGAGAACAAGCGCTCTAGATATTGTTAATAGGGTTATAAGTACTACTATGGGACGCAAATTATTATTAGAACACGTAAATGTACCAGGAATTGAAACGCTGGAAGTTTACCGTAAAATGGGAGGTTATTCGGCTGCTGAGAAAGCAATCAAAACCATGCAACCAGATGATATCACGGAAGAGGTTAAAAAATCTGGATTAAGAGGTAGAGGTGGAGCTGGTTTCCCTGCGGGAATGAAATGGAGTTTTATCGATAAAAAATCAGAAAAACCAAGGTATCTGGTATGTAACGCGGACGAAAGTGAGCCAGGTACATTCAAAGACCGTTATTTGATGGAGAAAATTCCTCATGCGTTGATTGAGGGTATGTTGGTTTCTAGCTTTGCTTTAGGAGCAAAAACATCTTATATCTACATTCGCGGCGAATACTTTTATGTGCTTCGTATTTTAGAAAAAGCAATCGAAGAGGCATATGCAGCTGGATTGTTGGGAAAAAATATTTTTGGTACAGATTATAGTTTAGATGTACATGTTCAAATTGGAGGTGGAGCATATATCTGTGGAGAAGAAACAGCATTATTAGAATCTCTAGAAGGTAAACGTGGTAATCCACGTATGAAACCACCTTTTCCAGCGATTTCTGGTTTGTACGCATCTCCAACGGTTGTAAACAACGTTGAAACGATAGCAGCAGTTCCTCATATCATCAACATCACTGGTGATGAGTATGCAAAAATAGGAGTTGGTAGAAGTACAGGTACAAAATTAATTTCTGCATCTGGTCATATCAATAATCCTGGAACTTACGAAATTGAATTAGGAATTACTGTTGAAGAATTTATTTATTCCGATAAATACTGTGGTGGTATTAAGGGAGGTAGAAAAATCAAAGCGATGATTGCTGGTGGTTCTTCCGTTCCAATCTTACCAGCACATTTAATTACAAAAACAGCAAATGGTGAAGATCGTTTGATGACGTATGAGTCTTTATCGGATGGTGGATTCGTTTCTGGTACGATGTTAGGTTCTGGAGGATTTGTAAT
>CALPMT020000020.1 GCA_943324745.2 Chitinophaga pinensis | reverse complement strand
TTGTTTAACAATGACTTAAACATTGCGTTAGCAGCGCCGAAAAAATCGCTTCGCACGTATTTTTATAAAAATGCGGACGCGGATGAGGTAATCTTTATCCATAAAGGTTCTGGAAAATTAAGAACGTTTTTGGGTAACATTAATTTTGAGTACGGAGATTATTTGGTTATTCCAAGAGGAATTATTTATCAAATAGATTTCGACACAGAGGATAACCGCTTATTTATTGTAGAATCTTTTAGCCCTGTAGTTACACCTAAAAGATATAGAAATGATTTCGGTCAATTGTTAGAACACTCTCCTTTCTGTGAGCGTGATTTAAAAATGCCAACTGAATTAGAAACATTTGATGAAAAAGGGGATTTCTTAATTAAAATCAAAAAAGAGAATGTACTACACGAACTAGTATATGCGACACATCCTTTTGATGTAGTCGGATGGGATGGATTCAATTTCCCATATGCTTTTTCGATTCATAACTTTGAACCGATAACTGGACGTGTGCACCAACCACCCCCAGTACACCAAACGTTTGAAGCACATAATTATGTGATTTGTTCTTTTGTTCCGCGTTTGTATGATTATCATCCAAAATCCATTCCTGCGCCTTATAACCACAGTAATATCGATTCAGATGAGGTATTATACTACGTAGATGGTGACTTTATGTCACGAAATCATGTGGAAAAAGGATATATTTCACTTCACCCAGGTGGAATTCCTCACGGACCACACCCAGGAGCAATGGAACGTAGTATTGGTCAAAAAGAAACTGCAGAATTAGCAGTGATGGTAGATACGTTTAGACCATTAAAAATAACACAAGCTGCTGTGGATATAGCAGATAAAGATTACCTAACTAGTTGGTTAGAAGACTAAATGGCTTAAATGATTTGCTTTTTCTTCGTTCAACTGCAAAATTAAACTCCTCATATATTCATGTTTACTCTGGATTTAATTTTTTGTTTGTCTCGAAAAATCCAATTTTTTAAAGTCACTTATATTAACAATTTAACTAAAAAACAATGAGTAAAGAAATCAAAAACGTAGAATACGGTTTAGAGAAAATCTTCGAAGGTGCACAAGATTTCCTTCCATTATTAGGAACGGATTATGTGGAGTTTTATGTTGGGAATGCAAAACAAGCGGCACACTTCTATAAAACTGCTTTCGGTTTTCAATCCTATGCATATGCTGGTTTAGAAACTGGTCTTACGGACCGTGTTTCCTACGTTTTGAAACAAGATAAAATTCGTTTAGTTTTAACTACTGCGTTAACAAGTGATTCTCCAATTGGGGAGCACGTGAAAAAACATGGTGACGGGGTGAAAGTTGTTGCTTTGTGGGTGGAAGATGCTCGTAAAGCATACGAAGAAACAATCAAACGTGGTGCTAGATCGTACCAAGAACCAACAGTTGAAAAAGACGAAAACGGAGAAACAGTTCGCGCTGGTATTTATACGTACGGAGAAACAGTTCACATGTTCGTAGAACGTAAAAATTATACTGGTTCTTTCTTACCTGGTTTCGTAGAATGGAAATCGGATTATAATCCAGCTCCAGTAGGTTTAAAATTCATTGACCACATGGTTGGAAACGTTGGTTGGGGTGAAATGAATACTTGGGTAAAATGGTACGAAGATGTTATGGGATTCGTAAACTTCCTTTCGTTTGATGACAAACAAATTCACACAGAATATTCTGCGTTAATGAGTAAAGTAATGTCGAACGGAAACGGTCGTATTAAATTTCCGATCAACGAACCAGCAAAAGGAAACAAACGTTCTCAAATTGAAGAATATTTGGATTTCTATGAAGGTCCAGGTGTACAACACATCGCTGTAGCTACAGATGATGTTATTGCTACTGTACGTGAATTGAGAGCGCGTGGAATTGAATTTTTACCACCACCACCACAAGCATATTACGATGAGATTCCTGGACGTTTAGGCGTACACATGGATATAATGAAAGAAGATATCAAGGAACTTCAAAAATTATCCATCCTTGTAGATGCGGATGAAGAAGGATATTTGTTACAAATCTTTACAAAACCAGTAGAAGATAGACCAACCTTATTCTTTGAAATTATCCAACGTATGGGCGCTAAAGGATTCGGAGCAGGTAACTTTAAAGCCTTGTTTGAATCCATCGAAAGAGAACAAGCAAAAAGAGGAACCCTATAGGAATTATAAAGGATGGATGATGAATTATAAATTTGATTTCATTCCTAATTTATAACCCATAATGCATAACTTAAAAAGGCGATTCGTAAGAGTCGCCTTTTTTTGCTTACAATAAAAAATTGTAATTCATATAGCATTTATTTATATTTGTTTATATAAATCTGAGAAATTATGAAATCTCCTGAAATGGTATTCCACCCCTCAAATATGGATGAAGTAAATGCTTTAAAAGCAATCGCCAAGGCATTGAAAATTAAATTTGAAATGATTACCAGTGAAAAGCCATATAATGCTGAATTCGTTGAGAAAATTTTGGAAAGTAAGAAACAAATTGAAGCAGGAAAAACAGTTAAAATAGATCTTAACGATTTATGGAAATAGAATATACTCTTCGTGCTCAAGAGGATATTGCACATTGGAAAAAATCTGGAAATGTTAAAATTCAAAAAAAAATATCTGAATTACTTTTATCAATACAAAACAGCCCTACTTTAGGCATTGGTAAGCCCGAAGCCTTAAAACATGTTTTATCAGGTTTGTGGTCACGAAGAATTAATCGTGAGCATCGGTTAATTTATCAGATTAAAGATTCCATTATTTATGTAATTTCATTAAGAGGTCATTATAACTAAAGTGAGTTATATATAGAATCATCTTCCTCTTTTTTCTTTTAATATTTTATTTTTGAAGCAGAATATTTTCAGATATTTCTTTCATTTTTTGGGATAATTCGTCCGTTGGTAAATCATTATCATCATCACCAAATGGATCTTCAATTTCTTCTGCCAATACTTCCATACTTACCAATACATAAAAAACAAATGTTGCTATTAAGGCCGATAAATATCCAAATACAGATACAAAGGCAAGCGGGAGTGTTAATACATAAATAAAGATAAATTTCTTGATAAATAAAGAGTAAGAAAATGGAATAGGCGTGTTTTTTATACGCTCACATGCGCCACACGCTTCCAAGAAACCATTTAAATTTTTATCCAATACTATAAAATCCTCTTTGTATAATTTACCTTCTTTTACTAAAATATGAATTTTAGCATATATCCAACCCACAACAGTTGTTGGTATGTGTTTAGATGTATTCAATTGTTGTTTTTCGGTTTCTGTAAAAGGCAATTCATCTATTAAAACACCTTTTCGTAAGTGTTCTTTCATGGAAAAAACAAATAAATGAATGAGCCGCGCAAATTCTGCTTTATCTTCAGCTTTTGCTAGCATCGCATTTAATTTTACAGAAAAATTTCGAGTATCATTTACTAATTCTCCCCACTTTCTTCTTCCTTCCCACCAACGATCATAAGCTGTATTTGTTCTGAACACTAAAAGCAATGAAATCACAAATCCTATAAGGGAGTAAACGGCAATTAATTTATCTAAATAATCTACTTTTGGGAAAAAATGAATTTTTAAAAAAGCGATAAGCAAGGTAAATATACCCATGTATATTAACTCTTTCCACAACATGCGTAAGGTGTCACTTTTATGTAATGCAAATATTAAGGTCAGCCAATTACGCGGGTTATAATCAATCATAGATGTAATTAAATTAGTTACTTTTGAATCTGTTAATTTATATAGTTTATTTTGAAATACTCGAATTGTTTAACATTTTTTAGTACCCATTACTTTCCAACGTTAAACGTTAGATTAATCTTATTCCTCCTAACGTCCCTCGTCCCTCTTCAGTCCGTCGCTCAACGCGCGTATCATAAACAACACCTAAAACTAGATTCCATTTATAAAAACTTTGGTGTAACTGGTGCATGTGTGGTTTTTAATCAAAGTAAAAACACCTATTATTACAGCGATACCATAAAAATTCAAACATTACATACTCCAAATAATTCGTTTCATTTATATGCAGGATTAATCGGTTTAGAAAGTGGTGTTATCAAAAATTATGATACTCCAAATGGCGATGACACGCTAACCCAAGAGCATTTAATTAAAGCATTGAAGTTCTCTAATCCAGTTTTTTTCTCGGTGAATGCACGTAGAATAAAACAAGAAAAACTCCAAAATTGGTTAAACCTACTAAATTATGGAAACCGCGATATTTCTGGAGGGTTACAAACATGTTGGGAGAATAGTAGTTTAAAGATTTCTACCAAACAACAATTCGATTTATTGAAAAAGTTGTATTACTATAATTTACCGTTTTCCTTTGAGAATATTCGATTGGTCAAGTCGACCTTCCATGTAACTAAATTGGTAAATAAAAACGTCTATTCTTACAAAGTAACAGGAACGCAAAATGGAAAACCACACGCTTGGTATATTGGGTATGTAGAATTTCTGAATAATACCTATATGTTTGTGCAGTCACTTCAAAGTAACAAAGTTTCAGCGCCTACGTTTGAAGCGCTCAATGGGGAAGTAATGTACCAAATCCTTCATTCCCTCGGAATTTTAGGAGAAGAAGCGTGTGGACATTTATAGTTGATTAATTTCTTTTGCAATTTTTCCTACATCTTGTAAATGCATGCACGAAAAATGCTTTTTGGGACACGCTTGAAATCCAATTTTAGAACAAGGTCTACATCCTAATCCTTCCACTTGATGTATGCTGTAATTTTTGCTGTTATGCGGCATATACGGGTACATTCCCAATGCTGGAGTAGTATTCCCCCAAATGCTAATGATTCGTTTGTTAAACGCAGAAGCAATATGCATCAATCCGGTGTCGTGAGTGACTAATAACTGTGCTTGTTGTACCAAACTTGCAGATTGCCCCAAGCGTAACGTACCACACTGTGATTGTATGTTTCCCGTCGATTGTGAAATAATCGCTTTAGCAGTTTCGGCATCCTCTGGTCCTCCAAGCAATACGACTGGTTTTTCGATAGCATTACAGAGTTCAATAAGTTTAGAGGTAGGCATGCGTTTGGTCGCGAATTGTGCGCCTATAGCAAACGCAACATAGGAATTAGGCTCCAAATCTAAACTAGATACATCCAACTGATCTTCGGAAGCAATGAAATAATCGCAAGGTTGCTGATTATTCGTTACACCTAGACTTTTTACGGTTTCAAAATAACGTTCAACTATGTGTATGTCGGGTAACTTATTGATTTTAAATCGAACATACAACCACTTTTTGAAATTCAATTTTGGAAAACTAGCGGAAGGAACACGTAATTTCCAAAGCAAACTTTGTGTGCGTAAATTGGTATGTAAGTCAACCACAAAGTCAAATTTCTCCGATTTTAAGGTAGAGAGGATTTCGTTAATGGAACGATCAATGGTATGAAGTTTATCAATGTGTGGATTCGAAGAAAGAATTCCAGCAAACTTTTTTTTGGTTAAATAGTGAATTTCTACCCCAGGTAGTTGCTGCTTCAGACAACTAACAACAGGTGTAGTCAACACAATGTCACCGATAGAACTAAAACGTACAACCAAAATCTTCATGGTGTAAAAATACGAAGGATTTTAGAGAGACAGTTTATTTAGAAAAAAACGGCGCGTGAAATCGAAAAGATTCCAGTGATTAATAACAAAACCAATACCATGTTTTTGAAGGTTTGTTGAGAGACTTTTGCTAATATTCGTTTGCCGATATAGGTGCCTACAATACTTGCGATGATTAAAAATGGAAGTAAATAGAAATCGTGATAATGCACAAATCCATTCATATAATAAACTACTGCGCGACTAGCATCTACCCCTAAATCGATGATAGCGGAGGTCGCAATAAATACTTCTGTTTTTAAATTAAACGCTGATAAGGTAATTCCGCGGATAGAACCTCCAGTTCCGATGAGTCCAGCCATTAATCCGGAAAAAGTACCTCCAAGCAAGGAATTTACGGTGGTTGGTTTGAGCGATAAATTTTTAATCAGTAAAAATGCCAAACTTGTTATAATTAAAAAAATGGCTAGTCCTATTTCTAATTTTTTGACATCGATGTATTTACTGAAATAAGCACCAATCACAACAAATACCAAGGCAGGTATCCCAACTTTTAAAATTAAATCCTTATCAAAACCATGTTTGAAATAGACAATTTTGGTAATATTACTTGAAACATGAAATAGTGCTGTAATCCCAAGCACGGATTGAAAATCTAAAAATAAACTTGCAATGGGTACAAAAAACACCGAAGAACCAAAACCTCCAATGGTTCCTAAAATTTCTGCTAGTAAGGCTAGAAAAATAAATAAGATAATATTATCCATGCAAAGGATGTTTTTTCGAAGTTAGTTTAATATGTCCTTACTTTGATTTTAATAGCCAATCAATAGCGTTTATTTTTTTTACACCATTGTAAGTGCCTGTATCATAATCCATTGTAATCAATAGTTTTTCGTGGTGATCATTTATGTTATCAAATGGTGCTAATTCACGTTTAAGGGTAATACTATTTTGTACAGTTTGTGAAACTTGGATATATTGTGTAAAACCATCTTGATCGCGAACAACAAAATCAACTTCTAAATTGTAAGTTTTTCCTATCCATACTTGATAATTTCTACGTTTTAGTTCAAGATAAATAATATTTTCGAGCAAATGACCAGCATCGTTCGCCAATTCTTTCCCAAGTAATGCGTTTCGAAATCCTAAATCAACCAAATAATATTTTTCTTGTGTGACTAAATGTTGTTTCCCCTTTATGTCATACCGATTAACTTTATAAAATAGATAGGCTTCAACCAGTGTGTCAATATATTTGGATACTGTTTTGTTATCAATTTTATTTTTATTTGCAGTTAAAACTTTGGATATATTACCTGCTGAAATACTCGAACCAACTGAATCAATTAAAAAATTTATTACTTCTTGATATGATTTTTCTCTATAAATGGTGTGCCGTTTTGAAATATCATTTTCATAAATGTTTTTGAAAACAGTTTGCAAATATTCATTTACAAAATGATTTCCCTCTATTGAAAGTCTTACTGCTTCAGGAAATCCACCTGTACGCACATAATCAGCAAATGCGCGGTCAGCATTTTCAGTTTTTCCTGTAAATTCTGTAAATTCAGAAAAAGAAAATGGTAAAACATTTATTTCATAGGCTCTTCCTGTGAGTAAAGTAGCCAATTCACTAGATAGCAAAAATGCATTTGATCCTGTAACGTATAAATCAATATTTGGATGAACATATAAACCTTCCAACATTTTTTCAAACGCAGGAATATTTTGCACTTCATCTATAAATACATAATTAATTACGTTTTTTTTGAGATGTTTAAGTATATAATCATAAATTTCTTTCCAATCTTTTTCTGCTAAAAATCGAAATTCAGGCATATCCATATTTATTGCTAAAATGGCAACTTTAGAATTTTCATTTCGTAACAAGTCTTGAAACTGTGTCATTAATGTTGATTTCCCACAACGTCTAACACCAGTGGCTACTTTTATAAAATTCTTATCTTTAAGAATACTAAGCTTTTCTAAATATTGTTTCCGTAAAATTGGTTTCATACTCCAAAAATACAAAATTCCTAAAACTTATTAAAAATTATAACTTTTAGGAATTTATATTACTCTCCATAGTAGTTTAGCCATTAAAGAAATATTAATCAAAGCAATACAAAACGATTTTTTTACCTAACTTAAAGTAACAAATTAACAAAAACACCACATGAGTAACAAAAACTGGAAAGTAAAAGAATCACCAACCTTACAGCAAATTCAAAATTTACAAACTGAACTAAACATCCCAGCTACCTTTGCAAAAATTCTAGTCCAACGAGACATCCAAAATTTCGATCAAGCCCGTGCTTTTTTTCGTCCCGATTGGTCCTTAATCAACGACCCGTTTTTGATGCTAAATATGGATCGTGCAGTCAAACGTATCAATCAAGCATTCATAAACAAAGAACGCATTATGTTGTTCGGAGATTACGATGTGGACGGTACCACCGCAGTTGCAGTGATGTGGAATGTCCTTCATTTCTATTACAAAAATTTAGAATGTTATATTCCAGATCGTTATGCAGAAGGCTATGGAATCAGCACGCAAGGAATTGATACCGCAAAATCCAATGGTGTTTCATTGATCATTTCGTTAGACTGTGGTATACGTGCGGTAGATAAAATCGCCTATGCGAATTCCTTAGGAATAGATTTCATCGTCTGCGACCACCACCATCCTGGAGAAGAATTACCGGATGCCATTATTTTGGATCCAATGCAAAAAGCGTGTAGTTATCCATACAAAGGTTTGTCGGGCTGTGGGGTAGGATATAAATTACTCCAAGCGCTCCAACAAACCAATAACTGGGATGAACAATTACTATTGGACCAACTCGACCTTGTAGCTATTAGTATCGGTGCGGATATTGTTCCTATTACGGACGAGAATCGTATACTATGTTACCACGGGTTACAAAAACTAAATGCTTCGCCGCGCAAAGGTGTCGTAGCTTTATTGCAAATAGCAAACAAACAATTACCTCTCAAATTAGAAGATGTGGTATTTGTACTTGCGCCACGAATCAATGCTGCAGGACGTATTCAATCGGGTAGAAAAGCGGTGGAATTAATGATTTCCACGAATAATATTGTAATTCAAGAAATTGCAACGAGTATTGAGTTAGACAATCAAGAACGTCGCGAATTAGACGCACAAATTACCTTCGAAGCATTACAACAAATTGAAGAAGATGCTACTTTTAGTCAGCGTAAAACAACCGTAGTTTTTAGCAAGCAATGGCACAAAGGAGTGATTGGAATTGTTGCATCTAGACTCATAGAAACGCATTATAAACCAACGATTGTATTGACCGAATCAAATGGTAAATTGACCGGTTCTGCGCGTAGTATCAAAGGTCTTGATATTCACGAAGCTTTAACACACTGCGAAGATGTCCTCGAACAATTTGGTGGACATACCTTTGCTGCAGGGATGACCCTCCATCCGGATAATTACGAGGTATTCAGAGAAAAATTTGAAACAGTAGTCGATCAACTCCTTCAACAACAAGAAAAAATCGAAGAGATCGTAATTGATTCCGACCTTTCATTTGATGAACTTTTTGAAGTCATTGAAGCAAATTTTCAACTACCGAAATTCTCGCGTTTACTGAATCAAATGGAGCCGTACGGACCAGGAAATAGGAAGCCAATCTTTCGCACTAAAAGAGTGGAAGTATGCGAAGCAACACTCTTAAAAGGCGAACACATCAAAGCAGTTTTCACAGAAGGCACCCAACAACGAAAAATTCCAGCAATCGGTTTCCGTATGGCGGAATTGTTTGACCTCCTACAATCCGGTAAACCCTGCGATATTCTCTATACCATAGAATCCAATACCTGGAAAGAAAAAACAACGATACAATTGAATTTGAAGGATATTCGGATGAGTGAGTAGGAACTTATATGCCCTATATGGTTCCCCGATGAGCAAAGCGAATCACCCATCTCATCGGTCCCTGAGGCTCTCGAAGGGCCGTCCCCCCATCTCACCGTCACTCGTCACTTCCGTCACTCGTCACTTCAATATTCCTTTCTTCATCAACAATTGTGCAATCTGTACCGCATTCGTCGCAGCACCTTTACGCAAGTTATCCGCTACAATCCACATATTCAAGGTATTCGCTTGCGATTCATCCCTTCTAATTCTTCCCACAAACACATCGTCTTTTCCTTCTGCGTATTTCGGCATCGGGTAACTATTCGTCGTTGGATCATCTTTCAAAGTAATCCCAGATGTTTCATGTAAAATTTTACGCACGTCTGCTAATTCGAAATCGTTTTCAAACTCAACGTTTACAGCTTCGGAATGTCCACCAACTACTGGCACACGTACCGCAGTAGCAGTCACTTGTATGCTTGGATCTAAAATTTTCTTAGGCTCATTCATCAACTTCAACTCTTCTTTTGTATACCCATTTTCAGTAAAGGAATCACAATGTGGGATACAGTTTTTGTCTATTGGATATGCATACGCCATTTCGCCTGAAATTCCTGCACGCTCATTTTCCATTTGGGTAACCGCTTTTACACCTGTACCTGTAATGGATTGATAGGTAGAAACAATCACACGTTTAATTTTGTATTTACGGTGTAAAGGAGCCAATGCCAATACCATTTGTATCGTGCTACAATTTGGATTCGCAATGATTTTATCTTCGGAAGTTAGTATATCTCCGTTAATCTCTGGAACAATCAAACATTTCGTAGGATCCATACGCCAAGCAGAACTATTGTCAATCACAAATGTTCCAACTTCTGCAAATTTTGGTGCCCATTCCAAAGAAGTATCTCCTCCAGCGGAAAAAATAGCCAAATCTGGTTTCATCGATACCGCGGTAGCCAAACCAACAACGGTACATTCCATACCCCCAAAATCAATTTTTTGACCGACTGATTTTTCAGATGCTACTGGTATTAATTCGGTGATTGGAAAACTTTGTTCACGTAATACTTGAAGCATTACATTACCCACCATACCTGTTGCGCCGACTACTGCTACTCTCATTTTTCTTAACTTTAATAGATGTGATTCAAAATTACAATTTTTTAATACCATTGATTTAGTTTATGCGTTACTTTCTAGTATTTTTCTGTTCTTTTTTGTATTTAATTGATTATGCACAAATTACAGAGGCATTTACAGATGGAAATTTTACCTTAAATCCGAATTGGGTAGGTTCTGACACCAAATTTGAGGTCAATAATTCCTTTCAATTACACTCAAAAAGCACTACTTCGGATTCTATTTTTTTAGCACTCGAAAACAAGCTCGATTTTCAAAATTCGGTCGAATGGCATTTCTGGATGAAGCATTCGTTCTCTCCTTCGAGCAATAATTTTTCGCGTTTTTATTTGATTACCAATGCATTAGATTTAAAGTATAATCCGGATGGGTATTACCTCCAGTTCGGAGAAACGGGTACCAACGACGCAATTCGACTTTTTAAGCGAAAAAATAGTATTTCTACGCAAATTTGCGCTGGCACAATCGGGGCTATTTCGACCAATTTTATCACTTCCATCAAAGTCGTTCGTGAGCCATCTGGAGAATGGAAAATCTACACGGATTTTAATGGTGGGGAAAATTACACACTCGAAGCTTCGGCAATCGATAATGCGCAAGTGTCTGGTAAATATTCGGGCGTATATTGTCAATTTACGAAGACCTATGCGACTAAATTTTATTACGATAATTTTTATTTTGGCCCCAAAGTTGTCGATAAAACTCCACCGACCTGTCAACAAATTCAAGTGCTCGATAACAAACACCTGAAGTTAACTTTTTCGGAAACGATTGATTCTATCAGCGCGAATATTCCTGAAAATTATACGTTTATAAATTCGAATTATTCAATTTTTAGTGCTAATCGCTTGATAAATGCAACATCATGTGTCATTCTCGAACTTGATGCACCCCTTCAAAACGCGATGAATTATACATTCAGTATTAGTCAAATCTCCGATTTATCTGGAAATGTGATGCTTACAGATACCAAAAACGTATATTACATCATCGCTGAAAAACCAGAAAAAGGAGAGGTGATTATCAATGAAATTATGAGTAATCCCTCTCCGGTTGTCGGACTACCAGAAATCGAATACATCGAAATCTATAACAAAAGCAACAAGTATTTTAACCTCGAAAATTGGGTTATTACGGACGGAACGAGCAAAGGTAAAATTGCAACCGCTTGGTTAGGACCACATGAATATAAAGTGTTATGCAGTACAAGTGGACTCCCATTTTTGAATCCAGCGGTAGGGGTAACCTTGTTTCCAAGTCTAAATAATTCTGGAGATAAAATCACCTTGTTGGATACTTTAGGAAATCATTTGGATGAGGTGGAATATGCACTTTCGTGGTATAAATTCGATGGTATATCAACTGGAGGAATTAGCCTCGAACGAATGAATCCTTATCATCCTTGTTCGGATGCTTCAAACTGGAAAGGAGCAACTCATCCAGATGGTGGAACACCAAATGAACAAAATTCTGTCTATGATACGTTTCCAGATAACACAACGATGGAGATTACTTCTAGTAATGTGCTTTCTGATTCGGTATTAGAAGTTGTTTTTTCCAAACAAATAGATACTATTACTGCTGATAATGTGGCGTTTCAATTTGTGCCAGAATTAAATTGGAAATCTAGGTTTTTTAAGGAGAACAGCATGCAAATCATTTTACCTTCCGCCCTTGAAAAATCGAAAGAATTTGTACTTCAACTAAACGAAATTCAGGATTGTTGGATGCATACGTATTCCATAGCTACAACTTTTGCAAATACAGAAAACATGGGCCCCAATGACATCGTAATTAATGAGTTACTATTTAATCCATATCCCGATGGAGCTGATTTTATTGAGTTATACAATAATTCAGAAAAATGGATTAACCTAAAGGACCTTACATTATTTTCACTTGAAAAAGGTAAGCTTTCAAGTCCTAAAGTAATCGAGCAAAATAGAATTGTAAAACCATATGAATATGTTTTTCTGACACCTTCCATTTCTTCTCAAGAAAAAATATATCCAAACACGAATAAATTATCTGGAATACAAATGCCCATTCCGACCATGAATAATGATTCTGGAACAGTTATTCTCATGTATAACAAGCAAGAGATAGATAAAGTGACCTACGACGAAACATTGCATTATCCCTTTTTAAATACGGTAGAAGGGAAATCTTTAGAGCTCTTAAGTGTTCTTTTACCGAGTAACGACAAACAAAATTGGTATACTGCATCTGAAAATGAAGGTTTTGCAACACCAGGTAAAGCGAATTCACATGCCATTAATAACGATAAACCAACGAATTTTAGTATTTCTTCCAATACAATCTCTCCTGACAATGATGGCTTCGAAGATTTAGTGGAAATTAAATTGGCGAACGCGGATCCAAATGCAAGTGCTTCAATTAGTATCTATACATTGGAAGGAAATGAAGTTAATCAACTAGTAACAAATGAATTAATTTCCAAAAATGCTATTTTCGTATGGGATGGCCTTGATGCTAAGAAACAAAAACTTCCTGTAGGAATTTATATCATCTATGTGCAAATTTTTGATCTTACCAAAGCCAAAACATCCCATTTTAAGCTTCCAATAGTCGTAGCGAATAAATTGTAATTTATATTGAGTATTAATTACTGTTTTTCAGTTTAATTAGATAATAAAAAAATATAAATTTTTATTGTAGTTGATTGTAAAATAAAGTTCAATTTTTTGAGGCAGACAAAAAATTTAATCCGGAGTGTGCATAAGCACATGATGAATGAAATTTTGAAGTTGAACGAAGAAAAATAACTTTATTTTACGATCAATTTCGTTTATCCATGCCCCAAGACATCTTATTACGTATAGTATCCAAGAAACTGGTGTCGTCAAAACGAACAACATTGATCATAAATTCTGCTTTTTGTACCAAAACCTCGGAACCTTGAGGAATACTTTTCGTATTTGCATCTAAACTGATTAAATATTTTCGTTCTCTTCCCTCCACACTTAATTTTATTGGTAAATGGTCAGGAACTACCATCGGACGCACATTTAGATTATGTGGTGCAATAGGAGTTAAAATGTGTATCTGACAACCGGGAGTTACAATTGGTCCGCCACAACTTAAATTATAAGCTGTAGAACCAGTTGGCGTACCAACAATCAATCCATCCGCCCAATACGAATTAAGGTAATTACCATCTAAACTCGCATGAACTGTAATCATCGAAGCAGTATCCTTTTTATGCAACGTTAATTCATTTAAAGCTAAATTATCTTCACCAAATAGGTTCTCTTCTGTTTCTACACGAATTAAAGACCTTTTTTGATAAGTATAACGCTTGTCGCGAACCATACCCATAGTCTCTTCAATTTTTTCAGGAGTAATATTCGCTAAAAAACCAAGACGACCTGTATTAATACCGACAATTGGAACTCCACTATTTCTTATATATCCAACTGTTTTAATAAATGTTCCATCTCCTCCAATACTAAAGGCCATGTCAATTCCAGATGTTAAATCGTGATGTGAGGAAAAACTTTCAAAGGTTTGACCAAAATTTGATTTCTTGATCAATTGTTCTTTGAGTTCATATTCCAACACAGGCGTCCACCCTAACGATTCTATACTTCGTAATGTCTGTTCAAATACAACACTATTTTGTCGTGTAAGTTTTCTTCCGTAGATAGCAATTTTCATTCCCTAGAATTAAGTGTAATTGTAATTACATTTTTAAGAAATTCAATAAGGAATCATAACGATCTTGTATGTCATCATTGAAATCGCTTTTTTGATAAGAAGCACTTATCACATAGTCATAACGTTCAAATGTACGAATGATGCTATCTAATTCTGTCTTATTAATTTTCAAGGTAACTTCCAATTTGGTAGAATCAGGAGTTGACATGATGTAGGAACTCAAAATACGCGCATTATTGCTTTCAACTATTTGAGAGATTTGAGCTAATGAGTAATCAATTTGATTTACTTCTAATACTAATATTGCTCCATGTTCTTTAATACTCCCAGTGCTTGCTACCATAGCTAATATAACATGTACAGAAGTACAGCCAATATATTTTTCGTTTTTATCTAAAATAGGAACAACAGAAATCTTGTGTTCAGAGACTTTGTACAATACTTCGTATATATGAGCTGATTCAAGTACATATGGACGTGGTAAATGATCAAATAAAACATCCAAAGGTTGATCTAAATCCATTTTATCTAAAATATCAGATTCAGAAATTAACCCTACAAAATTTTCGTTTTTTAGTACAGGTAAATGAGACACCTTAAATTCATCCATCCATCTTAAAGCAACCTCACCAGTATCTGTGTGAGTTAATGGTGGGATTTCGTCTGTAATTAAGTCTTTTGCTATCATGATAGCGCCAAATTACAAATAATGTATCTATTTCGAAAAAAATATCGAATGTAAACTAATTTTTCTTAGGTTAATTTATACTAATAGCTACTTTTCAGATTGCTTTTAGTTCGATAGCAATTTCAAAAGTGTAAATTTGTTTCATGGATTATGATATTGAATTACGCTTTCAAACACTTACTAAGAAATTAGAGTCTGATTTTGGTGAAGGATTAGATACTCAGGCAATCTTGTTTTTAATTGGGGTACAAGAGTTAGGTTTGGGTTACAAAGAGTTTACTAAACAAGAAAAAACGGATTTGTTACACATCGCTGTATGTACACTTCTCGAACCGCACGGATATTACGAATTTGAAGCACGTGATGTAGAAAATTGGCCGCATTTTAAATTATTGAAACCTCTTCCAGTTTTAACAGACAAGGAACAACAACATCTAATTAAAGAAGCAATATTAGATTATTTCGAACAAAATGACATATATTAAATTTTTTTCGATTATATCGATTATAAAATTCCCATTCTTTTTTCGTTTATTTGTTCTAGAATTTTAAACCTCAACATTATGTTAATTCCTATTGGGTGTGATCACGCTGGCTTTGAACTAAAAACAAAAATTATTCAACATTTAGAAGCAAAAGGGTTTACCTTGGAAGATAAAGGTTGTTATTCGGAAGCAAGCATTGATTATGCAGATTATGCACATCCTGTAGCATCCTTGGTTGAGTCAACACCAGGCATGAAAGGAATTTTATTGTGTGGCAGTGGAAATGGAATTAACATGACTGCCAACAAACACCAAGGGGTTCGAAGTGCATTATGTTGGTCGCCTGAAATTGCAAAATTAGCACGTGAACACAACGATGCAAATATTTTGACTTTACCAGCTCGTTTCTTAACAGAAGAAGTTGCATTAGAAATCGTTGATATATTCTTTAGCACAGCATTTGAAGGAGGCAGACACCAAAACCGTATTGAGAAGATTCCTTGTATATAAATTAATTAAAAATACCGTTCTACTTTACTTACCACCACTACATCAGGTTTTAAACTATCTATAATTTTTTGATCGTAATCTTGCCAGTAATAGTAGGACTCTTTGAAGTGTTGCGTAAAAAATGGAATTAGATTTCGTGTGTAAGAATCTCTAAAAAACAATATTTTTTTTGAATTTTTTGCTGAGGGATTTATATGTTTGTAAGCAGGGTCGTCTGGAGTTGAATAAATTTTCACTTGATTTTTAATACATAGATTAGGAATTATTTCTAAAAATTGTGATGTTGTACATATTCCTAACCCTTCTAATAAATCACCTTTTGTCACCTTTAGATGTTCTAAATAGAATGCTGATAATGGCATTTGAGTTTCTTGAAATAACTGGTGTGTGTAAGTTAAAAAATATACATATCCATAGTAAGCACCCAATTGATTCCAGTGCGTATCATTTTTAAGGTAAAGTCGTTCGTTCTTATGCTTAAGTAGAAAATTCTTCGGATAAATAATCGGAATATCCGTGTTTGTATTATGAAAATATCGGATGATTTGCTCTACCTTTGAAAGGGTATCTTTTACCATCCACTGTAAATGTCGTGGAACATATTCAGGATAGATAGTTGCTTTATTTGGCCAAACTGCTAACAGATACTCACAGTTTCTTTTGTTTAAAAGGATTTTTCTGTCTAAATGTATCTTTTTAAAAACTGTTAATTCCTGCGAAGTAAGAAGATCTCGATGCGAATAACTACCGTATGAATAGTCAATTCTAGAAGTTGGATAAAACCAATTGTTTTTACCTAATTGTACATCTTTCGGATTTGTACTACTATTAAAAATAGTTAGTTTTAATAAGGATTGCCAATATGTAAATTCATTTCTTAAACCAAAATGCTCTTCGTAATATCCTCCTAATTCTTGTATAATAGAATCATTCCATGCCAACTTAGGAAAAGCTTTTAAACTTCGTTTTTCGCAATTAACAGTAGAAGTAGACATGAAATAACTTTTGATAGTCGGACTTAACAACACCAAAAAGAAGAGGATGCAATAACTTATGATATGTAAACGCGAGACCCTCATTAAAATCGAAAATAGATAAAAGGATTATAACTTAAGGAGGATAATTCCATTAACGAAAACAGTAACAAAAGCAAATGAAAAACACTCACTAAATAACTATAATTAACAGTAGAAGTAGATCGATTGATGGAAGTGTAGATATACCTTTTCACAGGCATTACATAAACAATACTGACCAAAAAGATAGCGAGTGTATAGGGTGTAATTAAGGTTAAAAAATAATTAGATCCTTCGACATCACATGCGACCAATTTTTGTAAGTAGATACAACTCCCTTCAAAAGATTCCACACGGAAGAAAACCCAAGCAACAATTACTACCAATAAAGTATAAATACGCCTCAAAAAAGAATAGGATGTTGTTTGATTAAACTTAACTAGACGTTCCAGTATAATAAATAAGCCATGAATTAAACCCCACACTAGAAAGTTAATACTCGCGCCGTGCCAAAGACCTGTTAGCACAAAAACGATTAATAAATTTAAGAGTACTCTTCCATTTTTTCGTTGATTGCCACCTAAAGGAATGTAAACATATTCTTTAAACCAAGTCGAAAGTGATATGTGCCACCTACGCCAAAAATCTTGTATCGAAGTCGCGATGTATGGATAATTAAAATTCTCTTTGAAATGAAACCCCATCATGCGCGCAAGACCGATAGCCATGTCCGAATAGCCAGCAAAATCATAATAGATCTGTAAGGTATAGCAAAGAATACCCACCCATGCAGAAACGGAAGAAAGTTCCATCGTCGGCGTATTCATGATTTCGTCGGCTATAAACGCAAAATTATTCGCCAAAATGATTTTTTTCGCTAAACCACGAATGAATCGATTGATACCACTATAGACTTCCGTCAATAGAATTACACGATTTTTTAACTCTACATGAATGTCGTGGTACTTGATAATTGGTCCTGCAATAAGTTGAGGAAAATAGGCTAAGTACAAACCTAAATCGAGGATGTTTTTAGAGGCGGAGGTATGCTTACGGTAGACATCTACTACATAGGATAAACCATGAAAGGTGAAAAATGAAATTCCAATCGGCATGGCAATTCCTTTTAAAAACGGGCTTTCCGTTAAGGAAGTTATTCCTAGTAATTTGATGAAAAAGAGTAAATACTTGTAATAAAAAAGCAAAGAAAGATTACCAACAACACATAGCACTAAATAGGAATAAGCGTAGTTTTTTGGTTGTGTTTGTTGTCTTTCAATGACCAAGGCAATTACGAAATTCCAACAAATGGAAAACAACAATAATAAAGTCAACCCTTGCTCACCGTAGTAATAAAAAAGTAAACTTACGATTAATAGAAAAGTATTGCTGTATTTTTTAGGGAGGACATAGTTGATTAACAGTGTAACTGGGAGGAAAAGAAATAAAAACGTAAAGGAACTGAAGACCATTTTGTAATTACCTTTTTCTCACAAAAAAAGACTTCATTAATTCCCCACATTCCTCCTCCATCACGCCGTTTGTTACCAAGGTTTTTGGGTGAAATAAAGAAGGATGCACCTTGCATGCTCCACGTTTTTCATCGCGGGCTGCATAGACAATTTTATCAATTTGAGACCAATAAAGCGCCCCAGCACACATACAACACGGTTCAAGAGTAACGTACAAAGTACATCCATGTAAGTATTTTCCTCCTAAGGAATTTGCTGCTGCGGTGATTGCAAGCATTTCTGCATGGGCGGTTACATCCGTGAGCTGTTCGGTAAGGTTGTGGGCACGCGCAATGATTTGGTTGTTTGCAACAACAACAGCGCCTACAGGGATTTCTCCCAAGTCGAAGGCTTGTTGGGCTTCCTGAAAGGCTTGTTTCATGAAGTAATTGTCGTCAAACGGATTTATCATAGTTCGTTTGTAAATAGTATTATTAATGCGTCTAACCTTCGACTACGCTCAGGGGGACACAATAACAATTATTCGAAAATCTAAAAATTAATCATTCAATTTCAATACCGCCATGAACGCTTCTTGAGGTACTTCTACGCGACCAACTTGACGCATACGTTTCTTACCTTCTTTTTGTTTTTCCAACAATTTACGTTTACGCGAGATATCTCCACCATAACATTTTGCGGTAACATCTTTACGCAATGCTTTGATTGTTTCACGTGCAATAATTTTCGCGCCAATCGCAGCTTGAATTGGAATTTCGAACTGTTGTCTCGGGATTAATTCCTTCAACTTAACACAAATTTTCTTACCGAGTTCATAAGCATTTGAACGGTGAACCAAGGCTGAAAGTGCATCAATTGGTTCCGCATTCAGCATGATGTCTAACTTAATTAAATCAGATTTTTTATATCCAATTGGATGGTAGTCAAACGACGCATAACCACGGGATACCGATTTCAGACGGTCATAAAAATCAAATACGATTTCCGCCAACGGCATTTCAAATGAAAGTTCTACCCTATCTTGCGTTAAATACACTTGATTTTTTAATTCTCCACGTTTTTCGATACACAAACTCATTACCTGACCGGTATATTCTGATTTTGTAATTACTTGCGCTTTGATGTATGGTTCTTCAATGCTTGCCATGTACGATGGATCCGGCAATTCCGATGGATTGTTTACAATGATTGCTTTTTCAGGATCTTTCGTCAAATACGTAAAGTACGAAACGTTAGGAACCGTCGTAATCACCGTCATATTAAATTCACGCTCCAAACGTTCTTGAATAATTTCCATATGTAACATTCCTAAGAATCCACAACGGAAACCAAAACCAAGTGCAGCAGAAGATTCTGGTTCAAACACCAAGGAAGAATCGTTTAATTGTAATTTTTCCATGGAATAACGCAATTCCTCGTAATCATCCGTTTCTACTGGATAAATTCCAGCAAATACCATCGGTTTCACATCTTCAAACCCTTTGATGGAAGTCAAACAAGGATTTGCAGCATTCGTTATTGTATCACCAACTTTTACTTCATTGGCTTGTTTAATTCCGGAAATGATGTAACCAACGTCACCCGCTTTCACTTCATTTTTAGGAACCAAATCCATTTTTAAAATACCAATTTCATCGGCGTTATATGTTCTTCCAGTGTTGAAGAATTTAACCTTATCTCCTTTTTTTATTGTACCATTTTTGATTCGGTAGTAGGCAATAATTCCACGGAAAGGGTTAAATACTGAGTCAAAAATCATCGCTTGTAATGGTGCTGATTCATCTCCTTGTGGTGGCTTGATTCGCTCAATAACCGCTTTTAAAATAGCTTCTACTCCTAAACCTGTTTTACCAGATGCAGGGATAATGTCTTCCATTTTACAACCGATTAATTCAATAATTTGGTCGCTCACTTCTTCAGGCATGGCCCCTGGGAGATCCATTTTATTTAAAATCGGAATGATTTCTAAATCGTGCTCTAAAGCCAAATACAAGTTAGAAATCGTTTGTGCTTCGATTCCTTGGGATGCATCTACGATCAATAATGCACCTTCACATGCAGCAATCGATCGAGAAACTTCGTATGAAAAATCCACGTGTCCTGGGGTGTCAATTAAGTTTAACACATATTCAACCCCTTCAAATTTATAATTCATTTGAATCGCATGACTCTTGATAGTGATCCCGCGTTCGCGTTCAATATCCATATCATCCAAAGCTTGTGCTTGCATGTCGCGATCCGCAATTGTTCCTGTTGTTTGTAATAATCTATCTGCCAAGGTGCTTTTCCCATGGTCAATATGTGCGATGATGCAGAAATTACGTATGTTTTTCATCTAAATAGGTTGGAATTTTGTTTGTTATACAAAAATATAACAAATCATGGATATATTATGATTTTTTTCTTCTGAAACTAATTCCTAAAAATTCCGTTTAATCAACTATGTTTAGTTTAAAAGAGGTACTTAAAAAAAACGGATTGTTGCTAGCAACCGCATTTTCTTTTATCTTTTTTTTAACCCATAATCAGTTTGTTTTTCGCGCTGATTTTTCTTCCGACATCGAAAATTATCAGCAAAAATTTCGAAAAAAAATCGAGAAATTAGATGCGTTTTTAGCTTTTAAAAAGATGCATTTTTCTCAGGAAAAAATATCCATTTTGAATCGAAAAGATTTAGAAGCAAATAGTTTTTTTCTACACATTTATCGCAACGATTCCTTGTTGTTTTGGAACACAAATCAGCTTCCAATTTCGCGTTTTTCAGACATCCATTTTCCGAGTGAAGGGATCGTTCATTTACAAAATGGATGGTATTATTCTAAAATTTTGAGAATTAAAAACTGTCAATTAGTAGCTAGTTTTTTAATCAAAAAAGACTATCCCTATGAAAATTTAAACCTTAAAAACACTTACAATTCGGAACTAAATTTACCCTTTCGTGCAAGCATAATTTTAGAAAAAGATAACGCTTATCCGATCTATTCTTCCGATAAAAAATTCGTGTTTGCATGGTATATTTTTCCAAATCAATTGATCTCTTCCTTAGATAGCGACCTACTTTTTTGTTCCTTTTTATGTTTCCTCTCTTTTGCGTTTTTGGCTCTCTATAAATTCCAAAAACGATTAAACAGCACTTGGTTATTGGTCTTACTTTCTACCGTAATTTTAGCTCGAATTGCGAGTGTAAAATGGCATTGGTTTGTCTTTGTTTATGGGATCACCGCATTCGATTCTTCCCTCTATTCAAGCAATTATTGGTCGCCTAATTTTGGGGAGTACATAATCTCGTGCATCACCGCAATTTGGTCTATTTTCGCAATAATCAATTATATTAAGCGAAATACATATAAAAAACTGCCATTATGGATATCTTATATACTGTTACTTTTAGCGGTTTTTTTCTCCTTTTTCTTGGGAGAAGCCTACCGAGGATTAATTGAAAATTCTTCCATTCCTTTAAAAATTGAAAGCTTATTTGAGTTAAATTTCTATTCCTTTTTGACCTTTGTTTCGATGGGGGTTTTGTTCTTTTCATACTTCCGTTTTTTTAGACAAATTTTACTCTTATTGAAAGATCATCACCAAAAAAAGAGTGTGGTATTTTTTGCTTGGTTTGGAATTAGTATTGGATGTATTTTGCTAGACATGACTTTCGGAAATCAGCAAATCTTGTTGTTACTATTATTGTGCCTCATCTCGCTTTTAATTTTTCATTTCACCTATTATTGGAATGGAAAAATTCATTTTGGATACGGCATGTTGCTGCTCTTTTTATTTTCATTTTTTGTCGCGCTCAACTTAGAAGTGTTTCATGTTAAAAAAGAAAATGGCGAACGAGAATTGTTGGCAAAACAGCTGGCATCCGATCAAGACATTTCCACAGAAAATGAGTACCTCAACTTAAACAAAAAAATCACCGAAGACGATTTTATTCGACGCATTTTGGTACAGCAAAAATCGATGGGTATTTCCGAATTTAAAGAGAACATGGAACGTCGTTTTTTCAATGGGTTTTGGGAACGATATGACACTGAATTTTACCTCTATGATACTGCTAAAAATTCATTGATCAAATATGCCAATTTTCAGACCACGAATCTGGAAAATTTAGAAGTAATTATTAATCGACACAGTCTTCCTTCCAAGTTAGATGGTCGTATGTTTTATATCAAGGATTATACGAGTCAATACAGTTATATTATTCGACAAGAAATAAAAAATGCAAACGATCTAGTAATTGGCACATTATATTGCGCTTTAAAATCTAAAAAGATTCCCGAAAAAATTGGATTCCCACGTTTGTTAATTTCCGGAGAAGCAAATGTCATTGAACCACTCGAAAAATATTCCATCGCAAAATACTACGAGGGTAAATTAGTAAGTCATAATGGTAAGTTTTCCTACCCTTCCGAAGATTTTGGTTTAACGAATAATACACCCATCAAAGATGGTTATTACAATAATGGTGGATACAACCATTATTTATTACGAAAAAACTATTTGGATTTGATTGTGCTTTCTATCGAAAATCACAGTACATTACATTGGTTCACAACTTGTTCGTACCTATTTAGTTTTTTTGGAGTCTTTTTAATTATTCCTTTATTTGTTCAACGAAGAAATGAAATATTTTATTTCAAACAATTTTCACTGGCGCTTCGAATTCAAATTATCTTAATTGGAATTGTATTTATTACCTTATTGGTTTTTGGTTTAGGAAGTGGTTCTTTCGTAACAAATCAATACAAAGAATATACGAATGACATGATTAAAGAAAAAATCCGATCCTTGGAACGTGATTTGAAACAAAAATTTGGTGGTTCAACAAATCTGAGTATTGAACAAAATGGTGATGCCTTGGAATACGTATTGCAAAAATTAGCTACTGTTTTTGTGACCGACATAAACATATATGATCAATCTGGTTTTTTAGTAGCATCTTCTCGTCCTAAATTATTTAATATTGGATTACTATCGGAACAAATCAATCCTAAAGCGTTATTTGAATTAAATCAATTCAGAAAGTCTGAGTACATTCATGAAGAAACGATTGGAAATTTACAGTTTCAATCCGCCTACCTACCACTCTATAATAACGAAGGAAATTTGTTGGCGTTTATCAATTTGCAACACTTTGGCCAACAACAAGGTGTAGAATTCCAAATCAAACAATTTTTAGAAGCCATTATGAATGTTTCTATTTTGTTATTGGCATTATCAGTCATCTTTGCGTTATTCGTTTCTACCTGGGTTACCGCTCCGCTCCGTTCTTTACAAGAGAGTTTATCCAATATTCAATTAGGAAAATTTAACAAACCGATTTCTTACACTGCGAAAGATGAAATTGGAGCTCTTGTAGACGATTATAACAATAAACTTGAAGAGCTCGCTTATACCACTCAAAAGCTTGCACAGAGTGAACGAGAAAGTGCTTGGCGTGAAATGGCGAAACAAGTAGCGCATGAAATTAAAAACCCATTGACACCGATGAAATTGAGTTTGCAACAATTGCAACGTGTGTACGATCCAAACAATCCGATTTCAAAAGAACAATTAAATAAAATTTCTGCTTCACTCATTGAACAAATAGATGCTTTAGCAAAAATTGCGAATGAGTTCTCCAACTTTGCTAAACTTCCAAAGGCAAATGAACAAGATTTAGATTTAGTGGCTTTTTTAGAAAGTGTAATCATTGTGTTTCGTCAAGAAGAAAAAGTGACCATTCATTTTGAAAGTACATTAACAGAAGCAATAATTCATGGTGACAAAGATTTGTTATTACGTGTTTTCAATAATTTAATCACGAATGCGATTCAGGCTTTCCCTTTCGAGCGCAATGGTGAGATTCATTTATTTTTAACAGCGAATGATCAACGATTTATAATTGCTATACAAGATAATGGTTCTGGAATAACTAAGGAAGCGCAAGATGCCATATTTGTACCTTATTTCACGACTAAAACAACTGGTACAGGATTAGGTTTGGCAATGACCAAACAAATTATTGAACAACACAGAGGAAAGATTTGGTTTGAGACAAATGAAGGGGAAGGAACAATATTTTATGTAGAGCTTGACAAACTATAACCATACCTTTGTTCCTTCAGAACAATTCTTACAAATATCAATTTGATTTCTTTTTGTCAATACATTTAATCTAAAATCTTGATATTTTTTTGACCTCCAAATTGAAGAAAATTCATTATTATTAGCTGAACCAAGTGTGTATTTTGCATCTTTATCGAAACAGCACGGAACAACTTTAGCATCCCAAGTCAGTACACAAGATGACCACATGCGCCAACAATGATTGCCAGTTTTATATTTTAATTGATACGTTCCGTTTTTTTGTTGTGTGTACCGTGCATATTGTTCTTGGGAAGGAATCAGTGGGTTCCCATGGGTGTAATCGTAAATTTGTGCAGATTTTAAACGTACTTCATCCACCCCAAGTTCATCCGCCAATTTATAAATAGCGGGGATTTCGTGTTCATTAGGCTTGACTACCAAAAATTGAAAAATAAGATGAGGAGTAGTTGAATTTGCTTTTCTTTTTGCTTTTACCATTTCTTTTGTTCCTTCAATGACTTTTGATAATTTTCCACTAATTCTGTAACTTTCGTAGGTTTCTTGTGTTGTACCATCAATTGAAATGATTAGTCGATCTAAACCTGAGTTTACAATATCTTCAGCTTTTTTTTGGGTGATAAAATGTGCATTAGTTGATGTAGAAGTATATATTTTATGTTTTTTAGCATCTCTTATCAATTCTAAAAAATCTGGATGTAAAAATGGTTCTCCTTGAAAATAATAATTGATGTAAAACAATTGTTTTCCTAAATTTCGTAAAAGATTACGATTATCTTCTAAATCTAGCTTTCCTGTTTCTCTAGAGAATTTTTTTAGACCACTAGGACATTCTGGGCATGAAAGATTACAAGCGGTTGTTGGTTCGATACTAACAGTAAATGGTTTGCCTAAAACGATTGGTTTTTTGATTATTCTCGATAAAATAAATGATAAATATAAAATGAATAGATTCCAGACACGATATAGTGTTAAGTGTTTTAATATATTTACACTGTCTCGATTAATTAACATATTTTATAAATCCCAATGTTTTCATTACTTGCCATAATTCTGCGGTTGGCAACCCCATAACATTGTAATATGATCCATTCATTTTTTGAATACCTATGTAACCAATCCATTCTTGAATACCGTATGACCCAGCTTTATCTAAAGGCACATACTTATTTACATAATAGTCTATCTCCCAGCTTTCTAATGGTAGAAATGTGACTTCTGTAGTTACATCAAATGTGTATGATGTTTCTAATGTTGTTAAATGTACACCAGTAATTACTTGATGTGTTTTCCCTGAAAGTGAACGAATCATATTTTTTGCATCTTCTTGATCCTCAGGTTTACCTAAAACTTTTCCTTCAGTAATAACTACCGTGTCTGATGTAAGTAGTAATTCATTTTTTTTTAATGTTTCTATTAGGGCTTTAGCTTTTAGTTCAGCTAAAAATGAGGCGATTTGATGAGGTTTTAATGATTGTGAATAGTTTTCATCTGTATCGCGTGTTCGGATTTCATATGCAAAGCCTAAACCTTTGATTAGTTCTTGTCTACGTGGCGACTTAGAACCTAAAATTAGTTGGTGAGTAAGTTGGAACATATTAGCTAATGATTACATGAGTCGATTGTATAGATTTATTTAAAAATAACGATGCTTTTTTATCGAAATCGAAAGCTGTTTCTGTTGTAAAGTAATCAGTTTCTCCGTTTTTTGTACACATTGACGCTAATTTTTCATGTCGTTGTAAATAATCTACCAAACTATTTGCTATTATCTCACCTTGGGTGATTACTTGGATATCTTCACCTACAATTTCTTTAACAAATTCTTCTACAATAGGGTAGTGGGTACATCCTAATAATATTGTGTCTATAGCTGGGTCTTTTGCTAATAATTTTATGACATCTTGTTCAATAAACCATTTTCCACCTATTTCATTATATGATTGGTTTTCAATTAGTGGCACCCACATTGGACATGATTTCTGTGAAATTTCGATATCTGGGAAAAATTTAGCAATTTCTAATCGATAGGAATCTGATTTAATAGTTCCTTCTGTAGCTAATATTCCAATATGTTTACTTTCAGATATACGACCAATTATTTCGGATGTTGGTCTAATCACGCCTAAAACGCGTTTATGATTTTCAATAGTCGTTAAATATTTTTGTTGGATGGTTCGCAAAGCTTTAGCTGAAGCGGTATTACATGCTAATATAATTAGTTCACATCCTTGACTGAATAAAAATTGAACTGCTTGGAGCGTAAATTCATAAACTACATCAAAAGATCGAGAACCATATGGAGCACGTGCATTATCACCTAAATATAAAAAGTCATTCGAGGGTAATTTTTTTTGTAAATCAGCTAAAACGGTTAATCCACCATAACCTGAATCAAAAACTCCAATTGGTGTTTTCATAAACTATAACTTTGTTTATCAAAAATAAAAAAAGGCAACCGATTGGATTGCCTCTTTTCTCAATATTATATTTAATATTTTTTATTTTTTTAATGGAGCTTCGATAGTATCTAATTTCAATAATTCATTCATCACTTCGTTCGTGATATCTGAACCTCCCGCAAAATATAACGTAGATGTTTCATCAACTACATAATTAAGTTTTTTTCTTCCAGCGATTATTTCGATTGCTTTTTTTACTCTTTTTAAAATCGGTTCATTTAATTCATTTCCTAATTGTTGCATTTTTTGTTGTAATTCTTGTTCACGTTGTTGCATTGCTTGTTGTTTCTTTTGCAATTGTTCCTCCTCATATTGTTTTAATACTGGAGTTAAACTAGCTTGCTCTGACATGTATTTAGAGTATTTTTTTTGCAATTCTGTTTCCATTTCTTTTAATTCCTCCATTCCTCTTTTTTCAAAATCTTGAATTTGAATCATTGCTGCTTTGCGAGAAGGGAGTGTATCCAATAATTTTTGAGTGTTTACGTGTCCAATTTTTGATTGAGCAATGGATGTCAATGAAACAAAAATTGCAAATACTAATACTAACTTTTTCATTTTATTCTTTTTTATTTTATTTATTATTTAATTAAGTATCTAGAATTATTTCGTATCGTTACTTAATTCCCATTTCTTTCATTACTTCATCGCTTAAATCTGATTTTTTGTCAGCATATATCAAATTACTTTGATTTGCTTTATCGAAGATAAACGAATAATTTTTTTTAGAAGCTGTTTTCTGCATAGCATCAAAAACTTTATCTTGAATTGGTTTTATTAATTCTTGACGCTTTTGAAAATATTCCCCACCTACACCAAATCGATTTTTTTGTAGCTCTACAATATCAGTTTCTAATTTTTGTAATTCTGCTAGTCTTTTTTCTTTCTCTTCAGTAGGTAACAAAACTTCTTCGCGCAAAAATAAGTCTTTCTTTTGATTTAATACTACATATCTTTCATCAATTTCTTTTGTCCATCTTTCTGATAATTTATCTAAACGATCTTTAGCCTCTTTATATTCGGGCATTTTTGAAAGTATAAACTCGGAGTTTATGTATCCAATTTTTTGAGCGTTTACAAAAGAAACACTTATAAAAATGAAGAATAAAATATAGATTATTTTTTTCATAATTTACAATTCACCTAAATTCATACCGATGGTAAAGTTTAGTTTACCAAAATATCCTTTTTCTTGGATGGTTTGATCAGACCCACCTGATACACGATAACCTTGTGCATTTGGATCTAAATAATCAAATCCCCATCCATAGTCTACTCCTAACATCCCAAACATTGGTAAAAATACCCTAATACCTGCACCTGCAGATCTCTTTACATTAAAAGGATTAAATGTTTTAATTGATGGAAATGTATTTCCAGCTTCTGCAAATGCAAGAATGTAAAACGTAGCTTGAGGATTTAAGGATATTGGATATCGAACTTCTAATGAGTATTTTGCAATTACTGGATCACTTGCTTTACTTGATAAACTATTGTCATTATAACCTCTTAATGCAATAATTTCTCGTCCCCCAAGTTGGTTCATACCTGACAATCCATTTCCTCCTAATGTAAATCGTTCGAAAGGAGTTAATCCTTTTGAATCACTATATCCTCCCATAAATCCAAATCCTATACGTGGACGCAGTACTAATTTTTTATCACGTGTTAGTGGTAGATACCATTCTCCAGTAAATTTAATTTTGAAGTACTCTAAATATTTGTATTTTTCTTGTGTAGATAACGTTGTATAGTCTTTATTACCATTAAGAAGGAAGTATGGTATTGAACTTTTAGCTGTGAATGTTAGGTGAGAACCTTCTTTAGGGTAAATTGGACTATCTACAGAGTTTCTTTGCAAAACGTATTTTAAACTAATATCATTCGCATAACCTTCACTAAAACTTGGAAAATAATTAGGATAATTTATTACCTCATAATATTGATAGCCAATTTCATAATAGGCATTAAAAAAATCGTCTGGAATTTTAAGTCTTCTACCTAATCCTATTCCTCCTCCGGTAATTGAAATACCACCATAATTAGGGCTTGAACGTAATAGTCCAGTTCCAAATTGCGAATATGTTGCCCATGTAGATAATGAGTTTGGTTTTTTCCCTCCTAACCAAGGTTCAGTAAATGAAAGATTAAATGATTTGTAATACGTACCATTTGTTTGAAATCTAAATGAAACTCGTTGACCATCTCCAGTTGGTAGGGGGGACCATGCATGTTTATTTAAAGCATTTTTCAACGAAAAATTACTAATTGTTAATCCTGCCGTACCGATTAAACGTCCAGCTCCATATCCACCTGATAGTTCAATTTGATCGGAAGGCTTCTCTTCTACGGTGTATTCGATATCAACAGTCCCTTCTTGTGGATTTGGCAATGGATTGATTTGGAATGCTTCTGGATTAAAATATCCTAATTGAGATAATTCTCGTTGTGTACGTATGATGTCGTTACGGCTAAATAAATCGCCTGGTTTAGTTCTAATTTCTCGACGAATTACGTGATCATTTGTTTTTGTATTTCCTTTGATGATAATTTTACGAACACGCGCTTCTTTACCTTCAACGATACGCATTTGATAAGATATTTTGTGGTCTTTAACACCTGTTTCTATTGGTACTACTTGGAAGAATAAATATCCACGATCCATGTATAATGATGAAATATCTCTTCCATCTTGACTCATAGACATTCTACTATCAATTATTGACTTATTATAAATGTCCCCATTTTTAATTCCTAAAATTGTGTCTAAGAACCCACTACTGAATTTTGTATTACCTACCCATTCAATATCTCCAAATCGATAAATACTTCCTTCTTCAATATTTATTTTAATACCTAAATTCTTTTTATCAATAAAGTATACTGAATCATTTACGATATGAGCATCTCTTAATCCAATACTTTGAAATAGTGTAAGTAGCGAATTTTTATCTTTTTCATAAGCAGTAACTGAAAATTTTGATCGTTTGAAAAATCTCCAAAAAGCTTTCTGTTTGGTGTCTTTCATTGCACGTTTAACTTTCGTTGTTGAAATTGATGTATTTCCAATGATTTCTATATTTCCTATTTTTACTTTATTTCCTTTTTCTACATTTATTGTAAATATTTCAGAATTGTTCATTAATGTATCTGCTTCCCTAGATATTTTTACTTTCACATTGTAATATCCTTTCTCACGATAAAATCCATGTACTTTGTGCTTGGTTGTTAATAGTAAGTTTTCAGTAATTGTTTTACCTGAAAACAGGTGAATAGATTCTCGCAGTTTATCAGCTTCTTTTTTACTAACTCCTTCAAATTTAAATCGAGATAATTTTGGTCTTGGAGTTAACTTTATGACTAAAAAAGCAACATCACCTACTGCTTTGTCTATTCCAATTTCAATTGTTGAAAACAATCCTTCCTTCCAAAGATTTCGAACAGCTTCAGTAATTTGTACTCCTGGTATTTTAATACGTGTTCCTGGTCGTATCCCTGCGATTACTTTTATTGCTTGATGGTCAAAATAATCTGCACCTTCAATTCGAATAGCACCAATTTCATATTCTTTTGGATTTGAATAATCCAACGTGTTTTTCCCTCCTATGATTTTTGAGTTTGTACTAGTACTGTCAGTATTTTGACTATATACAAACATTTGCGTATATATAAGTATTGTTAAAGAAAAAAGGTACTTCATATACTTATATAATTTGTTCTGATGTTTGTCCAAATCTACGTTCGCGTGATTGGTAATTTTTAACTGCTAAATATAAATCTTCTTCCTTAAAATCTGGCCACAGAACCTCAGTAAAATATAGTTCACTATAAGCTAATTGCCACAATAAGAAATTACTTATACGGTGTTCTCCGCTAGTTCGAATGATCAACTCTGGATCAGGGATTAACGCAGTACATAATTGATTTGAAATTATTTCATCTGTTATATCCTCCGTTTTTAATTCCCCAGTTTTAACCTTATTACTTATGTTTTTAATCGCATTTTTAATTTCCCATCGGGAACTGTAATTTAATGCTAGTACCAAATAAAGCTTATTGTTCTTAGCTAAAAATTCTTTTGCATCTCTTAATTCATCACGGCATGAATCAGGCAAACCATCTTCATCCCCAATAACAATCAAACCAGTTTGGTGATTATTTAATAATTCCAATTCATTGGAAATAGTTTGAACCAATAAATTCATGATACCATCTACTTCCTCTTTAGGCCTATTCCAATTCTCCGTTGAAAAAGTATATAGAGTAAGGTATTTGATTCCTAATGTTAAACACGCATTTATCGATTCACGAACAGCTTCTACTCCAATAGAATGACCATACAAGCGTTCTTGACCTTGTTTTTTAGCCCAACGACCATTACCATCCATGATGATAGCTACGTGTTCTGGGATGTTATTTTTGTCAATTTTTTCTAATGTATTCATTGTATTAAAAAGCTACTAAGGTAATAAATTTACCTTGGATATCAATGTTATGAATCATTTACTTAACAAGGATTAACAAAAAGAGGGATTTGGTTACCCAAATCCCTCTTTTATTTATTTTTATTTTTGATTATTCAGCAAGAATAATTAATTTATTGTTTAACATTTCAATTACTCCACCTTTGACATCTACACGAATAATTTTGTTGGAAGCGTCTAGTTGAATTAACGAATTCAATTTAGATGCTTTTTTAGCTTCTATAGCCACAGCTAAATCTATTTTTACTGTGCCTTCAGTAAGCGTAGAAATAATCGGAGAGTGATTATTCAATACTTGAAAAAGTCCGTCTTGACCTGGTAATTGTACCGCTGTAACTTCTCCTTCAAATACTTTTGATTCTGGTGTGATAATTTCTAATTGCATATCGTTTAGATAATATTAGTGAGTATCTGCTAACATTTTCTTACCTGCTTCGATAACCTCATCGATATTACCTTTCAAGTTGAATGCTGCTTCAGGGTATTCATCCACTTCACCATTTAAGATCATGTTGAAACCTTTGATCGTTTCTTGAATATCAACTAATACTCCTTTTAAACCTGTAAATTGTTCAGCAACATGGAAAGGTTGAGATAAGAAACGTTGTACACGACGTGCTCTGTGTACTACTAATTTATCTTCTTCAGAAAGTTCATCCATCCCTAAGATAGCGATGATGTCTTGAAGTTCTTTATAACGTTGTAAGATTTGTTTTACATTTTGAGCACAATCGTAGTGTGCATCACCTAATACTTTAGCAGAAAGGATACGTGAAGTAGAATCCAATGGATCAACTGCTGGGTAGATACCTAACTCTGCAATTTTACGCGATAATACTGTTGTAGCATCTAAGTGAGCAAACGTATTAGCAGGCGCTGGATCTGTTAAGTCATCCGCAGGTACGTAAACCGCTTGTACCGATGTAATAGAACCATTTTTAGTCGAAGAAATACGCTCTTGCATCGCACCCATCTCTGTTGCTAATGTTGGTTGGTAACCTACTGCAGAAGGCATACGACCTAATAATGCAGATACCTCAGAACCAGCTTGCGTAAAACGGAAGATGTTATCTACGAAGAAAAGGATATCTTTTCCTTGTCCGTCACCTTCACCATCACGGTAATATTCAGCTAATGTCAATCCAGACAAAGCAACACGAGCACGTGCTCCAGGAGGCTCATTCATTTGGCCGAAAACGAAAGTAGCTTTAGACTCTTTCATTTCTTCTAAGTCAATTTTAGAAAGATCCCATCCACCTTCTTCCATAGAGTGCATGAAAGCGTCACCGTATTTGATAATACCTGACTCTAACATCTCACGAAGTAAGTCATTACCCTCACGAGTACGCTCACCTACGCCAGCAAACACAGATAAACCTCCGTGTCCTTTAGCGATATTATTAATTAACTCTTGAATCAATACTGTTTTTCCAACTCCAGCACCACCGAAAAGACCAATTTTACCTCCTTTTGCATAAGGCTCGATTAAGTCGATTACTTTGATACCTGTGAATAACACTTCCGTAGCAGTTGAAAGTTGATCAAATTTTGGTGCATCACGGTGGATAGATAAACCTCCTTCGTTGCTCACTTCGTTGATACCGTCAATTGCTTCACCAACTACGTTAAATAAACGTCCTTTGATTTTTTCACCAATTGGCATTTTGATAGCGCTACCTGTAGCAGTAACGATCATGCCTCTTGTGAAACCATCTGTTGAGTCCATTGAAATAGCACGTACAGAGCTTTCTCCAACGTGAGATTGAACTTCAAGAACAACGCGTGTTCCGTTGTCTCTTCTTACTTCCAATGCATCATAAATGTTTGGAAGTTCAACTCCTTTTTCGAAGTTTACGTCTACTACAGGACCAATTACCTGGGATATTTTACCTTGAACTGACATAGTTGTTGCCTTTTAAGTGTAATTCTGAATTTGGGTGCAAAGATATATCTTTTATTTTTTTATTTACTATGATTCCATGGAAAATTCATTTTTTTACGAAATTAATCGTTCAATATGATTTTCACCAAAGGCATATGGTATATACGCTAAGGAAGGGATTTCATTTGTTATAATTACATTTCCACTTTTACCTAAGGTAATACTTCCATGCGTTTCATTAATTCCCATGGCATAAGCAGCGTTTAAGGTTAATGCATTTATCGCTTCTTCGGGTGTTAATTTCATTTTAATACATGCTAAAGAAAATACAACTTGTAAATTTCCAGTTGGTGTAGTACCTGGATTGAAATCACTCGCCAATGCAACAGGTAAACCAGCTTCGATTAATTTTCTTGCGTTACCGAAAGGGATCGAAATGAAATGGGAACAACTTGGGAGAAGTGTTGGCATACATTCGGAGTGTTTAATTGCATCAATGTCTTCGTCCGAAATTTCTTCTAAGTGGTCAACTGATAATGCACCTAACTCAATTGCTTTTGAAATACCTCCCATCACAGAAAATTGGTTCACATGTACCTTAGGGATTAAACCATGTTTTTTACCAGCGATTAGAATTTCTTCCATTTCTTCTAACGAGAAATAATTTCGTTCACAAAACACATCGATATAATCTGCTAATTTTTCTTTTTCAATTTTAGGAAGCATTTCATTAATTATCAAATCGATGTAACCTCTGTGGTTTTCTTTAAATTCTGTTGGAAAAGCATGTGCTCCTAAAAAAGTAGCTTTCACAGCAATTGGAAGAGCTTCTTTTAACCTCTTTATAACACGTAACATTTTTAATTCAGCCTCTAACGATAAACCATATCCTGATTTAATTTCAATTGCACCTGTTCCTGTTGCCATCACCTTTTTCACACGTATCAAGGCCTCTTCGAATAATTCATCTTCGGATTTTTCGGCTAAACGTCTTGCTGAGTTTAATATCCCACCACCTTTTAATGCTATTTCTTCATAAGTTAGACCTTTAATGCGATCTACGAATTCTTCTTCGCGACTTTTTGCAAAAACTATATGGGTGTGTGAATCACAGAAAGCAGGCAGAACATATTTACCTTCTGCATCAATCACTTCTATATTTCTCCAATCTGTAATTCCTTCCCATTCATTCATTGCCCCATAAGCAACAATGATATTATCTTCTATTGCCAAATAAGCGTTTTCAAGAATTGGCAAATGTTGCATATCTCTACCTACACGAGCAATCGGCATATCCTCGCCGTATTGAACTAAACCTTTAATGTTTTTGATTAGAATTTTTGACATAATTCTTATTATTTAACGATTATCTTTCTCCAATTTGTTGTCTCCACATAGCGAAATACAAGCCTTTTTCGTCCAACAATTCACTGTGTTTGCCCTCTTCAATAATGTTTCCTTTTTCAAGAACAAAAATTCGATCCGCATGCATGATTGTACTTAATCTATGAGCGATTAAGATCGTTACATGTGATCTTGTGGACGATAATTCTCTTACTGTTTTACTAATTTCTTCTTCTGTTAATGAATCTAAAGCAGACGTAGCCTCATCAAATACCAACAAAGAAGGATTTCTTAGTAATGCTCGAGCAATTGATAAACGTTGTTTTTCACCACCAGAAACTTTGACACCACCTTCACCGATCATTGTGTCAATACCTTTGTCAGCATGTGCTAATAATGTTTGACAAGCAGCTTGTTGAAGTGCATTCATACATTCATCATCACTCGCATTTGGAGCAACAAATAATAAATTTTCTTTGATCGTACCTGAAAATAATTGGGTGTCTTGCGTTACAAAACCAATTTGTGAGCGAAGTTGATCTAAATCTACTTCATGGCTACTAATTCCATTATAATAAATTTCCCCTTCTTGCGGTTGGTATAGTCCAACAAGTAATTTAACCAAGGAAGTTTTCCCAGATCCAGAAGGACCAACGAATGCAATAGTTTCTCCTTTTTTAGTTGTAAAATTAATATTTTCAAGTGCTTTAGAAGTGGCGCTTTGGTGTTGAAAAGAAACATTGCTAAATCCAAGTGTATTTATTCCAATAATTTGTGTTGGATTAGATGGTTTCTTCTCAATAGGTGTATCCAAAATAGCTTGAAAATTATCTAATGAAACTTCTGCTTCACGGTAAATATTAATAATGTTTCCTAATTCTTGTAATGGACCAAAAATGAAGAACGAATAAATTTGAAGAGAGAATAATTCTCCAAGGGTCATGTTATCTGCAAAAATCAGATACATTAACAAAAACAAAATACTACTTCTTAGTAGATTCACAAATGTACCTTGTATAAAACTAATGCTACGGATATAACGTACTTTTTTAAGTTCTAATCCTAAGATCTTAAGGGTTGTATCGTTAAGACGATTAATTTCTTGTTCCGCTAAACCTAAACTTTTTACCAATTCAATGTTACGAAGTGATTCCGTGGTTGACCCAGCTAAAGCAGTTGTTTCTCCAACAATCTTTTTTTGAATTACTTTAATTCGTTTACTTAATACAGAACTAATAAAACCTAACAAAGGAACAGCAGCAAAATATACAGGAGCAATTAACCAGTGGATTCTAATTGCATATACCATGACGAAAATGACTCCTATTAAAGATGTAAAAAGAATTCCGATGAAAGCATTGATCAATTTCTCTACATCCGTTCTCACTTTTTGAAGTTTACCTAATGTTTCGCCACTTCTTTGATCTTCGAAAACTTGGTAAGGTAATTCTAAGGAATGTTTTAATCCATCAGAATATATTTTTGCACCTAATTTTTGGGTAATTACATTTACAAAATAATCTTGGAAATTTTTAGCGATACGAGAAACCATCGCAGCACCCATGGAAAGTAATATAAGTCCACCTACGCCTTTGATATAATACACTTTATTGTGTTCGTGAGGATGTGTTGCATACTCATCCACAATGCGTTTAAAGAATAACGGGTCGATTAATGAAAATACTTGGTTAATTGATGCTAAAAGTAGTGCAAGGATTACTAACCACTTGTAATTTTTTAAATAGGAAAAAAGTAATTTCATAAAAATATAAAGTAATTAGTAGGATAATCATTTTCAATTACATCCATAGTTTGATTATTTTTTCAAGTAAATATAGGTAAATACTTGACAAAATCTAACATTTTTACTTGATTTAGGCTTTGTAAAATTGTTCAACTAATGGTTGATTGATTAATGAAAATGCCATTCCTTTGACGGCATCGAGCTCATTACTTATCACCGTGTTTCTAGTTATGAAAGGATGAACTACTACATCTGCAACGCCTGGTCGAGCGTTACTTTTCTTGGCCGCTGGATCTTCAAATAATTCATGATTATTCATAAAAGTGATCGGTACTAACGGCACGGAATTGTTCTTCGCTAAGCGAAAAGCTCCATCTTTAAAAGGTTGTAAGGCAGGAACCAAATTTTCTTTGATTCCTCCTTCTGGAAATATAATCACGCACCATCCATTTTTTATTGCTTTATCAGCGGCTTCTATGGCTTTCTTAGCGTTTGGACCTCCTTTGCGATAAACAGGTATATGTAATCGCTTAAAAAAGGTTTTTACTAATGGAACTTTTAGAAGTTCTGCCTTCCCTAAAAACAAAAATGGATGTTTAGGAAACAATAAGTATAGAAATACAATATCCAAAAATGAAGTGTGATTAGCAATCAAAACAAAAGGAGCTTCTGGAACTTCATAAGCAAACTTTGGTTTCACACGATATCCTGCTAACAAGCATATTAAACGAGACCAGAATACGAAGATTGGAAATGCTTTTTTCTTGGTGTCTTCTCTAAATAGTAAAATGAGTATTGGAAGATAAAAAATTAAGAGGGTTACTATAAACAAGATAGCCAAGTATAGTTTAAAGAAAAATGAAAATACACTTTTCATATAATTGTCGATTATCAATTATTTAAAATTCCAATCGTAAGTGTCTAAATCTGAAACACAAGCTGTCAACAAATCAATACTAGCTTGAATATCTTCCTTGTTAGCCATTTCAATCACTTGGTGTAAATGTCTCGTAGGTACAGAAACCGCTCCAGCTATCGAACCTCCTTGCGTCATACGTTGTATCCCTGCGGTATCCGTACCACCAGCTGTTAAAATTTCTGGTTGCCATTTAATCTTATGTTTATCTGCTGTTTTCTTCATGTAATCCACCATGCGGTAATCACAAATCGTTGAAGCATCCATAATTTTTATCGCTGTTCCTTCGCCTAATTTAGTAATCATTTCATGTTCTGCTGCTCCTGGTAAATCAAAAGCAATTGTTGTGTCTAAACCAAAACCAAAATCAGGATTGATTTTTAACGAAGCAACATTTGCTCCACGAATTCCCACTTCTTCTTGTACAGTAAAGACCCCATAAATATCATATGGAACTTCTTTTCCTTTCAACGTTTTGAACATTTCAATCAAAATAAATACAGCTAAACGGTTATCCAAAGATTTAGAATTAACACAATTCCCCATCTCGATAAACTCACGCTCACGTGTAATTGGATCTCCAATAGAAATAGTTGACATTACTTCTTCTTTAGACAAACCTGTATCAATAAAATAATCGGTCAATTTCGCGACTTTATTACGCTCGTCAGGTGTCATCACGTGAATTGGTTTGGATGCCATTACACCAATAATATCTTTTTTCCCGTGTATAATAACACGTTGTGCAGTCAACGTTTTTGGATCAAAACCTCCTAATGTAGTTACGCGAATAAATCCTTTATCGTCAATATGTGTCACCATGAACCCAATTTCATCCATGTGCGCACCAATCATCACGCGTTTATCCGATTTTCCTTTTTTTACAGCGTATACATTCCCTAAATTGTCAGTAGAAAGTTCGTCTACATAACTCTCTAATTCTTTCATCACCAAGGCACGAACTTGTTGTTCAAATCCAGATGTACCAGGTGTTTTACATATTTCTGCTAATAATTTTATATCTAATCCCATGTGTTTTAATTTTTTAGAAAGGTAAGGAATATTTTATTTTAAGCTACGACCTCCAACAATAACTTCCAAAATTCTTCTGAAGATTTAACACATCCTTGTTCTATCATTTGGTGTATTTCTTCTTCGCGTTGTTTCGTATAGGCTTTTGTATGTTTAAAAAACCCAACTTCTTTTGGATGAACGGATAAAGCTACATGAATAGATTCAGGAGTTTCAAAAGACACAATATCTGAGTCATTATCTTTCTTTTGTATACCAATCATTTCAATGGAATCTTTACCAAGTTTAAACACCAAACAGGCATCTTTACTTCTGTGTTCTAAATAGGTAATATTTTCATACACCCTTTGTAAAACCTGATCACTAAATAATCCTACTAAATTTTGGGCAGTTTCGGGTGTATCTCGATTCATTCTTTCCCACTCCTCTTTGTAAACGTGATTAATGATCAAAAACTGCTTTAACTCTTCTTCTAAATGAGTTAATTCTTCGGAGGTTAGCATTCTGTATTTCATATGTCTTAATTGATAAGTAAAAGTAATTATTTGTCGCAAAAAAAACCGCCAACTTTTCAGCTGACGGTTAACTATATTGTCACATTGAGCTTTTCGAAATGCTATAATCCTAAAAGGACTTGTAACGGATCTTTACCTCCGAATATCATTCTTTCAGGATTTTCTAACATCTCTTTCACTTTTACTAAGAATCCAACAGATTCCTTACCATCGATGATTCTGTGGTCATAAGAAAGTGCTACATACATAATAGGACGAATTTCAACCTTACCGTTAATTGCTACAGGACGCTCAACAATATTGTGCATACCTAAAATAGCAGATTGTGGAGGATTGATAATCGGTGTAGACAACATCGATCCAAATACGCCACCATTCGTGATGGTAAATGTACCACCTGTCATATCATCTGGTGTGATTTTTCCATCACGTGCTTTAATTGCTAAACGCTTAATCTCACGCTCGATCTCCGCTAACGACATTTGCTCTGCATTGCGAACAACTGGCACCATCAATCCTTTAGGAGAAGATACTGCAATTCCGATGTCAGCATAATTGTGGAAAATAATCTCATTTCCATCAATTTGACCATTTACTGCTGGATAAATATTTAATGCTTCCGTCACTGCTTTTGTAAAGAAAGACATAAATCCTAAATTTACTTCGTGGAATTTCGCAAAACTATCTTTGTATTTAGCACGTAAATCCATGATTGGTTTCATATCCACCTCGTTGAAGGTAGTCAACATCGCTGTTTCGTTTTTAACAGCAACTAAACGTTCTGCAATTTTACGACGCATCATTGACATTTTCTCACGCGATTGCTCACGTGTACCACCCCAACCTTGCGTAGCATCTGCACTAACTCCCGCAGACATTGCAGCTACAACATCTTGCTTCGTAATGCGACCATCTTTACCAGATGCCGCTACTTTATTTGCAGGAATATTGTTTTCAGTCATAATTTTTGCAGCAGCAATAGATGGTGTTCCACTAGCATACGATGTTTTTTCATTCACCGGGTTTGGAGAAGGTGCAGCAGTTTTTGTTTCAACCACTTTTGGTGCTTCAACAACTGGAGCTTCTTCTTTTGCAACTGGAGCAACACTTCCTTCCGGACGAGCCGCAGATGTGTCAATCAAACAAACTACTTGACCTACTTTTACTACATCTCCCTCTTCTGCTTTCAAGGTTATAATTCCACTTTGTTCTGCAGGTAATTCTAATGTCGCTTTATCTGAATCTACTTCAGCTATGGCTTGATCTTTTTCTACGTAATCTCCATCCGATACCAACCAAGATGCAATTTCTACTTCTGAAATCGATTCTCCTGGGCTAGGTACTTTCATTTCTAATACTGACATGCTATTCTATTTTTTAGTGACTTTAATAAATTCTTTTTTCTTCGTTCAACTTCAAAATTTAATTCCTGCACTACCGTTTGGTCTTCGAAAGCAAAGCTTTCTCTCCTCATTTACCAATGTAAACTGCGGGTTAAATTTTTGTTTGCCTCAAAAAATCTAATTTCTAAAAGCCCCTTATTGTTTTATATAGTTACTTGCATACTGAAACAAATCATCATGCAATTTTTTCAATCTGCGTTTGTGTAAAGAAGAAGATCCTTCTGCTGCTGCAGCAGACGCTTGACGTGTAATGCCAATGATTGGTAAATGTCTTAATGTCATTGCTATGTGTCTCCATGCACCCATGTTTTCAGGCTCTTCTTGTGCCCAAATTAGGTTTTTGGCTCCTGGATAACTCGCAACTAATGTGTCAAATTGTTGTTGTGGGAATGGGTATAACTGTTCAATACGAACAAAAGCCATATTCTCAACTCCTAATTCAGCTGCTTTTTCAGAAATCTCATAGAAGAATTTACCCGAACAAAATACAACGGTATCTACTTGATTTCTGTTTGCTTTTTTATCATCAATTATTTCTTGGAAATTTCCAGTTGCCATTTCTTCTAACGTCGATACTGCACTTGGGTAACGCAATAACATTTTTGGAGAAAAAACAATCAATGGTTTTCTGAAATCACGTTTTACTTGGCGACGTAATAAATGGAAGTGATTCGCTGGAGTAGATGTATTCACTACTTGAATATTATGATCTGCAGCTTGTTGTAAGAAACGCTCCATACGACCGGAAGAGTGCTCAGCACCTTGTCCTTCATAACCGTGAGGCAATAACATTACCAATCCGGATTGAGTCGACCATTTATCTTCACCAGCAGTGATGAATTGGTCAATCATAATTTGTGCTCCATTGAAGAAATCTCCAAATTGTGCTTCCCAAATCGTTAAACCTTTTGGTGTTGCTAAAGAATATCCGTACTCATATCCTAATACACCGTATTCAGACAGTAAGGAATTGTAAACACTGAAATTCGCTTGTTTATCAGCTAATAGGTTTAATGTGATTACTTCCTCTTCTGTATCTTCCGTTTTAACAACAGCATGACGGTGAGAGAATGTCCCACGCTCTACATCTTGACCAGATAAACGAACAGGGTGACCTTCCACTAATAAAGAAGCGTACGCCAACATTTCAGCAGTTCCCCAATCCAATTTATCATCCTTTACCGCATTTAAACGGTCTTCGAATATTTTAGAGATCTTACGGAAGTATTTTTTTCCTTCTGGAAGCGTCGCTAATTTATGTCCTAACTGTTCTAATTGTTTTTTGTCAACACCAGTTTCAATAGATTTTACGAAATCCTCAGAAGTCGAGTGTCTATAACCTTCCCAGGTAGTTTTTAAGAAATCCCATACAATTGCTTTCTCGTTTTGTTTAGAAGCTGCATGTTGTTCCTCTAAGAAATTAGTATATGCTTCTTCAATTTCGGTTGCTTTCTCCTTGGTGATAACTCCTTCTCCTAAGATTTGTTTTAAGTAAATATCTTTTGGATTTGGGTGTTTAGCAATAATGTTATATAAATGAGGTTGTGTGAATTTAGGCTCATCTCCTTCGTTGTGACCGTATTTACGGTAACATAATAAATCAATAAAAATATCACGGTGGAATACTTGTCTGTATTCAATCGCCATTTCAACAGCTTGTAAAACCGCTTCTACATCATCCCCATTCACGTGGAAAACTGGACATAAAGTAGTTTTAGCAACGTCTGTACAATATGTAGATGAACGTGCATCTAAATAGTTCGTTGTAAATCCAACTTGATTATTTACCACAATGTGAACTGTTCCTCCTGCACGGTAACCGTCCAACTGTGCCATTTGAATAACTTCGTAAACGATACCTTGACCTGCAACTGCTGCGTCGCCGTGAATCATTACTGGACAAACTTTAGACTCATCATGAAAAGTTGAATCTAATTTAGCACGTGCTATACCTTGAACAACAGGATCTACCGCCTCTAAATGAGAAGGATTTGGAGCCAAAGTCAATCCTACCTTTTTACCACTTTTAGAAGTAATCTCCGAGGTATATCCTTGGTGATACTTAACATCGCCATCAAAATTTCCTTCAAATTCGAATTCTTTTCCTTCAAATTCACAGAAAATATCTTGTGGACGTTTCTCGAAAATATTTGTTAAAGTATTTAAACGACCACGGTGAGCCATTCCCATTACAAAATATTCAATCCCTAAATCGGCTCCTTTTTGAATTAAGGTATCTAATGCAGGAATCAAAGCCTCGCCACCTTCGACAGAGAAACGTTTTTGACCTACGTATTTTTTACCTAAAAAAGCTTCAAAACTAGCTGCTTGGTTTAGTTTCGAAAAGATTTCGATTTTTTTAGCTGCATCGTATTTTGGACGATTTTTAAGTTCTATTTTATTTCTAATCCATTCTAAACGCTCTGGTTCACGTGTATACATATACTCGATACCGATCGACTGGCAATAGGTTTCTTCTAAATGATCAATGATTTCTTTTAATGTCGCTGGACCAATGCCAACTTGTGTTCCAGATTGAAAAACAGTTGCCAAATCAGCTTCAATCAATCCAAAATTTTCAATCGCTAATGTTGGTTCGTATTTTCTACGATCACGTACAGGATTGGTTTTGGTAAACAAATGTCCACGTGTACGGTAGCCATTGATTAAGTTTATCACCTTAAATTCTTTCTGAAAATTCTCAGGAACACCTCCTTTTTCATCATAATTTGTTTGAGCAAATTCAAATCCTTCAAAGAATTTTTTCCACCCAATATCAACACTTTCAGGATCTTGCTGATATGATTTGTATAAGAAATCAATCGCTGTTACATCCGCATTCCCAACGTAGGTTACTTTATCCATGTTTTTAGAACATTTTTATAGAAAAGCGAAGTTACAAAGAAAATGTTTTTGAGGGGAAATTTTAGGGGAATATTTTGGTTAACTATACTTTTCTCTAAAAAACACTTTCAATGCTTCTCTTCGTAGTACAACCCATGTAAATTCTTCCATCCAATTGGGTTCGTTGGAAGTCGCTAATTGTAAATAGGTTTGTTCGGAAACATCCATGGTATATAACAATGGATGCCAACTGGATGCTTGTTTTTCAATCATATACATTAATGCCTCCGAAACTGTGTCCACTAATCTTTCAATGGAATAAGCATTTTCAGAAAATTGCTGAGCAAATTCAAAGCCATGTACTCCAAAATCTTTAGTAAGTTGTAATTGTGTTTTTAAACGAAATTGTTCGTGATTGAATCGTTCTTCTAATTCTGAATTGTTCTTTTCTGGAAGCATTACTTCTTCAAGATTTCAAAAAGTACAGGTCGACTAGGAGTAGCATCATTTTCAAATGGAGCAGTTTGTAAATTGAGCAAATACAAACCATCTTGAATAGAATCATCCACATAAATAAACTCGGTAATGGTTTTATGAAATTGAGGATTGGATGGTACTTGCCAAAAGGCATGGTGAAATAATAATTTCCCTTCATCATTCTCTCGATCTACAGATGGCAAATCAATTAAAAAATGGTGAACACCTTTTTGATTTAATAATGCTACACATGCGACATCCAAATACGGTGGATTAGTAGACGAATAGTTTTTGTGTTTTTTAGAAAGTTCGTTAGGTGTAGTTCTTAATACGATTGCTTCTACCGTCGAGCTTTGAATAGCATTCGTCATTTGAATTAAACTAATTACCTCGTCAAAACACTGATCTTTTTCATTCCAAATTTTCTCTGGAGTTATTGAAATTACTTCAGCTAAAAAGAACGAATTTTTTAGTTTTTTATTGACAGAATGTATCTCTGAAGTAATGTGACCCAGACATTCCGTATGCGTGCCATGACCGTGCGGATTGAATGAAATATTTCTAAAATTAGTACTACTACCTTCAGATACTAATCCAATAAATCCTTCTGTACGAACAGGTTCAAAAACAGGTTTGTCTACATACCACGCCAAGGGGTTTTGTTCGTCATTTGAAAGTGGTATTGAAATATCTGATCCTTTCGAAGTGTCGATGTATCTTTTTGAATCTAAATATAATAGCATCACTAGTTATTTAGGTAGTTTAGCAATCATTTTAACGTAGTCCTCTTTGAAATTGTTTTTACCGATGCAACCCATTCCTACTCGTGCATTATGAAAATGTTCAATGCGATTCTCAGGATTTGGGTGCGTACTTAAAAACTCAGGAACTTTTCCACCCTGACTGGTCTTTTGTAATTTCTCAAAAAATCCTGCTGCACCATCTGCATTATAAGGAGAACCACATAAATACAAAACAGATCGTTGATCTGCTTCTGTTTCATGAGCTCTTGAATTTTTTAAATTTATTAACCCCAATCCCAATTGATTCATTTGCGGTGTTGTTTGCCCTAAAGCAATCATTTCTGCAACTTCTACTACTATTTGTAGACTATACATCGTAGTTATTTGTCTGGTTGAATGGCGCATATCTGCATGACCTATCTCATGAGCCAATACTCCTGCCAATTGGTCTTCACTTTCCAAGAATTTTAAGATGCCAGTGTAGACATAAATGTATCCTCCAGGAGTGCAAAATGCATTCAATGTATTGTCATCGTGTATAATATGGATTTTCCATGCAAAATCATCGCGATAATCCACTTTCCCAGAATTTAAGATATTATCTTTCACCTTATTTACATACCCATATATCTCTCGGTATTGATTAGGATCCAGTATCGGAAACTGCTTAGAGTCTGCAGCAATTTGTTTTTCAGTTTGTACACCAAAATTTTTGTCGGCAGAAAGCGGTAATATATTAAAACCTTTCCCTTTATTTTTTGGATCAATTATCCCACAAGATCCTATCCCTAGAATAATGGCAACAATTAATAAACGATATTTTGTTTTCATAGTTTAAAATTACATAATCGAAATTTAATTTAGATTTTTCGAGGCAAACAAGTTATTTATTTTTGAGTTTACTAAAGTAAATGATAAAATAAATAATAACGTTGAACGAAGAAAAAGCAAATTAAATTATGATTATAATACGACGTTTACGATTCGACCTGGAACTACAATTAACTTCTTTGGTGCCTTTCCTTCCATATACTTATTCATCTCTTGCATGCCCAGAACGTGCTCTTCAATTTCTTTTACTGCCATACTTGTCGGTAAATCTACTTTGAATCTCACTTTACCGTTAAAAGAAATTGGGTAGGAGAACGAATCTGAAACCAAATAAGCTTCATTACACATTGGAAAGGTTGCATTACTTAAAGTTCCTGCCTCATTACCGAGTTTGACCCATAACTCTTCACAGATGTGTGGAGCATAAGGTGACAATAAAACAACCAATTCTGATAAGACTTCGCGGTTATTACATTTTTGTTCACCTAATTCATTCGTTGCAATCATAAAATTGGAAACCCCCGTATTAAAAGAGAAACGCTCTAAATCAGAAGTCACTTTTTGAATGGTTTTATGTAAGGTTTTTAATGCATCTTTGCTTGCTTCGCCTTCTGAAACTAAGAATGTATTATCTGGTCCTTGGTGAAACAATCTCCAGAATTTACGCAAGAAATTATGTACTCCATTGATACCCTTCGTATCCCATGGTTTCGCTTGTTCAATAGGGCCCAAAAACATTTCATACATACGCAAGGTATCTGCACCAAATTTTTCTACCAACTCATCGGGTGTTTGCACGTTGAATTTAGATTTAGACATTTTCTCCACTTCGGTACCACACACGTATGAACCATCGTCCTCTAAAATGAATTCCGCATTTTTATATTCCTCACGCCAATGTTTAAATGCGTCGATATCCAATTTGTCATTATCCACAAACGAAATATCAACATGCAATGGAATAGTAGTATATTGGTCTTTTTTAGAAGCTGTTACAAATGTATTTCCATCAATAGTTCTGTAAACAAAACTACTTCTTCCCAAAATCATTCCTTGATTGATCATTTTTTGAAAAGGCTCTTCAAAAGATATAAATCCTTGATCGAATAAAAACTTGTTCCAAAAACGCGCATACAATAAGTGACCTGTAGCATGTTCCGAACCACCAATGTATAAATCAACGCTATTCCAGTAGTCCGCTTTTTCTTTATTTGCAAATGCTTCTGTATTGTTTGCATCCATGTAACGCAAGAAATACCAGGAACTTCCCGCCCAACCTGGCATGGTATTTAACTCCAACGGAAACACATTTTTATTGTCAATTAAATCATTAGATACAACGTTTTTTTTAGTTGTATCCCAAGCCCAGTATTTTGAGTTGCCTAAAGGCGGTTGACCATCTTCTGTTGGCAAGTATTTTTCTACTTCTGGAAGAACTATTGGCAAATGTTTTACATCGATCATTTTTGGCAAACCGTCTTGGTAATATACCGGAAATGGTTCCCCCCAATAACGCTGTCTAGAGAATACTGCATCACGTAATCGGTAATTTGTTTTCCCTTTTCCTAATCCACGTTCTTCGATTACTGAGATTGCATTTTTCATTGCATCTTTCACTTCCATTCCTGAAAGAAAATCGGAATTTGCTATCTTACCTGATTTATCTGCATAAGCAGCTTCTGAAATGTCGATGTTTTCATAAATATTTTTAATCTCAATATTAAAATGTTTCGCAAAATCCCAATCACGTTGATCACCACATGGAACCGCCATTACTGCTCCAGTGCCATAAGATGCCAAGACATAATCACCAATCCAAATTTGAATTTTATCTCCTGTGAATGGGTGTAACGCATAAGCTCCTGTAAATTGACCTGAAATATTCTTCACATCTGACTGACGATCGCGTTCTGATTTTAAAGTTGCAGTTTTCTTGTATTCTTCGATTGCAGTTTTATATTCTTCTGTAGTAATTAAATCAACCAAAGGATGTTCTGGAGCTAGTACCATAAATGAAACACCGAATACTGTATCAGGACGTGTAGTAAACACCTCTATAACTGAATCTGTCAATGTGGAATCTGTAATCTGTAATTCTTCCGCAAGCTGGAATTTCAATGAACAACCCGTTGATTTTCCAATCCAATTCCGTTGAATATCTTTCACTGAATCTGTCCAATCCAATCCTTCCAAACCAGTCAATAAACGTTCCGCATACGCTTTGATACGCATCGACCACTGACGCATTAATTTTTGTTCTACTGGATGACCTCCGCGTTCCGATACTCCATTCACAATCTCATCATTAGCTAACACTGTTCCTAATTTTGGACACCAATTCACCCATGAGTCTGCCAAAAATGCCAAACGATACGTTTGTAGTACATCTTCTTTTTGTTTGGAATCATACGAATTCCATTCCTCCGCTGTAAAAGCAACTTCACAATCGGAACAAGCATTTATACTTTTATTTCCTTCTTTTTCAAACACTTCTACTAACGAAGAAATTCGTTCTGCTTTATCTTTGGTGTTATCATAATAACAATCAAACAACTGCATAAAAATCCACTGCGTCCATTTATAATATTCTGGACTTGAAGTGCGCACCTCGCGCGACCAATCATAGGAAAATCCAACATTATCTAACTGATCACGGTAACGTAATATATTCTCTTCTGTGGTAACTGCTGGATGTTGACCCGTTTGAATCGCATATTGCTCTGCTGGCAAACCAAAAGAATCATATCCCATTGGATGTAATACATTAAAGCCTTTCAAACGTTTATATCGTGCATAAATATCTGAAGCGATATACCCAAGTGGGTGACCTACATGCAAACCTGCTCCAGAAGGATAGGGAAACATGTCCAACACATAATATTTTGGTTTATCCGAAGTGTCAGGTGTTTTAAATGTTTGATTATCGGCCCAAAAATTTCTCCATTTGGTCTCTATCTCGCGAAATTTATATTCCATGTTTGTTGCTTATTTTTTTGAAAGCGTAAAGATATAAAATTATCATACATTTACTCCAAAAAGGTACCCCACAAGTGCTGTTAACCCCATTGCGAGGGTGCCCCAAATGGTGATGCGCAAGATTGCTTTTTTAATGCTGGAACCACCAGTTTTTGCGGCGATTGTTCCGAGTAGTACTAAAAAGAGAATCGACGAGGCATACAAGGCATATTCCATTCCTGATAAAGGACAAAAAAGCACGACTATAAGCGGTAATATTCCGCCGAGTGTAAAAGCGGCACCAGAAGCCAATGCAGCCTGGATAGGATTTGCCTGACTTATTTCATTGATACCTAATTCATCGCGGACATGCGCAGCCAACGCATCTTTTGCAGTAAGTTCTTTAGCTACTTGCATGGCAGTTTCTTTGGACAATCCTCTTTGTTCGTAGATGGTTGCTAGAATTTGTAATTCTTCTTCCGGCATATCTTCTAATTCTTGTGCTTCTCGGGCGATATCTGCTTTTTCGGTGTCCATTTGGGAACTTACCGACACATATTCTCCGGCAGCCATTGCCAATGCACCAGCAACTAGGCCGGCAATGGTAGCTAACACAATCGGTTCACGCGAATTACTCGCTGCAGCAATACCAATAGCAATACTCGTTATAGAAAGAATACCATCGTTTGCACCTAAAACAGCTGCACGTAGCCAATTACTTCTATGTATGTAATGATTATCCAGGTAGTTATCTATATCTAGCATTGCCTTATTCTTTTATTTGACTTAAAGGTACGATAATAGTAGATTCTAGGTACACAAACAAATTATTTATAAAAATAAACCTATCAATTTTAGAAAAAACAGAAAATTTTATTTGACGAATAAGCCAATTTCAAGTAAGTTTGTGCTAATCTCAAACGAGAGTGATTTATTAGAAAAATTAGCGTTTGCTAAACTGCCTGTAAAAGAAAAGTCGAAAATTCAATGTACACAGGGAAGTTAGAGTTAAACGCTCATGCCATAGGCGTGGGCGTTGCTTTACTTTGTGTACAGGGCTTCGACTCCCTCTTTTACAAGTATTGCAACTGTCCCACGCTTTTTTATTTTACTTATAACTACTTAGGGACGGGTAAACTAAATATATGAAGTATGAAAAAAAATTACGTACAACTTATTATTGCAATACTATTTGCAACAAATGTAATGGCACAAAATGTGCCGAATTATGTCCCATCGAATGGATTAGTTGGCTGGTGGCCTTTTAATGGGAACGCCAATGATGAAAGTGGGAATGGGAATCATGGAACGGTAAATGGGGCGACATTAACGAGTGATAGGAATAATCAAATAAATAATGCCCAAAAGTTTAATATAAATAGCAATGCTATTACCTGTAATAGTGCAAATCTTCAATCACAAAATTTTACAATATCACTGTGGTTCAAATTGAATTCTACATTCAGTTACACTTCATTAAATTTATTTAAAATCGGGCCAAATGATGCAAGTACATACGGAGGGTGCGGGTTGCGAATAGATCAAAATGATCAAGTTTGCGGTGCTGGTAAATATCAGGTTTATGGTTTTGTTTCATCCAAATCAAATTTTACAACTATAAATCAAACAAGCCCATACACAGAATTTAACGAACTAAATAACTGGAATCATTATATATTCATAAAAAACAACAACACTCTTTCTATTTATTTAAACAACAAATTATTATTAACCCAAAATATTAATAAAATTACAATTGATTTCACGAATTCTTTGTTACAAATTGGAAATCAACAGAATATTAATAATAATGTTATTGGAGAAAGAATCATAGATGATATAGCATACTTCAATCGAGCATTAGATGAAAAAGAAATTACAGGTTTGTACACTTCAACACCAACATGTACAAACCCTAATGCAAGCATCACGCCTCAATCTACGACAACTTTTTGTCAAGGAGGTTCTGTAAATCTTAACGCGTCTACTGGTGCAAATTATACGTATGAGTGGTATAACAATGGAAACATCATTAACGGAGCTACATCAAGCATATATAATGCATCTACCTCTGGAAATTATACGGTAAAAGTTATTGACGGGGCATGTAATACTACGTCATCGGCAACGGCAGTTACTGTAAACGCAAATCCAACTGTTTCGTTAAACTCGATAAATGCATATACATTAAAAACAAGTTCTCCTATCCAATTAGTTGGAAATCCTACTGGTGGTAGTTATGGTGGAGAAGGCGTAATAGGTTCTTCGTTTAATCCAGCAACTTTGAAATTAGGTAAGAAAACAATTACTTATAATTACACAAGCCCACAAGGATGTAGTGGTTCGGCTAGTAAGACAACGATTGTAGCAGATACAGTAGGAAATGTTTGTAGCGTAACAAAATATGATACAGTAAAAGTTATAAATACAATAACAAAGTATGATACAATTACCACAAAAATTACCATAAATGACACCGTTAGTATCTTGAAAATACACTTCCAATTAACCACAGGAATTAAAGCAAATACTGTAACAAACATTACTGTTTATCCAAATCCAACATCGGATGTGTTGATTATTGACGCTATTGATTCACCAGCATTAGCAGGATATACGTACCGTATTTTAGATATACAAGGAAAGCAAATTTACAATGCACCTGTAACTTCTAGTAAAACCGAAATTGCATTAAAAACATTAGGTGCAAAAGGGGTATATGTGTTACATATAGTTGATTCTAATGGCATATCTATAGAAAACAAAAAGATTGTGTTGCAATAATTGCCAATTTTATTTGAATAAATAAACAACCTAGGCTACCATTTTTTGGTAGCCTAGGTTGTTTTTAGGTTAAATCCCCATGAGTTCTTTTAGTTCATTGGTATTATTGATTTTAGTAACTGGCTTAAAGGTCAGTTTTTGAGTAGTTGGATTGTCTTTCGAACATTTACGTAATTGCTCTGCATCCACTTTTGCCAGTACATCTCCTTCTAAAACAGTGTATAAAGCGGCAGATTCATCTTGCATAAGAAGTAATTTTTTAGTGAAGGCATAATCGATACTGATTTTGTCGCGTTTGCTTACGTAGAAATAACGTTCTGGCACAAAGCCATTTCTTCCTTTTGGAACTACTAGTTCTACTTTTGCTTCGAAAGCCTCTGGATTTTGATAAAAACGATCACAGTTATACACCCCAAACTGACTAATCGTCAATGTTCTCATCACGTCATTCATTTTTGCAAGCGTACGTTCTTGCTCTTGAATTTCTTTTAAAGTTTCTGCATAATTAGCATCCCATTTTTCAGGTCCGAACTTAAACAAACTTTTGATGGTCATTTTAGGTCGGATTAAGGTGGTAAACGTTTCCGTTTTATCATCCGGGTTAGAAAAGGTAAGTTCATAGACATTTTCCGCTTTCTTTACTAATTTAGCATACGATGCTTTTTTCCAATTTGGAAATTTCTTTCTGTCAACACGCTCCCAAATAATACGGTTACATGACTCTTTACTATTATTTAGTTCGACAGCATCGTAACACAAAATATTTTCAGAATCAATTCCATACTTTAACAATCGTTTTGGAATTGCTTTTTTAGGATTTTCGAAGTACTTCGTAATTTCTCGGTAATCTTGATTTAAGTAAATATCCAAAAGATCGAAGAAATTAAAGACAAAAAGTTCATTATTAAAAGCCGTTTTATCTTTCAATTTGGAAATTTGACGACGTACTATTTCTTTGTCCATGTTTGGGATTATAGTTTCTTCTTCCGTTTTTGTCCAAAGCCCTGTTTTTTTATCTAGCATATAATTAGAAAATCCATTTTCGGCAGAATAACTAGATAAATCCATTTTAATTGGATGTTGTTTATCAATCATCACTTCTTGTCCGGAGGCAGTAGATGCCTGCATTTCAAACATTCCAGCAGATTGAAAAGGAACATCTTTTTTTTCACTATCTGAATACTTCATTGGGATACCAGAAGTTAGCATTTCAGCAGGATCCATGATGGATTGTAGATGTAAAGTAACTGGCTCTGTAATTGGAGCGCCATCTTTATCCACCAAACTGAATGAATCGATGTAAATTTTTGAGCCGTTTTTCGTTGTAATAATCTGACTTACATTAGGTTGTATTACAAAATTCTCTTCTGGTAAAGACACCGATTTGAAAGGCGAAGTATATGCTAATTTATTCTTTGCTTTTGCATTGTTTTTAGTAACAGATGTATTGCAAGCACCTAGTATGAGAACACTAACCAGTATACAGTTAGTAATAATCGCGTGTATTGTTTTCATAGGGATGAAGATTAAAGGTTAAGTAGCATCAAGTCATAGGCTTTTTGTTTTTTGATAATACGCAGATGCAATGGAAGCATAACAAAATTGCGTTCCAAGGTATTTTGGTCCATGTGGAAAGGTGTTGCTATTTTCATTTTGAAGAATATTTTGGTACTTCTTATGAAAACCGATATTATAACAAGCAGCATAAAATCGAAGTTTATCCTTGGTAGTAGTAAATTTTATAAAATGAAACTTGTGATCACATATAGCAATAAATGCATGTAAATACGTCAATTGCCAATCCATTTGTTTCAAACGAGTTAAACGCAATTTTCGCTGTAATACTGGCTTTGCTTTTTGAGCAATTATCAATTTTATATATTGTTGAAAATCAGATTCATTATTCTCGATATACTTTTCAATGTGTTCTGCAAAGGACGGTTTCATTTGAAAGTGACCAATGGAAAAATCTGCTGTTTTAGCACCATAACGCATATAGATCAATTCCAAACCGGATGTTTCGATAAAATCTTGTATGTAATTATAACGTAATAACTCTGGGTAAACAATTGCCGTCACAAAATCATTTTCATGGTGGAATTTAATGGCTTTTTGCACCATTTTTTGTTGGTTAGCTTGCAAAAATTTAGCTACATCTTCCCGTTCGTCTCTAAAATAGACTTCATACGAATCCTTTGCCAGTATCGAACCACTGAAACATACTAAAAAGAGGATAGAAAAAATACAGTTCATGGTATAAAAGATTTCGAACGATACTTATACTAACGCAGCTAATTTAAGAATCGTATATGTTAAAGACTTCTTTTTGATGTAACTAATAAAATAAAGAAAATGACAGTCAAAAAATACGAAAGTGATTTTAAGTTACGTTAGTACTATAATCCCAACGCATTTATTCATTCTTAAATTTTACGGCCATGAACAAGTTCCTATTAGTGACCTGCATCTTTATCAGTCTTGCTTTTCAAACATTAGCTACTGTATCTAAATGGAAAGAATTCCGAATTGGTTGGAATTATACCCATAACCATTTCGAGCGCAGTACACAACTTGCTAAAAAAGCGCTTCATAAAGACGGAAAAAATGGATTTGTGCATTATTGTTTAGGTATGAGTTTGTATCACACCAAAGGCATGCAAACAAAGTCAATTAGTGTACTCGATAAAATACTTGGGCATTTAAATTCTGCTTTAAAACACAAAGATTCACGGATACAAACCATGATGATTGCGGATACCAGTGCCTTACGTGCACTGAAAGAAAAGGCTATAGAGGTTACAAAAAGTGAATTTGTTAAGTTTCCGAGTAAAAGTTTAAAGCGTGTACAAACCATGATTGCGATTTATGGAGATTCAGTAGCGATTTACAAAGAATTTGAAGTAGAAAGAGCGGAAGTAGAAAAAAGACAAGCCGAGTTCGCTAAAAAACTGGCAGAACAAACCCTAAATAAAAACAGACAAAAGGACTTAAAATCACTCGAAAAGTCAAGCACTACAATCTATACTGTAGAAAAAAGGAGTTTGAAAAACTTTAACGATACCTTGGAAAACTATTGTGGTATTGCCCTTACGGTACAACAGAAAAAAGTACTAAAAACAGCACTCAGTTACAACATGGTTAGTAGTTATACCTCTGGAAACAACCCAAAAATCATGCAGTTTTTTCACCGTACAGGTTTTACAACAATCAAAAACGACGAAGTAAATTGGTGTGCAGCGTTTGTGAATTATTGTATGGAAGAACTTGGTGTTTCTCACCCCCATTCTCTTTTAGCAAAAGATTGGATGAAAGTTGGAATTGCCGTAAAAGAACCTCAACCAGGTGACATTGTTGTTTTTTGGCGTGGAAAAGAAAAAGGATGGCAAGGACATGTGGGCTTTTTCATCAAGGCAGATAAAGAAAAAAATCTTATCTATGTATTTGGTGGAAACCAGGATGGAGCAGTTTGTTTAAAACCGTTTTCTACTGAAAAAGTACTTGGTTATAGACGTGTCACTTTGTGAAAAATTCCTCTTGTAGCGTGTTACTAACTACAAGAGGAATAAATATATAACTTATAAAGTACTTACTTGAATTGCAAGTTCTTGTAATTGTTTGTCATCTAAAGTCGATGGAGCATCAATCATTACATCACGACCTTTGTTGTTTTTAGGGAATGCGATGTAATCACGAATCGAGTCAGAACCACCCATGGTTGCTACCAAACGGTCTAAACCAAATGCTAAACCTCCGTGTGGCGGCGCACCATATTCAAATGCTTTTAATAAGAAACCAAATTGTTTTTGCGCTTCTTCCGGGGTAAAACCTAACAATTCAAACATACGTTCTTGCAATGCACGGTCATGAATACGAATGGATCCACCTCCTAGTTCAACCCCATTCATTGCTAAATCGTATGCATTTGCTCTCACTTTTCCTGGATCCGTATCAATCAAAGCGAAATCTTCTGGTTTTGGAGAAGTAAATGGGTGGTGCATTGCATGGTAACGTTCGTTTTCTTCATCCCATTCTAACAAGGGGAAGTCCATTACCCATAAAGGTTTGAATACATTTGGATTACGTAAGCCTAATTCATTCCCCATGTGTAAACGCAACTCATTCATTTGTTTGCGTGTTTTATCTAAACCACCACACAGTACTAATAACAAATCACCTGCTTGCATGTTTGCTCTTTCAGCCCACAAAGCCAATTCTTCTGGACTATAGAATTTATCTACAGAAGATTTTAAGGTACCATCTGCATTGTATTTTAAATAGATCAGACCAGTCGCTCCAATTTGCGGACGTTTTACCCAATCTGTCAAAGCATCTAATTGTTTACGCGTATATTCCGAACAATCTTTAGCATTTATTGCAATGACTGTTTCTGCATTATCGAAAACAACAAATCCTTTATTTTGCACTAAATCTGTCAGGTAAACAAATTCTAAATCAAAGCGAATGTCTGGTTTATCCGAACCATATTTCTCCATCGCATCCGCATAGGTCATGCGAGGGAAATCTCCATCAAAAGTTACCCCTTTCACTTCTTGGAAAACGTGTTTCACCAAACCTTCAAACATATTTAATATGTCTTCTTGTTCTACAAACGCCATTTCACAATCGATTTGGGTAAACTCTGGTTGACGATCCGCACGTAAATCTTCATCACGGAAACATTTCACGATTTGGTAGTAACGATCAAAACCAGAAACCATTAATAATTGTTTGAATGTTTGTGGAGATTGCGGTAAAGCATAAAACTCCCCAGCATTCATACGACTTGGAACAACGAAATCGCGCGCTCCTTCTGGTGTAGATTTTATTAAGTATGGAGTTTCTACATCCAAGAAATCGTTTTTATCTAAATATTTACGTGTTTCTAACGCAACACGATTACGTAAACGTAATTTTTCTTGCACTGGACCACGACGTAAATCTAGGTAACGAAATTGTGCACGAAGCTCTTCCCCGCCATCTGTATCATCTTCAATGGTAAATGGAGGAGTAACAGAAGCATTAAGAATCGTTAATTTTGTAACTAGAATTTCAATTTCACCTGTAGAGATGTTTTTATTTTTACTAGAACGTTCTATAACAGTTCCTTCTACTTGAATCACAAACTCACGACCCAACTTTCTTGCTTGTAAACAAAGTGATTCGTTTTCCTCCAAATTGAAGGCTAATTGAGTGATTCCATAACGATCTCGAAGATCTACGAAGGTCATACCTCCTAGGTCACGCGAACGTTGAACCCATCCTGCAAGGGTTACAGTTTGATTTATATTTTCAAGGCGAAGTTCGCCACACGTATCAGTTCTAAACATGGTGATAAAATTTGAGAAGCAAATATAAACAAAAGGAGGCCAAAATTCTTGTTTTTTTGTAATACTTGATTGAAAGAATATTGACCTCTAATTAGTATATATTTAGGTTTACTATTTTGTTTATAATACATAAAATTAATTGTTCATTGGTAAATAAAATGTAAATTTATTTTACAAAAAATTTACATATATGTTTTCTGTTTGTGTCAAAGGAAAAATATTTCGTGCACTAATGATACACGAAAATCAGGTGATCGTTAGTTTTGAACTTGCTAATTATAGTAATGTTGTTTTTCCAAAAAAAAAAATTGAATTAGCAATAAATATTTCTGAAATAGATGTTGTATTAGAAAATGCATTAACTATTTTAGATGAACAGCTAGGTAATAGTATAGAAATATTTGTAAAATATCCTAAAACGAATAAGGTTTATGAGTTGGATTTAATTGCAACTAATTTTTTTAATGTTTAATTACAATAACTACAGTAACTCATAAATTGTTCTTTGTGATTAAATTCTTGGCTAGGATCATAAATTTCCTCCATAATTTTACCAAGTACTTCTGGGAACAAATGAATCATTTCTGGAATAGTAACAACTTCAGTAAACAATTGAAAAGGACTTTCTTTCATGTTTACTAGGGATATAATGGAACTGCTTTTTGGAATTCGTTTAAATCGTTTATTGAATAAAAAACAATAGAGCATTAATTGAAAGAAATGTTTTGCGTTTTTTGAAGACTCGATTAAAAAATCAACTTTATCATCACAATTTTTTAATGCTTTACCAACATCTTTGATGTCGACCTTTCCTGTTTTATAATCCCAAATATATATTTCATCATTTATTTCATCAATTCTATCAATGACTCCTTTCAGTTTAATTTCTTTTTGTTCATTAAAGACTTGAATTGTAATTATTTCCTCGAATTTTTCTTCCAAACTAAATATACGTATACCAGTGTTGTTAAGGGCTAATATTCTCTTTTTTTCAAACTCAAAAAATCGTTTTGTGAGCTCTAAAGCCATCGTAAAACTTAAGTAATTTTTCCCTTTTAAAAACGCTTCGGCATCTCCATTAAAATGTTCACTAAATAATTTGCGCATTTCCAAAGGGTAAGCCTTAATCATCCTGTCAATATCTTCAACTAATATCTTAGGAGGTTTTGTTTGTTTATCTAATCCATTCTTATCTTTCAAAGCGTAAGGAAGGTATAGATTTTCAAGGACAGCATGAACAAATGTTCCAAGTTGATTACTTTCAATAGACTCTTCTACTTTTTCCTCTTCACCAAATCGAAGCACATATTTGTAATAAAAATCCAAGGGACAAGTAAAGAACGTTTTTAAAGCACTTGCTGAAATACCAGTGATTAATAATTGATCTAATTTTAAAACTAATTCACTCGTTTTAAATATTGATTTTATGTTTGTTGATTGTTGATTTGATTGAAGTGTGTAGAATTTTTTCGTGAAATTTATTAAAGGTGAATATTTCGTTAATTCTAATTCTAATTGCAATAAATAGCGACTGGGTTCGTTTGAGTTTACTCCTTCCATGGACGAAGAAAAGGTGATGTACATTTCCGAACAATGATGTAATAATCGATAAAAATGATGTGCAAATAAACCTTGTTTATCTCGAGGTAATGGCAGCCCAACATGCTGTCTTAAATCCATTGGAATGAGTGTTTGAATTGGATTTGTAGGTGGCATTTTCCCTTCGTTCATTCCAACTACTAAAATAGTTTTAAAGTCTAGTAATCGTGTTTCAAGTAATCCCATTATTTGAAGTCCATCTAAGGGATTACCATAGAAAGCCATAGTGTCTCGGGTCCATTCTTGATTAAATAAATTTTTGAAAGTATGTATTGACATTGTTGGGAATTGTTCGGAAATACAATTTTGAAAGTCTATTAATGCATGATCAAAACAGTGGATAAGTGTTTTTTCATACATGCTGTTCTCATCAAGTTGTACAAACAAAAATTCATTGAGTTTACGAATGTAAACCATAGCATTTTCCCATTTGTTTTCCCAAGGGGTGTATATTAAGTGTAAAAATTCGTCTATACGAGGAGAAATAGTTACTTTATTCACTTGTTGAAAGATTGTATTGAACTTTCGCATACTTTGTTCTTTCTCATGAATCAATTTTTCTTCCTCTTTAGACATCAATGCAATCATGAATGGGTGATTCCAAAAAGCTAATAGGTCTTTATGATAAATAGTAATCCGTTTATATTTTAATATACCTTCTTGAATTTTAAAAAGTAAATCTACCCAAGTTCTTATTGCACTATTTTTTAAAGGTAATCCGAGTGTAATATTTGCTTTTCCAACATTATGAGGTATTGAATTTAAGAGAGGAACAATCAAACTTTCATCAGCTAAAAGCACAAGCGTATTTGCGATTTTTTTAGTTGAAAAAGATTCCAATAAAGATCCGATGACTTTTACTTGACCAGTAGATTGTGAACATGAAATTAATTGAATGTCTTTCGATTCAGTACCTATTGAATGTGAGATATAATCTGGTTTTTTAATTCCTAAATAATTCGTTGTGTTTCTAATAAATGAGCCAGCCTCATGCTGATCATCATTAAAATAATATTCGTCAACATCAAATAATATGTGACCTCTACCAAGTTGAGATAATTGTTTAATTATTTTCTTTTCTGCTAAAGAAAGTGCATTAAAACCACAAAAAAGAAAATGCGCATTTTTATTATTGCTAAAAACACGATCTATATTTTCGGTTAAATTTCGATACGCTTTACCCCCATAAGTAGCGTTCTTGGCTTTTAATTTTTCATTGAATTCTTGGTAATATCCGGGTAAACGGCCCCAAAATTCCATAAATCGTTTTTGGCGTTCTGATAGCTCTTTACCTTCTCCGAAACTCCAGTTTTCAATTTCTTTTATGTCCGTTAGGTTTCTAAAAAGGTATTTAGCATCAATAAGGTATCTTTCCATCTCGTCAAAATCAGACAATAGGATGTTTCCCCAAGTTAGGAACTCATCAAAAACTGAGTCAATTGCTTCTTTTCCTTGATGCGTATGAACTTCAAAAAGGGTTAACAATAAGCGTGTTTTGGTCAATATTGTTGCATCCGTATGTTGCTTCACCCATTGATTGATTGTTAAAATACTTGGTGAAAAAACAGGATGTTTATATGCGTTATAAATAGCCTGCTGGAGGTATTGCTTAGCACGTTCAGAAGGAAGAATTACGATCCAATCTTCTAGTGGAACAGATGATTCTTGAATGTATAAAGCTATTTTTTCGACAAATTTTTCCATGACAAGGTGATTGTAAGGCTAAAATTACGCAGGATATTAGATACTTCATTGTTTAATTCACAAGTAACTTTATTTTTGCAGAAAAAAATCGTGCGCTTCACCTTGTTGATATATAGTTTCGTATTAAGCTTGACCTTTACAGCCAGAGGTCAGTTGATCAACAACACACTGGGTAAGTCTTTTGAAGAACAACCCTATTTCAATGCGAAGGAA
>CALPMT020000019.1 GCA_943324745.2 Chitinophaga pinensis | reverse complement strand
CAAAGAGTATAATCCACAACTTCAATTAGAGTTCAGTTCTGCTTGAATAAGGGGGGGCTTACTTTTAAAAATCAGGAATCAACGTAGTAAAATCAATACTTCTAGGATGTAAATCGATTAATTTCTATTTTTACCGGACAGTAGTGATTATTTATTAAAGAAAAATAATAAATCATAATTATGAAAAAGTCATTCAAATTAAAACTTGGAAAAGAATACTATAATAAAGGAATAATTCAAATTCCTGTAAGATTTATGGATGATATTCCAAAATCAGGAGGTATTCCAATAAGTCTAATAATTGAGAATAATCCTCCGATTACTAGAACTTTTATTCTAGCAGAACAAAATAGAAAAATTAATGGAAGAGATGAATTAAAAGATTGGTATCAAAAGAATTTCAAGCTAAATGATGAAGTAAATGTAGAAATCATTTCAGAAACTGAATTTAGAATTTATAAATAAATATTTTATGAGTATTAATCAAATCAACCATCAATTTCAAAATGAAGAATTTTATCTTCCAAATTGGGAGGTTAAATATTTGTTTGTAGGAACATTTAATCCCTCTGGTGGTGAAAATGTTAATTATTATTATGGTCGCGAAAAGAATTTGTTTTGGAAAATTTTAAGTCAAATTTTTAAAGTTGATTTTAATCCAAATTCATCCAATTTTTTCGAACTAATTATTAAGCATAAAATTGCTTGTGTTGATATGATTAATTCAATTAATAAAATAAATTCTGATTATTTTACTGAAAATGAATTGCAATTTCTTCTAGGGAAAGGTTATAGTGATTCTAAAATCATAAACAATAAACTTATAAGAAATTATAACACATCTGAAATTAATAAAATCATAAACAAAAATAATTGTAATGTATATTCTACATGGGGAAAAGGGAGTAATTTGAAAGAATGGAAAGTCGAATTGAATAAACTTTCTTTTAATGAAAATTTAGTTTCCCCAAGTCCAGTAGCAAGAGTTCCAAAAGGATTTCAGAAAGTCCAATATATTTTAAATGATTGGTCAAATAAAATAATTATTTAGATGTGTAATCTTATTCATTTTTGAAATTATCATCCTGATAAAAGACATAGGAATATTCCCATATAATTTTTTGTAAATAATTTCGAAAAATGAAAAACTTACAACAAGTTAAAGATGAATTAGTTGATTTGTCTATTAAATTTCATTTATTAAATGAAAACGAATTAGATTCATTAAAAGAAGTCGAATTAATTGAAATGGAAGTTTTTGAATTAATTATTGATTTTGCATTTGAACAAAACATCATAAAAGAAAAAAATGATATTGAATTAAATCAAGGGATTATTAATCGACTATCTGTTGAAAATGAAGTTGTTTTGAATTTGAACTGGTTTTATACAAATTTGTTTTACCCTGATTTTTATGAAAATAAGGATGAATTTTTAGAAATGATTAAGTTAGATTTTATTTGATTTCAAATAGATTCAGTTTATATATTGTTTTCTTCTTTCTCAGTCTATGATTGAAATAATTCTTAGTGAAGCTAAATAAATTCAATTTAATTAAAACATTCTTGTTATATCTCCCCAATTTCATCGTTCTATACCAAAAGTTATTTAGGAAATTAATAATTAAATAGATATGAATAAGGAAAGCCAAAAAAAATTGACAGAGGAAATAATCGAAACTGCATACAGACTTCTAACTAAAAAACTTGCTTTTGGAGGACTGACAGCACGAAATGAACACTCATTTCAGTTAGAGTTTGGATACATTTTAAAAACATTAGGACAACTCTATGAATTTAGACTTGAAGAAAAATTCCATCTTGATTTTGAAGCATACATTACGCTTAACGAAACTAGTATTAAAAGCAAATCAGATAGAGCAAGAGTGGATTTATTACTTAAATATCAAGACGACAATTCTTCTACAACAGCCGCAATAGAATTGAAATTTTTCAAAAAAGAAAATCACAGAGAACCGAATAACCGATATGACGTTTTCAAAGACATTTCAAATCTTGAATTATACAAAAATCACAATATTGACATTTGTTACTTTATTCTTGCTACAGACCATAATCATTATTATGACCAAAATAACTATTCACAAGACACAGCAGATTTTGACTTCAGGGATGGGAAAAGTTATAAAGCAGGAACAAGTTTACAATATAAAACAGATACACCCTACGGTCAAGACATTTCATTAAACCAAGACTATTCTTTTACGTGGGACAAAATAAACGACTTTTATTTTTTGAAACTAAAAGTATGACAAAGGAATAATCTAATGACTTTTGTCCCTTTCGCTATATATGATTGTATTTAATCTTGCTAAATTAAATTAAAACACGCTTGTTATATCTCCCCAATTTCATCGTTCTATATCAAAACAAGAGCGATGAATTTACGAGATGAAATTAATGCGTTTAACAAACTCAAAAAGCTAATCAGCATTGAGCGAGATAGCAAGGAAGATAGTTTAGTGTTAAACAAATCCATTAAAGTGATGTCTTTCATGTGTTTAATGGAAAATTCGATAACTAATCGAAAAGCATTGACAAATGAAAAAGTAGAGCCCATGAAAAAGTGGTGGCGTAAAAATTAATAGCATTAAAAAGAGCGTTTCGACGCTCTTTTTTGTTATAAATGGTTCTTTTCATCGTATAGAAATAGCACCTTAAATTTCTTTACATATGGCTAATTTATCTATCCTTGAAAAAATCGAAAAAATCTACATTGCAACTAAAGATAAAGGTTTTTCAAAAGAACTATTAGTATCGCATAAACGTGAGCTAAATACATTAGCAAAATATTATGGGCTTAAAGCCAATCATGCATATTGGTTGTCTGTTATTTTTTATTATAACATCGAAAATGATACGAATTGCACGTTTAATGAGCTAAAAGATGTGTTGAAAATTACTCCTGTTGTTTTAATTAAACAGATGGAGGAAATTGAATTTTTAGTAGCAAATGAATTTTTAGTGAAGAAAAAAACAAATTCCAATTCGTATGCTGCATCCAAACTTTCGAATGTTCGTTTTTCTGTTCATCCTGACATTTCAGATGCAATAGTATTTGGAGATAAAATCAATACCAAACAAGCCGAAAAAATAGAAACTTTATTAGATGCTATTGAATCCATAAATGCCTGGATTAGTAAGATTGAAGATAATGAATTAGATGTTGAAACATTAATAAATAAATACAAGCAATTAAAGGAAGAAACGCAATTTTCATTTTTTTTATTTTTGAAAGCTAATGATACAAATGTTACATCTGAATTGTTTTTGTTTCATATTATTTGGCAATCATTATGTGGCAATTATTCTGTAGATGGCAATGAATTTTATAAGGTGTATTTTAAAACTGAAAAAGATAAAGTTCGATTTGTCCAAAGTTTGTTAAATAAACGTAATGAGTTAACTAATAATGATTTAATAGAGCAAGAAGAATTGTTCTTTCCAGGAGATGCAGTATTTGTTTTAACTCAAAAAGTAAAACTAAAAATGAATGAAGAAAACATCTTTTTTACCGGAAGTAATACAACCAATTTTGATTTAATAAGCCCAGAAAAAATTGTTTCAAAAAAGCTAATTCTACCAACAAATACGGCTAAATCTTACGAAGAGATATCCAATGTGCTACACACGGATTATTATAATCAATTGATGTTAAGGTTGGAGCAAAAAGCATTGCCAAAAAGCATGTCAATCTTATTTTATGGTTCTCCTGGAACTGGTAAAACAGAAATGGTGTATCAGTTAGCGAAACAGACAGGTAGGGAAGTGATTAAAGTAAATATTTCGGATGTTAAATCAAAATGGTATGGCGATAGTGAAAAGTTGGTAAAACGTATTTTTACCGATTATCGAGAATTTGCAAAAGGAAAATCAGTAAAACCAATTTTATTACTAAATGAAGCGGATGCCATTATCAGTAAAAGATTTGACAATTTAGAAAACTCAATGGCATTTTCTTTGAATGCAATTCAAAATATCATTTTAGAAGAAATGGAACATTTTGATGGGGTGTTAATTGCTACAACTAACCTTGAAAAGAATTTTGATAGTGCTTTTGAAAGACGTTTTTTGTATAAAATAGCATTTGAAAAACCAGGGAAAGCGGAACAAAAAGAATTATGGGAAACCAAATTAAGTGACCTCGATAGGAATACTCAAATTTCAACGCTAGTGGATGAATTTGATTTTACAGGTGCGCAAATTGAAAATGTAGTTAGAAGAACTGAGGTGCAATCGGTTTTATATAATAAACCCTTGAGTTTGGAAATGCTTAAATCAATTTGTAACGAAGAAGAAGTTGGGTTCAATAAATCCAATAAAACCGTGCAAATTGGCTTCCAAAAGTGATTTTATAATTGAATTAAAAATTGGTAAAGGTATGAGAACTCAAATTAAACCAAACAGATATGTATTTCATGTCTCACATCCAGCGAACAGATTAAGAATTCAAAAACTTGGTTTGTTTAAAAGTGGTATTAAAAACGGAAATATTCCAATCGGTGTATATGCTCATAATGTAAAAACTTTGCCGAATTATGATTGGTATCCGTTTGTTTTATTTGGAGAAGTTGATAAAGAACTCGTTAAGTTGTACAATAATGAACCCTTGAATGCTTATGACTATTGGAGAATAGATACTTTTGCGATAGATAATAAATGGTTTTTGGATGCTGCTGCAAGAGGTGATTTTTCACTTGAGCTTGGTTATGATCCAGGGAAAATGTATATATATACAGATTCAAATATATCGCCAAATGCAATACAATTGTTTAGATTTCAGAATGATATACATCAGGAGTTTAGAGGAGTTTCAGGTGCTTTTCACATAAGAAATAGTGGTGAATTTCGTACGTTTAAATAAATTTAAAATAAACAATCCAAAATCCACTCTTGATAACATCAAATTACTTTTAAAAATCAAATCATTATTATTTTGGATCCTTAATTAAATATTTATTCTGCTAAAAGGATTTATCTAACCAAAAGCGGTAGTAAACAATATGTTTTACCAGATATAATTTGTCAATATTTAATTTTAATTAATTGAATATCAATTAGATGTTTTTTAAAGGAAGTGTACAAGATCCAAATAAAAATTTAATTGCATGTTCTCCCGATGGAAATAATTTTAACATGTTTATAATAAATACTCTTGGTGATGGTTGGATAGAATCTTTAGATGATAAAGATAAAGCAAAACTGAAAAAGCCATATTAGAAATACTCTTCAAAAAAGTAAATCGTAACGAAAAATAGTAAAAAAAAATCCGATTGGATTAACTGCGTTGCTTACTCACAAGTTAGCAAAAAGCTCAGAAAACCGAAATATCATCAAAAAAGAGAATTAGTATACAACAATCCTTAATAAGTCTTACAGCTTTGGTAGCATTTAGTCTCAACTTTGCATCATAATTTTTTAAACAACTAAAATAAAAATAATGAGCAAAGTAATTTTAATCACTGGAGCATCTTCTGGAATGGGCAAAGAAACCGCCTTGAAATTAATTAAAGAAGGACACAAAGTCTATCCTGTTGCTAGAAGAATAGAAAACATGAAAGATCTTGAACAAATCGGAGCATTTCCAATTCAAATGGATGTTACCAATGAAACCGATATTCAAAACGTAATAGATATAATTATTCAAAAAGAAGGTAAAATTGATGTGCTTTGGAATAATGCAGGATATGCTTTATACGGGTCTGTTGAGGAAACGCCAATAGCAGAAGCGAGAAGGCAGTTTGAAGTAAATCTATTTGGGCTCGCAAGCCTTACTCAAAAGGTAATTCCTCATATGCGAAAATCAAAGAAAGGTTTAATCATCAATACCTCATCGGTTGGTGGTAGAATTTATACTCCACTCGGTGCTTGGTATCATGCAACAAAACATGCTCTGGAGGGTTGGAGCGATTGTTTACGCTTGGAATTAAAACCATTTAATATTGATGTAGTCATTTTACAACCTGGGGCAATTGCTACTGAATTAGCCGAAGTAGGAAAAAATCCCCTTATTGCTATATCTGGCAACGGTCCGTATAAAAAGCTTACAAACGATATAGTACAACTAACCGAAAAATTTTACAGCAAAAGTGATCATTCTTCAGTGATAGCAGACGCTATTTCTAAAATCATTCTTGCTAAAAAGCCAAAAACAAGATACAAAGTAGGTAAGTTGTCAAGTACTTCAATTTTCTTACGTAATAACATGGGCGATAGGATTTTCGATAAAATTGTAATGAGCCAGTTAAAATGAAAATTTTAATAGCCGGTAGCACTGGTATGATAGGTAAATTGATTTTAGAGCATTGTCTAAACTCAATTGAGGTATACGAAGTAAGAAGTTTGGTTCGCAAACCTTCGATTACAAAACATGTGAAGCTAAAAGAAATTGTAATTGAAAATTTTGAAAATTACTCGAAACATATCGATTTGTTCAAAGAAATTGATGTTGCATTTTTTTGTATTGGCGTTTATACAGGTCAAGTACCAGATGCAATATTTAAATTAATCACCGTAAATTATGCCACTGAATTTGCTACTGCTTTAAAACGTGAAAGTCCAAAAGCCACTTTATGCATGTTGAGTGGAATGGGTGCTGATAGAACGGAAAAAAGTAGAACATTTTTTGCCAGATATAAGGGAATGGCTGAAAATCGAATTTCATTATTAAATTTAAAATTTCACGCCTTCAGACCAGGATATATTTATCCTGTTGAACAACGTAAAGAACCAAACATAGGGTATCAATTTTTTAGATTTATTTATCCTATCACCAAATATTTCGGAAAAGGTGCAAGTATAAAATCTTCGGAATTGGCTTTAGCAATGTTCAAAGTGGGGTTGAATGGTGCTGAAACAGAAATTTTGGAGAATAGAGAGATCTTCAAGTATTTATAAAAAAACCAAGATGGAAAATAGTATAAGATTAGAAAGCATCAGTCAATTAAATGACTTGTTTCAACAAGATGCTCTAAAGCATCCTTTGATTTCGGTAGTTGATTTTTCCAAACTGGAGAAACATGAAATGGTGGAAGAAGTAAAGTTGACTTGCGGATTTTATTCCCTCATGTTCAAAAACCATTGTGCCAATAGATTGCGATATGGTAAAGAATACTATGATTTTCAGGAAGGAACTTTAATATGTATTGCACCTAACCAAATTATAACAATTGAAAATGATGATAGCTCAACAGAGGATATAGTGGGTTGGGGTTTGTTTTTTCATCCTGATTTAATTCGAGGTTCTTCGTTGGGTAATAAAATGAATCAATATACGTTTTTTTCTTATGAAGTAAATGAAGCATTGCATCTGTCGGATAAAGAAAAACAAACCCTATTGGATTGTGTGAATAAATTAGAAAATGAATTAACTGAAAATATTGATAAACACAGTCAAACCCTTATCACATCAAATATTGAATTACTATTAAATTATTGTGCTCGATATTATGACAGACAATTTATTACAAGAAAAAAGGCAAATACCGATTTGCTTGTTAGATTTGAAAATAGTTTAACTAGCTATTTTACTTCTTCCGAACTACAAAACAAAGGTTTGCCAAGTGTTAAATATTTTGCCGAGCAGCTATTTCTATCACCCAATTATTTAAGTGATTTATTGAAAAAAGAAACTGGAAAAAATGCACAAGACCACATTCATTATTACCTTATTGAAGAAGCCAAAAATAATTTATTGAACACGAATGACTCTGTAAATGAGATTGCTTATAAACTTGGTTTCGAATATCCTCAATATTTCAGTAAATTATTCAAATCAAAAACTGGAATGACGGCAGTAGAATATCGCAACATGAATTAAAAAGCCTTCTGCTAACAGGGGTTTTGCAAAAGTGGGGCATTTGTACTAAATTTGAGCATTGGAATTATAATCACCATTTGTGCTAATTTGAACATTTGTGCTTCGATTTCCCCACCTTCGCAAAGCCCCAAAACGATAAGTACTACAGTCAATCCAATCGGATACTATATAATTAAGAAGATTTTCTAAACTTTGTTACAAAATAATTTTCTCGTTATTCATATCTTCTATATGCTCTTCCAATGTTTTCATTGGTTTAGAAATTGCTACACGTCCTGAGCGAACAAACTCTAACAAACCAAATGGTTTCAACTCGGTGAACAATTCTTTGATCTCATCTGGGTAACCTGTTTTTTCCAAAATGGTAAATTCAGATTCGATGGTCAAGATACGTGCATGGTGTGCACGTACAATACGCTCTGCATCACCACCACTCGCTAAAGCAATCGTTGGTAATTTGTACAACGCGATTTCTTGGTAAACAACTTCATCATCCGAATGATAAAAAGCCTTCACCACATCGATTTGTTTTTCAATTTGTGAAATCACTTTACGCACTGTTTCTTTCGGCTCGTTCACCACAATCGTGTAACGGTGGATTCCTTCGATTTCAGATTCGGAAGCAGTAATACTTTCGATGTTAATATTTCTACGTGTGAAAATGATCGTGATACGGTTCAACATCCCCACGCTATTTTCTGTAAATACGGATATATTATATGTGTTACTTTCCATCTTTTCTTATTTTAAACGAATTTCAGATACGGAAGCACCTGTTGCCACCATAGGGAATACATTTTCTTCTTGCTCTACCACTACTTCTAATAAATAAGCAGCTTTACTTGACAACATCGCGTCTAGCGCTTCACTTAATTCAACACGTTGATCAATTTTTTTCGCTTCGATGTCGTATCCTTTCGCGATTTGCGTAAAGTTTGGATTCACAATATCTGTAAATGAATAACGTTTTTCGAAGAATAATTCTTGCCATTGACGCACCATTCCAAGGAAGTTATTATTCAAGATTAAGATTTTAACATCTATCTTAAATTGTAAAATGGTTCCTAATTCTTGGATTGTCATTTGGAAACCACCGTCTCCTATAATTGCTACAACCGTTTTAGAAGGGTTACCTAATTTCGCACCAATCGCTGCTGGTAAAGCAAATCCCATTGTACCTAGACCACCCGATGTAATGTTGGTGTTTTGTGCTTTGTATTGGTAATAGCGCGAAGTAACCATTTGGTGTTGACCTACATCCGTTACAACAATAGCTTGTCCGTTTGTTTTTTCAGAAAGCATATTCACCACTTCCGCCATTTGTAAACGGTCGTGTTTTGGATGAATTGCATCTTCGATAACTGCTTCTACTTCTAATTTTTCAGCATCTCTAAATTCTTGTATCCACGATTCGTGTGTACGTTTATCCACTTTCGTAGTCAGCAATGCTAATGCCTCTTTTGCATCTGCATGAATCGAAACCTCGTTCGTTACAATTTTATTTAATTCTGCAAAATCAATATCAATATGAATAATTTTTGCTTGTTTCGCATAACGACTAACATCTCCTGTTACACGGTCATCAAAACGCATACCCACTGCTAAAATTACATCCGCTTCATTCGTTAAAATATTTGGCGCATAATTTCCGTGCATTCCTAAATAACCAACATACAATGGGTGATTTGGTGGAAATGCACCCAATCCTAATAAAGTAGAAGCAACTGGAATTCCTGATTTCTCTGCAAAATCCAACAATTCTTGTTCCGCATTCGCTAAGGTAATTCCTTGACCTACTAACAAATATGGTTTTTTAGCGGTATTCAATAACGCAGCTGCATCGTCTATTTTCGTAGTATCCATTACAGGATTTGGGAAATAACTGCGAATGTCTTTGCATGCTTCGTAGTTAAAATCCATCATTCCAAACTGCGCATCTTTAGTAATATCAACCAATACTGGACCTGGACGACCAGAACGCGCAATGAAAAATGCTTTTGCTAAAGCTGCTGGAATATCTTCCGCTCTTTTTACTTGTACGTTCCATTTCGTAACAGGCATCGAAATACCGATTACATCTGTTTCTTGGAACGCATCTGTTCCTAACAAATGCGATGCTACTTGTCCTGTGATACAAACCACTGGTGTAGAATCAATCATTGCATCTGCTAATCCTGTAATTAAGTTAGTTGCTCCTGGACCAGAGGTTGCAAAACAAACACCACATGTTTCAGATGTACGCGCAAATCCTTGTGCTGCATGAATAGCACCTTGCTCGTGACGCACCAAAATATGGTTTACTTCTTCTTTATAATCATACAATGCATCGTAGATTGGCATGATTGCACCTCCAGGGTAACCAAAGATTGTGTGAACTCCTTCGGCAACTAGGCTTTTTATTACGGCTTCTGAACCTGTTATCTGACTCATAGTTTTTATTCTAAACGGATATTAAAATTTGCTTATTCTTCGTTCAACTGCAAAAAATATCGTTTCATTTACTCTAGTAAACTCAACTCAATTTTTCTTGTTTGCCTCAACTAATCAAATTTTTCTATCCTTAATTTATATTTTATATAATGTATTTACTCTTCGTTCGAATGCAAATCTATTCTATATTTTGCTTTAGTTATTTTTGTCATCCCCCTTTGTCCCCCTTCAAAGGGGGAAAGAAGAATATCAATTTCTATTTAATTTCTCCATTTTGTAGACTGAGGCTCTCGAAGGCTACTTATCTGTAATACATCCTTCAGAAGCAGTTGCAACGCATTTTGCATATTTATACAAAACACCTTGTGTTGCTTTTAAGGCTGGTTGTTTCCAATTTTTTCTTCGTTCTGCTAATTCTTCGTCGCTTACTTTTAACGTTAACAAGTTATTTACGGCATCAATCGCGATAATATCTCCGTCTTGCACCAACGCGATGTTTCCACCGTCAATAGCTTCTGGAGTAATGTGACCAACTACAAATCCATGTGTTCCTCCAGAAAAACGGCCGTCAGTAATCAACGCAACACTATTTCCTAAACCAGCACCCATAATTGCCGATGTTGGCTTCAACATTTCTGGCATTCCTGGTCCACCTTTTGGTCCACACATACGAATTACAACAACCGAACCAGCTTTGATACGACCATCATTTAATCCATCGATTACCGTGAATTCATCTTCAAATACAACTGCTGGTCCTTCAAAAAATTCCCCTTCGTGTCCACTAATCTTTGCAACAGAACCTTGAGGAGCTAAGTTGCCATATAATACTTGTAAGTGACCTGTAGTTTTTATTGCTTTATCAATTGGCAAGAAAATTTCTTGACCTGCTTGGAAACCTGGTAATTCAGCCAAATTTTCAGCAATTGTTTTTCCTGTTACAGTTAAACAATCCCCGTGTAACATACCGTTTTCCAACATATATTTCATCACCGCTGGAGTTCCTCCTACATTATGTAAATCTTCCATCAATGATTTTCCAGAAGGTTTTAAATCTGCTAATAATGGAGTTTTATCACTCAATTTTTGAATATCATCGATTGTTAGAGTGATACCTACAGAATGTGCCATTGCAATCAAGTGAAGTACCGCATTCGTTGATCCACCTAAAACTATCACGATGCGTATCGCATTTTCAAATGCTTTCATCGTCATGATATCGCGCGGCTTAATGTCTTTTTCTAATAATACACGAATGGCTCTCCCAGCTGCATCACATTCGTGTTTTTTATCTGCACTCAATGCTGGGTTGGAAGAACTATATGGTAAACTCATCCCTAAAGCTTCAATTGCGGATGCCATTGTGTTTGCGGTATACATACCACCACAAGCACCTGCACCAGGACATGCATGTTTGATGATTCCTTTAAAATCTTCCGGTGAAATTGCATTGTTCATTTTTTTTCCCAAAGCTTCAAAAGCAGAAACGATGTTTAATTGTTCCCCTTTCCAATTTCCTGGAGCAATTGTTCCACCATATACCATGATTGCAGGACGGTTTAACCTTCCCATTGCGATTAGTGAACCAGGCATGTTTTTATCACAGCCCATAACTGCAATTAATCCATCATAATATTGAGCGCCACAAACCGTTTCTATAGAATCAGCAATAATATCCCTAGAAATTAAAGAATAACGCATACCATCTGTACCGTTAGACATACCGTCACTGACGCCGATGGTATTAAAAATCAATCCTACTAAATCTGCTTCTTGCACCGACTTTTTAATGTCTTTGGATAAATCATTTAAGTGCATGTTACACGTGTTACCTTCATAACCAGCACTTGCAATTCCTACTTGTGCTTTACGCATATCATCATCTGACAAACCGATACCATATAACATTGCTTGTCCTGCAGGTTGTGTTTCGTCTTGCGTGATGGTTTTACTATATTTATTAATTTCCATAAAATATATTATTTATTGCTCAATATACATTAAACCATTTATGCTAGCTCTAATTCTTTATTTACAACCAAATTCATATAATTTTTCTGAATAATAGCTCCTTTTGTTTCTTTCCATGCTTTTGGGAAAACATAATCATCTACCGATTCAATGCCTGCAACTTCCGCTGCTGTTCCACAATAGAATGCTGCATCTGCTGTTTTTATTTCTTCTGGAGTAAAGAATTTTTCTTCAATTTCGATTCCTAATTTTTTTGCTAAATCAATCACTGTTGCTCGTGTAATTCCTGCTAAGATATTTCCAAGAGGTGCCGTAAATAATTTTCCGTCTTTTTCTAAAAAGAAATTAGCACCAGGGCCTTCAGCAACATTACCATGCATATCTGTTAACAAAGCCTCATCGTAGCCATTTTGTTTTGCTTCAGTAGATGCTAAAATAGAATTGATATAATGGCCTACTACTTTTGCTTCTACGTGACACGATTTAGGATTTGGACGTTGGTAAGAAGAAATACCTAAACGCAATAATTTATCTCCTAATAATTTACCCCAATCCCAAGCCATGATAACCACATGTACTTCATCGGTTGGTAATAAAGACATATTTGCACCTAAATATACCAATGGACGAATATATGCATCTTTCAAATTATTACGTTTCAATACTTCATAGGTAATTTCTTCCAATTCTTGCCACGTATAATTTAATTTAATATGCATCTTCTCTGCAGAATAATGCAAGCGATCGTAATGTTCTTTTGCTTTAAAAATTTTAGTTCCTTCCGCTGTGTCATACGAACGAATACCTTCAAACACACCATTTCCATAATGCATAGTTTGGTTGTACAAGTTCACCCCAGAATCCGAAGCTTTTACATATTTTCCATCTAAAAAGATAATTGTTTCGTCGTTAAAATACATAGTTTAAATTTTAATTTTCTGTCAATAAAAAAGCCTTTCTGTGGTTAAACGAGAAAGGCTTAGTATATCTATAATACCCTATCTCGTCAGGTTGTCCAGACAATAATAGTGTTGATAATAATGACAGTGTTGTTATACATACTAATTCTACTTTTTACAAGCGTAGCAAATATATAAAATTTCATTAAATAAAACTTGTTTTTTTAAATGCTTATTTAAGATTATATAGCTTATTAATTTTTTTGTAAAATTTTAATGATGTTGCTTATTATTAGAAACAAGGTGTTTTATTATTGTAATGTAAACATCACCTAGTAGGCAAATAAGAGTTCTTTATTTTATTAATCTTAACTTTTTTATTATGTATTTAAGACTTGTTGATGGTGGGATTCCCACCTTTGAATGTAAATTAAAAAGAGTTGAAATTTCACATTCTGAAAAAGAATTTGAAAAAACTTCTACTAAAAAGAAGTTTGAATATATCGAGGATCCCGATTCGAATCTCGATTTGTATCGACTAATTCTTCGTAAGCTACCGAATAAGCCTGGTTGTCTTGTGCTTACAAAAGTAGACAAAAACAATAAGATGATAATTTTAGATGTTTTTAAATCTGAATTTGATCTTAGAGAAGAATTTAAATATTCAAAAAAACAATTTATTGGTAAGGAAATAGATAGGTACTCTTGGCTCAAGCAACTATCTAAAGAAAAAGGAGTTCGCGAGATTCGTTTTTTAATTGGTAAAGTGGCTTGATTTTATTCCCGGCATTGAAAGTGCCGGGGTACTATTTTCTTTTGATATTAACTTAAATTACTTAAGATTATGTGTTTAAAAAAACAAATACTTTTCGTCTTAACTAATCAGATTAGTAATGATACGACAATATTCTTTGAAGATAATCCTGCTAATCGATATAGACAATCTATTTTATTATTACTTAAAAAGGAAAATGAATCCCGCGCAGGAGAATTTATTAAGGTATATCTAGAATTATTGACAAATTCGGAAGTAGAAATATTAAGTGTTCAACTTGTCGTACAATTATATCGAAGATGGTTAAAATACCCGTTGATTATAGAAGACATTAAATTATTAATCAAAAAATTAGGCGCAAACATCCCCGATCAGAATTTCTGGGGTTCAATTATTGAAAATTCTGCATTAGACAAACCTACCCGCCCTTTGCAATTGGCAAGACTGCATTTACTCATTCAAGCTATTAGAGCAGGAGCAATAGTAAAACATGAGTTTTGTTCTTATGGGGTTGTGATAAAAACATTATTGAAACTACCCATTGATCCAAGTGAACAAGAGTTACTCAAAAGAGGATTTGTTAAAGATAATGTTCATTATTATAGATGTATGTTTTTTCTTGTTCGACAACTAATAAATTTGAAAGTGGACAAATTGGCATTGAGTGAAATACTTAATATTCATTTTTCAAAAACGGATAAACCGATTATTTGGTCTGAAAACACTAAACAAATGTTTCAAATTTTAGAAAGGAAATTACCGACTGATTATCTAATACATTTGAGTCAATTAGAGCTTCGAAAAATTCATTTTTTGTACTTAAATCAGCCTTTTTTATTTGAAGATTTAAAATTTAATTTGTCACATGAACCCAATTTGAAAAATATTATTCATGATTTATTCCAAAATTTTATAATCTCACGTACTTTTCTACATGGCTTCATAAAAAATTATTTAACAGAAAAAGAACGGGAGTGGTTTGTTTTAGAACTCACAGGGAAAAATTTAGTTCATGCTACGCAGTTACCTTTTAAATTAACTAAAAAAGCAGCACATTTTTTTCGTTGCATGCCTGAAGACGTTGGTCTAACAGTTACACGTAGCCTAATTTATGCTCAAATTTTCACATTAACAGAGGACAATCCATTTGCTTTAGCTGTGGCGTATTGTTTACGTAATATTAGGGAATGTGATTTTTGGATAGAAACAATGACGGTTCTTCACAAAAAAGGATTGGAATCAGGGGATGTTGGAGAATTTATGGACTATATAAATGAAATCGTTTTTGTTCAACATACTAACATTCATTTAAAAAATAAAAGTCTAGAAAATCTGAAAAGGGATATTGAACAATGGCATCAAGATATTTATTCTCAAGAATTTAGAAAGAAAATGAGAATTAGGAAACTGCCTAGCGCATTAATCCCTGAATTTAAAATTTTACATAATGATTTGGAATATAATATAATACAATTAAAAAGAAATGTTGAATTGTATAATGAAGGTGAAAATTTAGGACATTGTGTATACACGTATCAAAAATACTGCTTACAAAAAAAAGCTTATATTTTTTCTCTCCGATGCAACTTTCCGGAGATACCTGCATGTCGACTTATAACCATTGAATTGGATGATAAAAAACAAATAAGACAAGCAAGAGGAAAATATAATCGATCTACAACACACGAGGAAAGATTAATTATCCAAATGTGGGCGGATGAAAATAAATTGTTAGTTGCTTTTTAAATGAATTATTAATAAATTAGAATACATCTAGTTCATTTAAAATGAAGTTGTTGCAATTAAAAAGTGAATTAATACAAACTATAAAGAATAGACTTGAATAATTACCTTAAAGTGTTAAATTAAAAATTGTGTTTATGAAAAAGAATAATTTACAGTCTTTGTTTCCTGAAATTAGCGAAACAGCAATCGCATCCTTACCGGAAGATTTAACTGTTTGTTGGTATCCTTCTTCTGGTGCGGAAACAGAAATGATTTATGTTGAAAATAATTGTTTTTTAGGTTATTGTGCTGTCCATTATTGGGAAACTCAACCTTCGAAATTAAAACCTAATTTTTTCATTTTTACAGATGTTGCAGAATTTGAAATTGCTACCACTTATGATTTAGTTTTTTCAATGGACATCAATAAGGATTTAAATTTTGAAAAAGAAGAACTTACTCCTATAGATTATGATTCGTTTAAAGATAATTATCTACAAGAAATTTTTCTCTCTTCTGCAATAGAAGAGTATGCAAAAAAGAAAGCAGATATAGAAAAGAGATATATGGAACAATTAGGTAAAATACACCTAATAAAAAAAGATAATTTGTATGTATTACTTGTTCGTTGTGAAAATGAAAAGGTGTATCAAAGATTTATTCAAAACAATATTAAAGTTCCTCTCTTAACTTTAAACAGAACAATGGATTCGTTTATTCATTTTCGAGGGATTAATTTAGACCTTTTAGGTGTTCAAGAGATTATTGCAAGCACCGCTGAAGCACGTAACATGAATATAAGTGAAGAATTTCAAGTTTTTCCGGACTTTTATTTTCAAAGTCAAGCAGGATTTGGAGATATAGTAAATTTATATTCGAGGGTTAAGGGGGATTGAAAAAATACCTTTGTAAACTAGTTGAATATTTAACTAACTGGTATACAAAGGTATTTATTTAAGGGTTGTTTATGTTATTTTGTAAAAATGGATTTTATAAATTATCAAACATTTGTTGTATTTCTGTTGCAATATTAATTATTTCCACTTCAGAGTTAAAAATACCGTTACTAGCACGTGAACCTGGAAAAGGTAAAACAACATACATTTTTCTAGTGGCAGATATATGATACCTAATACCATTAATAACATTATAATCAGAAATCTGAACAGGGGATATTTGATTCCAATAATTTACTTTATCTCTTCCATCTGCTAGAAAAAGAATTAACTTTTTTTCTTCACTTGTTTCTATTTTTGTTTTTATGAATGAACTTCTTATCTTGATTATTTCATTTTTATATAATCTTTTTGAGCTCATAAATGGTAATAATTGACAGTCAACCCAATTAGGATAGAACCAATGTTTAACTGTAGGACAGGGTAGAGGTAAAATTTCTATCAAAGTATGATTACTATCTACTGAACCTAATAAATTTTGAACATAATTATAGGTTTCTATTTCTGAATTTTCTAATACTTTTAGAAGAGTAGAGACTTTTTGAACATAACCACCTTGACGCATATTTCCATCATAGAAGTCAGCATAATTTTTTAAATTAGGATCCATTAAATCAACAAGATTATACTGAAATCTTCTATTATCAAATAAACCATCATCACCGAATTCTAAATGAAAGTAATTGTCAATTTTACTTTGAATTAATTCCTCTGAATAACATCCCGCTTCTTCAATACCTAAAATATAAATTTCACTTTCCCATTTCCCATATCCAAAAAACCCAGGTGAATTACCTAAAGAAATATATTGCTTTAATTGATTAGGTTGTAACATAATTTTATTTTTATTTATCTTCTAAATTATAAATTAATATATATTATTCCAAATAGTTGGAGTTTTTATATTAGTGTTTTTTTCTCAAAGATCAATATAAAGTAAGTAGAATATATAGTTTTTTTATTTCTTAAAAAACCAATTATTATATCACTATTGATTACTAATAAAAAGCAACACCTAGTATTTACTTTGTCTGTAAAAAACTAGTTAAATATGAACGAAAACACAAAAACCTTTACCTCACTAAACTGGTTGGGTAATATGAGTCCATGTAAGATTATTTATAAGGGTGAGGAATGGGATTCTGCTGAAAAATTATTTCAAGCTATGCGTTTTAACGATGAATGTATTAGACAAAAAATTCGAAATGAAAAGGGGATTTTTAAATCAAACTTGTTAGCATCAAATTTATCTATTTATACGGTAGTAGAACCGATGTCTTCGTTAGATATTGAAAATTTAAGAACAGCGATGCAATTAAAATTCGATCAAAATAAAATGATGCAATTAAAATTATTATCTACTGATAATATGAATTTAGTACTTTTCCGTAAACAACATTACAATACAGAAGATTTATTCTGGGGAATGACAATCATCGACGAGCAATGGACAGGAATGAATATAGTTGGTAAAATTCTTATGGAAATAAGAGCGAAAATTAAATATTTTAACAATTAATTAAAAAAAAAAGAATAATTTAATAGCTTAAATTATAAGCTATTACGAAGAATTATGATTCATGAAAAATTAATTAGAAAATTTGCCAGTTTACCACTAATAAAAATTATAGACATTTTAAAATTTATCGCTTCCAAACCAAATGGAGTTTCTGTACTTGATGTAGAAACTTTTTGGGAACAACATGTAGACGGTAGAAAAATGACGCGCTCCTTTAAAGGTGAAACAAGGATTATAGATAATACGATTAGAAATTTATTGAATAAGTTAGTACTGGATGAATGTCTTATTCGTGAAAAACAAGGCAAAAATTATTTGTATTTTTTTAACAACGAACTTGAACAAACTCAATTAAAAAATGGTGGTTCGGATGGAATTACCGACTTAATTAGATGGGCAATTACACTTAAAAAATACAAAGGGTTGACATTCATGGAAGAATTGGAAGAGATGTTAAATATTTCAATAGAAGATTTATTAGCTGAAGAAAATAAAAAAATACAAGATATTAGACCTTTCATTGATTTTGAAACCACAGATGAGGTTTATAGTGGTTGGGGGAAAAATGTTTTTTCGGACCTAATAACTAATAAGGTTGCTAAAAACATGTCTGATTTTTATAATGTTATTAGTCAAAAACTAAAAACGGTTGAATTTACGTATCGTTCTTTTCAAGTAGACGAGATAATAACGGTTACACACGCAGAGCCATATTTATTGAAAGAACATAATAAACGATGGTATTTGATTGCTTTCGATCCTGGTAAAAACGAAGTATTCCCATTTAGTATTGATCGAGTAATTAAGATTACAGATTCTTTTGATTCTAAAAAGTATGAAATTCCTAGAGATTTTAATCCGAAAACATATTGGAAAGATTGTGTTGGTGTCTTCAAGGATAACCTAAAAGGACCACAAAATGTATCGTTTGAGTTGAAAAATGGTCCACGATATAATAACCAAAAATACCTTATTTCTTCTCCAATGCATGCATCACAAAAGGCAATTCAATTAGAAAATGGTTGGATGAGGTTTGAATATTTTATTCATATTGGACCAGAAGTGGTCAGACAAATCAGACAATGGGGGGTTGAGAACTTACGTAATATCGAACCGAAAGAACTTGACGAAGACGTTCGGTTTGGATAATTAGTATGTATCTAAATCAATACTTTTTTACGTATGATAAGGTAATAAATCTATCCATTCATACATGTTCCAAAAATGGTAAAGATCCACGAATGTGATTGCGTCTAAATAAACGTCCATTATGGCAGTAAAACTAATAAAATAATAAGGGTCAACATACTGTAAGTAATCTACCATAGATCCGTTCCAATCGATGAATCCATTTTTAATTCCATAGGCAATTATAATTATTTCCTCAAGACGTTCATCTATTGTTGTATCTTCTAAAAAACTAGTAGAGGTATCCAGCTTTTTATCCCCTATACTTTCTCGGATAAAAAGAAGTGTTTTTAATGGAAGTGTTTTCAGTGGACGGTAAATTACAGCGCTTTTAATCTCCATACATTCAAATGATATTTCCGTCCTACAAAACTGTTTTTTTCGAAGAGGTAACTTATCAAAAAATCTTTCTTCTATTTTATCTGTAAAAAATTGAGCCACTGTATGAGCATGTTTTAACACTTGAAGATCTAACTCTTTTAATGAACGTTTAACCTTCGGACTAAAATTTTTTGGCCAATGAGACAGACCATTCTGACAAAGAAATTCTTCTGTTGTACCAACATAATTAAATTTGAAATTTAAACCATTTGTTAAGCCTATTAATTCTTGTAACAAATTAACATCAATAATCAATTTCCCTTGATTACTTTCAACTTGAAAAATAACGCCAGTTTTAAAATAATTATCAATGAAATGATTTAAAGGAAGATCAAAAGAAATAAAAATTCTAGTTAGAAATTCATTTAAAGAATATCGGGTGTTTATATTATGAAAATTTGTCAATTCAAAAATTTTTGAAAGTATTATTATACCTTCTTTACTTAATGTTTTTGGTGTTTTGCCGTTCACGAATTTCAAATCTTCGTAGCTACTTTCCGAATGATTCATAATTTCACTATTTTTTAATGATATTTAAAAACCTATTTTCTTAAAATTGATTTAAGATAAATATTAGTGTTGCTTTTTTTAAGTAACTTTTTCTGTGCTAGAAAATTTGTTTTTTCTAAAATGAAAGCTAATATTGATTTTAGGGATATACTGAATTACTTTATTTTTAACTTCTATTTCTTAGTTAAAATTGTAAATAAGTAATAAGAATCTTTTCCGGTGTATCTAGTCAAACAATATATTATACTTTTAGGTAAAACTAAAGACATACAAAATTCTTTAAATAGGCAATTATTCTCTATTAATCGATTAAACATTTCGTTAGCATACGCTTCAGAAACTACATCATTCATTTTTTTAGCTTCAACTCCAAATAATACTGCTAATTCAATTTCATCTGATACCTGAACACTATCTTCAATATATATTGTCCATGTAGAGTCTACTTCTGCTTTTCTAATGTTTTTATCAAATGAATCTTCAATTCCTAAAATGACTCTATATTCTCGAATAGCATATATGAATCTTTCTGTTGCTTTATCTTCATATTGATATTGGCTTAATCCATTTATATGACTTGAAATGCATAAAACTATCAAAATTAGAATGTTTGATAACTTTTTTTTTGAAAATATTTTCAAATCATCGACTATTTCGTTAACAAGACTCATAAATTTAATTTTTTAAAGTTTTTTAAAAAACGATGTAAACTACTTACTTGTATAAAGTAATTTTTTGGTAAACTCATCAACGATATATGGTTTTAACTTATTGAAATTCCCTTTATAAATTACATATCCATAATCAGATGATATAGAAGCATTCTTTTCATCTACAATTTCAAATGCTTTGATAGTGAATATCCTATTTAACTTATTTTTAGATAGAGTTATATTTAATTGAAAAAAGAATTGATAATTTGATAAAAGGATTGATTCATTTTCTTTAGATAAAATAAGCGTTTTAAAAACTTTATGGAGAGCGAGACTATCAAAGTATCTTATTACCGTAATTGGCGATTTATAATTAAACGAATCAGATAAATAATGTAAGGGTAATTTAGAATCATCATAAATGGAATCTAACGGTATTGAGTCTACTGCTACAAATAATTGACTTGTGTTTCTATCATTATATTTTGGAATTATTTTTAAGTCACTTGTACATTTTACCCACTTATAAGAAGTATCCTTCGATTCATTCGTAATATAAACCAATACATTATAACTGTTTGTAATAATTTTTGAATCATAATGTTGAAAATCAAATACTACTTCATTGATACCATTTAACGTTCTATAATTATTCAAAATATTTATGAAAACTTTATCAATATAATTTTGAGAAAATGGAAGAAAATGAATCAATATTACAAAGGTTACAAATAGTATATTTTTCATGATTTTATAAATTAAATGCCTTAATTTTAAGTGTTTTATTATATTATTTAATAAATTATTTTAAACTTAAAAACTCATATTTATTATCTTTAAAGTTCACATAAATTCTATCATTATTATTAAACTCAACAAAATGACGATTATATAAAACCATTTGGTTGTTTTCTAATCTCCATTCGTCAACTTCCACCAATCCTTTAACGGATCCATCCCAGTTTAAAATATTAACAAACAGTTTATCATTCAATTTCCATTTTCCTTTTTTATCATAAAGTAGATAAAATTTATCTTTTAATTTTTCCTTTAAAAATTGAGTATTACCAGTTTTTATTGCAGCTAAAATACCTGCTGTAAAAGCAATTACATGTTCTTCATTCCATTCTTGCATTTTCGATAAATAAAAACTTTTTTCATCCCCTTTATAAACCTGTAATTTAATGGTGTACTCTTTTGATACTTCAATATTCAATGCTACTTCTTGTTTATTTATGGGTATTTTCACATAAAAAGTATCCTTTTTTAAATAGGTGGTTATGTTATTGATACTATTAAAACTATAATTTTTATTTTTTCTCGTATTTATTTCAGAAGTATAATGTATTTCAGAAATTTCAGAATCTAACCAGGAAACATTAAGATTAACTTTTGATTTGAATTTTAGTATTAATTCATTTGACTTAATTCTATAATATCCTTCCATAGGATAATGCTTGATTTTAGCACCGGCAATTATTGGTAAAACTACTTCCCTATTTTTAAAGTTATTTTTCGTGTAATTTATATCATATAAATTATCACTAATATCTAATGGAAAATGAGATAACAACATTATTTCAGGTTCCACAAACATCCATTTCATTTCAATGTTTTTATGTTCATCAGCCCAAGTAACATCGATATAATATTTTTTATTGTTAATTGTTACAATATTCCAAGCATGTAATCCACCAAGTTTACCAAAATCACCATAGTTTTGTTTGGTATACCCCGTAACTTCTTTTGTATTTATTTTAGCTATTTTAGCTAAAGAATCAAAAATAAAAGCATAACCAGCACATACTGCAACACGTTTTTTACTTGCTAAAATTCCTAAAATATCATTTTGATAATGGGAATATTTATTACTATAATATCCATCATAATCATATTCTATTGAACGACATATGAATTTTGAAATTGCTAAAACTTTTTCACGATCATCATTGATATCTTTTACAATGTAGTCTACTAAATCTTTTAAATTTATTGCTTTTTCAATGGAATCATTGGATATTATTTCATCTGTATTTAAACCAATAAAATAAGGCTTTTTAAAAGTTTTATTGGATGATTTATTTTTAATTATTGGCCTTTTTTTATTAAATAAAAAATCAATTTTAGATTTATATAAATCATTATTTATGAAATATTCACCAGATTTAAATTGACCTTTAAATTCAATACTTGTAGGTTCATTTATTACAATCTTATGACTAATAATTTTATATGTTCCTAAATTCCGTTTTACTAATTCAGATTTATTTTCTTGATTAATAGAAATTAAATGTTCATACTCTCCTGATTTGTATAATCGTAATAATTCTATTTGATTTTCCTTTTTAGGATATTCAAATACTTTAATTATACTTCCTTTTGGAATTGATGTATGAAATAAATTATTACTGAATATATAACTTATGGATGAAATATAAATTAACGCAAGGAAAATTAAATTTTTCATTTCTTTCAAGTTTATTAATTATGTATTGATGTACCATAGACTTGAATTTTTATAGTTAACGGAAAATTTATAAAAATAGTATGTGTTCAAATTAATTTATAAACTAAATTATTTGAACATTGTTGTACAATTAATTGTACTTCGTTTTCATTCAGAAATTACGATGAATCTTAATATGGAAGATAATCTATTAAAATTATTACTTCGTTTCCACAATTCTAACACTAAATTGTTTTTAGTGTCATAAGGTTTGGTAGTTGGAAATTGCATGAATTGTGCAGATAACTGTAAAAATTTTATCACACGTTCTGCTGGAGAAAGTTTTTAAAATGTTTCCTCTTGTAATTTTTCACTTTCTTCTTTAGTAGTAAAACGAATCTCTATAGAATAAAGATATCAAAAATTTTCTACCTTTAACCTATGCAATTTAAAGATATCATTGGTCAAGATGAACTAAAACAGCACTTCATACAAGAGGTGAATGAAGATCGTATTAGTCATGCGCAATTATTTTTAGGGAATGCGGGTTATGGTGGATTAGCCCTAGCATTAAGCTTTGTTCAATATTTGTTTTGTAAAGAAAAATCGGTAAACGATAGTTGTGGAATATGTCCATCTTGTCGTAAAATTCAAGAATTGCAACATCCAGACCTCCATTTTTCATTTCCTGTAGTTCAAGCAATTGATAAACGAAGTAATGCCTTTTTACCTGAATGGCGTAAAATGATCAAAGAAAATCCGTATTTCAATTTGAATCAATGGTCAAGTTACATCGATGAAAAAGGTCGTAAACCAATTATTGGTACAGAAGAGAGTGGGGAAATTATCAAAAAATTGAGTTTAAAATCCTTTGAAGGGGGGTATAAAGTGATGGTTATTTGGATGGCTGAAGAAATGAATCCTACATGTGCAAATAAACTTTTGAAAATTCTAGAAGAACCACCAAAAGACACTTTATTTATCTTACTTTCAGAATCACAAGATGCGATGCTTCAAACGATTTTATCTAGAACACAAATTGTAAAAATTCCACGTTTGTCCATCGATGAACTCAGTAAACATTTAGCTACAAATAATCCTGTAACAAGTTCAGATGCTATATCCATTGCAGCGCAAGCAGAAGGAAATTACATTGAAGCATTAGATTTAATTGGTACACACGAAGAAAAAGATCAAAATCGCGATTTGTTTATTAAAATGATGCGTGTGAGTTATAAAAAATCAGTGATTGATATGTTGGACTGGTCGAATGAAGTTGCCGCATTAGGAAAAGAAAAACAAAAAACCTATTTGAAATATGCGTTACACATGTTTCGTCAAAGTCTATTAAAAAACTATACGCAAAATCAACTGACCAGAACTTCCAAAGAAGAAGATGAATTCCTTTCTAAATTTTCAAAATTCATTACTGGAAATAATATACAAGATTTTATGACACATTTCAACGATGCACATTACCACATCGATCGAAATGCAAATCCTAAAATCTTATTTACAGAATTATGTTTTAAAACAATGCGTTATATACATTTTGCATAATTATCAACTTATAATTCATAACCTAGAGTTATAATCCTTAAATAGTATTTATTCTACCAAACAATTCATCCTTATAAGAACCACCTATTGGTAGAATGTGGTTATCTTTTTCCAAACGTAAATTCGGTAACTCGATACTTTCAATTTTATCTAGACGAACAATAAACGAGCGATGGATTCGCACAAATTCTTTATTACCTAATTTACTTTCGATATCTTTCATCGTTGTATGAATCGTGAACTTTTTATCTTCAGCATGTAAAATCACATAATCTTTTAATGCTTCAACAAATAGAATTTTTTCCTTTCTAATTTTCACTAACTTACTTGATGCACGTACATAAATTTCATGCGATGAAACATCTCCATTTTCAACAATCGTGGATAATAAATCACGTTCACGTTCTACTTCCATTTCTTTCGTATGTTTATATACCGCTAATTCAATAGAAGTTTGTAAATCCACCATTTTAAATGGTTTAATGATATATCCATACGATTCGGCGCGTTTGGCACGTTCTAAGGTCGCTGAATCAGCATAAGCTGTCAAAAAAATCACTGGTATCTTAAAATCCTTACGAATAATCTCCGCAGCATCAATCCCACTATCTCCTCCACGTAACATGATATCCATCAAAACTACATCAGGTTGATTTTGTTTTATTAATTCGATGGTTTCAGAAACATCACTTGCAAACCCAACTACTTCATAATTGATACGCTCCAAACTGTGTTTAATGTCTTTTGCAACAATCAATTCATCTTCCACAATTAATACTTTGTAATTTCCCATATTTTATTTTTTTAACTATCTAATTAACAATATATTAAATAGAATATATATCTAAGATACTCAGAATATTTGAAAAAGAAAAATTTCTCAAAAAATCCTTTTTTAATATAAAAAGAAAAGAAAAAATTTATAAAGATTTACTTCTTCTTTTTATTAAGACTGTTAATATGTGTATAATTGATCAAATATGAATTATGAATTATAAGTTATGAATAAAGCAACTTACTTTATTCACAATTTAATTAGATTTAATCTATTATTTTTCAATAAACTACACTTATATTAACAATTTTTTAATTTTTTAATGATTGAATAACTTTTAGTGTTAATAATACCTATTTATGTTAGTATGTGTGTGTGTATTTTAACTAAAACTTACCAAAACTTTACTTGTATATGAATAAACTAATATGGTTTGTAATTATTTAATTAATATGCAAGCTTTATTTTTTAGTTTCTTTCAACAGCTATTAACATTTTATACTCGTTTACTATCCATATCTTTTTTCTACAATCCTTTACTTTAGGTCAATCCTCCACGCTCTTATTGAAACATTGTGAATAACTCTCCTTATTTGTTAATTCAATTCCGTTACTAAAATCGGACACCAAACACCACGTTCCCTTGTATCCATCCAAATTGTTGGGAAGCTTTATCTTCTTCATGCATAGTTGTTCGAATATCAGGCATATTAATGTATCCAGCTTTCCCTTCCGCTTGAATAAAAAAGCGATTACAAAATTCTACATTTAATCCAAGTATTCCTCCTAATCCAAATCCAGCTAAATGAAATTGATCATAACGTGGATAATTTAATAAGGTAGTGTTTGTACGTGGTAATAAGATACCTCCCCCAAATCCTTCAGTGAGATTGAATGTTACTTTTTTATATTGATACAATTTATCATGCCTTCTAATTTCTGTATTGATGTAATTCAAACCATCGGTATGTTCAAATTTCAAAAATTTAGGTTCTATATTAAATGTTGAATTTTTGTAACTACCATCATAAACAGATCCAGTTGCAATTTTCCCATCGATAGTAGTTGTTTGATAATCTACCATGACATATTTCATGTGATCAACACCCAGTGAAAGTGAATATTTTTCAGTTAAAAAATAGCCAATTCTTAAATTATATTGAGGGATTGTAACACTCTGAAAATAGGTGTCCCAAGCAAAATTACTTTGTCTGTCTTTTGCTTGTACATCCAATAATGTAAAGTCATATTGAGTTCCTTGAAAATGTATGTCTGAATTAGTGTACGCTCCACGATTCCATCCCCAATAAACATAGAATGTACCTTTATTTTTAGTTGTTCTTGTTGCTATTGTATCCTGACCAAATGTGATATTACTTAATAAAATAGTAAGTAAAATTAGATTTTTCATAGTTGCTATTTTTTAAATTTATTTCGGATGATTAAAAAGATTACAACACATTCAAATATTGGATAAATAAAACTTCCAACAATTGGTAATGGTATGAATAATTGTAAACCTATACTACTTCCAATAGTAGAGGTAAAACCTGGAAAAACTACATACAATAAAAACAAGTATAAAATAAATGCTGCTCCGATTCTTTTTTTCTTGGAAGTCGTTTGTAGAAATAACATGATTAAAAAATCACGAAGTACAAAACATAATATTCCTAGTATGATACTTAAACTTTGTAATGAGTCTAATGTATTTTCTAATTTTATAGTATTAACAAAATGATTTAATATATAGCTATCATTATTAATGATTTGCTTATCTAATAATATCCATGAAAATATTAAACCTATAATTATGAAAGGAAATGTTAATGACCATAAAGGCGCATTGTAATTTATATAAGTATAATTTTTTTCTTTAATTTTTCTAACTAAGATTTTTAACGTAGATAGTTCATTTTGCTCTATTAATAGTAGTAAATAAAACAACGAAATAGCTTGTATACTTAACACTACAAAATAAATAAAGAAATAATTGTCTATAAACACACCAATACTATCTACCATTACCATTGTTTTTACCAATGCTGATGTTATTAGAAACAAGATCCATAAGTAAGATTTATTCTTGTAATTTAATTCTTTTCTTAATACTTGATGTAAACCTATGATTGCCCAAATGGCGTAAAATAAATTTTCTCCTAGAATTTTCCAAGCGTCAAATTTTATAGGATTAAAAGATATTCTATTAAACATAAAACTAAATGCACTACTATTAAAGAATAAAGCAAATAATATGAGTAGAATAAATAGTTGTCCAGATTTTAATTTATCTCTCCCATTTCCAGCGCGAATTTTTAGTAATGCAAATAAGATGCTTACACATAATATACTTACACCTAATAATAAGGTTGAAATACTATTAATTAATAAATCAAAGAGGGAGGTCTCTTCACTCATGCTTCCAAAAATGAAAACGAGGAATAAAGAAATGAGTGCGCCATACCAATTATAAATAGGTGCTCCAATCAGTTTCCCAACCATTAATTGTTTGGGAGTTAATATACTCATACGTTGCCAATCCCAGGTACGATCATTGTATTCTTGAATGATATTTGAAAAAGCTACTTTACTTCCCCAAAGTAAAAGTATAATTACCAATCCAAAATAACAGATGTTTGTTAATTTGTTATAGGTATCTCCCATAGTACTTAAACTAGCTAACAGCACCACCATTAAAATAATAAGTGGCATCATAATGAGTCTTTGTGTACTAATTTCTAACCAAATATTTTTTTTGAATTCTGGATTTTTTTCAAGTAAACTCATATTATTTTTCTTGCATTGTTTTTAAATATTCTTCTTGAAGATTGCGTTTTACCGCTGCGATTTCTTTAACCTCTACTCCTTGTTGTATTAAGAAAGAAAGTAATACATGTTGTTTTGTTACTTCTTCATTAAATTCAAATAGGATTTCAGTAGTTGTTTTTTCAAGGATATTTACACTACTTTCAAATGTATTTACGAATGAATTTACAACTTCCTCGCTTAAATGTTCTGCTACTAATTTGATGATGTTTTTTGTCGAACCACCAGTTTTATGATTGATCAATTGTGTATGTTCAATCATATTTCCTTCTTTTAGAATAATCATTTCAGTACAGTAATCTTCCAATTCTGCTAAAATATGGGATGAAACAATCAAGGTCATTCCTTTATTTTTTAATTGAATTATCAATTGTGAAAGTGCGATACGTGCTTCTGGGTCCAAGCCTGAAGCCGGTTCATCCAACAACACGATTTTTGGATTATGAATGATTGCTTGTGCGATACCTACACGTTGACGCATACCTCTTGATAGGGTATTTATAGGTTTATCTATAAACTCAAAAACGCCTGTATCTATAGACGTTTGTCTGACTACCTCTTCTAGATTTTGTACGTTTTCGATATGACTCATCGCTGTATACTCCAAACATTGACGTACTGTAAGGTCATCATACAAACCAAAATTATCGGATAAATATCCAATGATTTTATGTACTTCTCTAGGCGACTCTTGGATATCAATACCATTAATTAGTATCTGTCCTGTTTGTATGGATTGTAAAGTACTAATACAACGAAGTAAGGTTGTTTTACCAGAGCCATTTGGCCCTATTAACCCTACAATTGCCCCGTCTTTTATTTCAAAAGAGACATTATTTAATGCCAAGGTATTTTGAAATTCATGGGATAAATTAGATACTGAAATCATAGTTTATGTGATTGGTTTTTTTTCAAACCAAATGTAGCTATTTACTATAGTTTCAATAAAATAGGCTTTAGATAGTTATTAAGGGTAAGCGTTGTATAACTTATGTTGTTGACAATTCTAAAACCAAAAAACCCCGACTTTTTAGTCGGGGTTCTTTTCACAAATTTGGAGGTCTCGAGCGGACGTACTATTTTGTTTTCATTGTTATTTTAATAACCTTATAATGTTTTACAAATATAAGTAAATCAATAATATATGAAATTATAAATACAAGTATGAAATAATAACTAATATAAATGTGGGGTAAAATGTGGGGTAAGTTGTATATTTGTGTTGTACAATAACTACACAATGGCAAACATACAATTTAGACTTAACAAAGGTAAAAAGGTAATTGATGATACAATACCACAATCAATCTATTTACGATACAGATTAGGTCGTAATATTGATTTTAATACCTCGATAGGGTTTAAGGTACTTGTTCAGAATTGGGATTCTGTTAAACAACAAGTAAAGAACAGGTCTACAATTTTAGATAGACAAGAAATCAATAATTTAATTAAGAATCTGACAGATCACTTTTTTAGTTTTGAATCGAGAAACCGTGAACATGGAATAATACCGAACTATCAAGATGTAAGAAATCATTATGAAAGTTTTTTTAAAATTTCAGAAAGTAAAAAAGAATATAATCTATTTACTTTCATAGATGAGTTTATCGAGGATGCAAAAACCAAACCAAACCCCATTACACGAAAGTTAGTTTCAAAAGGAACGTTGAGCGGTTATAACGTTACAAAAAATTTTCTTAAAAATTTTAATGATGAACAATATCCAATTGATTTTGATACTATCACTTTAGATTGGTATTATGATTTCATAGATTGGGCAAATCAACAAAATCTTACAACAAATTACATTGGTAAACACATCAAAACGTTGAAAACATTTATGGTTAATGCGGTTGAAAAAGGCTTAACTACTAATGAAAGTTTTAAGAGTAAAAAGTTTATAGTTTCTAAAGAGGAAAGTGATAGTGTGTATTTGAATGAAAAGGAACTAAAAGCACTTTGGAAATTGAATTTAAGTAAAGAACCACGTAAAGAAATTGCAAGGGATTTATTTTTAATTGGCGCATATACAGGGTTAAGAGTGTCAGATTATAATAACGTAAACAAACACAATATAAAGGTTGTAAACGGTGTTAAAATGATATCATTAGTAACTCAGAAAACAAAAAAGAAAGTTTCAATCCCTGTACATCCAATTATTGAGTTGATATTAGAAAAATACAATGGAGACACACCTCCAAAAATTCCTGATTCTGATATAAATGAACTTATCAAATTAGTTTGTGAAAGTGCCGAAATTGATAATATTGAGTACGTAGAACAAACAAGAGGAGGGAAAAAAACTAAATCTAAGAAATACAAATTTGAGTTAGTTAAAACTCATACAGCAAGAAGGTCTTTTTGTACAAATGCCTATTTGGATAAAATGGAACCTTTAGATATTATGTCAATAAGTGGACATACAACAGAGAGTTCATTTATGAAATACATCAAGGTTTCTTCAGAACAATTCGCAACTAAGATGAGTGAACATTCATTTTTTAAAGATCATTTAATTTAAAATTATGATATACTATACATTAGAAGACTTTAAAAAGTCTTACAAATCACACTTAGACGAGTATTTAAACTCTTATGTTGATAATAGGGAAATTGACTTTTTGAATCAATTAAAACAAGACTATTTAAAATATATAGAGAATGTAAAGTTTTATTCCAATGAATTTTTCATAGATACAGTTTCAAGGTTTAAAGGGGTAAATCAAATATCTGAAATAGAAGATAAAATATTTGAAAAAGGGATTTTAAACACACAAATATCAAAAAAGTTTGAATCAAGTTTTATGAGAATTATTGAACATATAGATTCTCAGATAAATAAAAAAAATATTGTATTATCCCCTGTGTTTAAAAATATAGAAATTCAGAATTTATTTTACTTTTTTGAAGAGAAGTGGGTCTATAAACCTACAATGAGATATGCATATATATATGAACATTTAAATGAATTGAACGGTGTAACCTTTAAGAATCTCTATCAAGATTTTGTTTTCAAACATATAGGATTAACAAAAAAAATACAGTACGAGAAAGCCATGAGTAAAGCAAAAATTCATGAGTTAAAAGAACTAACAAAACAATTTTATGCAAAATATCCCTAAAAATGTATTCCATTTTAAGGACATGTAAGAATGAAATTTGTCGTATACAAAATAATTTATACGATGAAAACAGTACAGGTGTTAAACGTTACCCCAAACGAATTAGTAGATCTAATTAATGAGGGTATTAAATCTCAATTACAGGATTTTTCAATCCAATTAAAAACAACCCCAAAGGGAGATGAAAGACCTCATCTTACCCGAAAAGAAACCGCCCAATATTTTGGGGTGTCTTTAAATTGTATCAATGATTGGTGCAATAAGAATATACTAAAGCCTTATAAGGTAGGTCAAAGAACTTATTTCAAAAGGTCAGATTTATTACAAGTTATGTTTAATCATTCTAAATAATTAAACATGAAACAGGTACATAAATTTAAAGTATTCAAGATTAACAAACATGACACTATTTATGAAGGTTTACAATCAAATAACCTTAATTCTTTTGTTACACAATTTGTTAAAATTGAGAAATTCCAAGGGTATTCAAATGCATTTAATTTAGGATTGTATTTGAGAGTTAAAGATCAATCAAGTTGGTCAAAGAGTAAGAAAGTAACAGGGCTTTGGAAAACAAACCGTAAGAATGTTTACTACGGAGATTTAAAAGATAAAAATTTTAAAACTTTATTACTTGTTAGAATTAATCCTGAAACTAATGAGTTGTTTATATATGAGTTTCAAAGAGGTTATTACCCTTCAAGGCAAACAATAGAGACATTGAGTTTAACACTATGAAATTATGAATAGTGTTAATGTTCCCTCTCCACTTCGATATATGCCTATAGACTTTCTAAAAACTGAAATTATTGGCATTGATAAAGAGTATTTTTTTAATAGATTTTCTTTTACCCCAAGTTATAATAAAGGTGTCGAAAACTGTAAGTATTTTACTTATAATAATATGAAATTGACAATTTATAATTCAGGAAGAACTATTTTAAGTGGCAGTTTACATGTTTTTCATAACCAAGGATTAAATAATTCTAATGATTTTGGATACGATGATTTTTTAAAGTGTTTAGATGAAATTTACTTATATTTTGGAATTAGACCAAAGAATATGCGAATTCTTCAAATTGAATTAGGTGTAAACATTATAACTAAAGTTTCACAAAAAGTGATTATTACCAATTTACTATTTCACAAAAGAAGTTTATTCACAAAATCTGAAAAAAACAGATATAGTGTTGTTAAACATGACCATTTTTGGTTTAAAATTTATGATAAATCATTCATATCAAATTGTAAAGATTTAGACATTTTAAGAATTGAAATAAAATACAGAAATTGGACTTTATTCAGAACAAAATATGGATTAGTTAATTTTCAGAATTTTATAGATTTTGACAAAACTGTTTTTCTTGAAGATTTATTAAAGAGATGGAATGAAGTAATTTTAATTAATCCTTTTACATTAAGTAAAGAAAAACAACAGAAATTTAAAGATTTATCTTTTTGGGAAGATAAAGAAATCAAATCAAATCCAAATTATTCAAAGCACTTTAGAAATTTAAAAAAGATAAATTTACATTGTACGATTAATTTACAGGAAGAAATCTATTTAAACATAAAAAAAAAGGTCTTAGAATTGCAAAGGTTAACTAATTCCAAGTTAACTGAAAATAGAAAACAATGTATTTATACAGGATATGATATATCAATGCAAAAGTCAAACAGTCATTTGTTATCACATACAGGTTTGAGATTTTTGTGTGAAAACAATATTCATGAGTTTGAACGACTTAAAAAAATCTATTTGAGTCATTCGTTAAGAAGTAGTGTTTTACCAATTCAGATCAAAGAAATAGCCCACAATATAAGAACGAGATATAGTGTTAAGAATCGAACAACAAACAAAAATCAAGTTGTGTTATTTAATATGGGTTAACTTATTTCTAATTATGATAAAGTTGGAATTAGTTAACTCTTATACTATAATAGAAAACAAAAACGTACAGAAATGAACAAAAATAAAAAACTAACGGTTACTCAAGAAAAGGTTATCGAGTTACTATTAATGAGTAAAAGTATATCAGAAATTTCAACAGAATTGAAACTATCAAGAACAACAATATACGAATGGAAAAAAGATTCAATCTTTGAGGCAAATTTCAACATACGTAAACGAGAAATACGAGAAAAAATCGATATGGAATTATATAGGTTAACAGATTCCGCAGTTGAGACAATAAAGAATAGTTTAAATTCAAAGAATGAATCTGTAAAATTAAAAACGGCGGTTTTTTTGTTAAATAAATTTGATTCGTATAAAATAGGATCTGAAAATCCTGATGTTATAGATAGGGAAAATTTTTTATCAGAATTTTAACTGTTTTCAATGTAGTTAAATTAAATTTTTAATCCTTTTAGTAACGTTAAAATGAAATTACATCTTGAACCTTTACACCGAGTGATGAGGTAATTTTAACGAGAGATTTTATTGTTGTATTTATTTTTCCGTTTTCGATTGCACCAATTTGAGAAAGTGGTATGCCTGAATCACTTGATAAATCTAATTGGGTCATCCCTTTTGACAATCTAATATTTCTGATTGTCATTCCTAATTCTACTAAATAAAATTCTCGTTCAGGTTTCACAACCACCAAATAAGACTTTTTTTAGCAAGTAAGACAACCGATATATCGGTGATTATTTTTATTATTGTATCAATAAGTATGAATCAATAATAAATATCAAATATGGATAAGTTGAAAAGATATAAGATTTTAATAATTACATTTTTAATATTAAATTTTAATTTGTCTTTTAGTCAGATTACTACGACAAATGTATATAGTGAGAATAAAAAGGAGATTTCAGTTAGTGAAACTAAATTATATGATAGTACATTAAATTTTCTTGGTACCGATGTTAAAAAATATATAGGTCAAGTTTTTTATTTGAAAGGTCTTAATCAGAATCTCAGAGATGGTGGTTATAGAGAGTTTTATTTGAATACATTTAATGATGCTTTTTCAAATTCAGAAAACATTTACAAACATAGTTCGGAAGGAAATTTTTCAAATTATTCAGATTTATCAGAAAAACATTTTAAAGTATTAGATGTAATTAATCGCCCTGATCCTTATAATATTGGTCAATACAAAGACGAATTTTTTATAAAGTTAGAGGAATTATCATCAAAAGAGATTTGTTATTTTAAATATACTTCGAAATATAAATGGGATTTTCCTTTTATCGTTGTGGGTTATTTTGAAAAGTGTAAAGTAAAATTTATTGGGAAAGATTACGTTACAAGAGGTAAAAATTGGGTAGATGAAGGTAAAATGTTAGATAAGAAAACGGGATTACCAATTAAGAATTTTGACAATGGAGATAAATGGAGATGTACGGACGTAACAGTTGAAAATGAATATTATGAATTAAGTCTAAAGTTAGTTAATAATAAAGGAGAACAGATATTTATTAGTGTTGATGAGGTTAATAATCCATTATGGATTTTGCCTTATAATTTATCTGAATTATATAAGAAGAAATATGGACTTGAAAATTGGAAATATATTATTAGAGGTTCCGTTAAAATTGGAATGAGTAAAGAGATGTGTATTGCATCTTGGGGTAAGCCAAAAGACATTAATAAAACAGTTTTGAAAAAAGTAGTTTCAGAACAATGGGTATATGATAATAATTATCTTTATTTTGAAAATGGTATCTTGAGAGCCATTCAGAAATAATATTAATCTTTATAACAAAAGCCTGAAATTTATAGTTTCAGGCTTTTGTATTTCTAAATGTGGGGTAAAATGTGGGGTAAGTTGTTAAACAAAAAACCCTCAATACGTTCAGTATCAAGGGTTTATTTCACAAATTTGGAGGTCTCGAGCGGATTCGAACCGCTGTAGACGGTTTTGCAGACCGGTGCCTAGCCGCTCGGCCACAAGACCATTTTCGAGTTACAAAGTTAATAAGATTTTTCGTTGGTGCAAATGGTATGAATATTTATTTTTTATGTTTTCAGTCTGACTGAATTTCAACTTCTAGTCTGACTGAGCGGAGTCGAAGTCTGAATTTCAACTCCGCTCAATTGGACTAATTCGACCACGCTCAATTGGACTAAAATGTTTAGAACTATCGTTCAATGATGATCGCAACATTCTCCACATCGCCGTTTATCGGAGGACAAATTTTGGTGATTTTAATTCGTATACCCTCTAAGTTATTTAATTCATTTTCCATACGAACTAAAATACGTTGACCAACATGTTCTATTAATTTACTCGGGATTGCCATTTCTTCTTTTACGATACGATTCACGTCTACATAGTCAATCGTATCTTCCAAGGTATCTTCTTCTGCTGCCTTCTGAAAATTGGTCACCATGTGCACATCTACTAAATAGTGTCCACCAATTTTTGTTTCCTCAGGAAGACATCCATGAAAGGCATAAAGTTTAATTCCGTTTACTTCTATTGTGTGTTTCATTTTTTATAGATGAAAGATTTTAGATAAAATATGAAAGACTTTTTTGGAATTTTTTCTTCCAAATATTCTCTCTAAATTTTATTTTTTTAATGATAATTTCAGTTTGATTTTATAAAAAAAGAAAGAAGAAAAACTTAAAATTTGAATCTTTATTTTAAGTCTTTCTTCTTTTGTCTTTTACTTTTGAGTTTACGAAAAAGTGTCTTTTATCTATCGCAACTTTTCCATCCCAACTTTCATACGTTCGATCACTTCTTCCTTTCCTAAAAATGATGCAATGTCAAACATACTTGGTCCCATTCCAACACCTGTCAATAACAATCTAAAAAGTGGAAGTACTGCTCCAATTCCTAAATTCTTTTCTGTTAAAAATGTTTTGAATGTTGTTTCGATGGTTGGTGCATCAAAAGTCGAAATACTCTCCAGAATGGTTGTCCACTCACTCATCAATGCTGGTGCATTTTCGTTCCATTTTTTACTTACGGTTTGTGCATCAAATTCCGTAGGTCTAGCTAACAAATAAGCACCTTCTTTTAAGATGTCATCCGGGAAGGTAGCACGTTCTTTCATTAAACCACAAATCGCTGTTAATGTATTTAAATCGTATTTTTCAGTTGAATTTTGCGAAATTATCTCTGCTAATCGTTCATTCGAAGTGTTTTTCAAATGTTGTTGTTGGAACCATTTTGTCTTCTCAGCGTCGAATTTTGCACCTGCTTTTCCTACGCGTTCTAGGCTAAAAGCTTCCTCTAATTCTGCTAATGAAAACAACTCTTGGTGGGTTCCTGGGTTCCATCCAAGGAAGGCTAACATATTAATAAATGCCTCTGGTAAATATCCTTTTTCACGGTAACCAGAATACAATTCTCCTTCGGATGTTGTCCAGTTTGTAGGGAACACCGGAAAGCCTAAACGGTCGCCATCACGCTTCGATAATTTACCATTTCCATCAGGACGAAGTAACAAAGGAAGGTGTGCAAATTTTGGACAATCCCATCCAAATGCTTCGTATAATAATACGTGTAATGGAGCAGATGGTAACCACTCTTCTCCACGAATTACATGACTAATTTCCATCAAATGATCATCCACAATATTTGCTAAATGGTAGGTTGGCATACCATCACTTTTGAACAAAACTTTATCGTCCAAATTGTTTGTATTTACCAATACCCATCCACGGATAATATCTTCAAAACGCACGTCGTGATTACGTGGCATTTTCATACGAATCACATATGGATCTCCTGCCTCTAATCTACGTTGAACTTCATCTGCAGGAAGTGTCAAAGAGTTCTTTAAGGACGCTCTTGTTACACTATTATATTGCCAGTTCGGCATACCCATTTCTTTCGCTTGCTCACGCACTTTGTCTAACTCTTCAGGTGTATCAAATGCATAATACGCTTTGTCATTTGCAACCAACTCTTCCGCATATGGACGATACATTGCTTTACGCTCGGATTGAACATACGGTCCGTAGTTACCTCCAATTCCTGGTCCTTCAGTAGGATTTATTCCACACCAGTTTAAGGCATCCATAATATAGTCTTGTGCACCCTCCACGAAACGTGTTTGATCGGTATCTTCTACTCGAAGTATAAATGTTCCATTGTTCTTTTTAGCGAACAAATAATTATATAAAGCAGTACGAACTCCACCCATATGTAATGGTCCTGTTGGAGACGGTGCAAATCTTACGCGAACTGGTTTTTCTGACATTTTTTTAATTTTTGACAAAGATAATTTTTTTTAACCATTAAGAAATTTAGGTCTTATTTATGTGTATAACGTATATAGAAAATTAAAGTTTCTTTTCTATTGTTAACTATCCTTAATGAGTCTTTTCCCTTTTTACCCACACCCTTCGTATCTTAATTTCTCAATATTCTTAATGGTAAACTTTACTTGTTTTAACCAATAAGAAATTTAGGAAGTATTTTGTGTCTAAGGTATATAGAACATTAAGTTTTCTTATCCATCGCAAAGCGATTCTAAATGAATCTTTTATATTTTTTCTATCTACCCCCCTCAGTATCTTAATTTCTCAATATTCTTAATGGTAAAATTCGCTTAACCGTCACTAAGTTTACTCTGAGGTTTTCGATGGGTCACTCGTCTCTCGTCACTTTTTTATATCTTAGTACGTTCATCACATGAATACTATGAATTCTTACGAATTACTACTTAATCAAATAGATGCGTTCATACGCAAATTTTACAAAAATCAGCTATTAAAAGGCTTGTTTTTAGCGCTTTTGGTATTATTGATTTCGTTTTTAGTTGTTACTTTGTTAGAATACTTCGGACGATTCAATTCGATTATTCGAGCTATATTATTCTTTACGTTTATTCTAGTAAACGGATTTATTATATATACCTATTTATTAATTCCTCTTTTTAAACTCTTCTCTTTTGGAAAACGAATTTCGCGGAAACAAGCAGCACTTATCATTGGCGATTTTTTTCCTCAAATTTCAGATCGTTTATTGAATACCATTCAGTTGCATGATACTTTAGCGCTTGAAGGAGGGAATTATGAATTAATTAAAGCGAGTATAAATCAACGTTCTCAGACTATTTCTGCTATTCCGTTTGTGAATGGGATTAACCTTAAAAAGAATTTAGTTTATTTCAAGTATCTAGCACCTGTATTTGCTGTGTTTCTTGCAATTGCTGTGTTTTCTCCAAATATTATTACGCAAGGAAGTAAACGCGTAGTGAATTATTCAAAGGAGTTTAAAATGGAAGCTCCTTTTGATTTTATCCCAACTAATTTACAAACAAAGGTTGCTGAAGGCGAAGATGTTAACATTGAAGTGAAAACAATTGGTGATGTCCTTCCTGAGAAAGTTTATTTGGTAAGTTCGACAGGTAAATATTTGATGCATAAGTCTTCTCGCATATTAAATTCTTATTCTATTCCAAGAATTTCAAAGGATTTAGACTTTCATTTTGAAGCAAATGGATTTACAAGTAATGAATATCATGTGGAAATGCTTCCTAAATCAGCGATCGGAACGTTTGATGCTTATTTACATTATCCTAATTATATTGGAAAAAAAGATGTTTTAGTTCAAAATGCGGGTGATTTAGAAGTGCCAGAAGGTACTATTATTACTTGGAAGGTTAAATCCAAAAATACGGAGTTAATAACGTTAGATTGGAACGGAGACCGCGATTACTTTAAAGAAACTGACTTTCAATTTTCTAAACGCTTTGTATTTTCTAAAAATTTGACGGTTTTACTTAAGAATCCGCGTCTTTCTAAGCTAGATTCCTTGTCTTATGTAATTCAAGTAGTCAAGGATGCGCAACCTTTTATTCAAGTACGTGAACAAAAAGACACGATATCTGATGCTATTCGCTATTTTGATGGTTTAATATCCGATGATTATGGGTTACGTAAGCTACAATTTGTCTATACGATCTTTTCTACAGAAGGTAAGCCTGTTACTAAGAAAGTGGACGTTTTTAGCCCAGCAGGAACTGAAATGCAATTTTCGCATGCTGTAGATTTTAGACGTGAAAAATTAAATTTAAATGACCGTATTGAATACTTCTTTGAGGTTTCGGATAATGATGGTGTAAATGGTTCTAAAACAACAAAATCGGAGGTTTTTAGCTATAAACTACCTTCCCTTGCAGCATTGAATGAACTACGTGATCAGAAACAGGAGTCAGTACGTGATAACTTGACAAAGTTATTTGATAAAACGAAAAAGTTTGAAAAGGATGGAGATCGTTTGAAAAAGGACTTGATGAATGAAAAAACATCAGAATGGAACAAGATTAATCAAGTGCAACAGTTAAAAGCGCAACAAAAAGCAATTGAGAACGAATTACAGTCAACACAACAACAACTACAAGAAAGTTTAGAAGAGAAAAATCAATTGTCAGAGTTAGACAAAGAATTAATTGAAAAACAAGAACTTATTCAAGACTTATTGGATAAAGTGATGGACGATGAGTTGAAGGATTTACTTAATAAATTGGAAGACTTGTTAAAATCGGATGACAAAGAGCAATTAGATAAAAAAATGGACAAATTGGAGTCCAAATCGGAAGACATGCAAAAGCAACTTGATCGTAGCATTGAAATGCTTAAAAAGATGCAACTCAATGAAAAAATCGATGATATAGAGAAAGAATTAAATCTATTATCCAAAGAAGAAGATGCATTAAAAGAAAAAGTGCAAGAAGAGAAGATATCTGATAAAAAAGCAGCAGAAAAACAAGAGGATATAAACAAGAAATTCGATCAGTTGAAAGAGGACATGAATGAGATGGAAAAACTCAATGAATCGTTGACAGATCCTATGAAATTAGGTGATAACGAAGAAGAGAAAAAGTCTATCTCTGAAGAACTAAAAGACGCTAAAGAGAACTTAGATAAGGGAAGTGAGAAAAAAGCAGCTAGCAATCAACAAAAAGCAGCTAATAAGATGGAAAAACTCGCCAATAAGTTAAATCAAAAGCAAGAAGAATCAAATAAAGAAGATCAAGGGGAAGATATGAATAAAACCCGGGCTTTATTGGAGAATTTGATGTCTATTTCCTTCCGTCAAGAAGATATTCTACTTGAATTTGATAAAGTTTCACTTACAGACCCATATTACCGAAAATTAGGTCGTCTACAACGTACATTGATGGATGAAATGAAGATGGTAGAGGATAGTTTGACCTTTCTGGCTAAACGCCAACCTAAAATAGCTTCATTTGTAGATAAAGAGCTTCATGATATAAAATTAAGCTTTGACCAAGCGATTGAAGCGGTAGATGAGCACCAAAAAAGGGATATTTCAACCAATCTACAGTTCGCAATGACTGGTATTAACAACCTTGCCTTAATGTTGAATGAATCACTACAACAAATGCAGCAAGACATGAAGGGGTCTGGCGAAGGTAATGGTTCTTGTAACAAGCCAAAACCTGGCTCTAAGGGTTCTTCTAGCATGGATGCTAAGTCTATGAAGGAGATGCTTAAAAAACAATTAGATAAACTCGAAAAAGGTCAAAAAGAAGGCGGTAAAAAACCAGGTGATAAACCAGGAAATGGTTTAGAAGGATTAGGTGGAAAAGAATTAGCCCGTATGGCAGCTCAACAATCTCAATTACGTCAAAAATTAGAGCAATTGAGAAAGGAAATGAATAAAGATGGTAAAGGTTCTGGTAATCAATTAAATCCATTGATTAAATCCTTAGAACAACAAGAAAAAGACCTTGTAAATCGCAATAAAAATGCAGATTTAGTTAAACGACAAAAAGAAATATTAACGCGTTTGTTAGAAAGTGAAGAAGCCCTAAAAGAAAGAGGTTTTGATGAAAAACGTGAATCTAAATCAGGAAAAAATTACAATTCTAGTAACCTTAAATCGATTAATCAGTATAACCAACAAAAAGTAAAGCAAGTTGAGTTATTACGTACGCTAGAACCTGAATACCGAAAGTATTATAAGGACAAAGCAAGCAGTTATTTCAACGAAGTTTTATAACACTTTTATAATTTTTGGAAGTTCTTTTGAATGACCTAATAATAAAATTTAAAATGAGTAATACAACTGTAATCGAAAGACTGGTTATTCCTTCTGATTTGTCAAATGTCTCTTTGGTTGAATCCTTAATTGATAAGGTTTGTGCTGATTTAAAAATCAATGAGGATATCTATGGAAATGTATTAATTGCTGTAACCGAGGCTGTTAATAATGCTATCATTCATGGTAATGCCTTTAATCACGATAAATCAGTTGTTGTAGAAGTTAACCAAGACAATGATTCTTTTATATTTAGAATAACAGACGAAGGTTCAGGGTTTGATTATTTAAATCTACCTGATCCAACAGCTCCTGAAAATATTGAAAAGGAAAATGGTCGTGGGATTTTTTTAATTCAAAATTTATCTGATTGTTTAGATTTTGATGAAAACGGAAAAGTGGCTGTCATTACTTTCAATAAAGAAAATGCTTGAAATAGTTTTTGAAGATGTAGCTGAATTTGTTATTGATGAATCAGCTATCTTATCTTGGTATACTTCAGTTGCCAATCAAGAGCATAAGGAAGTTGGAGATGTTACTTTAATTTTTTGTTCAGATGATTTTTTACTGGACTTAAATAGGCAGCATTTAGATCATGATTATTTTACAGATATTATCACTTTTGACTATTCCGATTTTCCAGTAGTTTCTGGTGATCTTTTTATTAGTGTTGATCGTGTAAAAGAAAATGCTGAAGATTTTATCGTTTCTTTTGAACACGAATTACACCGAGTAATCATTCATGGTTTCTTACATTTGTGTGGTTATTTTGATAAAACAGAGGAGGACGAATTATTAATGCGTTCTAAAGAAAATCAAGCTTTAAGTTTGATTGGTTTTTCATAATTCTTTTGTTCCACGTGAAACATTTTTAAAATGCTAAAAAAATACGATGTCATTGTAGTTGGTGGAGGTCATGCTGGATGTGAAGCTGCTAATGCTGCAGCTAAGTTGGGTTCTTCTGTTTTGTTGGTTACAATGAATATGAATACCATTGCACAAATGAGTTGCAATCCTGCTATGGGTGGGGTTGCGAAAGGACAAATTGTACGAGAGATTGATGCGCTTGGTGGTGGCAGTGGAATTGTTAGTGATTTAAGTGCTATTCAATTTCGTATGTTGAATATGTCTAAGGGTCCTGCAATGTGGTCTCCTCGTACTCAAAATGATCGTATGCGTTTTGCGGAAGAATGGAGGTTGATGTTGGAAAGAAATCCAAACGTTGATTTTTGGCAAGATATGACTACTGGTTTGATTGTTGAAAATAGTAAAATTCTAGGTGTTAAAACTAGTTTGGGGATTTCTATATATGCTGATTCTGTTGTTTTAACTAACGGAACTTTTTTAAACGGTTTAATTCATTTAGGAGAAAAACAATTTGGTGGTGGACGTGTTGCTGAAAGTGCTTCTACTGGTATAACAGAAGATTTAATTCAATTAGGTTTTGAGTCTGGTAGAATGAAAACTGGTACTCCTCCCCGATTGGATGGTCGTTCTTTAGATTATTCTAAATTCGAATTACAAGATGGTGATACTGTTCCTTCCAAGTTTAGTTATTCTACACAAACACAACCTTTAGCTAAACAACATGCTTGTCATGTCGCTTATACAAATGTAGATACACATGATATGTTACGAACAGGTTTTGATCGTTCGCCAATGTTTAATGGGGCGATTAAAAGTTCTGGTCCGAGATATTGTCCAAGTATTGAAGATAAAATCAATCGATTTGCAGATCGTGATCGTCATCAATTATTTATTGAACCTGAAGGTTGGAATACTGTTGAAATTTATTTGAATGGTTTTAGTACATCTTTGCCCGAAGAAGTTCAATTAGCTGCGTTGAAAACAATACCCGGTTTTGAAAATGTAAAAATGTTTAGACCTGGTTATGCCATCGAATACGATTACTTCCCTCCTACTCAACTAAAACATACGTTGGAAACTAAGTTGGTGGAAGGTTTGTACTTTGCAGGACAAATTAATGGTACTACAGGATATGAAGAAGCTGCGTGTCAAGGTTTAATGGCTGGCATTAATGCTGCTCGTAAGGTACAAAATAAAGATGCTTTTATTTTATCACGTTCTGAAGCCTATATTGGTGTATTGATAGATGATTTGATTACTAAAGGTACTAAAGAACCTTATCGTATGTTTACGAGTCGTGCTGAGTACCGTATTTTACTTCGACAAGATAATGCTGATATTCGTTTAACTCCTCTTGGTCATGCTTTAGGTTTGGCTGATGATGAAGACTTACGACGTGTTGAGTTGAAAAATGCTGGTGTAGTTAAGTTGAAAGAAATTTTAAAATCTACTGGAGTTAAACCTGAGCTTGCAAATCCCGTTTTAGCTTCTGTTGATAGTACACCATTATCTCAGCAAGTGAAAGCTAATACTTTGTTAGTTCGACCAAATATTACATTAGATTTAGTTTCTGAAATGAGTTCCGAGATTAATGATGCAGTTTTAGCTTTAGATGCTATTCATCATGAAATTTCCATTCAGACGGAAGTTCAAATGAAATACGATGGTTATATCCAAAGAGAACAAGACATGGCTTTAAAGATGCATAAATTGGATGAGTTGGCTATTCCCGAGGATATAGATTATAGTCAATTATCAAGTATATCTTTAGAGGCTAGAGAAAAATTTAATGCAATTCGACCAGTGACTATCGGTCATGCATCACGTATAAGTGGAGTATCACCGAGTGATATTTCTGTATTATTAATTTATTTAGGGAGATAGTTTCACGTGGAACATATTAAAAAATACGAGGCTTGTCCTGTGTGTGATCATACACAGTTCGAGACACATGTACAAGTAAAAGATTGGATGATTACACAAGAGTCATTTACAATCCAAAAGTGTTTAGGTTGTGGATTTCATTTCACAAACCCGATTCCTAGTGAAGAAACAATAGGTTCTTATTACAAGAGTGAAGAATATGTTTCGCATAGTTCTACAAATAAAGGGTTGGTAAATAAGTTGTATAATCTTGTTAGAACGATCACTTTGGATCGTAAGGTTTCTTTGATTCGTTCCTATGCAAAAGGAAATGCAGTGTTAGATATTGGTTCTGGAACTGGACATTTTTTGAACGCGTGTAATTTAGCTGGTTTAGATGTACAAGGTTTAGAACCTGATTCGGACGCTCGTAGTTTTGCTAAAGAGTCTTTTGGTTTAGAGTTACAACCGTTAGAAACTCTTCAAACGATTGAGTCGAATTCAAAAGATATAATTACTATGTGGCATGTATTAGAACATGTCTATCATTTAAAAAGAGATGTAGCTGAGATTACTCGAGTATTGAAAGACAAAGGAACATTATTTGTTGCTGTTCCAAATATGAATTCATTCGATGCAAAAGTCTATAAAGAGCATTGGGCAGCTTACGATGTGCCAAGACATCTTTATCATTTTCAAGAAAACACTATCAAGAAGTTGTTTTCTCAGTTTGATATGGAATGTGTAAACATTTATCCCATGAAATTCGATTCGTATTATGTAAGTATGCTTTCTGAAAAATACAAAGGTGGTAATATTCTGAAAGCATTTTTTAACGGATGGCTTTCAAATATGAAATCTGATACTAACGGTTTCAGTTCTCAGATATACGTTTTCAAGAATAAGTAATTCGAATATAATATTAAACAAAAAGGTGACTAAATTATTTAGTCACCTTTTTTCATTCTATTTAACAATAATCTATTTGATTAGAATTCGCTAAAAAAATTTAACTTGGTTTTGGTTTGGAATAGGTAATATAGTTTTTGACCGTTTTTCTTATGTTTTTGTATTCTTCATCGAGGCAGACAAAATTTTTATATAGAAGTTTACTTTAGTAAATGACTAAATAAAAATTGCAGTCGAACGAAGAGGAAGGATATAAAATCATAAGATAGGTTCTACCCAGTCTCCGTGTTCTTTTATGAGGTCTATCAAAGCATTCACAGCTTCTTCCTCAGAAACATTCTTACGAACCACTTCTTTCTCTTTGTACAAATGTATCTTACCTGGTCCTGTACCAACATATCCATAATCTGCATCTGCCATTTCTCCAGGTCCATTAACAATACAGCCCATTATACCAATTTTAATTCCTTTTAAATGCGATGTTTTACTTCGTATCTTAGCTGTTGTTTCTTGTAAATCAAACAAAGTTCTACCACAAGACGGACAAGATATGTATTCTGTCTTAGATATACGAGTTCTAGTCGCTTGTAAGATGCCAAATGACAATGAATTGATGATTTGTAGTGGTTGTGGTCCTGTAATCCATATTCCATCTCCAAAACCATCTATAAATTGATTTCCTGCGTCACTTGCTGTGTATAATTGGAATTCTTCTAAATCTGTTAATTCATGTTCGTATTTCAATATTACTGGGTTTTCCAGTTGATTTTCGTCTAATAATGTGCGTATGTATCGATAAATTTGTGTCTTATTATTTAAATTTGTAGTTAAAACTAAAATTGCATGTGGATTTTGTCGGATAAATTCTATAGGTAAATCTAAATCTTTGATTTCTAGAAAAAAGGATTTTTCTAATATATAAATATCTGTTTCATAATGTTTTAAGTATGGGTAGTGGTTTGATTTGCCAACATAATTTTCTTTCCAAGTATGAAAATGATGAACTATTCCAAGCGTTCCTGGAGTTTCAAAATCTAATTTATGATCTCCTAAAAATACATAATCAGCTGCGAGATCTTGTAAATTCCATTTATCTAAATTTATAGAATAATTATATCCAAATCCAAAGAAATTTGCAGTTGAAATCTTGTCTTTTTGACTTAAATCTGAAAATACAATTGGAACATTTTTGCCTCCAATATTATGTTGAATATTTGTCTTTCTTCTATTGTATTCATATGGATTATAGGTTATTGTTTTATTAGTTTTAACTATTAAGTTGTTTTTAGTTTTATTTCCTTTTTCAATTAGTTTTTGTGCAACAGGAATTTCAAATTCTGGATCTTCGGTCAAGGACACTCTGATGGTGTCGCCCAAACCATCTTCTAATAGTGCACCAATTCCAACCGCAGATTTAATTCTTCCATCTTCTCCATCTCCAGCTTCTGTAACACCTAAATGTAATGGATAGTTCATTCCTTCTTTTAGCATGGTCATAACCAATAAACGATATGCTTGAACCATTATTAAAGTATTACTTGCTTTCATTGATATTACCAATTGATGGAAATCGTGTTTACGACAAATACGTAAAAACTCCATCGCAGACTCTACCATTCCTTCAGGCGTGTCTCCAAAACGACTTAATATACGATCTGATAAAGATCCATGATTTGTTCCGATACGCATTGCGGTTCCATGTTCTTTGCAAATCTTTACAAGAGGAGTGAATTTTTCTTCAATACGAGTTAATTCTTCTTGGTAACTTTCCTCTGTAAATTCAATTTCTTCAAATTTCTTTTTGTCGGCATAATTCCCTGGATTAACGCGTATTTTTTCTATTAATTTTGCTGCAATTTCTGCAGCATTTGGTGTGAAATGTATGTCTGCTACAAGTGGTTTATGGTAACCATCTTTGTTTAATATTGTCTTGATTTCACCTAATTTTTCTGCTTCTTTTTTAGAAGGAGCTGTTAGACGAACTAATTCACAACCTGCATCAATCATCCGTTTGCTTTGTGCAACTGAACCAGCTACATCCATGGTGTCAGTAGTAGTCATAGATTGTGGTAAAATAATATTTTTTCCTCCAATTTTTAAGCTTCCAATGGTAACTTCTGAAGTCAGAATACGCTTTCTATTATAGTAATCTAAACAATATGATTTATTTTCTGTTTTCATGTATCAATCTTTATTTAACAAAAATATACCTAACTGTTTCTTATTTAAAGTATATCTCAAACTATTTGTACACATCTAGTACCTTAAAAGTGGTATTTTGTTTTTTGCGAGCAAAAGCTTTATTGTTTTTTAATTGTATGCCCAAATTAATCGCTTATCTTTGTATATTAATTTTAATAAAATTTTATGGAACGCCCTACTATTACCTTCGAATCAAATACAAATGCAGAGTTTTATAAAACCTTGCAACAACGTGTTAGGGAGTACTTTAAAGAGAACAATGTGTCTCGTTTTGGAAATAAAGGAATGGTTTTTAAAACTGTTTTTATGATTTCTTTGTATGTGGTTCCTTTTATATTAATCAATACTGTTTTTGCTGAAAATTCATTAATGACTGTATTAATGTGGGCTTTGATGGGATTCGGTATGGCTGGAGTAGGACTTTCTATTATGCATGATGCAAATCACGGAGCATATTCCAAAAATGATAAAGTAAATAAATTGTTAGGAATGGTTATTAATGGAGTTGGTGGTTCGGATGTGAATTGGAGAATTCAACATAACGTGCTTCACCATACTTATACAAATGTTACTGGTTACGATGAAGACATAGATCCAGGAAAAGTGATGCGTTTTACTCCAAGAGCAGAGCGTTTACCAATTCACCGTTTTCAACACATTTATGCTTGGTTTTTCTACGGTTTGATGACTTTAATGTGGTGTACAGCCAAAGATTTTGTTCAAGCTGCTCGTTTTAACCGTCAAAATTTACTTAAAACTCAAAACATTACTTATGCAAAATTAATTCGTCAGATTATCACTACAAAAGTTATTTATTTCATCATCATATTTAGTTTACCATTGACAATAAGTGTTTTACCTTGGTATGGTACTATTCTTTGTTTCTTGATGATGCACTTTATCGCAGGAGTTTCTTTAGCTGCTATTTTTCAACCAGCACACGTGGTACCTTCTTCTACGTATCCTATGCCAAACGAATCTGGTGTTGTCGAAGCGGATTGGGCTGTAAATCAATTATACAATACTGCAAATTTTGCTCCAAAAGCGAAGTTCTTTTCTTGGTTTGTTGGCGGTTTGAATTTTCAAGTAGAACACCACTTGTTCCCAAATATTAGTCACATGCATTATAAAAAATTATCTGAAATCGTTAAGAAAACAGCTTCAGAGTATAGCTTACCTTATTATTCTTATAAGACTTTCTTTGGAGCGATTAAAGAACATACGAAGATGTTACATGATCTAGGGACAAAAGATTACGCTCCAGCAGTTCATTAATTGATACTTCTAAAAACTGTTTTTTCTTCGTTGAACTGCAAAATCAAATTCCACATTTACTGAAGTAAACTGCGGATTTAATTTTTTGTTTGCTTCGAAAAATTCATTTTTTACAAGCACCAATGATTAATTTATCATTTACTTATTAAATTTACCTCAATCAATTAAGATTGAGGTTTTTTGTTTTATATGGCACACAGAATTGATAAATACGCATGGGCGGTAAGATTGACGAAAACTCGTTCCATCGCTACCGAGTTGGTTTCTAAGAGTAAAATACGTCTCAATGGGGCGGAAGTAAAACCTTCCAAAGAAGTGAAAGTTGGAGATCTGTTGAATTTCCATAAAAACAGCGCTGTGTTTTCTTACCGTGTCTTGGAATTATTAGACAAGCGTGTCGGACCTAAACTCGTTGCAACATACATTGAAGACATTACCCCAATCGAAGAAGTCGAAAAATTTCGTTTGTATCAAGAGTCCCAAAAAGTATATCGCGATATGGGCACAGGTCGACCTTCTAAAAAGGATAGAAGGTCGATTGGAGATTTTTTAGATTTTTAATTTTGATTAACTTTGATTGAAAAAAAATTCACTATGAAATATATTATTCTAATTGTAGGTTTGACAGCTATTGTAATTATGGCTATGAATATTGATAATAAAATCTACTCTTGGGTTGGTGTTCCATTGTTTTTTACAATAACAGTTGTAAATATTGTTAGAGTTTTTAGAAAACCAAAGAATAAATAAGTTGTTTCTTGAATTATATCCCATCCCCATCAAATAAATTTCCTAATCCTCCAAGAATACTACCTTCTTCTTTTCTACCACCTACGCTTCCATAAGCCAATACACGTGAAGCTAAACGAGAAATTGGTAGTGTTTGTAGCCAAATCTTACCAGGACCTCTTAGCGTTGCGAAAAACACTCCTTCACCACCAAAGAAGGTGTTTTTTATTCCTCCAACAAATTGAATGTCGTAATCGATCGTTTGTGTATAAGCAACAATACAACCCGTATCCACTTTTACAACTTCGCCAGGACTTAATGTACGCTCAATAATGTGACCGCCTGCATGACAAAAAGCCATCCCATCTCCCTCGATTTTTTGCATGATAAATCCTTCGCCACCAAATAAACCGGTTCCAAGTTTACGTTGAAATTCAATACCTACTGATGCACCTTTTGCAGCGCATAAAAAAGCATCTTTTTGACAAATAATTTTCCCTCCTAATTCATATAAATCTAATGGAATAATTTTCCCTGGATAAGGAGAAGCAAATGCTACTTTGGCTTTACCATAGCCTTGATGTGTATATGCAGTCATAAAAAGATTTTCACCTGTCAACAGACGTTTTCCAGCACTAAAAAGTTTATTGAATAATCCATTCCCATTTTGAGTAGAACCATCTCCAAAAATAGTTTCCATCTGTATGGCTTCATCCATGTACATAAATGCTCCAGGCTCTGCAATTACTGTTTCATTTGGATCTAATTCAATTTCTACGCATTGCATTTCCTCCCCTCGAATGATGTAGTCTATTTCGTGATTTGTTTTCATAGGTTTAATTTTATTTACATTTAAATTTAGAGAATAAATCAATTTGAACTAGATCATTATCATTTTTTAACAAAAAGATTTGTAGAAATTTTTGAGTCACCTTCATTAATCCCTCCTCAAGAAAGTAAATCTATGATTCAATGAATTAATTGATTTTCAAAAATGACTTAGCTTTAAATCTTCCCTTCTAAGGTGTGACTGATGGAGGTGAATTTTTACCAAAAAATACCTTACTTTTGTTAAGTAATGAATCGAATTTTTAAGAATCTTCTGCCATCAAATTTATCAGTTTTACTTAAACGTTTAACTTGGACTATTCTTTGTATGCAGCTGTGTCGAGTTGTCTTCTATTTTTCTAACCAGGCTGACTTTTCATTGATAACCGCTAACGATTGGTTGATTGGAGCCGGTTTTGATATGTTGACAATCTGTTTGTTTTATTTGCCATTCATTACTTTATCTCTTTTACCAATCAAATTTGTAGCGTCAATTTGGTATCAAAGAGTCTTGAGAGTGTTGTTTTTATTATTAAACAGCACATTGGTTTTTTTTAATTTAATTGATGTAGAATATTTCCGTTTCACTAAAAAACGTTCTACTGTAGACGTATTTGAAATGGTTCAGGGTGGAAACGATTTGAGTCAACAATTAACTTCTTACTTTCGAGATTTTTGGTTTGTGATGTTATTGTTTATCACATTTTTGTGGATAACAAATCGTGTTTTTACAATGACCGTAAATAATTTCGAACAAAGGGAACCTTCTATTTTTAAACAATTCATCACACTTATTATCAGTGTTGTAATTGCTGTTTTTATTGGTCGTGGTGGCTTTGTTTTAAAACCTTTAAGTCCTATCGATGCTTCTCAATTCACACGCATAGAAAATACCGCTTTTGTTTTAAATACACCTTTTACCATGGTAAAATCTTGGTCAAAAGTTGGAGTGCAAGAAAAACACTATTTTTCATTGAAAATAGAAAAACAGCTATTTAATCCTATTAAAACGAGTGTTCCACAACATATTTTGCCAAACAAAACAAATGTGATTGTGTTAATTTTAGAAAGTTTCGGTAACGAATGGGTCGGGGCGTCAGGAGCTAAAAAATCATTTACACCATTTTTGGACTCTCTAACCAATGAAAGTTTGTATTTTAAAAATGGAATTGCAAATGGTAAAAAATCAATTGAAGCGGTTCCTGCTATTTTTGCATCGCTTCCATCGTTGTTGGAAATTCCTTATATTTCTTCGCAGTATGGAAATAACCGAATTGAAGGCTTACCTCGTATTTTAAAAAAAGAAGGATATTCTTCTGCTTTTTTTCATGGTGCATCCAATGGTTCTATGAAGTTTGATGGGTTTGCAGCTCAAGTTGGTTTTGATAACTATTTTGGAAGAAAAGAATACAATAATGAAGAGCATTACGATGGTAGTTGGGGGATTTTAGATGAATATTTTAATCCTTGGACTGCTCGAAAATTGAGTGAATTTAAACAACCTTTTTTAGCTAGTTTATTTACACTTTCCTCTCATCATCCCTTTTATATTCCACCACATATGAGAGGAAAATTGTTAAAAGGCAATGAGCCAATATGCGAAGCAATTGCTTATGGAGATTATAGTTTGAGAAAGTTTTTTGAAACAGCTAAGAAGCAACCTTGGTATAAAAATACGGTGTTTGTTTTATGTGCAGATCATACCGCTGCAACTAATAACCCTAAATATAATCAACGTACAGAAATGTATAAAATTCCAATAGTGTTTTTTGATCCTAGTGGTAGACTAAATAAAGAGAAAAACCAAGATCTATTTCAACAAGTTGATATTTTACCGACCTTGTTAGATGTGTTGAATATTAAAACAAATTATTATTCTTATGGAAATTCTTATTTTCAAACACATGAAAAAGAGTCTGTTGCTTATTTAGATGGTTCTTATTATTATTTTCAAAATAACTTTCTTTTATCTTTTTCACAAGAAAAGGCACGATATTTGTATCGTTTAGATTCGAAATCAAACAAGGTTGTCGATTCAATGAAAAAACACTACAAAGAATCGAAAAAAATGGAGCGCAGATTGAAAGCAATCGTGCAACGTTACAACCGAGATTTGATACACAATCAAACTACGGTATATGAAAAAGAGAATATATTTCATCATTAATCCAATTTCTGGAACAGGAAAGAAGAGAGACTTACCTAAATTGATACAGGATAATTTAGATCATTCTATTTTTGATTACGAAATTAAATATTCCGAATACTGTAAACACGCCAAAGAAATTGCAACTCAAGCTGCTATAGATGGAGTAGATGTTGTGTGTGCTGTTGGTGGCGATGGTTCTGTACATGAAGTTGGTACCGCTTTGATTGGAACAAAAACTTCTTTAGCAATTTTACCTGTTGGCTCTGGAAATGGTTTAGCACGTCATTTACAAATTCCTTTAAATATCAAAAAAGCGATTCAATGTATCAACGAACAAAATCGTATGATCATGGATACAGGCCTTGTGAACGACAAACCGTTTTTAGGTGTTGGAGGATATGGTTTTGATGCATTAATTGCAGATAAATTTAATAAGTCTAAAAAACGAGGAATGTGGAACTATGTAAAATTAATCACGAAAGAATTTTATTCTTTTAAACCGATTACAATTACGATTGAATTACCGCATTTTAAAAGAGAATTACCTGTGGTACTTTGTACACTTGCAAATGCATCAGAATTTGGAAATGGATTTTGTATTTCACCAACTTCCAATGTTACTGATGGTAAAATGGAATTGTGTTTGTTAAAACCGTTTTCCTTTTGGAAAGCGCCTTCTATTGCTTACCATTTTTTCAAAAAAACAAGCCATAAATCTAAATTTACGGAAACGATTTCGTTGGAAAAAGCACGTATCACCTTGAACCAAAAAATGGCGCATTACGACGGTGAACCTTTTGAAGTAAGAAAAGAATTAAATATTCAAGTTATCCCAAAAAGTCTTAATATCTTCGCAGGAAAAACTCTTGCGTAATGTTTGTAGATACTGAACTGGAGGTAGTATTACCCATCTTTGATAAATTAACAGAAGCAACACCTGCTATTTGGGGAACCATGTCAGCTCAACGAATGGTTGAGCATCTTGTAGATGTTATTAGAATAGCGATAGGCGAAAACCCGCAATCAGTATTAATTGATGAAGAAAAATTGCCTTCCATGTTGCGTTTTTTGGAATCAGACAAACCGATGGCAAAAGAGATACAAGTTCCTTTTGCAACAGCTGATATGCCTTTACGCCACGAAGAAATTGAGTTGGCGATTGATGAGTACATCGATGTTTACTTAAAATTCGAAGAATTATATGAAAACAATCCTGACTTGAAGCATATTCATCCTTATTATGGATCTTTGAATTATGCGCAATGGAAACGTTTACATGCTAAGCACATTACACATCATTTTCAACAGTTTGGATTACTCTAAATTCTTACCTATGAAGAAATGGATTTTTATATGCTTACTGGTTTTACTATTTGTAAATCAAGAAGTATTTGCACAAGGTTGTGCTCAATGTAAAGTTGTAGCAGAACAAGCTGCTAATGAAGCAGACGAATCTTCTTTTGGATCCAACATTAATACAGGAATTTTGTATTTAATGCTTATTCCTTATGCTTTGTTAATCTTCCTTTTCCGTAAAAAGATTGTTGGAATTTTACGAATGGTTTTTTTCAAAAAGTAAAAGTTTATTTAAAAAACTAGAAAAGGGAGAAATTTATTTTACTCCCTTTTCTGGTATGTTCAATTTTACTATAATACCATCTCTGGTACATTTTCTGGGACGACTAAATTTCCTTCAGTCTTTGAAATAATCTCTTCTACACTTACACCTGGTGCACGTTCAATCAAGTGGAATTTACCATCTTTGATTTCCATTACTGCTAATTCAGTAACGACTTTTTTTACACAACCAACACCAGTTAATGGTAAAGTACATTCTTTAAGAATTTTAGATTCACCTGCTTTATTGGAATGCATCATTGCAACAATGATATTATCAGCTGAAGCAACTAAATCCATTGCTCCACCCATACCTTTTACCATCTTACCTGGAATTTTCCAGTTTGCAATATCTCCGTTTTGAGACACTTCCATAGCGCCAAGTACTGTAAGCTGTACATGTTGACCTCTAATCATCGCAAAGGACATCGCAGAGTCAAAAAACACTGCTCCTTTGGTTGCTGTTATAGTTTGTTTTCCAGCATTAATTAAGTCTGCGTCTTCTTCGCCTTCGAAAGGGAAAGGACCCATACCTAAAATACCGTTTTCTGATTGAAATTCAACTTCTATTCCTTCAGGAATATAATTTGCTACTAACGTTGGGATTCCGATTCCTAAATTCACGTACCAACCGTCTTTTAATTCTTGTGCAATTCGTTTTGCAATACCTACTTTATCTAAAGCCATTTTTTTCTAATTTGAAGATTGAAAATTTCCCTCCTTGAGGAGGGGTAGGGGAGGTGACATTTATCACCCTCCTTAATCCTCCCTCAAGGGAGGAAAATCAACCATTTATTTTGTTCTAACCGTTCTTTGTTCAATGCGTTTTTCAAATTTCTCTCCTTGAAAAATACGTTGTACGAAAATTCCTGGAGTGTGAATTTGATTAGGATCTAATTCACCTGCTGGAACTAGCTCTTCAACTTCAGCAACTGTTATTTTTCCTGCCATTGCCATCATTGGGTTGAAATTACGTGCAGTCGCCTTGTATATTAAGTTTCCTTCAGTATCCCCTTTCCAAGCTTTCACAATTGCAAAATCAGCTTCTAATGCTGACTCTAGAATGTGAGGTTTTCCATTAAATACACGTACTTCTTTCCCTTCAGCAACTTCTGTTCCGTAACCTGCTGGTGTAAAGAAGGCTGGAATGCCAGCTCCACCTGCACGACATCTTTCAGCTAATGAACCTTGTGGAATTAAATCAACTTCTAATTCTCCGGATAACATTTGACGTTCAAATTCGTCGTTTTCACCAACGTAGGAACTAATCATTTTTTTTACTTGTTTTTGTTGTAATAACAAACCAAGTCCAAAGTTATCTACACCCGCATTGTTTGAAATACAGGTAAGATTTTTAACGCCTAATTTAACTAATTCAGCGATTGAATTTTCAGGAATACCACATAAACCAAATCCACCAACCATCAAGGTCATGTTGTCTTCGATACCTATCAGTGCTTCTGAAACGTTACTTACTACTTTATTCATAATCTTTATATATAAATATTTAAGGTAATGCTAATTCTGGATCTACTTCTTCTGTCGATTCTCCGTCACCCATCTCTTCGTCACTTGTAGTTTCTTCCACTTCCCGAGTTACCATACTGTAATTTTCATTACAATCAACTTTTGAATCATCGAATTCATCCGGTTTTTCGAAGTCTTCTTTGGATATTTTTAATTTTGAATCTTTATATACGCGATTCATAAAATATCCATAAATTGGTAAAGCAGTTCGTGCACCTTGACCTTGATTGGTGGATCTGAAACGAACACCACGATCTTCGGCTCCAACCCATATCCCTGTCGCTAAATCAGGTGTTAATCCAATAAACCAACCGTCAGAGTTACTCTGAGTTGTTCCTGTTTTTCCAGCAGTAGGGTAAGGTATATTTGCCCATGCTTGTCCGCTGCGTATACTTGATGCAGTACCAGAACGACAAACCTCTTTCATCATGTCTATAATTGAATAGGCATATGTTTCATTAAATATTTCACGAGTTACAAATTTATTTGTGTAGATTTCATTTCCATAACGATCTTCGATACGAAGAATTGTTGTTGGTTTGTTAAACAATCCATGATTCACAAACATGGCTTGAGCAGCTACCAATTGATAGAGAGACATATCAACAGAACCTAATGCCATAGAAGGTGTTAGGTCGCGCTTTGCTAATTTAATATCCATTAATTCTAATACGTTCCCCAAAATTCTCGGTCCATTGTTCCCCATGTGATTAATTGTCCATGCTGCGATATTGTTTAAGGAATTTGCTAGTCCTTTTTTGATAGATATCATTCCACCACCACCACCGCTACCTCCCGGACACCAAGTTTTGAAGTATGTTCCATCATCGTGGTATAGTTTAATACAATGTCTTACATTTTCTACTTTTGTACATGGTTTAATAACCCCCATTGACATTGCAGTTGCGTATACAAATGGTTTCATGGTAGATCCAACTTGACGTGTTCCTTGTCTTACGTGGTCATACGCAAAGTGATCAATATCGGTACCACCTACCCATGCTTTCACAAATCCTGTTTCAGGTTCAATTGATAATAATCCAGCCTGTAGCATTCCTTTGTAATATTTAATTGAATCTAATGGAGACATTAAACGTTCTTCTTCACCATCCCATGTAAATACTTTGATTGGAATTTTTTCTTTGAATTTCTCTATAATTTGTTCTTCAGTATATCCAGCATTTGACATGTTATAATAACGGTCTGAACGTTTAATAGCAGTATTCATAATGCTTTTATATTCCTCATCTTTGATATCATTTGAGAATGGATAATTTCTTAATCCACGGTTGTTTTGATTAAATTGAGGTTGAAGGGTTTGACTTAAGTGTCTTTTTACAGCTTCTTCCGCATAAACTTGCATACGGTAATCAACGGTAGTATAAATGCGTAAACCATCTTCGTAGATACTGTAGGGTCTACTTTTATCTTCGGGATCTTCTAGATTACGTTTATAAATAACATAATCTCCATTTTCATCTTTTTCCGCTAATAAATCTACTACTTCTTTACGGACAGCTTCCCGGAAATATGTAGCGCGTCCTTTTTTGAAATTTAGTTGTTGGAAGTTAGAACGTATTGATGTGGTTTTTAATTCATCATATTCGGCTTGTGTTAATTTTACACGTAGACCATCATTACCTTTATTACTGTTTTTTAACCATTGAAACAATACTTGATTTCTTCGTTCCCAAGCACGGATACTATCCTTTTCACGAGCAGCAGCTACTTCGTTAGCAGGCACTGCGTTTGGAGAAATCCCCTTGTTGTTAGCTATAATTCCACGGTAATTTTTTTGCGTGAAAGTATATGGATTAAAAAGGGTTGGGTTTTTACACATCCCTACTAACATAGCCGCTTCTTGTTTCGTTACCGTTTGAGGAGTTTTATTGTAGTAGATTTTACATGCATTTGCAATTCCTACTGCGTTGTACAAGAAGTCAAATTGATTCAAATACATCGTAATAATTTCTTCTTTTGTAAACGTTTCCTCAATACGTGTAGAGATGATATTTTCTCTAACTTTTTCTACTAAACGATTGACTTTTCGACCAATGCTACCAAACCAAGGTTTTGATTCTTCTTCACCATTTGCACGATCTTCACGTTGTTTTAGGGTAAATAATTGTTTTGCTAATTGTTGAGTTATTGTAGAGGCTCCACCCGCACTTCCTGCATTTGCAACTGCGCGAGCCAAGGCTTTGAAATCAATTCCAGAGTGATCAAAAAATCGTTCATCTTCAGTAGAAATTAATGCGTCGGTAATAAATGGAGAAATTGAATCATAATGTGCCACAACACGATTTATTTTCCAATATCGACCTAATTCTGTTTGACCATCATTTGCATAAACAATGGATGCAGATAATTGAGGGTCTTTTAAATCTTCAATAGATGGTAAATCACTAAATGATTGTAAAATCAGCAATCCTATTATAAGAGTAAAAGGAAAAGTTCCAAAGACCCAAAACCATCTAGTTAATCTTTTAGTGCTTTTTGGTGAAGAAATCATGCTGTTTTTTGTTGGTACTTTATTAGCCATTTTTAGTACATTTTATCCAAAAAAAAGTGCTTCAACGAGCACTTTAAAATTAATTATTTTTTCTTCAGGGAGTCTTTTACAAAATTTTCTATTGCTGCCGTCATACTTGGTGCATTGGGTTGGGGTGCATGAACGTCTAATCTTAAATTGTTTTTTATGACTGCATTCGCCGTAGTAGGACCAAAAGCAGCAATTAAAGTTTTGTTTTGTTTAAATTCAGGAAAGTTTTTAAATAAAGACTCAATACCACCTGGACTAAAAAATACGAGCATGTCATAATGTACTTCTTCTAAGTCGCTTAAATCAGAAGCAACAGTGCGATACAACATTGCCTTAGTAAAGTTAATGTTATGTTCCTCAAGTGTTTCGGGTATTTTGTCGCGTAAAATATCAGTACAAGGTAATAAGTATTTTTCTCCTTTATGTTTTTTCATACTTTCCATTAAGTCTTCAATGGATTGTTTTCCAAAAAATATTTTACGTTTTCTATAGGTTACATATTTTTGTAAGTATAAAGCTACAGCTTCGGATATACAAAAGTATTTTAAAGAGTCAGGTACTGTATAACGCGTTTCTTGTGCAATTCTAAAGAAATGATCAATGGCATTTTTAGAGGTCATAATTACCGCTGTATACTCATTGAAATCAATTCGTTGAGAACGAAATTCTTGTGCACTAATCCCTTCCACCTTAATGAATGGACGAAAATCTATCTTTAGCTTGTATTTATCAGCTAAATCAAAATAAGGAGACTTATCTCCTTCAGGTTTAGGTTGAGAAACCAAAATTGTTTTGATGCTCAAAATGCTAATTATTAAGTTAATCTATTTTATAATTTACCTTCTACTAGCATCCAAATAGGATACATAGGTATAATTTCAAACATACAAAAGTACAAAATAATATAATACCACGATATGCCCTTAGAAAATGCAAAGATAATTCCTCTAAATATTCTATATATGTAGCAAATACAGAGAATTATCCACAATACATATGCAAATAAAAATGCATTTTGGTCATTAAACACCCATATTAATACGAGGATTGAGAACAGTATACCTAAGAATTTACAAATTGCCCAATTAGTTAATTTAATGGCTTTTGTAATTCCTTTTTCGCCCGTTATATATTCCACTAAATTTAAGAATATAAATGGACCAAATAAAAACAGCATTGGAGTGTAAACAATTGCTAATAAGGTGCTTGTGTTTATTGTCTCATGAAAAAAATCGACAGTAAGGTATAATAGGCAGCTTGCACAAATTAAAAAGTTGACAATTAAACAGAAAGAGGAAAGTGCAGTTAATGGCATTTCTTCTTGCGTAATTTTTTCTATGGAGCGATTTTTATAGATGCTTCTAGCAATTGAAACTAGGAAATAGCTAGAACTCATTCGAGCAAAAGTGATAAGTAATATCCCAATAGAAAGGAAAAGGGTAATTGTACCATACATGGAATTCACTTTTGGTGAAAGTAGTTTTGGTACTACAATCTCTTGAGCGTTATTAATAATTCCAAATGCGAGAGTAATCAATTTAGCAGGCTTTTATTGCTTGACAAAATTAGTGTTTTGTTTTTAGGAGTTTCTAAAAAAAATGGGTTTTTTATTCTATGTGTATTATTTGAATCCTGCATTTTTTGTTGGGTGTATTCTTTGCATTATTGTTTTGCAACTATCCGAACTATTTTCTTTTAAAAATCTGTAGAATCGACACCATCTTTATTAGTTTATATTCTATTATAATAGTAATTTTGTTCGTAGAATCATTTTACATAACTTATGAAGACAGATTTATATTCGCACCCAGATTATTTTAATTTGGATGATTTGTACACGGAAGAACAATTGTTAGTTCGTGACGCTGCGCGTGCTTGGGTGAAAAAAGAAGTTTCTCCAATCATTGATGAGCACTATGAAAATGCTACTTTTCCGATGCATTTATTACGTGGATTAGGAGAAATTGGTGCTTTTGGTCCATATATTCCAGAAGAATATGGTGGTCCAGGTTTGGATCAAATTTCGTATGGTTTGATTATGCAAGAGTTGGAAAGAT
>CALPMT020000018.1 GCA_943324745.2 Chitinophaga pinensis | reverse complement strand
CAAAGAAATAAAAGGAATGGGGCTGTTTCTTCGCGTGAATATGCTATAAAAGCTATTAAGCAGCAAGTGAACTCACCATTCCTTTTTCACTACATTAAAATAATAATTCTTTGTGAATACAAACATAGGAGCAGCTACGAAGTAAAAAAAGGTGGAATTTCACAAATATGAATAAGTCATTGAAATTTCTTTTTTCGAAATCTCATTATTCACTATTTTTCCATCCCCTTCATCGACAAACTCCGGAAGCTCAAATCCAAAGCCTTCACAGGCCTTAGTATAATACTCTTTACGTGTTGGGTGTTCATCTGCACAGGCATTCACTACCTTGCCCCAATAACCTTGATCAAGAATATTTAGGATGATTTGGATACTATCCTTTTGTTGAATCAAATTAACAGGCTGGTTTCCATTAGCAATCTCTTTGCGACCCGCAAAAAACTTAGCTGGATGGCGGTTTGGGCCGATCAATCCTGCCATACGAATGATGGTTAAGCGTTCTTGTAAATGCGTACGTAATATATGTTCAGCATAACAAATGTGATGTGTGTTTGCAAATGCTTCTACATCAAACGAATCTTCTGTAGCATCTAATATATGTTCCGGATAAACTCCTGTGGTACTTACAAAGATAAAGCGTGTATGTGTGCCAAATCGCTTGGAAACCTCCCATAAATGTTCTCCGTATTGTTGACTATTTTCTACTTTTCCCGGAGGAAAATTGAGAATACAATAATCTATATTTGCAATTAGATCTTTAGGAAAAGTAATGTTTTCTTCTCGGCTATTCCAATAATAGACAGTAAGTTGGAGTTGTTGTAAAACTGAAATTTTTTCTAGCGTTCTAGTCGTGCCCACAACTGTATGTCCGATTTCTACCAAACGTTCACCCAACGGAGTACCCAACCAACCAAATCCTATAACAGCAATTTTAGACATTCTATTCTCCTGCTACTTCCAATTGATTCTTATAGTATTCGTATAAAGCCATTTGCGAACGAACAGGATAATCCAGATCGTTGGTATGGTGTTTGTTTTTTAATTTTTTATCTATCACTCGGGACTTTTGGTTATCCGACCATTGTAATCCAAAAATGGTTTGTAATTCATTTTGTAGTACGCGGTCATAAATTGGTGCGCCCACTTCAATACGTTTATCTAAATTTCGCTCCATCCAGTCAAAAGATGAGATATAGTACAATGGATTTCCATTATTCTCAAAAATCATAAAGCGTGCATGTTCCAAGAAACGATCCACAACACTTATTGCCTCAATATTTTCACTCTGATTTTTAATGCCTGGCACCAAACAACAAACACCACGGACGTTCAATTTAATTTTAACACCCGCATTACTTGCTTGATACAATTTATCAATCATTTTAATATCAACCAAGTTGTTGATTTTGATGCAAATACCAGAAGGAAATCCTTTCTTTGCATTTTCAATTTCTGCTTGTATAAGACTAGTTAGTTTACGACGATTATTGAAAGGAGAAACCAAAAGATTACGATATACGCCTCTTTCAATATTATTTTCCATCACGCGGAATACTTTCCGAACTTCTTGACAAATCGCCACATTGCCAGTAAAATAACCAACATCCGAATAAATTTTCGCCGTCTTTTCATGGAAGTTACCAGTACCAATAAATGCTATTATTTGTTCTTTACCTTTAACTACACGTGTTATTTTCAAGAGTTTAGAGTGAACTTTTAATCCCTGCACTCCATAAATTACACGGGCACCTTGTTCTTTCATACGCTCCGCCCAATACAGGTTGTTTTCCTCGTCGAAGCGCGCTTGAATCTCAAAAATCACAACAACTTCCTTCCCATTATTTACAGCGTTTAATAAGGCATTCATAATTTGGGAATTATGTGCTACTCGGTATACATTTATTTTGATGGATTTTACTGTAGGATCAATCGCCGCTTCACGAATTGTATCCACCACATAATCAAACTTTTGATATGGAAAATGGAGTAGCACATCTTTTTCAGCAAACGTATTTAAATAACTCTTGGTATGAATCAAATCTGGATGTTCTAAAGCTGGTAATTTCTCATAAATCAATTCTTTCTTCCCAAAATCTGGAAAACCAGCGAAATCTTTAAAATTATGGTATCTACCACCTGGTATTGCATTCAATCCTGCCTTTAAATTCAATGCTTTCAACAAATAATTTTTTAAATCAACAGGCATTTTAGCATCGTATACAAAACGAACAGGTTCTCCTTTTTTACGATTTTGCAAACTTGCCTCCATTTTTTCAATGAATGATACCGATAAATCATCATCTAGATTAAGTTCGGCATCCCTGGTAAATTTAAATGTAAAAGCCTGCATTCCTTTTACATCAAAAATGGTGAAAATGGAATCCAAATGTAGCCGTATAATATCGTCAATTAAAATAAAAAAAGATTTTTCCCCTTGTTGAATTTTATAAAAACGTTGATAGGTTGATGGTATTTGAATTAAAGCGTAAAATGGTTTCTTTGAATTTTCTTTTTCTAAACGAACGGCTAAATAAATGTGGGTATCTCTTAATTTCGGGAATGGTAATCTAGGATTTAGAATGATTGGAACGATTTCGTGTTTAAGTTCAGCATGAAAATAATTGGAAAGTTCCTCGCGATGCTCTTTGGTTAAATTTTTCTCCGTTAATTGGTATATATTTTTCTCTTTTAATTCTAGCAACAAACCTTGATAACAAGATTCAAACATTTTTTGTTGATTTAAAACCTCTTCCCGGATATCTTCCAGTAATTCAGCTGCAGTCCCATTATATCCTTGTACAGAATTTTTCTTGATGGAAATAATACGTTTAATATTTGCAACACGCACACGAAAGAACTCATCCATATTGTTCGAATAAATTCCCAAAAATCGCATACGTTCTACTAACGGAACGTTTGGATCAATCGCTTCCTGTAAAACTCTTTCGTTAAATGATAACCAACTTAATTCCCGATTTACTAACTCCATAATTTTATTTTCTAACAAGGATAAAGACAAAAATAACGATTGATTATTATTTGAATGTTAAATCAACAAATGTTGTAATTTTCACATTTTCTACATTTCCAGCAACCAAAGTCACGGTAAAGCCCGCTTCTTCCACTAAAGACGCATCATCAGTAATACCTGCATGAAATGGTAGTCTGTATGCTGTTTCTAATAGACTTCTTTCAAATACTTGTGGTGTTTGCACGGTGCGAAAATGACTTCGTACTTCCGACTTAGATGTTCCATCAGGTAATATTTGACGCAGTGACTCATTCACTTCGAGTACTGGAATTCCAGAACCTGTAAGGATAGCCGAGTCAAAACAACGTTGAATCGTTTCTATTGATACATTGGGTCGAACTCCATCATGAACCGCAATGAATTTACCTTTAGCTAATTTTAAGGCACCTTGAATGGAATGATAACGTTCCTTCCCTCCGGATAATAAAGTATGAGGGATAATGAATTGATAGTGTTCACATAACTCTTCCCAATAGGTAAACCAGTCTTCGGGTAAGGTGACCAAAATCTGTGCTTGTGGATCAAATTCATAAAAACACGCAATGGTTTTCATAAGTATAGGCCGCCCTTGTAACAAAAGGAACTGTTTAGGAATAATTCCTCCCATCCTTTTGCCAATTCCTCCAGCAGTTATGATAATTGTATTGTCGTGCATAGTCAAAAAAAAAGGTTGTCTAAAAGACAACCTAATAAATATAATTGATAAAATTATTTAATCTGATTTGGATTTTTTTCAGCTTCTTTGTTGAATTTATGTTGGTAATTCAACCAATAGAATAAACCAACAAAACCAAGAATTATACAAGAATAATTGAACACATTTCCAACTATATCATAAAATCCAAAAATGAATTGAAAAAAATTTGCGATTCCGTACCAAAGTGCATTCATAGTTTCTTAGTTTAATGAGACAAAATAAGCAATTTCTTTTCAAATTATCAACAATTGTGGCTTTTATTTTGATTTTCTGTTGAAATTCTTATCATCCAATTGTATCTTCGCGACAATGACGCGCATTTTTTTAGGCAATCAAATCTATGTACTCTTGTTACTCCCCCTTTTTATTGGTGGGTTTGTGACGCTCAATGAGTTTACTGGATATTTTGAGGTCTTGCCAGAAATTAACCTTGGATTTTGGGGAAGTTATTTTATTGAAAGTTATGTTTGGATCAATTATCTAAGTTTAGGATTAATCCTTCTAAACGCAATATTGGCAAACTACTTGTTTAATTCTAATGAATTTTATGATCGAAATAGTTACTTAATTTCGTTGTTGTACATCTTATTCATGAGTTTTTTCCATTCATTTTATCAATTAGATGGTATACTAATCGCTCATACCCTACTTATTTTTTGCCTTTTCCAGTTTTTTAGGCTGCAAAATAACTCCGAAGGTCGAAAAATAGCCTTCAATGGATCGTTTTTACTAGGGACAGCCGCAACTTTCAATCCGCCATTTATCCTGTTTTTTCCCATCGTGTGGTTTATGATTACCCGTATTAGACCTTTTGTATTCAGAGAAGTATTATTAGCTACCATAGGTTTTGTATTACCTGTAGGGTACGCAACATTTTTTGTCTTCTATTTCTACAAACAATTACATTGGGATTGGTATAAATTATCGGAACATTTTCTGCAAAACAGTAAAGTTGTCGGTTCTTCAGTATCAATTTTTATCTTAATTGGCTTACTTAGTCTATTAACTCTAAGTTATAAAACATCCAAAAGTTCTTTGCGATTCAAAAAATTATTAGCGATTTTAAAATTGGTATTATTAGTTGGTGTGATTATCGGGATTTATGAATATTTCCACGATCGCAATTTTGAATGGTTAAGCGTAGCGATCTTACCACTTTGCTTTTTATTCCCTTTTTCATTCTTTAATAAATCATCATTGTTACTATCAAAAATATTATTTTACACATTGTTCATATTTTCACTTGCTAAATTTTTCATTAAATAATTAACGTGCATGTGAAATGACTACTTTTGTAATGTAAAATTGCCCAATGGCAAAAAAAGTATAAAAAAATAAAACGAAGCAAATGAAATTTGGAGTTGTTACTTTCCCTGGGTCGAACTGCGATGAGGATATGGTATATGTATTGGAAACAATGTTAAACCAAAAAGTTGAACGCTTATGGCATAAAGATTCTGACCTTAAAGGGGCAGATTTTATTGTACTTCCTGGAGGATTCTCTTATGGAGATTACTTGCGTTCTGGAGCAATCGCTAAACTTTCTCCAATTATGGGAGAAGTTATCAAGCATGCAAATAAAGGTGGTTATGTATTAGGTGTTTGTAATGGTTTCCAAATCTTGACAGAATCGGGATTATTAGATGGTGCATTACTTCATAACGACACACAAAAATTCATTTGTAAAAATGTGTATTTGAAACCTGAGTTCACTACTTCTGCAATTACAAAAGATTTGGATGCAACTAAAACATACCAAATTCCAATTGCACATGGCGAAGGACGTTTCTATGCTTCAGATGATACAATCAAAAAGATTTACGATAACGAACAAGTAATTTTTAAATACGCTGGACAAGACGGTACCATTAATGAAGAATTCAACCCAAATGGTTCGATTGATAACATTGCTGGGATTTGTAATGCTGGGAAAAATGTATTTGGAATGATGCCACACCCAGAAAGAGCTGCAGATGCAGTATTAAATAATTTAGACGGAAAATTGTTGTTCGAATCATTATTGAATAACTGTAAATAATTATATAATGAGAGTTTTATTATTAGGATCTGGGGGTAGAGAACATGCAATTGCATGGAAAATTGCACAAAGCTCACAGTTAGACAAGTTGTTCATCGCTCCTGGAAATGCAGGAACACGAAACCATGGAACTAACGTAGCTATTCAACCTACAGATTTTGAAGCAATTAAAACTTTTGTGTTAGAAAATGAAATTGTAACGGTTGTTGTCGGTCCTGAAGATCCATTAGTAAAAGGAATTTATGATTTCTTTCAAGCAGATGAGTCTATCAAACACGTGAATGTAATTGGACCTTCTCAAGAAGCTGCTAAACTAGAAGGAAGCAAAGATTTTGCAAAGAAATTTATGCAACGTCACAACATCCCAACTGCTAAATACGCTACGTTTACCAAAGATACATTAGAAGAAGGATATGCATTTCTTACTTCCATGAAACCTCCTTATGTATTAAAAGCAGATGGCTTAGCTGCTGGAAAAGGTGTAGTTATTCCGGATACGTTAGAGGAAGCTAAAGCAGAATTAAAATCCATGTTAGCTGATGCTAAATTTGGAGATGCTAGTTCGCGTGTTGTAATCGAACAATTCTTAAAAGGAATCGAATTATCTGTGTTTGTATTAACAGATGGAGAATCGTATAAAATTCTTCCAGAAGCGAAAGACTACAAACGCATTGGTGAAGGAGACACTGGTTTAAACACTGGTGGAATGGGAGCGGTTTCTCCGGTTGTATTTGCCGATAAAACATTCATGGATAAAATTGAAAATCAAATTATTATACCTACAATTAAAGGCTTAAAAGCAGAGAATTTGGTGTATAAAGGATTTGTATTTTTCGGATTAATCTCTGTGAAAGGCGAACCATACGTAATTGAATACAATTGTAGAATGGGTGATCCTGAAACAGAAGTGGTAATGCCTCGTATAAAATCAGATATCTTAGATTTATTTGAAGGTATTGCAACAGGGACACTTTCCGAAAGAGATGTTCAATTTGATGAGCGTGCAGCTACAACTGTAATGATGGTTGCTGGTGGTTACCCTGAAGAATACCAAAAAGGAAAGACTATTTACGGTTTAAATGCCGTGAAAGATAGCATTGTTTTTCATGCTGGTACAAGTTCGGATGGACCTGTAGTACTTTCTTCTGGAGGTCGTGTCCTTGCTGTAACATCCTATGGCAAAACGATTGAAGGAGCATTAAATAGATCATACGCATCGATTGAGGGGATTGAATTTGAAGGTGCAAACTACCGAAAAGATATCGGGAAAGATCTAATCAATTATACCAAGTAATTCTAAATGGACCCCGGTTATTTAATCATTTTAATCACCCTTTTTATTTCTGCGTTTAGTTCTGGTGTAGAAATTGCATTTGTATCTTCTAGTAGATTACGTATAGAATTAGACAAAAATAAAGGTTCTGTTACTGGGAAAATATTAGGTTTTTTCTACCGCAATGAAGGTCATTTTTTAGCTGCACTTCTTCTCGGAAATAACATTGCATTGGTACTTTTTGGAATTCAAGCTGCTGAAATATTAAATCCAATTATTGCATCTTGGGGGGTAACCGAACAAGTACTTCAATTATTGATACAAACGGTTATTTCAACCATTCTTGTATTGATTATCGCTGAATTTTTACCAAAAGCAATCTGTCAGTTAAATCCAAATGCTTTCATGAAGTCGTTTGCAATTCCTGCCTACCTGTTTTACTGGATCTTGTATCTTCCGACTTCGGTCATCATGTTTATTAGTTTACGTTTCCTAAAACTAATGAAAGTCGAAATATCAAGCACTGAAAAAGTATTTTCGAAAGTCGATTTAGAGCATTATGTACAAGACATGAACGAACGCATCAAAGAAGAAGAAGACTTTGGAAATGAAATGCAAATACTACAAAACGCACTAGATTTCTCTAAAATAAAAGCGCGGGATTGTATGGTTCCACGACCAGAAATCATTGCTATTGAGGTGAATGAACCTATTACTGATTTACACGCATTATTTATAAAAACAGGGATTTCAAAAGTGGTTGTTTTCCGGGATTCCATTGACAATATCATTGGTTATGCGCACTCATTTGAATTGTTTAACAAACCTGATTCCATTGCTAAAATATTAAGACCCATTTTATTTGTACCTGAATCCATTCCTGGCAAAGAATTGTTAGAAATGTTTACGAGTAAATCCGTAAGTATCGCGATTGTTGTAGATGAATACGGAGGAACAGCAGGGGTAATCACCATTGAAGATGTCATTGAAGAAATCTTTGGAGATATTGAAGACGAACACGACAAAGAAGATTGGTTAGAAGAAAAAATTTCAGAATCGGAATACCGTTTCTCAGCACGTGCGGAAATTGACTATCTTAACGAAAATTATAAATTAGGACTCGTAGAATCCGAAGAATACGAAACGCTCGGAGGATTGATTATTCACGAATTAGAGTCCATCCCAGAAGCCGGACAAGAAATCAAAACTGACAAATTACGCTTGGTGATAGAAGAGGTTTCGGACCGCCGAATTGAAGTGGTAAGGTTGTTTGTTGGGGAGTAATTGTTACGAATAATCTTATTAATCGTAACAAAAATGTTACGAATAATCTTATTAATCGTAACAAAAATGTTACGAATAATCTTATTAATCGTAACAAAAATGTTACGAATAAATCGTATATTCGTAACATGTATATCTACCAACATAAAAATTGGCCACGTTGGACTTGGAATCAAACTCAAGTAAATCAATTGCTTATAGAATTAATAGGCAAGCAACAACACTTTTTAGGAAAATTAGAAGGTCTTGGATTTGATATACGTGAAAAAACAGCATTAGAGTCAGAAATTAAAGACATTCTCACTAACAGTGAAATAGAGGGTAACTTTCTACAAGAATCTCAAATACGTTCATCGATTGCTAAGAACTTAGGAATCGAAATGGAAGAACCTACAAACAAATCCACAGAAACGGAAGGTGCCATCAACCTATTCCTGGATGCGACAAGAAATTACAAAACACTACTAACTTCTGAACGCTTATTTGATTGGCATGCAGGATTATTTCCAACAGGTCGTTCAGCAGGGATTAAAATAGAAGTTGCAAATTACCGTACATCCTCTGAACCTATGCAAATCGTTTCTGGCGCAATGGGTAGAGAAAAAGTACACTACGAAGCACCCGTATCTACAAAAGTGCCAAAAATGATGGGTGAATTACTACGATACATAAATACAAGCGAAGAGCATCCATTTATCAAAGCATGTGTAGCACATCTTTGGTTTGAAGTAATACATCCTTTTGAAGATGGAAATGGAAGATTAGGTCGTGCAATCGTAGATAAATTGCTCTGTGAAGCAGATAGTTCAACTTTTAGATACTATAGTTTCTCCAGTACCATACTAAAACACACGAAAGAATATTATAACGAATTAAATAATGCAAGTGTAAATTCCTTAGAAATTACACGTTGGATGAATTGGATGATGAACATCCTCATTAAAGCCATAGAACAATCCGAAATCATTTTAAAAAAAGTAGATTTCAGAAGACAATTTTGGGAGAAAAATAAAGAAATAGCGTTAAATCCTCGTCAACAAAAAGTACTAATTAAATTATTAGATAATACCGAAATAAATATCAATTCAGACCGGTGGACACGTATTGCAAAATGTACTAAAATGACGGCTACAAGAGATATTAATGACCTGATTGAAAAGGGTATTTTCAAAAAATCGGAATCAGGAGGAAGAAGTACGTATTATCAAATAAGTTTTGGCGAATAAATATTATTCACATTCCTACTATTTTATCAAAACAAAGCATTAAAATCTCCTTTTTTTGCCTTAATTTTGTACCCTATTTTACACGTCCAAAATGAGTACAACTAAAACTATTAAAAGCGCATTAATTTCGGTATATGATAAAACTGGTTTAGAGCCAATTATCAATCGTTTAAACGAACTAGGAGTAACTATTTATTCTACTGGTGGAACACAGGCTTTCGTAGAAAGTTTAGGCGTAGCAGTGGAACGTGTAGAAGACCTGACTTCTTACCCTTCAATTTTGGGTGGTCGTGTAAAAACATTACACCCAAAAGTATTTGGAGGAATCTTAAATAGAAGAAATCATTCCGACGACCAAGGCCAAATTGCAGAATTTGAAATTCCTGAAATTGATTTGGTGATTGTTGACCTATACCCTTTCGAAGCTACTGTTGCTTCTGGTGCAAGTCATGAAGACATCATCGAAAAAATTGACATCGGTGGAATTTCATTGATTCGTGCTGCAGCAAAAAATTACCAAGACGTTGTAATTATTCCTTCGCAAGAACAATACGAAGATTTCTTAAACGTATTAAACTCAAATGCTACAGGAGCTTCTACCTTGGAAGAGCGTAAAAAATTCGCGCGTGATGCGTTCCATGTATCCTCCCATTACGACACTCAAATTTTTCATTATTTCAATCAAGGGGAAAAAGTAACTTTCAATGAGAGTGTAAAAACAAACCAAGTATTACGTTATGGAGAAAATCCACACCAAAAAGGGATTTTCCACGGAAATTTAGACGATATTTTCACGAAATTACACGGAAAAGAGTTATCTTACAATAACTTGTTAGATGTAGATGCAGCTGTTTTGTTATTGAATGAATTCAAGGCAGACGGACCAACCTTTGCGATATTGAAACATAATAATGCGTGTGGGGTTGCGACAAGAAATACAATCAAAGAAGCATACGAAGTTGCTTTAGCAGCAGATCCTGTTTCTGCGTTTGGCGGAATTTTAATTTCTAACACAGAATTAGATTTAGAAACTGCAACGTTAATCAACGAACTTTTCTGTGAAGTAGTTATTGCGCCAGGTTTCCAAGCGGAAGCATTAGAATTGTTAAAATCCAAGAAAAACCGCGTAATTCTTCAACAAAAATTTGTACAACTACCAACAAAACAATTTCGTACAATTTTAAATGGCGTTCTTGAACAAGACAAAGATTTATTGACCGAAACAATTGCGGATTTTAGAACGGTAACAACAGTTGCTCCAACTGCGCAAGAAATGGAAGATATGGTTTTTGCAAACAAATTAGTAAAACATACAAAATCAAATACAATCATTCTTGCTAAAAACAATCAATTATTAGCAAGTGGTACAGGTCAAACGTCCCGTGTGGATGCATTGGTACAAGCAATTACCAAAGCAAAAGCATTCAACTTTGACTTAAATGGTGCTGTAATGGCATCCGATGCGTTTTTTCCTTTCCCTGACTGTGTAAAGATTGCACATAACGAAGGAATAACCGCAGTGGTACAACCGGGAGGTTCTATCAAAGATGATTTATCCGTAAACTACTGCGATGCAAATGGTATGGCAATGGTGATGACCGGAAACAGACACTTTAAGCACTAAAAAATAGTTTGCGAAAAGTGAAACAAAATTTGTGATTTTGCGATATAACAGCATTAAAAAAGTCTTCTAGTAATAGAAGCATACTTTAAAATGGGATTATTTAGTTTTTTAACACAAGAAATAGCAATCGACTTAGGTACAGCTAACACATTGATTATCATGAATGATAAAGTGGTAGTAGATGAACCTTCTATCGTTGCTAAAGACATTCAATCCGGAAATATTGTTGCGATTGGAAAGCGTGCACAACAAATGCATGGAAAAACGCACAAATTGATTGAAACGGTACGTCCATTGAAAGATGGTGTAATCGCAGATTTCCAAAGTGCGGAAGCAATGATTCGTGGGATGATCAAAATGATCAACATTGGTAAAAGCTTTTTCACACCAACACTGCGTATGGTGGTTTGTATTCCTTCTGGTATTACGGAGGTGGAGAAACGTGCGGTACGTGACTCTTGTGAACACGCAGGTGCGAAAGAAGTTTACTTAATTCACGAGCCAATGGCTGCAGCAATTGGTATTGGGATCGATGTGGAAGAACCTATGGGAAATATGATCATCGATATAGGTGGTGGTACTTCTGAAATTGCCGTAATTGCATTAGGCGGTATCGTTTGTGATAAATCCATCCGTGTAGCTGGTGATGATTTCACACAAGATATTGAAGAATATATGCGTCGTCAACACAACATCTTAATTGGTGAGCGTACGGCAGAATTGTTAAAAATCGAAGTGGGTGCTGCAATTCCAGAATTAGAAAATCCACCAGCTGATTTCGCAGTTCGTGGACGTGACTTAATGACGGGTATTCCAAAAGAAATTATCGTTTCATATACAGAGGTTGCTCACGCATTAGATAAAACAATCTCAAAAATTGAAGAAGCAATTTTAAGTGCTTTGGAGATGACTCCACCTGAACTTTCAGCAGATATTTACAAAACAGGTATCTATTTAGCAGGTGGTGGTTCTATGCTTCGTGGATTGGATAAACGTATTTCTCAAAAAACAAAACTTCCAGTACACATTGCTGAGGATCCATTGAGAGCTGTAGCGCGAGGAACAAGTATCGCCTTGAAAAATATTGATAGATTCCAATTCTTAATTAAAGATTAATGAAAAGTCCCGCAAGGGACTTTATGTTTTTGCTATACTATGCGTAACCTCATCGCGTTTTTTAGACGTTTTCGTATTTTCTTGTTCTTCGCATTCTTACAAGGGATAGCATTAACTACGTATTTCAATTATTTGGCATATCCTAGATCACAGTACTTGACAACTGCTTCGGCTGTTTCAGGTCAGATGCTGGAATACCACAATGATATTACGAAACATTTTCAATTGGCTTTCAATAATCGAAAGTTACAGTATGAAAATGCATTGCTGCGCAAGCGCCTAGCAAATAGTTTTGTACGTGTAGATCAACATTCGGTTCTCATAAACGATACACTTAACGACCAACAGTACGAATACATTCCAGCGGTTGTTATAAATTCAACGGTCAATAAACGAAATAACTACTTTACGTTAAATAGTGGCTGGCGTCGTGGAATTAAACGCGGAATGGGTGTGTTTTCTCCCAATGGAATTATCGGAATTATACATAATGTGAGTGAGCATTATTCAGTTGTAAAATCTGTACTTACAGAAGATATCAATATAGACGTAATGGTAGAATCAACAGGAATTCCAGGACTTTTAAAATGGAATGGAATGAATGCAAAAATTGGTTCTATAGCAAGTATTTCCAACGACTTACCAGTTAAAAAATGGTCGAAAATTGTAACACGTGGAGGATCAGGAATTTTTCCTAAAGGATTGACAGTTGGTAAAATTAAAGAGTTCAAAATGGTAGAAGGTAAACCTTTATGGGATGTCTCAATATACTATTCTGAAGATTACCGAAAAATTCAAAACGTGTATGTTATCAAAAACTTACTATTAAACGAACAAGAAAAGATCGAATCAAGTATTCCTGATGACATCGAAGAACCAGAAGGTTTATGATAGATATTATAAAACATAGTATACGTTTTGTGTTATTTTTGATCGCACAAGCTTTTATTTTTAATCAATTAGAAATAGGATTTGGAATCCAATTAATGGTGTACCCATTGTACATTTTCTTATTGCCTCTTGAAATGAACGTGTTTTTATTAATGTTAGTTTCCTTTGGATTAGGATTTGGAATAGATTTATTTTCTAACACCTACGGTCTACATGCATCTTCTGCATTGATTATTGCTTATGGAAGACCATATTTAATCAAATTATTTGAACCAAGAGATGGTTTTGATCCTGGAACAGAATTAACAATCTATTCCATGGGTTATACTTGGTTTGGGTATGTTTTTGGAACATTTTTAATTGCCCATACCATGTGGTTTTTCTTCATTGAACAATTTAAATGGAGCGAATTTTGGTATGTTGTTTTAAAAACTGTACTTGGAGTTCCTCTTTCATTATTCATTTGTGTTCTACTTCAATTTTTATTCTTCAAAAAGCCTATTAAACGATGAATACGGACGCGAGAAGATATGTAATCATTGTGTTTTTTTTGTTAGTCGGTTCAATTTATGCCGTGCGTTTATTTTACATGCAAGTAATGGATGATAGTTGGACTTTACGCGCACAAGAGATTGCTGAAAAAAGACAACAAATTACTCCACCTAGAGGAGTGTTTTTCGACCGTAGAGGTAAAAAAATTGTAGCTAATAAAACCTATTTCAACCTCATGATGCGCGAAGCTGACATGAAGGAAAAATTTGACACGAATGCGTTTGCTAAATTAATTGGGTGGACACCGATGAAAGTAAAAAGTCGTTTTTGGGAAATAAAATTAGGAGAAGGAAAATATAAAAATCCACATACCGGTAAAACTACTTCCAATTACCAAAAAATTAGATCCTATCCTTTCGTAAAAGAAATGTCCATGGAAGAAATGGCTAATATTGCTCCTTATTTACAGAATTTTCCTGGATTTTATGAGGAAATTACAAGTATGCGAAGCTATCCATATGCAAATGCAGCAAATATCTTAGGCTATCTTTCAGAAGTCAATGGTGAAGAAGTAAAAGAGGATCATTTTTACAGAGCAGGAGATAATATCGGAAGGGCTGGACTAGAACGTTTTTATGAAACAGAGTTAAGGGGTATAAAAGGAATTCACTATATCGTAACTTCTGCTTTGAATAACGCCATTGAACCATACGCTAATGGTAAATATGATACGATTGCTAAACAAGGACCAGCACTACATTTAGGTGTTGATATCGTGTTACAAGCATACGGTGAAAAATTAATGAAAAATAAACGCGGATGTATCGTGGCTATTGAACCTAGTTCAGGTGAAGTATTGGCTTTAGTATCAGCTCCAACATTTGACCCAAACTTATTTGTAGGTAAAAGAAGTATTTCAAAAAACTATTCACGCTTAATAAGTGATCCATCAAAACCATTATATCCAAGACCTTTATCTGCTGAGTATCCTCCTGGTTCAACCTTTAAATTAATTCAAGCACTTACTGCTTTACAAGAGGGAGTTATTCGACCTGGAACTAGTTTTCCATGTACAAAAAGTATGGTTGGATGTCATAACCACCCTCATGCACGTAATGTTTCAGAAGCGGTACAATATTCATGTAACCCTTATTTCTATTATACGGTGAAAAAAATAATACAACAAGGCAAGCGTAAAAAAGTGACTGAAGACGCACCAATTGGTTTGGCAAAATGGACAAAATACATGAAAAGTTTTGGTTTTGGTGTGAAATTAGAAACAGATATTACTGGAATTCGTCCAGGATTAATTCCAGATCCTGCTTATTACGATAAATGGTATGGACACAATGCTTGGGGTTTTAGTACTATACGTTCAAACTCCATCGGTCAGGGAGAAGTAAAAGCAACTCCTCTACAACTGGCAAATCTAGCAGCCATTTTAGCAAATAGAGGATGGTTCATCACCCCTCATTTTGTAAAATCAATTGGTAGTAAAGGGCCGCTGGCAATTTACAAAAAAAAACAGTATACTATGATTAATCGTGTACACTTCGATCCTGTTATAGAAGGTATGCGCATGGTAGTAAATGAAAAAGGTGGAACAGGTTCGCAAGCTCGAATTAAAGATATTGTAGTATGTGGAAAAACAGGAACAGTACAAAATCCACAAGGAGAAGATCACTCCGTATTTATTGCTTTTGCTCCAATGTATAAACCTAAAATCGCTATTGCAGTATTTATTGAGAATGCAGGTTTTGGAGGGACGTGGGCAGCACCAATTGCGAATTTAATGATGGAAAAATACTTGAAGAAAAAAATTACCGATAAAGAAAAAGAAAAACACATTTTGGAATCGGATTTAGATTAAATAATAGACTTAAGACCTAAGACTTGATACCTAAGACAAAATAATATATAGTCTGACGTCTCATGTCTAATGTCTAATGTCTGATGTCTAGGAATATGAAAAGAGATGAATCGATATTAGGAAACATTGACTGGGGATTAGCAATCGTATTCCTTATCATGGTATTTATGGGTGTAGCTAATGTATATTCAGCAGCATTTAACCCAAAACATCCAGATTTATTTGATTTTTCACAGAAATATGGAAAACAAATTATGTGGGTAGGAATTTCCATGTTCTTGGGGTTATTGGTATTCTTGATAGACGCAAGTATTTATAGAAAATTTGCAATCCCTATCTATTTGTTTTGTTTGGTTTTACTTGTCATTGTACTTTTTATGCCCAGTGTAAATGGTGCTCATGCTTGGTTAGGTATAGGTTCATTGGGTATTCAGCCGGCAGAATTTGCAAAAATAGGCACAGCAATTGCTTTGTCAAGTTATGTAAACAGCATCAATGTAAAACAGCAAAACGTGAATACAGTAATAGTAGCAAACATAATCCTACTATTCCCAATGGCATTAATCTTATTACAACCAGATGCTGGAACATTTGTTGTATTTACTGGATTTCTATTTGTGATGTATCGTGAAGGAATCACCTATGATCCAATTGTATTGCATTTAGTCAATTTAATACCCGGTGTTCGATTTAAAAGTACATGGGTGGGATCTCACTTTATTCCAATCTTATTCGTTGTTGTATTCTTATCAATCATTACCTTGTTAATGAGCAACAATACAATTCACTTCTTTTTATTTCCAGGTATTGACATCCCAGGTTTTTTTGGAGTCATAGGCGCATTGTTATTTATGGGTGTTGCTACCTATTTAATCTTGCGTTTCTTTGCTTCTAAACGCGAACGTAACCGTATCACGATGATAGTAGTTATAGGTTTCTTTTTGTGTTCTTTAATCGCTTCAATTGTAAACTTTGGATTTCAAGGTTTGAAAAAACACCAAAAAGACCGAATCGAATTATTTTTAGGATTGCGTGAAGACCCTGATGGGGAAGATTACAACCGTAATAGGGCCATGGCAGCTGTTGGTTCTGGAGGATTTTTTGGAAAAGGATATGGTAATGCAAGTGTTGCAAGTGTTGAATCTAACCACGTTCCAGAATCAGAAACAGATTTTATTTTTTGTCCTTTGGCAGAAGAATGGGGGTTCCTTGGAAGCTTTGTATTGATTTGCCTATTTATGTTTATGTTGTTCCGTATCGTGCAAATTGCTGAAAGACAAAAATCACGTTTTAATAGGGTTTATGCTTACTGTGTTGCGATGATATTATTTTATCACTTTGCCGTAAATATTGGTATGGACATAGGATTTGCCCCAGTAATTGGTATTCCACTACCTTTCTTTAGTTACGGGGGATCATCCATGATGTCATTTAGCGTAATGATGTTTGTATTGTTGAAACTAGACAGTCAACGCGGGGATGTATTAGGATGATTTTGAAATTTGTAGAGATGTAGCATGCTACTACCCTACAAAATCCAAAATCCAAAATTTTTACAACGATTTTGTTCTACCACCATCTACAGGAACATTAATTCCATTGATGTAACTTGCAGCAGGAGATGCTAAAAATGCAATCACATTCGCAACTTCTTCTGGTTCTGCAATTCTACCCATCGGTGATTCAGAAGCCATTTCAGCGAAAATATCTTCAATTGTTTCTTTTGTTTTAGCTGATTTCGCTTCAGCAATTCCTTGTAAACGAATAGTATTCGTAGCACCTGGCAACACATTATTTACAGTAATATTGAATGGTGCTAATTCTGTTGCTAGTGTTTTACTCCAACTTGCTACTGCTCCACGAATTGTATTGGACACTCCTAAATTTGGTAATGGTTGTTTTACACTGGTAGAAATTACATTGATAATACGACCATAACCATTGTCTTTCATGATAGGATATAATGCCTGTACTAAAATATGGTTACAAATTAAATGTTGTGTAAACGTATCATAAAACTCTTCGATAGCCGCTTCACGAATTGGTCCACCTTTTGGTCCACCTGTGTTATTTACTAAAACATGGCAAGTTACTCCAGTAGCTATAAGATTTTCAACAGCAATTTTCAATTCAGCAGGTTTAGAAAAGTCAGCTGCTATGTAACTGTGTTTTTGTCCTGATGGTGTTGGTAATTCAGATAAAGTAGCTTTTAGTTTATCTTCATTGCGCGCAAGTAATACAATAGTAGCACCCATAGAAGCCATTTCTAATGCACTTGCTTTACCAATTCCTTGTGTACTTCCGCATACAAATGCGGTTTTATTTTCTAAGTTTAAATTCATTTATTTATATTTTGATTGAGCAAAGATACCAAATGAAAATATTAATTTACAAAAAGATTTAGTAGATCATGAAAACTGTAATAGTTCCTAAATATTTAAATAAGAAGCCATAACTAGACTGTCTGTTTTTTTTTAATTTTGTAAAAATAAGATTCAAACAAATTATATAATATGTACGGAAAAATGAAAGATTTTTTAGCAAGCGAGCTAAAAACAATTGAAGAAGGAGGGATTTTCAAAAAAGAGCGTATAATAACTTCACCACAAGGAGCTAGAGTAACTGTTTCTTCGGGAGACGAAGTAGTGATTATGTGTGCAAATAATTACTTAGGATTATCCTCTCACCCTGCTGTGATTCAAGGTGCAAAAGACGCGTTAGATTCACATGGTTATGGAATGTCTTCTGTACGTTTCATTTGTGGTACACAAGATATTCACAAGACATTAGAAAAGAAGATTGCTGATTTTTACGGTACAGAAGATACCATTTTATATGCTGCTGCATTTGATGCGAATGGTGGTGTTTTTGAACCATTATTTGGAGAAGAAGACGCAATCATTTCAGATGAATTAAATCACGCTTCAATTATTGATGGAGTTCGATTATGCAAAGCGAAAAGATATCGTTACAAGCACTCCGACATGACAGATTTAGAAGCACAATTGATTGCTGCTCAAGATCAACGCTTCCGTATTATTGTTACAGATGGTGTATTCTCTATGGATGGTGATATTGCTAAAATGGATCAAATTTGTGATTTAGCAGATAAATACAATGCCTTGGTAATGACTGATGAGTGTCACTCTGCTGGTTTTATCGGTAAAACTGGTCGTGGTGTTCCTGAATATTGCAACGTTATGGACCGTGTAGACATCATTACTGGTACTTTAGGAAAAGCATTAGGTGGTGCGATGGGTGGTTATACAACAGGTAAAAAAGAAATTATAGAAATGTTACGTCAACGTTCACGTCCTTATTTGTTCTCTAACTCTTTATCTCCTGCAATTGTTGGTGCTTCTATTAAAGTATTTGATATTTTAAGTTCTACTACTGAATTACGCGACAAATTAGAATCAAACACGAAATATTTTAAAGATAAAATCGTTGAAGCAGGATTTGATATTAAACCTGGAGATTCGCCGATTATTCCAATCATGTTATACGATGCTGCTCTTTCGCAAAAATTTGCGGATTTATTATTGAAAGAAGGCGTTTATGCAATTGGATTCTTCTATCCAGTGGTTGCAAAAGGAGCTGCGCGTATTCGTACACAGATTTCTGCAGCTCATTCCATCGAAGACCTAGATAAAGCAATTGCTGCTTTTATTAAAGTTGGAAAAGAATTAGGGGTTATCAAATAAGTGCCTTATTTATAAAATCAAAAAGGGCGATTTCTTCCGGAAATCGCCCTTTTTAATGCGTAAATAATTAGAAATTATTCTACATAACTTAACTTCAACATGTTTGTTTTGCTATCTTCTTCCAATGGAATTGCAGCAATATTGATGACTAAATCTCCATTTTTCAATAAGCCTTCTTTGCGAAGAATATACTTGATATCAGCAATCGTGTGATCTGTACTGTAATGCTTATCATAATAAAATGCTTTCACTCCCCAAACAAGGTTCAATTGCGTTAAGATTTGTTCGTTAGAAGTAAATACATACACAGGTGCCTTTGGTCGTTGTGAAGCAATTTTGTAAGCGGTATACCCCGAGAAAGTCATGGTAATAATCGCATCAGCATCCACTCGTTGTTCTAAACGACACGCATTAAAACAAATAGAATCGGATATGAAACGCGGATTTGTTTTGCTTGGAGAAACTTCTTTGTGGTAGATACCTTCAAAGGTTTCCATTTCTTTAATGATGTTTGACATCGCACGAATCGTTTCTACTGGAAAGGCCCCAACAGATGTTTCCCCAGATAACATAACACCATCTGTTCCATCTAATACTGCATTTGCAACGTCATTTACTTCCGCACGTGTTGGCGATGAATTTACAATCATACTTTCCATCATTTGTGTAGCAACGATGATTGGTTTTGCTTTCTCCATACATTTTTTGATCAGCATTTTTTGAATTAATGGCACGGATTGAAAAGGCACTTCTACTCCTAAATCACCACGCGCAACCATCAATCCATCACTCGCTGCAATAATCTCGTCGATATCCTCAATCGCCTCTGGTTTTTCAATCTTTGCAATGACTTTAGCCTTAGCTCCTTTCTCTGATATGATATGTTTTAATTCTATAATATCGCGTGCATTACGCACAAAAGATAAACCTACCCAATCCACATTATGTAGCAAAGCAAATTCTAAATCCGCTCTGTCTTTTACCGTTAAAGAGGGTAACGAAATATTCGTATTAGGAAGATTCACTCCTTTTCTGGAGGATAAAATTCCACCATGGATCACTTTACAACTGATTTTGTCTACACCATTCGTAGCAACAACTTCTAAACTTAATTTCCCGTCATCTAATACTATTTTCTCCCCAATTTTTACATCTTTCGGTAAATCTTTATAATTGATAGAAATGTGGGAAGAATTACCGATACATTTATCTGTTGAAACAGTAATAATATGGTCTTTTTCTAATAAAACCCCATTATTCTCTACTTCATCGACACGAATTTTTGGTCCTTGTAAATCCACAAGAATTGCTGTATTTAAATTCAATTCATCATTCAGAGAACGAATCAATTCGATTGCCTCCAAATGTTGATCATATGTGCCGTGTGAAAAATTTAAGCGACACACATTAACACCTTCTAAAATCATTTCTTTTAGCACTTCTCTTTTAGAGGATGCAGGACCAATCGTTGCTATTATTTTTGTTTTTTTCATTATTCAAATATTATAAATTCGGTGGAAGGAAAATCGGTAGGATCAAATGAATACGCCCCATGGATTGTCGGAATCGTTTTTAATTTGTTTATTAAAGCTGGAATTTTATAAAAATTATTATGCACTAAGAAGAAAAAATAATCGATTTGTTTATTCTCGGGAATTAAATATTTTGCTCCAAATTTATTTTTGATGAAAAACATTTCTAAAAAATTCTCTTCATCTGAAAACTGATAAAAAGGATGTTCCGATTTCTTTTCTCCTTTCGTATTGACGATAATGAAATCTTCGGCTCCTTTTTCTAAACGTATGTTTAATAATTCATTCATAGCCCACACAATGCGATAATCATTATTTGGCGAAGAAATGCCAATCATATCGTAATCATAATCGACATCAAATTCTAAAGTATGTTTCTTTTTCTTTATCATTCTAGTAAACGAATGTACAATTTTTAAACGAGAAACACTATTAGTAAATTGTTAACACCTCCATAGAAGAAGAGAGATAAACGAAAGTTTATTTTGGAAATGTATTTTAATTTTATGGAAAAAAACACCCGTTTTTCGGGTAGAAATTAACGGATTTAAATTTCGTTTAATAATGAAAGGGATGCTTTGGATGCAATTTGCTCTGCTTCTTTTTTGGAGCTTGCGGAACCTATTCCATATTTCACATCATTTATAAAGACTTCAATTTCATATACATGATGGTTTGAAATTTGAGAATCTTGACGTATTCTAAAATCTAATTCCCAACGATTTCGTTGACAAAAAATCAAAAGTTTCGATTTGAAGTCAATTTCTTCGGATAATAATTTTTTCACATCTACATACTTACCAAAAATAAATTTGGTAATACTTGTTTTTACAGCTTCAAATCCTCCATCTAAATACATTGCACCAAATATCGCTTCTATACAATTTCCTTCGATGGTAGCAATATTCATTGATCGGCCCTCTTGGTAGTTAATTACTGAACGTACTTTCAGTTTTTCAGCAATTTCAGATAGAATTTTACGGCTAACAATTTTAGATTTCAATTGCGTTAAATAACCTTCATCTTCGTTAGGGAATTTTAGGTATAACCATTCTGCAATTACCGAACCTAAGATAGAATCTCCTAAGAATTCTAACCGTTCATTTGATGCCAAATATTGCCCTTTGTGTAAAATAGATTTATGAGTAACAGCAATTTTGAAAAAACCAATATCCTTTGGTCGATAACCAAATTGATCAATCATGAAACGTGTTAAACGTAACTCGTCTTCTGAACGTTTTTGAGAACTTGTAAAAAGTTTACGAAACAAAGATTATCCTTTGAATTTTTTTACAATCACGGATGTATTGTGTCCACCAAATCCGAATGTATTAGATATAGCAACATTTACGGTTCTCTTTTGAGGAGTATGGAAAGTAAAATTCAGCTTGTTATCTAATTCTGGATCATCTGTAAAGTGGTTGATCGTAGGAGGGACAATATCATTTTTTACCGCTAAAATACAAGCAATAGCCTCGATAGCACCAGCTGCACCTAATAAGTGACCAGTCATGGATTTCGTAGAGCTAATATTTAAGTTGTAAGCGTGATCACCGAATACATGTGCAATCGCTTTTGTTTCAGCAATGTCACCTAAAGGAGTTGAAGTACCATGTACATTGATGTAATCCACTTCTTCTGGTTGCATTTCAGCATCTTCTAATGCAGAGATCATTACATTACGTGCTCCTATTCCTTCTGGATGTGGTGCAGTCATATGGTATGCATCAGCGGAAAGTCCACCACCTGCAATTTCCGCATAAATTTTAGCACCTCTTTTTACAGCGTGCTCGTATTCTTCTAAAATAATAGCTCCAGCACCTTCGCCTAATACAAACCCATCACGTTCTGCATCAAAAGGACGAGAAGCAGTTTCTGGAGAATCGTTGCGTGTAGACAAGGCTTTTAAACCATTAAATCCACCCATTCCCATTTGGTTTACACCAGCTTCCGAACCACCTGTAACGATTGCGTGAGCTTTACCTAAACGAATTAAATTGAATGCATCAATAATTGCGTTACTCGCAGAAGCACAAGCAGAAACAGTTACGTAGTTTGGTCCACGGAAACCATATTTAATAGAAATTAATCCCGCAGCAATGTCCGAGATCATTTTAGGAATAAAGAAAGGATTGAATTTAGGTGTACCATCACCACCGAAGAAATTTTCCGCTTCGTCTTGAAACGTTTTTAATCCTCCGATTCCAGAACCCCAAACTACCCCAATTTTATCAAAATTTGGATTTGAATCTAATAAGCCCGAGTCTGCTACGGCTTCAGAAGCTGAAACCATAGCATACTGAGCAAATTGATCCATTTTACGTGCTTCTTTTCGGTCGATAAAATCTTCGACATTAAAGTTTTTTACTTCGCACGCAAATTGTGTTTTAAACAAAGACGCATCGAACTGCTGGATAATTGCTGCCCCACTTTTACCTGCCAATAAAGCATCCCAATATTCAGTAACTGTGTTACCAATTGGGGTAAGAGCACCTAAACCTGTTACAACAACTCTCTTTAATTCCATACAGAATGTCTTTTGTTTGTTAATACGTTTTTATTAGTTTACGTTTTTCTCAATGTAAGAAACAGCGTCACCTACAGTTTGAATAGTTTCAGCTTGATCATCTGGAATAGCGATGTTAAATTCTTTTTCAAATTCCATAATCAATTCTACTGTATCTAGTGAATCAGCACCTAGATCGTTTGTGAAGCTTGCTTCGTTTGTTACTTCGCTTTCTTCAACACCCAATTTATCTACGATAATGGATATTACTTTTGATTTGATTTCAGACATCTTTTTTATTTTAATGATTAATTCAGCTTGCAAAGAAAGAATATATGGAGTAAAAAACAAAATTATTACGAATTTAATTCTCTTGACGCATCAAGATATCGACGTAAAAAACTGTATTACAACATCTTAATTAAAACTATTTTTTCATTTTTATAACAATAAATTAGTTTTAACTTTGTTGCATGAAACCCATTAAAATTGCACTTTTTGCTTCTGGAACCGGTTCAAATGCTGAAACAATCATTCGTTTTTTTGAATATCATTTAGCCATAGAGATAGTGTTTGTTTTGTCTAACAACGAACAAGCCCCTATCGTTGAAAAAGCAAAATCATTAGGTGTACCGCTTGTTATTTGCACAAATCATCAAGTAGAGAATTCAACCTATTTAGTTGAACTTTGTAAAAGCTATGCCATTGATTACATCATTTTAGCTGGATTTTTACGTAAAATTCCAGATTCTCTTATTGTAACTTATCCAGAAAAAATCATCAATATTCATCCTTCTTTACTCCCAAAATTTGGGGGAATAGGAATGTATGGTAAATTTGTACATGAAGCTGTTCTAGCTGCTCAAGAAAAGGAAACGGGAATCTCAATTCATTATGTCTCAGAAGAATTTGATGCAGGTCGAATAATTGCTCAATTTGCAATACCAGTTTTAAAGCATGACACTGTTGTAACCATTCAGAAAAAGGTCCATCAATTAGAACATCAACATTTTGCACCAACGATTGAACGTGAAATTTTGGGTTTGTAGGGATGTGATTTTTGAATTTGTAGGGATGTAGGATGTTACATCCCTACAAATTCAAAAATCATTCCACAGGTTTTAAGCCCTCTAACAACAACGTCAACTCGATAAAATCATCTACAGATAACCTTTCGGGACGTGTTTCTAAAAATCGATGCTCTACCACATTTCCTAGTAAAAATGGTTTCACTGAATTTCGTATCATTTTTCTTCGTTGATTGAAACATGCTTTAACTACTTGAATAAAAAACTTTTCATCACAAGGTAGTTTGTCTCGATTATTTCTAGTCAAACGAATTACACCTGATTTTACTTTTGGAGGAGGATTAAATACATGCTCATCCACCGTAAAACAATATGTGATATCATAAAAGGTTTGCAATAACACACTAATGATGCCATAGGTTTTAGTCCCTGGTTTTACAGCAATACGTTCTGCAACCTCTTTTTGAAACATTCCCATAATTTCAGGAATCTGATTTCGATATTCTAAACAACGAAATAAAATTTGGGAAGATATATTGTAGGGGAAGTTTCCTACGACTGCAAAGGGTTCGTCCCCAAAAAACGAAGCAAGATTAGCTTTCAAAAAATCTGCTTCAAAAATTTTATCCTTTAATTGAGGGAAATTTTCATGTAAATAGGCTATAGAATCTCTATCCACATCCATTGCCCATAAATCATTTTTTTCTTCTTCTAAAAGAAAGACAGTTAACGCCCCCATTCCAGGTCCAATTTCCAACACTTTACGACAATCATTAAATCCGCCGAATTGTTGAGCAATACGTTTACTTACATTTTTATCAATCAAGAAATGTTGACCTAAATGTTTTTTTGCTTTAACTGACATTAAACGTTAAAGTGTTCAATAACGGTTAATAATGTACGGAATGCAGCAAATTTCCCTTGGTATTTTTCGGCATGGTCTTTTTGCAAACGCGGTGCATGATCACGTTGGTACTCATCGTATTTTTCTTGCGAAGGACTCATGTACATAATTGAATAGGTTACTCCACCATCTTCTTCGCCATGTATTCTTGAAATTTTACCTTCTAAAAAACAACCGCTTTGCAACACCTCTGGTATATGCGTAGCGCGCATCCAAGCCAACCATTCTTGCTCAATTTGTTGATCGATGCTTACAGTAACATTATATAATATCATATCAACAAAATTAAACAATCTAGAATGCCAATTTAATGGATTTAAAAAAAATATTTTTAGTTTTATTAAACTTTTTGGATTTGGTGAAGTCCTAGTACTATAACTAACATTTAAATCTATGAAAAATTTAGTACTAATTACAGCAATATTTGTTACTGTTTTTTCATTTGCACAAGATGCGAATGGTGAAAAAAAACCTAAATTAGAAATTCGTTCTATCCATGCTGATTATGAAATACACCGTAAAAATAATGATCATAAATCGGAGCGAATTGATCTGAAGAAAGAAGATCTTAGAGAACATGCACACAAACCAACTATAGAAAGACATATCCGTCCACATTTAGATGGGAAAAATGGCGAACGTCCAAGAAGAGAAGATGTGAAAAAAGAGCGTCATCATGAAAAACACATCGAACAACGTCAAGAAAAAAAACAAGAGAAACGTCAAGAGATTTTACAACAACGCAAAGAACATCATTAAAAAAGGTTAATAATTGATTTAGAATTTAATTTATGAAAATCCAACATTTGAAAGGTCTATGGATATTGCTAGTTTCATTTATAGTTACTAGTAATTTCATTTTAGCGCAGGATAGTACAGCGACTGTAAAACGAGGCTTAAAATTAGCCAATGAAAAGAAATTTCAAGAGGCTATTACTGTGTTTGAACGTTGTGTAAAGCAAACACCAGAAAATGCAGATATATATTATTATTTAGGCAATGCGTACTTGGATTTATTCGATTTTAACAATGCCATCAAGCAATTTTCACAAACGATTGCTTTTAACGCAAATTACAGTGATGCTTATTACAATCGTGCAAGTTGTTATTTTCAAACGAAAGAGTTTGCCTTAGCTTATAGAGATTACTCCAAAGTGATGTTGCTCGATTCTAAAAATTCCTACACTTATTATTTGCGTGGAAATTGTTCTTATAAATTGGCAAATTACAACGATGCTATTACTGATTATGAAACTGTTTTGAAATATACGCCATCACTTCATGAAGTTCAATTTGATCTGGGAAATGCATATTTTTCAGTAGGAAATTTTGAAAAAGCATTGAGTTTTTATGATCAAGCGATCACATTAAATAATTCATATAGTAACTATTATTTTAATCGTGCTATAACTGAATATAATTTAGGTTTTCCAGAAGATGCATGTGCTGATTTTAATAATGCAAAAGACTTGGGAGATAAAGAGGTTGAAGGTTACATGAAAGAATTGTGTAAATAAGATTACTGAATAAATTAGTAAATGATAAATTCAAAATTAATTGTTGTACTACTTTTATTAATAGGAAACAATGTTTTTTATTACTCTCAAAACATTGGTAATTCTATTCACATTTCAGACACTGCTGTCTACAAACATGACACCTTAGTTAAAGATCCTGTATACAGGCGTTTTCGTGCTTCTCTTAATTATTCAAGTGCGAATACAATGTTAGGAAAACGAGACTCTATTCCGATTCCGATTCTAACACCGACGATAAAATATACGACCTCCAAAGACTTCTTTTATCAAATCTCACTGGTGCACTCAAACACGACTTCCAAAATTTTTGATGAGTTAGATCTAAAAATTGGAAAGAATTTTTATCTCGGAGAACGCTGGAATTTTACCCTTTCATATACACGCTATAACTATAGTAAAGAAGTCGATCGACTAAGTGCTGTAGTCAATAATGATTTTAATGCTTATGCTGGTTTTGATTGGGGGCATGATATATACACAGGTTTAAGTTTGGACTATACTACTGGTAAAAAAACTGTTCCTTTTCACTCTGTGGAAAGTGTTTTAAATAAAAAAGGGACCCCCGTTTTGGTAGATAATAGTGGGTATACCTATGTAGAAGCAAAAGATTTTACCATGACATTCATGAATTCTATCACTTTCTATTTTTATGAACTATTCAACCAACATGATAAATTAATTTTAACACCAGAAATTGACGTGTTGTATGGGACTCAAAATGGGGTAGAATCAAGTGCAACTACCAAAAAACTGGCTAAGGGAAAGGGATTACAAACAAAAACATCAACGCAAACCATCAAAACAAATACTCCCTTTTTAGCATATACATTAAATCTTGATTTTAGATACGTATTTAAACGGTTTACCCTCAATTTATCTCCTTATTACACTATACCACAAAACATATCTTCTGGAGCTACTTCCTTGCCATATTTTGTAATGTATGGAGGTATTATTTATACACTTAAATGGGAGCGAAAAAAGAATAACTAGGGGTTTTCTTTTAAAAATCAATTCTGATATGTATATTCGCGTGCTTAAAAAAATTATCATAAGATGGCTATTATTGGAAAAATACGTGAAAAATCAGGAATCACTATCGTTTTATTAGGATTAGCAATGTTCGCATTCATCATGAGTGGATGGGACAGTATGTTTGGTTCTTCGAATCAACCTATTGGTTTAGGGGAGGTTTACGGTGAGAAAGTGGATCCAATGGAATATGAAAAATTGGTTCAATCGATGATTCAATCAGATCAACAGCAATATGCACAACAACAACGTCCTTATACAGAGGCGGATAAAACACAGTCTGAAAATCGTGCATGGACCATGTTGGTAGAAGAGAAAATCTTAGAAGAAGAATACGAAAAATTAGGAATTGATGTAAGTAAAAATGAGTTTGATGCTTATTTATACGGTACTGATGGTTTTACTGTAATGCCTAATTTAGCGCAAAGTTTTGTTGATTCAGTTACTGGTCAATTTAATCCACGTATGTTGGAAAAACGTATCCAAGATATGGAAAGTTCAACAGATCCTAAAGTACAAGCAGATTGGGAAACAACAAAAACAAGTTTTACTAACCAACGTAAAAACGAAAAATACTACCAAATTCTTTCTCAAGGCGTTTATGTGACGAAATTAGAAGGTAAAGAAGAGTATAAAGCACAAAAAGAAGTTAAAAATATTTCTTATATAGTGCGTCGTTATTCTGAAATTCCTGATGATCAAATCAAGGTTTCTGAGGACGAAGTAAAATCATACTATGAAGAGCATAAAAACGAGAAAAAATTCGAATCTACTGCCGGCAGAGATGTAAAATATTTTGATATAAATATCGCTCCATCTAAAAAAGATACTATAGAATTTAATAAAATATTGAAAACAATCAAAGATGGTTTCTCTAAAACAAAAGATGATTCTACGTTTGTGTTGTCAAATAGCGACTTAAAATTCTTCACAAGTACTCGTCAATCTACCTTACGTCCTGAAGGAGATGCTAAAGCTCAACAAGGATTGACTTTCCCATTAAAAATGGATACAGTCTTTAAGATGGCTTCTGCAGGACAACTAGTTGGTCCTTATGTGGACAATGGAAAATTCCGTATAGCTAAAGTTAGAGGTTTCAATAACAATGTTTGTAAAGTTAGACACATCTTATTAAGCGCACCAAAAGGAGATTCTTTAAAATTACGTGCTGTTCGTAAAATGGCAGATACTTTAATTTTGAAAATCAACAAAGACAACTTTACTGAATATGTAAATAAATACAGTGAAGATCCAGGGTCTAAAAGTACAGGTGGTGTGTATGAAAATTTCCTTGATTACGAAATGGTTCCTCAATTCTCTAAATTTGCAGTTGAAAAACCAATTGGAACCATTGGAATGGTAACTACAGATTTCGGTATTCACATTATTGAAGTAATGGATAGAAAAGCGGTAAAATATCCTATTGTTTCTTTTATTGAAAAAGAATTACTTCCAAGTAATGATACAAAAATGAAAGCAACAGATGATGCATTTGATGTTTTAAATGAATTAGACGAAAAAATTTACAGAAAAAATTCTCCAAAAGCAAAATTGGACTTATTTGATACAATTGCACAGCAAAAAGGATATTTTGCTCGACCAGTAAAAATACTTGATGAAAATCCTTCTGCTCAAGGTTTCACAACTACATTGGCTGAGGATGCGATATTGAAATTAGCGTATGACGAAAACACAGAAGTAGGAACTTTATGTTCTAAACCAATCATTGATGGCAACAGATATATTATTGCAATCGTTTCGTCTGTAAGGGAAAAAGGTGTTCCTGCTTTCATAGATGTTCAAGAATCTATGAAATTAGAAGTGATCAAACAAAAGAAAGGTGATCGTTTTGTTAAGCAAATCGGAAAAGAAAAGAACTTAAATGTGCTTGCTAAAAAAGGAAAAACGATTGTAAACAAAGGAGAGGTAACTTTTGCGAATCCTCAATTACAAGGATTCGAACCTGAAGCTGTTGGAACTTTATTTGCTGGTTTAAAAGATGGTTCTACTGTACTAGTAAAAGGCGAACAAGGAGTTTATGTTATTCAAATCAACAAAACAATCAAAGCGCCAGCAACTAGTGATTATAACATGGAAGCTATGCAATTATTAAACAGTGTTCGTGGTAACCAACAAGGGGAAGCGAAAATGGCATTGATTAAATTAGCAGATGTTAAGGATAATCGTAAGTTCGCATTCCTAGGGATCAGAAGATAATTTAAAAACTACATCAAATATTATATATGAGGTCGGCTGAAAGGTCGACCTTTTTTTATGTAATTTTGTTTGCATGGCACCTGAACACTTAAAACTTAAACTGAAAACGATACCTGAACAACCTGGCATTTATCAATATTTCGATAATGCGGGTGTAATTATTTATGTTGGGAAAGCCAAGAATTTAAAAAAACGTGTCACTTCCTATTTTGTCAAAACACAAGAAAATGCGAAGACACGCATCCTAGTCAAACAGATTATCGATATACAATATCTGGTTGTGGATACAGAGTTAGATGCTTTGTTGCTTGAAAATAGTTTAATCAAAAAGTACCAACCAAAATACAATATTCAACTCAAAGATGACAAAACCTACCCATGGATATGTATAAAAAATGAGCCTTTTCCTAGGGTTTTTTCCACACGTAATTTAGTACGTGATGGTTCACGGTATTTTGGCCCCTATACTAATGTGAAAATGGTAAATACGTTGGTTCAATTGATTAAAGAATTATATCAATTGCGAACGTGTTCATTTGATTTATCAGAAAAAAATATACAACTAGAAAAATACAAAGTATGTTTAGAATACCATATTGGAAATTGTAAGGCGCCATGTGTAGGAAAACAAAAAATTGATGAATATACGATCTCTATTCAGCACATTGAAGCCATTCTAAAAGGTCAAATTTCTAACGTAATTCAGTATGTAAAAAAAACGATGATGGATTATGCGGATGTTTATCGTTTTGAAGATGCACAAACAATGAAGGAAAAGCTAGAATTATTAGAAAATTACAAGTCGAAATCGACCATAGTTTCTCCAAAAATTCAGGCTGTGGATGTGATTACTGCGATTGAAGATGAGAAAGCCTATTTTGTAAATTATTTAGTAGTTTCCAATGGTGCGATCATACATGGTATTACCTTGGAAGTACAAAAGAAATTAGAAGAGACAATGGAAGACGTCCTCCTATTTGCTTTACTTGAATTGCGTATCCGATTTTCGAGTATTACCAAAGAAGTACTGACATCAATAGCTATCGCTTCTCCTTCCGAAGACTTTAAATGTTTAGTTCCTCAGATTGGAGATAAAAAAAATTTAATCGAGTTATCACTGCGAAATGCGAAGTTTTATCGTATCGAAAAGTTTAAGCATCAAAAAATTACCAATCCTGAAGCACATACTGAACGTATATTAAAAACTATTCAACGCGATTTACGTTTGTCAGAACTTCCGAGTCACATGGAATGTTTTGATAATTCTAATATCCAAGGGACGAATCCTGTGTCGGCATGTGTCGTATTTAAAGAAGGTAAACCTTCCAAAAAAGATTACAGACATTTTAACGTACAAACAGTTGTGGGACCTGACGATTTTGCGACCATGGAGGAGGCTGTTTTTAGACGATACAGACGCTTACTAGACGAAAACGAGCCATTGCCTCAATTAATAATTATTGACGGCGGTAAAGGGCAATTAGGCGCTGCATTAAACGCTTTAGAAAAATTAGATTTACGAGGTAAAATTGCCATAGTAGGTATTGCTAAACGATTGGAAGAAATTTTCTTTCCTGGAGATAGTATTCCTATTTATCTAGATAAACGTTCGGAGAGTTTAAAAGTGATTCAATACATGCGAAATGAGGCACATCGTTTTGGAATTACACATCACCGTAATCGAAGAAGCAAAGGAGCTTTTATTTCGGAAATAGAAGAAATACCAGGTATTGGTGAAACAACTTTCAAAAAATTAATGAATACTTTTAAAACTTTATCAGGAGTTAAAAAAGCATCTAAATCATCCTTAGAAAATTGTGTTGGAAAGGCTAAGGCTAAGGTGTTACTAGATTATTTTGGTGAAGATTAATTAAATTTAATCGACTTTGCAGGACTTATTCGTGTTACAATGTAAGATGGTAAAATTAACGCTAATAAGCATATCACAAGAGTAGCAATATTTAGCAAAATGAAAATCCCGATATTGAGTTGTATAGGTACAGCGTTTAGATAATACACTTCAGGATTAAGCGGTATTAATTTGAAGTATTTTTGGAGGAAGCAAAAACCGATACCTATTACATTTCCCCAAAACATTCCACGTACCATAAGAAATGCAGCTTGATACAAGAAAATCTTACGAATACTCCAATTGGAAGCACCTAAACCCTTCATTAATCCGATGAAATTCGTTTTTACTAAAATCATCACTAATAGTGCAGACCCCATATTAATGACCCCAATGATGATCATAAGACTTAAGATGATCCAGACATTAATATCGAGAAAACTCAACCAAACAAAGATGTCGCTTTGGCTATCTACAATACTAGTGACTTTTAATTTTTGATTTAATTCTCCACCAAGTAAAACTTGATTTTTTAAATAACGAACATCTTGTTCTAACGTGTTCCAATCGTATAATTCACATTCAAAAGCACCTACATAGTTATGGTAACTTCCTTTTCCATCAATTTGTGTAAATTCAATGGTGCGATTTCCTGCTTGAATGGAAAAATGAAAACCCGATTGATCCAAGAATTTCTTGTCAACAAGTCCTTCATAATTAGTATGAATAGATTGATAGTCAGTATTATTGTTATGAATTTTGACCTTTAAAAATGCCGTATCGGGTATGCTTGTTTGCCCATCTTTACCATCCATAAACATCCAGTAATCCGATGCAATAACACGGATTACAGTATCTTTTATGGGATAAAACCCATAAGCTCCCACTTTATCGAAACCAACCCCCCAATCCAAACGATAATTTCCGTTTCCACCAATAGGATTTGCTTGAATGACAAGGTTTCCTTTGTATAAAGTATCAGAAACTGTAACACTGACTTGAATTCCCCAATCATTGAGTTGTTGAATGTGTCGGAGGTCAGCTATAATCATCTGTTTGTCCAATTCTTCATACCCAGTTTCATAGATGCCAACAATCTTAAACATCTTTTTAATGGGTTTATTTTTTACGAAAAAAGTACGTACTTCGTCACCAAGGTGATAATTGAGATCGTTTGCGATTTTAGTAGAAATTAGAATTTCATCTGAAATAGATTTGGTGTAAAAATTTGGAATTCTACCGGAGATTAAATTCGACTTAAAAAACTCCCAATCGTACGATTTATCAACTCCTTTGACAAGCACGCCTTCAATTTCTTGTTGAATTTCCGGATTTTTTTTAGTAATATTGGACTGTAGAAGGGCAGCTTTAAAAGCAACAGGTTGGATATGTTTTATCTTTTGATCAACTAACAATGATGGATAAAACGTTTGATGGATAGAAATTGGTTCACTTTCATGTATGGTGTTTTCACCAGATTTTGTAATGATAGCATGAGAGCCAAAACCTATCACTTTATCTCGTACTTCTTGTTGAAAACCTTTAACTACGGCTAAAGTAATAATATTAACAATCATTGCGAGAGCAATACTAATAATAGAGATACGAACGATGGGTTGAGAAACTTTTTTCCCTTCCACTTCGTTTTTTAGAAGTTTACGTGCTATGAAAAATTCAAATTTCAAGTTCTCTATTTATGGATTACGAAAGTACACAATGCTTTTGTCCTTAAAAAGTATTTTCTTGATTTTGATCTTAATCTTAACGGTTTCTTGGAAACAAACTTCGAATATACTGTTAACTTTTCCAATTAAAAATCCTACTCAAAAAGTCGATTCAAATAATCACAAACCCATCGTATTGGCTGTTGAACGATTGGATTTGTATTTTGATTCATTGGTTGGGAAGCGTGTTGCAATTGTTGGTAATCAAACATCTATAATCGGTAAGACCCATTTGGTGGACACCTTAATTAGTTTAGGTATTAAAATACAAAAAGTATTTGCTCCTGAACATGGATTTAGAGGAGTTGCAGACAACGGGGAGCATGTATGGAATGATCATGATCCAAAGACAGGAGTTGATATTATTTCTTTGTATGGGCATAATCGTAAACCAACAAAAGAACAACTATCAGATGTAGATGTCGTTTTGTTTGATATACAAGATGTTGGAGTTCGTTTTTACACGTATATCTCTACTTTACATTATGTAATGGAAGCATGCGCAGAAAGCAATATACCTCTTATTGTATTAGACAGACCTAATCCTAATGCACATTATGTAGATGGGCCTGTACGTGATGAATTTCATAAATCATTTATCGGCATGCACCCTGTACCGATTGTATATGGAATGACTATTGGTGAATATGCTGAGATGATTAATAATGAATGTTGGTTGAGTGATAGTTCTGGATGTAATTTATATGTTGTTCCATGTAAAAATTATACTCATGACACTAAATATGTATTACCAGTACCGCCTAGTCCAAATTTAAGATCAGATTTTGCGATTTCTTTGTATCCAAGTTTGTGTATTTTTGAAGGTACCACAGTAAGTATAGGTCGTGGAACTGATTCTCCATTTGAAGTATTTGGCCACCCATTATTTCCAGAATCAGACTATAAATTTACACCCGTTTCCGGTTTTGGTTCGAAGCGACCAGTGAATGAAAATAAACTTTGCTACGGATACGATCTCAAGACATTGGGGATGCAGGAGGTCAATAAAATAAATATCGATTGGATTATACAAGCTAAGAAGTTATTGGGCGACTCCATCACTTTTATTGATCAACCCATGTTTTTTGATCGTTTAGCTGGAACTTCAAAATTTAGAAAACAGTTAATCAATAATATTCCTGAAGAAGAGATTCGTAAATCTTGGGAAGATGATTTATTCGATTTTAAATTGATACGTAAAAAATATTTGATTTATAAATGATTTTAAGTGAAATCATTTATAAATCACTTCGATTCCAATCAGCCTTACAGTAAAGACACTCATTTTTCAAATGCTTCCATAAAAAGCTCTCCTTGAAGCTTATAGCCGGCAGGGTTAAAATGAAGATGATCAAAAATCATGTACTTTTTCTTTATCCAAGCATCTACAGAACCATCACCCCCCATAATATGATGAAGATCCCAAAGTGCAATATTCGGATTTTCATTGGCAATATTTCGAATAATACGGTTGATTTCTGTTAATCGTTCTGGACGTCTATCATCATATTTTGTATCAGGTGCAGTTGTAAATACAATTGCTGTTTTAGAACTATACCGAGATATTAATTCTGTAAATACACGGACATCTTGCAAAACTTTATCTTCTTTTAATGAATCAATGTAGGAATCGTTTGTGCCTAAAGAAACAATTAATAAGCTTGGTTTTAGTGCACGTAATTGTTCCATGAATAAAGGAGTGTTATTGATGAATTGTTGCATCGTTGAGCCTGCTACACCAAATTTGTGATAACTAATTCCACGTTTAGGGTGAGAATTTAATTTTAAGGCATAAATCAATAAACCATCAGATTTTGAGAAGTTTAAATTGTAATTTTTTTCTGTTGAGCTAAATGTAATTTCAGTAATCGCTGTGTTTTTAGAAATTACTTGAGTATGAATTTTACCCCCTTGAACTGAAATTGGTAAAGGATTACCATCATAATAATGTAAAAACGAAATTTTAGAAATATCCTTGTACAAAGAATTTGAAGCGAAAATTAAATTTCCAGTTGCACTACTTAAATAAAAACCAAGACCTGTTATACCGAGTGGTTTACTAGTATTAGGAGCTTTGATACTTGCTCTTTTCCAAGTACCTAATGTATCTATTGGAAATACTTTTTGACTTTGTTTGTTAAAAAATTGGTAAGGAAACATCCAAGCATCTTCACTTTTGCCATATTGATTTTCTAATTGATTTTTAATTTCACCTGAGAATTGACCTATTTCAATGTGAGAATCGCCTATATGAACAATTGAAAATAATGAATCATTGGATACTTCAAGGTTTTTTAACAAAGAATAAACGTGATTTAATGCATTTCTGTGTAAAATGGTATCAATGGTATTTTTATGTATGTTAAAGGTGTTTTTCGTGACCCCTGTTTGACATTTTGAAGCAAATAAAATCAGTATGCAGCCTATAAAAAGTAATTTTTTCATCCCTATAAATACCTATTAAACGCACTAAAATACAAATTCTATTTAGTAACTTCACGGCATAGAACTTTCAAGGATAAAATTAGGGTGAAAATTTACACAAACTTTGATGAAATTGGGCAAATTCCCAATCCGGTATTAACTATTGGAACGTTTGACGGTGTTCATGTTGGTCATCAAAAAATTATTGAGCAACTCAATCATCGAGCAGATGAAGTTGGCGGAGAATCTGTGTTATTTACCTTTTTTCCTCATCCTAGGATGGTTATTCATCCTACTAACCATGGTATTAAATTAATACAAACTCAAGAAGAGAAAATAGAAAAACTGGCGCGCTTAGGGTTAAAACATTTGATAGTTTTTCCATTCACTAAAGATTTTTCTGAATTGACTGCTGATGAATTTGTTTCACAATTTTTAATCGCTAAATTACATGTTCATACAATTATTGTGGGTTATGATCATCAATTTGGAAAGAATAGAGAAGGAAATTTACATTTTTTAGAATCACGCGCATTACATTATGGATTCTGTGTTGAGGAAATTTCAGCGCAAGAGATTAACGCTGTAAATATTAGTTCTTCAAAAATTAGAAAAGCTTTATCCAAAGGAGATATTTATACTACTAATCACTATTTGAATGAAACATATCAATTAAGTGGAACAGTTATTCATGGAAATAAATTAGGAAGAACGATTGGTTATCCGACTGCTAACATTCATATTGATGATTCTTTAAAATTAATTCCCGGAAATGGAGTTTACGGCGTTAAAATTTCTTTGGAAAATGGTCATGTGCATTCAGGAATGATGAATATAGGTACACGACCTACCATAGATAACTCCATGGAAACACATATTGAAGTTCATCTATTTGATTTCTCGGAAGATATTTATAATCAAAAAATTAATGTATCTTTGATAGAGCGCGTTCGTGAAGAACAAAAGTTTGCGAATGTTGAAGCGTTAAAACAGCAAATTGCCCAGGATGAAATATTTGTTCGTAGTTCTTTTTCTCAGTAGCACACTTTTTTCTATTGCTAATAAAAAGGTGGATACAATCCATTATGTGACACTTGAACAAGCTCATTCCATGGAACTAGAAAAGGTAACTGCGATAGACTTATCAAAGCGAAAACTGACTGCATTACCCAAAGAATTAAGTAAATATAAGTTTTTACGTCATTTGAATTTAAGTAAAAATAAATTATCAGAAATACCAGAATTTATATCAAGCTTTGAACGATTAATAGACATTGATCTATCTAAAAATAATTTAACTGTTTTTCCAACAGAAATATCAAAGATCAAGTCCTTGGAGCGTTTGATTTTAAGTCAAAATCCATTTACTCATATTTCAGAAAGCATAATTAATTTAGATAAATTGAGTTATATAGATTTATGGGAGACACCGCTTGAAACATTTCCAAATGCTTTTTTAGCGATGAAAAATTTAAAATTCATTGATATGCGAGGTATTGTTTATGGACCTACCTACCAACAAAAGTGGTTACACGGATTACATTGGGTAAAAATAGAATTTGATGCGCCATGTGAATGCATGGAAAAATAACAATTCATATAACAAAATTTAAGAAATAAGAATGAAAAAAACAGTTGTTAGATTAATATTTATACTGCTTTTTACCACTACATTGATTGTTTCATGTGGGAAAAAAGAAAAGGATGTTATGGAAGTTTCAAGCATTGCAGCAGATGATAATGTTGCAGATAATTCTTTTTCAGATTTAAAAGATATTGGAGACCTAGTAGGAACTTCAAATACAGTAAAAAGTTATGATAAATCAAAAGATTCGTGCATAAAAGTACATGTTATATCTTATGATTCACTAGCTAAAAAAATAAAGTTAGTAGTTGATTTTGGAGTAACTGATTGTACTTGTAATGATACTAAAACAAGACGTGGAAAAATCAATATTGAGTATGTTGGAAAAGTTGGTTTAGCGGGTAGCGAAGCGATTTATGAACCTGAGAACTATTTCATAAATGGTTACGGGGTAAGTGGTAAAAAAACAGTTAAAATAATTGAAAAATTTACACATACAATTCAAGTAGAAAATGGAAAAGTGACTAAACCTGATGGCTCATCTATTACTTGGATATCCAATAGAATACGCAAAATGGTTACGGGATATGATACACCACTTAATTTTTTAGACGACACTTATGAAATTTCTGGAAATTCGAGCGGAGAAAACTCTGAAGGAAAGTCATATTCATTTATGACAGAATCGCCATTGTTAAAATCAATTGGTTGTCAATGGATTAAATCTGGAAAATTAGCAATAAAACGCGAAGGTAAACGAGATGCCATCATTGATTATGGAGATGGAACATGTGATGATAAAGCTATTCTTTCTATAGGTAGTTGGAACAAAGATATTAGTTTAAAAAAATGATGGATAGACTATTATTTTATTCCTGTTTTGTTTTGTATTGTCCAAGCTATTAAGTTTGCTCTTTGTTTTGCTATTTCAGCTCTCTCACCGATAAACATTTCATTCACAGTAGTATGAAATAATTCAAGCCATCGATCAAAATGTTCTTTTGTAAGAGGCATATGCATATGTTTATCAGTAACATTTGTTTTGTATCCGGGCTCATCGAGTAAAACAAAAGACCAAAAATGAACCATTTTAGGCATGTGAGTTTCAAAATCAATCTTCTGAAAAAACGGTGCAAGATCTTGGTCATTTAATACTTGAGAATAAAATGATTGTACTAAATCTTGTACGTCGCTCTTTTCTAAAATTTCTTTCATAAACCTTTTATAACTATAAATTTTGAGCTATAAATTTAATTAAATCTAAACCTTAAACGCTATCTAATTATTTAATAATTTAAAAGAATAGATAGAATTTGACTATAAAGTATCTACTTTTGTTTGTATATGATCTTAAAGATTGAATTATGTTAGTTTTTAAATTTGGTGGTGCTTCAGTTAAAAATGCTGAAGCTGTAAAGAATGTTGGAAAAATTATTTCTTTATTTCCTAAAGAAAAAAAATTAGTAGTTGTTTCTGCGATGGGGAAAACAACGAATGCAATGGAAGAGATTGTAGATGCTCTTTGGAATAATAGCACTGAATCTTTTCGTTATTTAGTTGACCAGGTATATCAATATCATATTAATGTTTGCGAGAAATTATTCCCTGATACACATGAGGGGGTCAATAGTTTTTTGGATGAACTTTTTGAAGGATTACAAAATAAGATTAATCAACCGCTTTCTGAAAATTATGATTTTGTCTACGATCAAATAGTATCAATTGGAGAGCTGGCTTCTACTAAAATTGTAGAATGTTATTTATTAGAACAAACAGAGCAAGCAATTTGGTTAGATGCTCGCTTATGTATCCGCACGGACAACACCTATCGTAATGGATCGGTGGATTGGTTAAAAACACAAGAATTAATCACTTCTCATGTTTCGCCCTTATTAAAAAACTCAAATACGATTGTTACTCAAGGATTTATTGGGTCTACTACTGAAGGTTTAACAACTACGTTAGGTCGCGAAGGATCTGATTATACTGCAGGTATTTTTGCTTATTGTATGAACGCTTCAAGTGTAACCATTTGGAAAGATGTTCCTGGTATGTTAAATGCGGATCCAAAATGGTTCGATGACACGATTAAATTAAAGCAAATTTCATTTCAAGAGGCAATCGAATTGGCATACTACGGAGCCACTGTTATCCATCCTAAAACAATCAAGCCATTACAAAATAAAAACATTCCATTATTTGTAAAATCATTCATTGATCCACATGCTGATGGAACTGAAATTTCTGCTTCTACTGAATTTGATCATTTGATACCTTCTTTCATTTTTAAAATGAACCAAATTAAGGTAGGTATTACTCCAAAAGATTTTTCATTTATAGCTGAAGAAAATTTGAGTCATTTATTTGATGTTCTTTCTTGTGCTGGAGTTCACATTAATTTGATGCAAAATTCAGCGATTAGTTTTGACTTTGTGATTGATAATAAACAGAACGTAATTAAAGATCTTTTTGAAATTTTAGAAAAAGAGTATATAATTACGGTGGAAGAAGGTTTTGAATTAGTTACGATACGTCATTACGATCAAAAGACTATTGATAGAGTGACTGAAGATAAGCAGATTATATTAACGCAAAAATCCGAACAAACTGCTCGGATTTTGATGCGATAAAACGAGTAGAGCCACGATGTATCCATTAGAGCCACAATGCATTGTGGCTCTAATGGTTTTACAACCTATTCTCCTAGTATAAGTTCTTTTGCTTCTGGTTTTGTTAAAGCATCTTTGATTAATCCTTCTAATTCCAACATCAATTCTGGGTTATCAGATAAGATAGCTTTTACAGAATCTCTACCTTGACCTAATTTTGTTTCTCCGTAAGAGAACCAAGATCCACTTTTCTTAATGATGTTTAAGTCTACTCCAAGGTCGATGATTTCACCAACTTTAGATATTCCTGCTCCATACATGATATCGAATTCAGCTTTACGGAATGGTGGAGCAACTTTGTTCTTCACCACTTTTACTTTAACACGGTTACCGATCACTTCTTCCCCATCTTTTAATTGTGCAGCACGACGAATGTCTAAACGTACAGAAGCATAAAATTTCAAAGCGTTACCTCCAGTGGTAGTTTCCGGGTTACCAAACATTACACCGATTTTATCTCGTAATTGGTTGATGAAAATACAAGAACACTTCGCTTTAGAAATAGATCCGGTTAATTTTCTAAGTGCTTTAGACATCAAACGTGCTTGTAGACCCATTTGAGAATCACCCATTTCACCTTCAATTTCTGCTTTTGGGGTCAATGCAGCTACTGAATCCACCACGATTAAATCGATAGCTCCAGAACGTATCAAGTTATCCGCAATCTCCAATGCTTGTTCACCGTTATCAGGTTGAGAGATTAATAAGTTATCAATATCTACCCCTAATTTTCTAGCATAAAATTGATCAAAGGCATGTTCTGCATCAATGAATGCTGCAATACCACCATTTTTTTGACACTCCGCAATCGCATGAATTGCCAAAGTAGTTTTACCAGAAGACTCAGGTCCGTAGATTTCAACGATCCTACCTTTAGGGAAGCCGTTTACTCCTAATGCTAAGTCTAAGGTAATTGAACCTGAAGGAATAACTTCAATCTCATCAATTGGAGAATCTCCCATTTTCATTACGGTACCTTTACCATACGTTTTATCTAACTTATCCATTGTAAGTTGTAATGCTTTCAATTTTTCTAAGTTTACTTCTTTGTTTGCCTCTTTAGCCATGATCTTATTTTTTAATTTGTTATTATTTATCGTTTCTTTTGACAAAGGTAGAACACGTACAACGTAAAAAATTTACGTACTACATCTTCCCTTCAATTATTTCTAAAATTTCTCGTGTGTGATCCTTCGTGTTTGGTTTATCAATGATTCCTATGATAACACCTTCTTCATTGACTACAAAGGTTGTACGATGTATGCCATCGTATTCTTTCCCCATAAATTTTTTGTACCCCCATACATCAAATGTATCAATCACTTTACGGTCAGTATCTGCTAATAAGGTAAATGGTAATTCATATTTATCGATGAATCGCTGATGTAAATTTACATTGTCCATACTCACACCTATGATTTCAATACCTTTTTCTTGTAATTCACTATAGTTATCTCGTAAGTTACATGCTTGTGCTGTACAACCAGGGGTTAAATCTTTCGGATAGAAATACAACACATATTTTTTTCCAAATAATGTTGCCGATGAAAATGCATTCCCATGTTGGTCAATACTCTCGAATGCAGGAGCTTTGTCGTTTACTTTTAAATGTTTCATAGGTTTTAATTTGATTTTTTAAAGGTCATATGGAATATGCCTTTTGAAACTTTCATTATTAGTTGATTTTTCATTGGGCTATTTCATGCTTATATTTTAAACAAATACGATTATTATTTAATCAAAAGTATGACTAATTTTTTAAACGGCAAGAAAAATTTGATTTTTTTGTTTATTAAGTTTTCGTTATTTTAGTTAGAGATAGCACATCGGACATACCAAACTTCAATTTTGGTGTTTTCAAGCCATTGAACGATTGATGCAATTATTCAATTCGTATGGTTTGCTAATTTATAACGGATCACTACTTTATAAGAATCTTTATTAAATCTACATCTTAAAAGTGTAGTGTGTTTGAATCCATCTCCTAATCATCAAGCGAAAGAAATTACAAACCAATAGTTATGGTTGTATCTCAAGTTTATTGAATAATCAATTGACAATTATTTTGTTGTGATTAATGTATAAAATCACCACTATTATTGGATAAACGTTAGTATTAGCCCTACTAAATTTTACGTGATAAATTAAATCATCAGAATAAAATTAAAAGTTTTTTACTAATTCTTTGTTTTCCAAACTTTATTTTCTATATTTGAATAAATCAATGTGTACGATGAAAGTTTTTTTAGTCTCTTTATTCTTAATCTTATCTGCTGGGTTGTTTGCGCAATCTAATAGTAAGATGGTAGATTCTGATGATATCACAGTTGTACTTTATCCTAATCCTGCTTCTGAATTCCTAAACGTTACCATTAAAGGCGGTTTGACAAGAGGGAGCATTAAAATTTTTAGTGCATTAGGAACTGAAATTTTTGCAGATGAATTGGATAGTTTCAAAAAAATTGATTTGTCGGATTTTAAGAATAACGTTTACTTAGTAAATATTTATTCGAATGAAGTGTTAGTTCAAACTACTCGTTTTGTTGTAAGACACTGATTTATAGGCTCAAAATCTATATTTTTCACGCTATTTTATTTCCTTTTTTTGCTTCATTAATCCTTGATTTTTCTTACATTTGTTCTGAAAATTATCCAATAGATTATGGCAAAAATTCGCAAACAAGACGCTTTAGATTACCACTCGAGTGGTCGACCAGGAAAAGTTCAAGTTGTTCCTACAAAACCATACGCATCCCCACGAGATTTATCGCTAGCATATTCGCCAGGTGTGGCTGAACCTTGCTTAAAAATTGCCGAAAATGCAGACGATGTATACAAATACACTGCTAAAGGAAATTTAGTTGCTGTAATTTCTAATGGTACTGCTGTTCTTGGATTAGGAAATATAGGTCCATTGGCTTCTAAACCAGTCATGGAGGGAAAAGGAGTGTTATTCAAAATTTTCGCGGATATCGATGTATTTGACATTGAAGTGGATGCTTCTGATCCTGAGCTGTTTATACAAACAGTGAAAGCAATCGCACCAACCTTTGGTGGGATCAATTTAGAAGATATCAAAGCACCTGAAGCATTTGAAATTGAACGTCGCTTGAAAGAGGAATTAAACATTCCAATCATGCATGACGATCAACATGGTACTGCTATAATTTCTTCTGCTGCTTTATTGAATGCTTTAGAATTGGCAGATAAAAAAATTGGCGATGTTGTAATTATAATATCAGGGGCAGGAGCAGCAGCGATGTCTTGTGCGAAGTTATATATTTCCTTAGGTGCTGACGTGAAGAAAATTTTCATGTTTGATAGTAAAGGTTTATTACACTCAGGAAGAAAAGACCTTGAAGATAATAAGCTAATATTTGGTCAGCATGAAAGTGGAGACAAAACCTTAGAAGAAATGTTTGTCAATGCAGATGTTTTCTTAGGATTATCCAAAGGAAATTTGGTTTCAAAAGAGATGATTGCGTCGATGGCCAATGATCCAATTGTATTTGCATTAGCGAATCCAGAACCTGAGATTTCCTACAAAGATGCTGTTTCCGTTCGTAAAGATATTATCATGGCAACGGGTCGTTCAGACCATCCTAACCAAGTAAATAATGTATTAGGATTTCCATTTATTTTCCGTGGTGCATTGGATGTACGTGCGACAACGATCAATGAAGAAATGAAATTGGCTGCAGTTAAAGCAATTGCTTCCTTAGCCAAGGAAACGATACCTGAAGAAGTGATTGAAGCCTATGGTGATAAAAGCATTTCCTTTGGTCGTGAGCAAATTATTCCAAAACCGTTAGATACACGTTTGATTTACTACGTAGCACCAGCCGTTGCAAAAGCAGCGATGGATTCAGGGGTTGCTCAAAATCCAATTACGGATTGGGATGCGTATGAAATGGAATTGAAAAACCGTTTAGGTTTAGACAATAAATTATTAAGAAACATTACTGTTAAAGCACAAAGCAATCCTAAACGTGTAGTTTTTGCAGAAGCAGATAATTATAAAGTACTTAAGGCTGCACAATTTGCGAGCGAGGAAGGTGTAGCTTTCCCAATTTTATTAGGAAACAAAAAACGCATCGAAGCGATCATTAGTGAGTATGCTTTGGAATTCACGGAATTTGTTATTGTTGATCCAAAATCAGAAGAGGAACAAGAACGTCGTATTTCTTATGGTAAAGGTTTTTTCGAAAAACGCAAACGAAAAGGGTTTACGGAATTTGAATCCATACAAATCATGCGTGAACGTAACCATTTTGGTGCAATGATGGTTGAAACAGGTGATGCAGACGCGATGATTTCTGGAGCAACCCGTAATTACAAAGACGTAGTAAAACCTGCTATTCAAACAATTGGAACACAAAAAGATGTAAAAACAATTGCAGGTTTGTATATCCTTATGACAAAACGTGGTCCGTTGTTCTTAGCAGATACAACCATCAACATGGATCCTACTGCAGAGGAAATTGCTGAAATCACTAATAATGTTGCGAAAACGATTCGTAAATTTAAAGTAGTTCCTAAAATAGCCTTATTGAGTTATTCTAACTTTGGTTCATCACCCGGAAAAGACTCTATCAAAATGGCGCAAGCAGTGGATATTCTTCATGAAAAATATCCAAGTTTAGTTGTGGATGGGGAAGTTCAAGCAAATTTTGCATTAAATAATGATTTGATGAATGAAAAGTTCGCGTTTTCAACTTTAGCAAACAAACAAGTTAATACACTTATTTTCCCAAATCTTTCTTCTGGTAACATCGCCTATAAATTATTACAAGAGATGATTGAAGGAGAGGCAATTGGCCCAATTTTGGTTGGTTTAAAAAAATCAATACACGTAGTTCAAATGGGGGCATCTGTCCGAGAAATCGTTAATATGGTAAAAGTTGCAGTTGTTGATGCACAAAATAAATAAAACATGATTGCACATATAAACGGAAAATTAGTTGAGAAAAATCCTACGACTCTTATTATAGAATGTAGTGGTATAGGATATGAAGTGAAAATTTCTTTGAATACGTTTTCAGCAATTGGTTCGGATGAATCGGTGAAAGTATTTACTCAATTCATAGTACGTGAGGATGCGCAATTACTATATGGTTTTGCCACAAAAGAAGAACGAGAAATGTTTAATCATTTAATTTCTGTTTCAGGCATTGGACCAAATACAGCGATGATCATGTTATCTTCTTTGGTTCCAGAAGAAATTGCACATGCGATTCAGGTAGAGGATGTACGAACAATTCAAAGTATTAAAGGAATCGGTATAAAAACTGCACAACGTGTGATTGTGGACTTGAAGGATAAAATGGTAAAAATGAGTTTTTCTCCACAAATTTCTGCGATGGGACACAATACAAATCGATTTGATGCGTTAACAGCATTGGTTTCTTTAGGATTCGATAAAAAGAATGCAGAAAAAGCGATTGAAAAAGTGAGTCAGGGAGAGGAAACGGTGGAGCAAATAATTAAAGGGGCTCTTAAAATATTGTAAAAATTGAGTAAATATATACGAGGCTATAGACTAGTGTGTAGCAAGGTAATCTTTATTACCTTGCTATCTTTGTTTTATGGCAATTTGTATGGACAAGACTCTATTAAACCACTTCCATTTCCCATAAAGAAAACGTACGACCCTACACAAACAACCCCACAACGCTTTGATTTAGGTGATCCGAGTAAATTAAAGCAAACAATTGTTTATGATCCTGTTTTACGAAAATACATTTTTAAAGAGACTTTAGGAGAATCTACAAACATCAATTATCGTAACCCTTCTATGATGACATTGAAGGAATATTTAGAATATGAACGTAAAAAATCATTAACGAATAACTGGAAAGATAAAATTGATGCACAAACAGAATCAGGTCAACCATTAATCCCTCCAATTAAAGTTGGAGGAAAGGGTTTTGCTAACTTTTTTGGTTCAGATGAAATTAACATAAAACCTCAGGGTTCTGTAGAAGTTGCTATGGGAATTAATCATTCACGTTTAGATAATCCTATTTTACCAGTTGCACAACGAAGTTTAACGCGCTTTGATTTTCAACAGAATATGCAAATTAATTTAGTTGGTCAAATCGGTACAAAGCTAAAGTTAAGTACAAGTTATAATAGTCAGGCATCCTTTGATTTTGAGAATGTTACAAAATTAGCGTATACAGGAGATGAGGATCAAATTATTCAAAAAATCGAATTAGGTAATGTCTCTTTACCTTTATCAACCTCGTTGATTCAAGGTTCACAAACACTTTTTGGAGTTAAGACACAGTGGAAATTTGGAAAATTAACGATAGACAATGTCATAGCTTCTTCAAAAGGAAAAAAACAGGAAATTAATGTTGCAGGTAAATCACAGGTTCAAAATTTCGAATTAACAGCCGACAATTATGAAGCAAATCGTCACTACTTTTTAAGTCATTATTTTAGAAACCAGTATGATACTGCAATGGCTCAACTTCCGATAGTAAATTCTCAGATTAATATCACGAGAATGGAAGTTTGGTTGACAAACCGTGTAAATAGCACAATAAATACGAGAAATGTAGTTGCATTTACAGATTTAGGAGAAGCATTACCACAAGATGTTCAAGGAACAAATCCTGGTCCTAGCAACTTTGCATCATCAATTTTTCCAGACAATAATGCAAATGGATTATATACTTGGTTATTGACACAAGACCAAATTAAAGGATTTTCGAATGCTGTAACTACCTTATCAAATGTAGTAACAGCACCGGGGCCATTTGTGCAAACTGTTGAATACGAAAAAGTTGAAAATGCAAGAAAACTGACAGATCAAGAATTTTCATACAATTCACTCTTAGGATATATTTCATTAAATCAACCAATAATAAATGATGAAGTACTTGCAGTAGCGTATGAATATACCTATCAAGGAAAAACATACCAAGTTGGTCAATTTTCAACGGATGGTGTAGATGGAAAATCTGCATTATATTTAAAATTATTAAAACCAACATTAACCAATCCTAAAAATAAAATTTGGGATTTGATGATGAAAAACGTTTATTCAATAGGCGCTTATTCTATTGATAGACAAGGATTTAAGTTGGATGTCTTATACAATAACCCAACAACAAGTTTACCGGTTAATTTTTTTCCCTATGAGGGATTAGATAAAGTTCAGTTAATTTCCTTATTAGGAATGGATAAAATGAATGTGAATAACCAACCTTTCTCGGATGGTTTATTTGACTTTTCGCCTGTTAATTTTAACGGAAATAAAGCGGATAATGGCGGAACAATAAACCCAAAAAATGGGCGTATATATTTATCTACCATCGAACCATTTGGTCAAACCCTAAAACAAAAAATGATTGCTAAGGGAATACCAGTTAGTACAATAGATAAAATAGCTTTTACTGAATTATATGACTCCACTAAAACAGCAGCACAACAAATTCCTGCTAAAAATCGATTTATTTTTAAAGGTCAATATCAATCATCTGTAAGTTCTGATATTCCTTTAAATGCTTTAAATGTTCCCCAAGGTGCTGTTTCAGTTACTGCAGGAGGAATAAAATTAGTAGAAGGAACAGACTACACGGTCGATTACAACTTAGGGCGTGTTAAAATATTGAATTCAGGAGTGCTAGAATCAAACACACCGATTAAGGTTTCTGTAGAAAGTAATTCTGTTTTTGGGTTTCAGGCGCGTTCGATGATAGGAACACATTTAAACTACCGTTTTAATAAGGATTTTAATTTAGGAGCTACTTGGATGCGGATGACTGAAAGACCAATTACACAAAAAGTAGATGTTGGTTCTGAGCCATTTAAAAACAACATGTTAGGTTTAGATATATCTTTCAAACATGAATTGCCATTTTTAACGAAAGCTGTAGATCTTTTACCTATGCTTTCGACACGCGCTAAATCAACTATTTCCTTTACAGGAGAAGTAGCACACCTATTTCCGGGCGCCCCTAAAGCGATTTCTTCAACAGGTATATCGTATGTAGATGATTTTGAAGGAAGTCAAAGCACCATCGATTTACGAACTCAAAGTGCTTGGAAATTAGCATCTATTCCTCAAAATCAACCTGATTTATTTCCAGAAGCAGGAACCAAAAATTTAAGTTCAGGATTTAAACGTGCAAATATTGCATGGTATTTAATTGACCCTTTATTTTATCAAGCTGGATCAAATACACCACAACATATGATTGACAATCCTCAAATCCTAACAGATAGTAGAATGAGAATGGTTAGTCAAAAAGATATTTTCCCAAATCTTCAACAACAATATGGAACATTTACAAATATTCCAATTTTAGAATTAGCATATTATCCGAAAGAACGAGGAATGTACAACTATGACACAACATCTGTGCTCGATAAGTTAGGTCATTTTCAAAATCCTTCTTCAAAATGGGGAGGAATAATGCGTTCGTTGAGTACTAATGATTTTGAGTTATCAAACATTGAATTTATTCAGTTTTGGATATTAGATCCATTTAATGAAGATGCAGTAAAAGCGAATCAGAATATTGTACCATCAGGTGGTGATTTATACTTTAATTTAGGAAACATTTCTGAAGATGTATTGCCTGATTCACGTAAAGAATTTGAAAATGGTTTACCACCTACTCCAACAACAACTTCAGATAATTTAGATGTGACACAGTGGGCACGTGTATCCACTCAAAATGTAGTTGTAAATGCTTTTGACCCTAGTCCAACAGCGCTTGAAAATCAAGATATAGGTTTGGACGGTTGGAATAATGATGCTGAAAAATCACAATTTGCAACATATGTAAATTGGGTGAAGAATAATCCTATTTTAGATGCTAGTGTGAAAGATAAAATGATTTCTGATCCATCTAATGATGATTATTCTTACTACAGAAGTGACAGTTATGATAGTGAAAAAGCAGACATTCTTGAACGTTACAAACGTTTTAACAGGCACCAAGGAAACTCACCTTCATTAGAAATGTCAGCGAAATTAAATGCCGCAGGATACTCAACTCAGGCAACAAATTTACCAGACATCGAAGATTTGAATCAAGACAATAATTTATCGGAGTCTGAAAGTTATTACCAATACAAAGTAAGTTTACGTGCTAAAGATTTAGAGATCGGAAAAAATAACGTAACCAATATTCAAACATACCAAAATGGGACTAAAACTGAGCGATGGATCCAGTTTAAAGTTCCAATTCGCGAACCACAAAAAGTAGTAAATGGTATCTCAGATTTTCGATCTATCCGATTTATGCGTATGTTTTTAAAAAACTTTAATGAAGAAGTTTTGGTTCGTTTTGCACGATTAGAATTTATACGTGGGGAATGGAGAAAATATCAAGGTGATATAAATGTACCTGGAGAGTCTTTTCAAACAGATCCAAACTTAACAACGTTCAATATTTCTGCAGTAAACATAGAAGAAAACTCATCTCGTACACCGATTAATTATGTAATTCCTCCTGGCATTTTACGTGAAATTGATCCATCTCAAATTCAACAACGTCAAATGAATGAGCAAGCCTTAGCTTTTGAAGTATGTAATTTAAAAGATGGTTCTGCAAGGGCTGCATACAAAAATGTACAGTTTGATGTTCGAACATACAAGAAGTTAAAAATGTATGTTCATGCCGAAGAAATTACAAAGTCGAGTCCATTAAATACGAATGATTTAACTTTATTTATTCGTGTAGGATCTGATTTTACAGACAATTATTATGAATATGAAATGCCAATGTCAACAACCAATTGGAATACAACTTCTCCAAACGAAATTTGGCCGGAGGGAAATAATATGGAAATTGACTTTGACAATTTATTATTGGTTAAGAAAAAAAGAAATGACATTACAGCAAATCCGAGTTCTACAATCACAAACACGAGTGAGTATGTAATGGTAGATCCTGCTAATCCGAATCGGTATATTAAGGTTAAAGGAAGTCCTAATTTACAAGGAATTAAGACAATTATGATCGGTGTACGAAATCCATCAATTGATAACAATAAACTATGGAAAGATGATGGATTACCTAAGTGTGGTAATATTTGGATTAATGAATTACGACTAACTGACTTTCAAAATGATGGAGGTTCAGCTGCTGTAGGTCGCATGCAAGTTCAAGCTGCAGATTTTGCAAATGTTTCCGTATCTGGTAATTACGCTGGGGTAAACTGGGGTACCATCGAAAGTCGAGTGCAAGAGCGTCAACGAAATGAACAAATTGGTTTTGACTTCAACACCACCATGCAGTTAGGACAATTTTTAGGAAATAAAATGAAAATTTCTTTACCCTTTTTCTATGGGTATAATTTAGGGATTATCAATCCTGAATACGATCCTTTCAATCCTGATATAAAGTTAAATGACTATTCTTTATCCGAAAAAAACCAACGTGCTAAAAGTGGACAAGATTTTACAGAAAGAAAATCGTACAATTTTACCAATGTTCGTAAAGAAGCGAATCCGGATGCAAAAGCTCATTTTTGGAATATTTCAAATTTATCTGCAAGTTATGGTTATAGTGAGATTTATAAACGAGATTTCAATACGGAATTTGATCGAACACAGTCTTGGAAAAGCGCTTTAACATATAGTTATAGTTTTACAGCTAAACCGATTGAACCATTCAAGAAGGTTAAGTTTATGCAAAAATCAAAATGGTGGAATATCTTAAAAGATGCAAATTTATATCTAACACCAAAGACCATTTCTATTAATAACGATGTTTTACGGAATTATAACGAACGTAAGATGCGGAACAATCTCGCTCCAACCTATGAATTTACACCTGTATATGTAAAATCTTTTACTTGGAACAGATCATATATGCTTGGTTATGATATTACTAAAAACTTAAAGTTTACGTTTAATGCTACTGATAGAGCTATTTTTGATGAATCGGATGGTCGGGTGAATAAAAAAGAAGATCCTGTAGGTTATCAAATTTTCTTAGACACGATAAAACGTCAATTAAGTACGTTGGGTAAAACAATGGATTATACGCACGATTACTCATTAACTTATAATTTACCGTTCGAAAAAATACCTTTATTAGATTTTGTTACTGCTTCTACAAAATATAGTGGAACATTTAACTGGCAACGAGCTCCTCTGGGACAAAGTGCATACGGAAACACGATACAGAATAGTCGAGTAGTGAATCTTACTACCACTTTAAATATGACGAACTTATATTCTAAAGTTCCATATTTAAAGAAAATCATAGATGGAAGTAAAACATCCAATAGAGCTCAGGTTGGATCAACAACTGATCAGCCAGAAAAAAAACCAACAAAATTTGACCCAAAAGTGACCTCGTTTGGTAAGCCATATGATCAACTTACCCGAAAAGAAAAAAGAAAAGAAGATCGCATTAGAAGACGTATTTTACGCAAAGAAAAACGGGAGGCAAGAAAAGCAAAACGCGAGAAACAACCAGTCAACATAGTGGCTTCAACAATTGGTCGTGCTGCATTGAGTGTTCGATCTGTATCTGGTACTTACTCCTTAAATGACGGAACATTACTACCTGGATATAATTTAGAAACACGATATTTAGGATTTCCTGCATCTACACCAAAAGATCTTGCAGGTTTCTTGTTTGGGCAACAAACTTATGATTTATACGGACAAAAGACTTCGTATGATTTTGCGCGAACTGCTGCAGATAATGGTTGGTTGGTAAAAAATCAAGCACTAAATAAACAGCACACCTTAACCCATTCTCAAAATATTTCAGGGAGAATGACGATTGAACCATTGAAAGATGTAAACGTTGAATTATCATTTAACCGAAATTACACGATGAATTCTAGTGATTTTTTCCGATGGAGTGATTCTACAAAAAGTTACCAAAATCAGAGTTTAGTTGAAACCGGTACTTTAAGTTATTCAACTATTGCTTTGCGTTCCACATTAATGTCTACAGGCAGTGATTATCAATCAGCTTCATTTACTACCATGCGTGATAGCAGAGAAGTTGTAAGTCAATTACTTGGTGCTAAAAATCCAAACTCTACAACAACTACTAGTGGATATGCAAAAGGGTATGGATCCACGCAACAAGAAGTATTAGTAGGTTCATTTTTAGCATCCTATACTAATAATAAAATGACCACTCGAAATATAAATCCGATTTCTGCCATTCCTTTACCTAACTGGTCTATCAATTATAATGGATTCTCCAAAATGGAATTCTTCAAGAAACGCACGAAGAACTTTACATTACGTCATGCATATTCTTCAAGCGTAAGTATTTCGGGAATACAGACAAACTTAAAAGCAAATGTAGATGCAAATGGCAATCCTTCTACCTTTGATTTGAATAACAATTTTATTGCTGAGCGACAAATTCAAAACGTGGCATTAACCGAACGTTTTTCACCCTTGTTTGGTATTGATGCAACTTGGAATTTCTTAGGACAAGGACTCATTACCAAATTAGAATACAAGAAAGACAGAAACTCCTCTTTAGCATTAAGTAATCAACAAATTACAGAAATATTAAGTAAAGAATGGGTAATAGGTTCAGGAGTGAAATTTTCTAAGGTAAAATTCCCATTCAAAATTCAAGGTAAAATACCAGAGAATGACTTAAATATACGTTTTGATTTCTCTTTTAGAGATAACTTTACAGTAATACGTAAAATAGTAGAAAACAGTAATCAAGCTACAGCAGGACAAATGGTAATTTCAATTAAATCTTCTATGGATTATAATCTAGGTCCTAACTTAACGCTGATGATGTATTACGATCAAGTAATTAATCGACCAAAAGTAGCGACTTCGTATCCAACTTCTAATACCAGTGCAGGATTGAAGTTGAGGTTGAATTTGGCGGGAATGTAGTGTGCTATTATTTTAGAAACTCTGCATTCTGTAGAGAGACATGCATTCAATCGTGATGCATTGCATTCTTTAGAGGCCCAATGCATTTCGTCTCTAAAAAATAAATCATTTTTTCCATTTGGAAATCAACTTCGGTAATTTCTTGCGTAATTTCTTTATCACCTTATCCTTTGAATCTACATTTTTTATACGCAATAATTCATTTCCTACTACTTCATTATTTCTGTAGCATGTAAACTCAAAAGTCACAGATAGAATATCGTCTCTAAATAACGGAAATAAATGACTAGATGCTAGTTCATTAGGTAAAACTTCAAAATGAGAAGATCGTTTAAATTTCTTGTCAAAACCACGTACAGATACCAAAATATAAGTATCAATATTTTTTGATTTTAGAATCTTTGTAACAGAATCCGAAACTAAAACAGAAGCAATTTCTCCTTGTTTAAGAAGGTTTAAAGATGGTACCACCTTTACATTTTCAGCTGAAAATAATTCAGCAAGGTTTATTTCCAAGGTAAATTTCTCTTCTGGTCGATCCAATTGTGCAACTAGTAAGCCGTTTGTCAATTGAATGTGTTGCTTTTGGGAAAACGTGAGGGTACTTACCATTAATAGCAAGCACAATATAAAATAATTTCGCATAATTTTAATTAAAATACCTCAGAAGCGATTGCTTTTACCTCATCTGAATTAGACATTGTATAATAGTGAATCCCTGGAACATTTTGTGCCTTTAATTCTTTAGATTGTTGAATTCCCCACTCTATCCCTAATTCTTTAACAGCTTGATTATTTTTACATTTCAACAATTCTTTCGCTAAAGCTTCAGGATAATCTATGTGGAATAATTTTGGTAAAAAAGTAGTGTGGTTCAAGGTTTTAATAGGCTTAATCCCTGGAATAATAGGAACTGTGATCCCAATAGCACGACATGCATCTACAAAGTCAAAGTATTTTTGATTATCAAAAAACATTTGAGTCACAACATATTCAGCACCAGCATCCACTTTAGCTTTCAAATATTGTAAATCTGTATTCAGATTCATCGCTTCAAAATGTTTCTCAGGATAACCAGCAGTACCAATACAGTAACTTGTTGGCTCCAATTGAAAATCTTCCGTGATATAATTTCCCGTATTCATTTCAACCACTTGTTTAATCAAATCCACCGCATATGCATGTCCAGATGGATGTGGTTTAAATGTGCTTTCTGTTTTGATAGAATCTCCTCGAAGCGCCAATACATTATCAATTCCTAAAAATTGTAAGTCGATCAATGCATTTTCTGTTTCCTCCTTGCTAAATCCACCACAAATTAAGTGAGGAACAGCATCTACATGATATTTATTCATAATCGCAGCACAGATACCTACTGTACCAGGACGCTTACGAATCGCTATTTTTTCTAATAATCCGTTATCTCTTTCCTTGAAAATATATTCTTCACGGTGGTAAGTAACATTAATATATTTCGGTTTAAATTCCATTAACGGATCAATCCCATCGTAGATAGATTGGATGCTTTTCCCTTTTAATGGTGGTAAAATTTCAAATGAAAAAAGGGTTGATTTAGCTTCTTTTAAGTGATCAATAACTTTCATTTCTGTGTTTTAAAAATTCAGATTATGGTACTAAATTACGAAATATGTAGGAAGTCGAATGCTTGAAAAACAAGTTCACTTAAAAATAGTTATAAAGATGCACTCAAAAAGTTATTCTTTATGGTAAATTTACTCTCAAATAATAGAGGTTATGTTACATTCAATGACAGGATATGGTAAGGCTACCGGTTCCTTTGAAGATAAAAAAATCAGCGTTGAAATCAAATCGTTGAACAGTAAAAGTATGGATTTATATACACGCATTGCGAGTCCATATAGAGAAAAAGAACTAGAAATTCGTCAGTATATAACCAATGCGCTTGACCGAGGTAAAGTGGAATTAAACATCCAAGTAGAGAGCATTGGAGCGTCAAAATCTGTAGAAATAAACAAAGAATTAGCGCAAGCTTATTACCAAGATTTAAAAGATACAAATACATTAATCGGTGAGTCTAGTTCTGATTACCTTGCGATGTTATTACGTATGCCGGATATTTACACACAAACAAAAGATACAACAATAAGCGAAGAGGAATTTTCATTTTTACATACTCTTGTTGCTGAGGCTTGTGTGAATTTCAACACTTTCCGTCGTCAAGAAGGGCAAGCATTAGAAAAAGAATTTACAGATCGTATTGAAGATATTCGTTCGCTATTGAAACAAGTAGACACCTACGAATCTGTTCGTATAGACATCATCAAAGAACGTATGCGCAAAGGATTAGAAGAAGCGGGTACTGTAGCTGGATACGATGAAAATCGCTTTCAACAAGAGTTAATTTTCTACATCGAAAAATTAGATGTATCCGAAGAAAAAATGCGCTTAGCAAATCATTTGGATTACTTTTTAGAAACAATGGTTTTACCAGCTGCAGGAAAAAAACTTGGATTCATTACGCAAGAGTTAGGAAGAGAAATTAATACTTTGGGGAGTAAAAGTTACCACGTGGAATTACAAAAAATTGTGGTAGCTATGAAAGATGCCTTGGAGAAGATTAAAGAACAAGTCTTGAACACGTTATAGGGCTTCGGCTACGCTCAGCCGGACACAACTACGCTCAGCTTGACGAATACCATCAGCCGGACGAAAAAGCACAACAAGACATATTGATAATAGCATGAATACATCAAAAATTACTGGAAAAAGCATTTTGTTTTCAGCGCCTTCGGGAGCTGGTAAAACGACTATTGTTCGACATTTATTGGAAAAATTTCCATCTTTAGTTTTTTCTATCTCCGCTTGTAGTAGAGAGCCAAGATCTGGGGAAGTAAATGGAAAAGATTATCATTTTTTAGGGATAGAAGGTTTCAAAAGGAAAATTGAGGAAGATGCATTTTTAGAATGGGAAGAAGTGTATAAAGACAACTTTTATGGTACGTTACATGAGGTCGTTGAAAAACTTTGGAGTGAAAGTAAAGTGGTTGTTTTTGATGTGGACGTATTAGGTGGTATTAACATCAAAAGTAAATTAGAAGACCAAGCTTTGTCGATTTTTGTTCAAGCGCCTTCTATAGGAGAATTAGAAAGACGCTTAAGATCAAGAAGTACAGAAACCGAAGAAAAAATTCAAATGCGTATGGCACGTGCAGAAGAAGAATTAGCGTTGGCTTATAAATTTGATGTGATCTTGGAAAATGACAACCTTGAGAATGCTTGCGTGAAGGCTGAGGCCATTATTACTAATTTCTTAAACGCTTAACGATGCGTATCGGATTATTTTTTGGAACATTTAATCCAATTCATGTGGGTCACTTGGTGATTGCTAACTACTTTGCAAATTTGCCAGAACTCGATCAAGTTTGGTTAGTAGTAACTCCACAAAATCCGTTAAAACAAAAATCTAGTTTATTGGCGGATCACCATCGTTTGGCTTTGGTTGAAATTGCCGTGGAGAACAACGATCATTTACGTGCGAGTGACATTGAATTTAAGATGCCACAACCCAATTACACGATTGATACCTTGGCATATTTAAAAGAAAAACATCCGACACACCAATTTTCGCTGATTATAGGAGAAGACAATTTACGTGGGTTTACCAAATGGAAAAACTACGAACTTATCCGCAACAACTATTCGATGTATGTTTATCCTAGATTATTAACAGCACAAGAATTAGAAGAAATAGGTTTTGAAAATCATCATCAAGCCTTGGTAAATCAATACCCAAAAGCTCATTTTTGTATCGATGCACCGATGATGAAAATCTCATCGACCTACATTCGTCAGGCTATCAAAAACAAACAAGATGTACATTATTTATTGACAGATGAAGTCAGAAAGTACGTCGATGAGATGAATTTTTATCGTTGAAGAGTACTTAATTACTGTAAATCACGTATAAATACGCTATTTCTTAATCCACTTTTTCTATAACTTAGATTAGTTACTAGCCGTTGTTTTTCGGCTAAATATTAATCAATATAAAATAATTCATATAAAAGTGAATTATTTTGTGAGAATTCAGTTATAAGTGAATATATTTGCATTAGAGATATGGTATGATGAAGGGAGTATATGTACATTTTATACCGTACGATTTTTGGATGATGATAGAGAATTAGAATCAGAAACAGACCGATTTTTTGAAACTTACATACAACGTGATAAATACCGCGAAGAAGGATATATATTATTTCGATTACTTACAGAAAGTATAGGAAATAAATACGGTGCTACAGATGATTTTTTTAATCGCTATGAAAATAAAGCATTATCATTACCACCTAAGCCGTATTCTAATGTGGAAGAGATAATAGATATTGGAATAAATTTTCCGTTAAGATTATTTTGTTACCGCATTAGCAAACATATAGTAATACTTTTTAATGGTGGAATCAAAGAGTCTAAAACTGTACAAGAAAGTAAAAGTTTAAGTATGAAGTTTTATGTAGCACAGCAATTAGTAAGAAAAATTCAAGAAGCAATGTATGATAATGTTGTTTTTATTTCAGAAAATGAACGGTACTTAATTAACTATGATTATTCTACAGAAATAATTTTATAAACAAATTAAAATATAGTTTTATGAAAAGTAAAACAGTTGAAAGATTACTAGAAAATACACCTGATGATCTTAAAATTTTTGTTGATTTATATGCTGACCTAATCGTTAGAATCAATTACTTAATGGAAAAAAAAGGATATTCTCAAAAATATTTATCTGAAAAATTACAAAAACGACCTTCTGAGATTCATAAATGGTTGAGTGGAAATCATAATTTCACGCTTAAATCGATTGCTAAATTAGAGGCTGAATTAGGTGAAAAATTATTGGAAGTTCCAAAGACAAATATATCTCTTGAGCACGAAAAAAATTATAATCGTTGAAAAATAACCGGTTAATTTCAACGTTCTTTTAGAAAGATAAGAATTGGTAAAGTAATATACCTTACCAATCCTTTTACAAATTACATATCCGCTGTTGGACCGTACATTCCTGGGATAGGAATATCCAACAAACGCAAGTAAACAGATAATTGAGCTCTGTGGTGGTATAAGTGATTCAAGCACCAAGTACGAGCAACTTCTCTTTTTGGAGCCGTTAAAATGATGTAATCACCATTACGCATTGTCCAGTTTTTATCAAATTCTTCTTCCTTAATTTCAGAAAGAATAACTTCGGCTTTCGCTACTAAATCATCGTGTTTTGCCAAGATATCCTCCGTAGAGTTATACACATTTGGTGTTCCTCCACCTTTTGCAAAATCCAATTCATCAAACGACAATGTTTCTTTCCACCAACCTGTGATTTCAGCAACATGTGTCGCTAATTTCAACATAGACATTGATTTTTCATGAGGCTTGTAATCTCCTTTTTCAAAAGGAACGAACGCCAATAATTTCCGTGTACTAACAGCTTCGGCTTTCATCTCCGCTAAAAACATTTCACTTGTTTTCATCTTATATTTTATTTTAATTTGTGTTCAATGTGTCGGAAATTCGCTATTTCTCTATTATGAAACCGAAAGCGATTAGCGCAGATGTATATTTTACATCTGATCTTCAAGGTCAAGTTTGTCACCACGTAATAACCGCAAACGTTTACGTGCTTCCACCACATACAAACTTCCTTTATATTGAAAAATAATTTTTTTATAATTTTCAATGGCTTTTTCTTTATCACCTAAGTGATTTTCATAGATATTTCCTAATTGAAACAAAGCATCATCTGCCAAAATATCTTCTGCATACGATTTCAGTAATTTTTCTAGATAATTAATCGCTTCTGACCAGTTTCCTTGTTGTTGAAATACCTGTGCTTTACGCAATAATATTTCATCAGCCAACCCATGGTAAGGGAAAGCAGTTAATATTGAGTCATACAACACAAATGCTTGCTTATATTGGTGTTGTTCTAACAATAAATCAGCTTGAGCGAATTGATGCATCGCTGTATAATTGCTGTCTAAACCATAATTATCAGTTATTAGTAAGGACAACTTTAAAGCATCATTAGCAATTAATTTAGAAGTTGATTGTTTGAGAATATCCAACTGAGATTGTGCGAATTGAAAATCCCCATCGTAATAAAAAATACGTGCATTTTTATATTTTGCTTCAAATCCTATTGTCTCAAATTTATAGTCATTATCTATTTGCATATACAACAATGATGCCTCCCAAATTTCATTTTTAAGCACATAAAAATCAGCCAATAACATTTTGATTTCTGAAACCTGTATAACTGATAATCCTGGTATAACCATCAATTCTTTCAGCAGCTTGATTGCTTCGTCTACTTGATTGGCATATAGACCTTGAATTTGTGCTAATTCTTTTAAAATAGTCAAGGTATTTCTAGATTTTCCTAAACGTTGAATCGCTTCTTTGTATTTAATGATAATACTTTGAAGTGTATCTTGGCTTAAATTTCTGAGTTCAGTCGCTTCCAAAAAGTAGGTGTGTAGTACTGCATTTTCACACATAAAATAGAAACCTTTTTCTTTCCCATGTGCCAATACGTAATTATATCCCCTGCGCGCAAGCGTATAATCCTTATTTTGAGTGAATACATTCGCCAATTCAAATACCCGATAACCAGTATTATTCTCACGTTTATCAATGGCTTGAGCTTGTGTTAATGCTAAGGAGAATTGTTTCCGTTGTGTGAAAAACCACAACAACATTTCTGCATAAATCAAATCACTCGAACGCGATTGGGAACGATCTATTAATTCTTCCTTAAGTATATCTGCAGTTGGATTCGTTGTTTGCGTAAAATCAATATGTTGAGCTAATGCTGTTTGTACTTGTTCTTGAAAATCCTTGTTGTTTTCTAAGAGTTCTAAATACTCATTAATCATCTTTTGAGGTTGACCCATTTGCAAATAAACATCTGCAAATTGTAGATGTAAAGGATAGGTATTCCCAAGAAATTTGCGCCCTTTTTCCAACATCTGCAAGGAAAGGTCTGTTTTTCCTTTTTCCTTAAACGCCTTGTACACTTCTAAAATTTTCACACTTGAAGAAGCATTATCTTCCATCAAACGTTGATAGATTTTGTTTGCAGCCTTTTGTTCATCGTGTGTTTCGTAAAATTCAGCCAATAGAATAGGATAGTCAACAGTATATGGGTCGACATCTAATTGTTTTTTTAAAGTTTTCTCAGCTTCACGGTCTTTTTTTGTTTTTAATAAACATGTGTAGTAACGCAAAAATGTAAACTTCGTATTCTCTTTTTGAAAGACTTGTTGGCAGTAAGGTAATGCTTTTTCGAAATCTCCTGCTGAATAATAATATTGTGCTAACTGTTGATCTGTACTAACCTGCGCAAAACTAGAACTGGTTATGAGTAAAAAAACAAATAGTATTCTCGCACGCATAACTAGTTATTTGAAGCCAATTCAGCAGCGAAATTTTCCACAGCCCCTTTAACGTTTAAGTAAGCACGAATATTTTCCTTTTGAAGCTTGATCATATCTTCCATAATTTGTTGAAGATTATCTACTTTATCCGTTTCAAACGCTAGAAATTTATCATAATTCCCTCTATCTCCATCTCCATTTTTTATGTCATTGGTTAAGTTATCAATGGAGTTTTTAACTTTTTGAGAACCAAACAGAATTTTTTCACCGTACGTTTCCACCAAATTTAACTTTTTGTAAATTCGATTGTAGGCATCTAATTTCTTCGCTATTTCTATTGAAAGCGTGTCTCCTTCAACGTCAAATTTTACGTGATATTTCAGTTCTTTCATCGTGTAGATAATTTCTGAAACATCGTCCTTTTTCAATGTTTCGTACTCACGTTGAATGTGATCTACGCGTTTGTCCAAAATGGAGAGTTCTTCCAATTGTTGTTTTTTAGCCACGTCGTGACACGATGCTAATCCGAAAAATAAGGCTATTAAGATGAAAAATTGCATGATTAAAATTTCTTGATATTCTTTACTACGAAAATACGACTTTATTTTTCTTTTCGTATTGATAAAAAGTCACTACTGTCCGATAAAACTTTTTAAAAGCGGGATTTCCTTGATGGATTTCCCGCTTTAGTGTAATTTGGTTTTCCCGAACTAAATTACATGAATAAAAATAGCTACTTTTTTGGACAATCCGTTTTCGGACAGCTGATTTCTTTAAT